>NZ_JAKFED010000047.1:0-18942 GCF_036675845.1 Allobosea sp. | reverse complement strand
CAGGGCTCGGATGCCGACACCGTGCTCGGGCTCGAGGCCGGGGCCAACGACTATGTCGTCAAGCCGTTCAAGTTCGCGGTGCTGCTCGCCCGCATCCGGGCGCATCTGCGGCAATACGAGGCCAGCGAGGACGCGGTCTTTCAGGTTGGGCCGTACACATTTCACCCGGGCTCGAAGCTCCTGGTCAACGCCAAGGGCTCGAAGACCAAGCTGACCGAGAAGGAGACGGCGATCCTGCGCTTCCTCTACCGCGCCGGGCGCAAGCCGATCGCGCGCGAGATCCTGCTGCAGGAGGTCTGGGGCTATAATTCGCAGGTCACCACGCATACGCTGGAGACGCATATCTACCGGCTCCGGCAGAAGATCGAGCCCGACCCCGCCAATGCCCGCTTGCTTGTAACCGATGCCGGTGGCTATCGGCTGAACCCCTGAGATCATGGCCCTCAACGACGACATCGCATTCCTGGCCCGGCAACCGCTGCTGAGCCTGATGGATCGCGACGCGCTGCGCCTCGTGGCCTTCGCCGCCGAGAGCCGAAGCCTGCGTGCCGGCGATGTGCTGTTCCGGCGCGGCGAGGGCTCGGACGGCGCCTTCCTGGTCGTCTCGGGCGCGATCGCGCTCAGCCGCGAGGATGACGGCCGCCCGGCCGCGGAGATCGCCGGGCCGGGCTCGCTGATCGGCGAGCTTGCCCTGTTCGCGGCGCTGGAACGGCCAGCGACGGCGATCGCGCGCGAGCCGACGCAGGTGATGAAGCTCTCGCGCAGCGTGATGCGCCGCGTGCTGGCCGAATCGCCCGATTCGGCCGAGGCCCTCGCACAGGCGATCGAGGAGAGGCTGAAAACGTTCACCGGGGAGCTCGCCTCGGTCGGCATGTCGCTCAGGGCGATCGACTGGCGCTGAGGGGCGGCGCCGGGCGTCCAGGTGCAGGCGGCACGGCCGTCATTGCGAGCGCAGCGAAGCAATCCAGGGGACGTCGAGCGCTGCCGCTCTGGATTGCTTCGCTGCGCTCGCAATGACGAAGGTCAGCCTCAAACGCTGCTGGTATCAGGCCTGATACAGTTCAGAGCTCCAGCGTCACCGTTACCGGGACATGGTCGGAGGGGCGCTCCCAGCCGCGCGCCTCGCGCAGGAATTCGAGATCGCGCAGGCTCGGCTTCAGCGCCTCCGAGAGCCAGATATGGTCGAGCCTTCGGCCGCGATTGGAGGCCTGCCAGTCGGCGGCGCGATAGCTCCACCAGCTGTAGAGCTTCTCGGGCTCCGGCTTCAGCGTGCGGGCGGCGTCGGTCCAGCCGAGCTCGCTGCGCAGCCTCTCCAGCGTCTGCGTCTCGATCGGGGTGTGGCTGACGACGTCGAGGAGCTGCTTGTGGCTCCAGACATCATGCTCGTAAGGGGCGATGTTGAGGTCGCCGACCAGCACGCTCGGCCGTCCGGCCGGGTTGCTGGCGATGCCCCAGGCGCCGAGCGCGTCGAGGAAGGCGAGCTTGTGCGCGAATTTCGGGTTGGCCTCCGGGTCGGCGATGTCGCCGCCGGCCGGAATGTAGAAATTATGGATGGCGATGCCGGCAGCAGAGCCGGCGCCGGCGTCGAGCACGACGCTCATATGGCGGGCATCGTTGCGCTCGCACATCGCCATCGCCTCCTTCTCGGAGAAGGGCAGCTTCGAGACGATGGCGACGCCGTTATAGCCCTTGTTGCCGATGAAGGCCTGGTGGACATAGCCGGCCTCGCTGAAGGCCTTCGTCGGAAACTGCTCGTCCGGCGTCTTGGTCTCCTGCAGGCAGAGGATGTCGGGCTGCCGGCTCGCGAGGAACTCGGTGACCATGCCGATGCGCAGGCGCACCGAATTGATGTTCCAGGTGGTGACGTCGAGCTTCACGCGAAAAATCCGGCCGAAGAGGGAGCCGGAAACTGGGTC
The DNA here is from genome assembly GCF_036675845.1 of Allobosea sp. Classification (GTDB taxonomy): domain Bacteria; phylum Pseudomonadota; class Alphaproteobacteria; order Rhizobiales; family Beijerinckiaceae; genus Allobosea. Next base: position 17,026 of record NZ_JAKFED010000047.1, on the reverse strand, counting down.
GTGCGCGACGGAAAAGCAAGCACCGCCGCGCCGCGTCCGTCATTGCGAGGCGCGAAGCGACGAAGCAATCCGGCAGCGCGCCTGGCGGGCCGTCCGGGATTGCTTCGCTACGCTCGCAATGACGGAAGGCGGCAGCCGCTCAGAGCACGCGCTCGTAGTTGATCACGAAATTCTTCTGGTCGGGCCGGCGCTGGGTGTCGAGATTGTAGAGCGAGACCGAGGTCTCGTAGCCCTGCGGGTCGATCACCACCCATTGCCGCAACTCATTGGCGGCGAGGTCGAAATTGAGCGTGATCTTCGAGGTGCCGCCAAGCGTCGAGCGGTCCTCGATCTTGACCGTGAGGATGTCGCCCTTGGTGCTGACGCCGGTGACGGTCGAATCCTTCGCCAGGTCCATACGCTCCTTGAGCAGGAATTTCAGCGGCGTCTGGCCGATCGAATAGAGATCCTGCGTCGCCAGCTTCTTGTCGCGGATGGCGACCGAGGTGCCGTCGGCGATGACCTCCGTCGTCACCGGCGGGCGGTATTCGAAACGCATCTTGCCCGGACGCTGGATGTAGAGCTTGCCCTCGAAGCGGCGGCCATCGGCGGCGAACTGGATGAAGTCGCCCTGCAAGGTGGCGAAGCCGTTGAAATAGGCGTTCAGGCGCTCGACCGCCTCCGGCTTCGACAGCGGCCCCGAAGGCCGGGCGGGTTTGGCGGCGGGTGCCGGCCGGGGGTCGTTGGTGGCGGTGACGACCGGGCTCGGAGCCGGAGCCTCGGCCGTTTCATTGCGCGGCAGGCCGAGGCCGGGCGGGCGGATTGGCGGCAGGGGCGTCGCCCGCTGCTGGCTCGACTTCGGCGCGGTCGGCTGGGTCGCGGGCCGGATGTCGAGCGGCTGGGACCCTGCCGGACCCGACGCCAGCGCGAGCGCCAGGGCGGCGGCTGCGAGAACTGGCGCGGGGAGCGAAGGCTTCATGGGGCGGCTCGGTTCCATTTCACGGGCTGGCACTGGATATCGTGACGGCGGTAGGCGCCGACAAGGGTTCAACGCCGCAGCGGCCTGTGAGGTTGCACGCCGCTCATGGCATTTTCAGGACCGGTTTCGCGCGATCGAGCCCGAAGCATGGCCGTGGCGCCCGATCTTTGCCGCACGGGTCCTCAGTCCTCGTCTTCGCGTGCTCTTCCGGTTTCGACGAGGATTTCGCGTTTGCCGGCGTGGTTTGCCGGACCGACGATGCCCTCGTGCTCCATGCGCTCCATGATCGAGGCGGCGCGGTTGTAGCCGATCTGCAGGCGGCGCTGGATATAGGAGGTCGAGGCCTTCTTGTCGCGCAGCACCACGGCGACCGCCTGGTCGTAAGGGTCCTCGCTTTCGGCCTGGCCCATCGCGCTCTTGTCGAAGACGGCGCCGTCCTCGTCGTCGCCGGCGCCCGCCTCCTCCTCGGCCAGCACCGAGTCGAGATAATCCGGCCGGCCTTGCGTCTTGAGATGGGCGACGACCTTCTCGACCTCGGCATCGGAGACGAAGGGGCCGTGCACCCGGGTGATCCGCCCGCCGCCGGCCATGTAGAGCATGTCGCCCTGGCCGAGCAGCTGCTCGGCGCCCATCTCGCCGAGGATGGTGCGGCTGTCGATCTTGCTGGTCACCTGGAAGGAGATGCGGGTCGGGAAGTTCGCCTTGATCGTGCCGGTGATGACGTCGACCGACGGCCGCTGGGTGGCGAGCACGACATGGATGCCGGCGGCCCGCGCCATCTGGGCGAGGCGCTGGATCGTGCCCTCGATCTCCTTGCCGGCGACCATCATCAGGTCGGCCATCTCGTCGACGATCACGACGATATAGGGCAAGGGCTCGAGGTCCATCGCCTCCTCTTCGTAGATCGCCTCGCCGGAATGCCGGTCGAAGCCAGTCTGCACCGTGCGGGTGATGACCTCGCCTGCCGCCTTGGCCTCGCCGACCCGGACATTGAAGCCGTCGATGTTGCGCACACCGAGCTTCGACATCTTCTTGTAGCGCTCCTCCATCTCGCGCACCGCCCATTTCAGGGCGACGACCGCCTTCTTCGGGTCGGTGACCACCGGGGTCAGAAGATGCGGAATGCCGTCATAGACCGAGAGCTCGAGCATCTTCGGGTCGACCATGATCAGCCGGCACTGCTCGGGCTTCAGCCGGTAGAGGATCGACAGGATCATGGTGTTGATCGCCACCGACTTGCCCGAGCCGGTGGTGCCCGCCACCAGAAGATGCGGCATCCGCGCCAGATCGGCGATCACCGGCTCGCCGCCGATGGTCTTGCCGAGGCAGAGCGCGAGCTTGTGCTTGGTCGACTCGAAGTCCTGGCTCGCCAGGAGCTCGCGCAGGAACACCGTCTCGCGCCTTGCGTTCGGCAGTTCGATGCCGATCGCGTTCTTGCCCTGCACCACCGCGACCCGCGCCGAGATCGCGCTCATCGAACGGGCAATGTCGTCCGCCAGCGAGATGACGCGCGAGCTCTTGGTGCCCGGCGCAGGTTCGAGCTCGTAGAGCGTCACCACCGGGCCGGGGCAGGCCTGGACGACTTCGCCCCGGACATTGAAGTCTTCCAGGACGCCTTCGAGCGTTCCGGCATTCTGCTGCAGGATCTCGACCGGAATCGCGTTCTCGATCTGCGGCGGCTCGGCCAGGAACTCGATCGGCGGCAGCTGGAAGCCCGGGATCACCACCGGAACCGGAGGCGCGATCTCGACGCTTCGGCGCTTCGGCCGTTGCGGCGCAGGTTCCGGCACGCGCTCGGGCCGCGCGGCCCTGGCGACCGAAATGCCGGCTTTCGGTGCCGGCGCCGGACTGTCCTGCACCGGCAGCTCGGGCGCCGGCATGCGCGCGACAGGAGCCGATGCGGCGAAGCTGAGATCGAGCTTATAGCCCTGCGTCCAGCCCATTCCGATCCAGGACGCCGCCACAGCGGGAGCGGTCACCAAGCTGGCGGCGGGCGCCAGGGGCCGCTTCTCTTTCGGCAATGCCCGCGGCCGCGCCGGAGGGGGCAGGAGTGCTGGCTCGGCCTCGACCGGCAGTGACTCCGCCACCGCCTCGTCGGATCGCTCCGCGGCGGGGATGAACTCCCAGAAGGCGTCGTCGGAAAGGAAGGCGAAGGGCGTCGTGGGCATCGCCTCGAGGCACGTTTCGGCTGCATCGGGCTCGCGGCAATCGCTTTCGGCAATGGCGATCGCGAGGACCTCATCGCCGGGATCGGCGACGATTGCCCCGGGCAACGCCTCCGGCAGACCGGTTTCGGCAGCCGGAACCTCGCCCCAGACCTGCTGCATCAGATGCCGCGGCGTCCGCCAATAGCGCACGCGGTCGACTTCCGCCGCCGGAAGCGGGGCCTCGTCGCCGCAGCTTTCGGCAACGCTCGCCTCGATCACCTCCGGCATGGCACGAGGCCTTCCGGCCTTCGCGGGACTCCGCCAGAAGCGGACCTCCGCCGGCGCAGGGTCCGGCTGGTTCGGCTCGGGCTGAACGGCAGCAGAGGCGCCTCTCGCCTGGGGATTCCAATTCACTCTACGCACGGACATCGATAAGCACGGCACACTGGTTAACTGCTGCTGCAGCAGGCCTAGCCCCGCAGGGTTAAGAGGGTATGAACCGGCCCCTCGCCACGGTCGCGGCAGGCAGGATATCCCCAGGCCGATCAGCGCGTCCGGATGCCGCGCTCACACACCCGGCAGCCGATACTCCTTGAACATCTCCCGCAGCGCCGTCTTCTGGATCTTGCCCGTCGCGGTATGCGGGATCGCCTCGACCAGCACGACATCGTCGGGCAGCCACCATTTCGCGACCTTGCCGGTCATGAAGGCGAGCATCTCCTCCTTGCCCGGCGCGCGGCCGGGCTTGGGCACGATGACGAGCAGCGGCCGCTCGTCCCATTTCGGATGGGCGACGCCGATCACCGCTGCTTCGGCCACGTCGGGATGGCCAATGGCGAGGTTTTCCAGATCGATCGAGGAGATCCATTCGCCGCCGGACTTGATCACGTCCTTCGAGCGGTCGGTGACCTGCATGTAGCCGTGCCGGTCGATGGTCGCGACATCGCCGGTGTCGAAGAAACCGTGCGCGTCGAGGATGTCCTCGTCCTCGCGGCGGAAATAGGCGCCGGCGACGGCGGGGCCGCGCACCTTCAGCCGGCCGAAGGTCCTGCCGTCCCAGGGCAGCTCCTTGCCCTCGTCATCGGTCAGGCGGAACTCGACGGTGAACTGCGGATGGCCCTGCTTGACCTTGAGGTCGTAGAGCGCCTCGCCTTCGAGGTCGGCGTAGTCCGGCTTCAGCGAGCAGAACGAGCCGATCGGGCTGGTCTCGGTCATGCCCCAGGCATGATCGACGGTGACGCCGTATTTCGTCTCGAAGGCCTCGGTCATCGCCCGCGGGCAGGCCGAGCCGCCGATCACGACGCGCTTCAGGCTGGCGAGCGAAGCGCCCGTCGCCTCGAGGTGCTGCAGCAGGCCGAGCCAGACGGTCGGCACCGCGGCGGTCATCGTCACGCCCTCGCCGTTGAGCAGCTCGAGCAGCGAGGCGCCGTCGAGCTTCATGCCGGGCAGGACGAGCTTGGCCCCGGTCATCGGCGCCGAATAGGCCAGCGACCAGCTGTTGGCGTGGAACAGCGGCACCACCGGCATGACGACGCTGCGCGAGGACAGGCCCATATAGTCCGGCATGGCGCAGGCCATGGCGTGCAGCACATTGGAGCGGTGCGAATAGAGCACGCCCTTGGGGCCGCCGGTGGTGCCCGAGGTGTAGCAGAGCCCCGCGGCGGTGTTCTCGTCGAGAATCGCCCAGGCGAAATCGGCATCGAGCCCGGCGAGCCAGTCCTCGTAAGCGACCGCGCCCTTCAGCGAGGTCTCCGGCATATGCGCGCCATCGGTCAGGATGACATAGCGCTCGATCGAGGGCAGCTTGTCCTGGATGCCCTCGATCAGCTTGACGAAGGTCAGGTCGAGGAAGAGCAGCCGGTCCTGCGCATGGTTGATGATCCAGGCGATCTGCTCCGGAAACAGGCGCGGATTGACGGTGTGGGTGATCGCGCCGATGCCGCTGATGCCGTACCAGAGCTCGAGATGGCGGTCGGTATTCCAGGCCAGGGTCGCGACGCGATCGCCGAGAACGATGCCCTCGCCCGTCAGCTTCTTCGCCAGCTTCAATGCCTTGTCGCGCACCTGCGCATAGGTCGTGCGCCGGATCGGCCCCTCGACGCTGCGGCTGACCACTTCACGCCCGCCATGCTGGATCGCGGCGTGGTCGATGATCCGGTGGATCAGCAGGGGCCAGTCCTGCATCAAGCCGAGCATGCGTCTCTCTCCGGGTCGCGTTCGTTTTCGCTAGAGCCGGATGATTTCAGATGGAATCGCGAAGCGCTTCCATCTGAAATCTGAATCCGCCTCTTATCAAAAGCTTGGAGCAGGATTCATGCGAGAAACCGGTTCCCACTTTTTCGCATCCTGCTCTAGCATAGCCAGCCGTCGCCGTGATGCGAAACCCCCTCGCGCCGCGGCACAAGATGGGCTAGTTCAGGGATGAACCATCCGGGGAAAGAGCCCTTGCCTGCGTCCCGCCCAGCCCCTGCGCCGGAACCCGTCGAGCCGGATCGCGTCTGGTTCCGCTTCATGCGGCTGCACCAGCGCATGCTCGGCCAGATGACGACGCGCATCCGCGAGCTCGGCCTCTCGATCCCGCAATTCGACCTGCTCTCGACCCTGACCGAGCGCGAGGGTATCAGCCAGAGCGAGCTCGCCGAGCGGCTCTACGTCACCAAGGGCAATGTCTCCGGCCTGGTCGACCGGCTGGTCCAGGCGGGTCTCGTCGAGCGCCGCGCCATCGCCGGCGACCGGCGCTCCTATGCCATGCATCTGACGCCGGAGGGCCGCCGGCTGGCGGAGGCCGGCATGGCGGCCCAGCGCGATTTTGTCGCCACGACGCTGGGCAGGCTGCCGGCGAACGACCTCGCCGAGCTCGACCGGCTGGTGCTGGCCTGGCGCGACCTTGCCCGCGCCGTCGACGCGGACTAGAGCAGGATGCGAAAAAGTGGAAACCGGTTTTTCGCAAGAATCCTGCTCTAACTCTTTGATGAGAGACGGATTCAGATGTCAGATGGGATCAATGATTCCATCTGACATCATCCGGCTCTAGGCGCCTCCCGTGTTCGCAGGCCTCGCCTATGCCGGCGGCGGCAATCGCTGCTACTGGCAGGGCGGCTTCCACGAGACCGTTGCACCGCGCCTCGATCTGAAGCCGCGCCGCGTCGTCGGCGCCAGCGCCGGCGCCTTCGCCATGCTCTATACCGCGCTGGCCTGGGTCCGACCGTGCGCGAGCTGGTGCGCGAAGCCTGCGTCGGCCGGAGCTCGGAGGTGGACTGGGCGGCCTTCCGCCGGGGCAGCCGCCTCTTCCCGGTCGGCGAACTCTACGAATCCATGCTGGCTCTGCTATTGACGCCGGAGCGGCTGGCCGCGCTGCAGGCGCAGGCCGATTTCCTGGTCGCGATCTCGCGGCCGCCACGCTTCTGGCCGCTGCCTGTCGCCGCCGCGCTCGGCATCGGCGCCTACCAGCTCGAGAAGCGCCTGCGTCGTCCCGTCCACCCGACCGCCGGCCGCCGCCTCGGCTTCGCGCCCGACCTGATCCGCGTCGGCGATTGCTCCGAACCGAAGGAACTGATCGCCGCGCTGATGGCGAGCGCCGCCGTGCCGCCCTTCATGCCGGCCGGCAAGGTCGGCAGCCGCGCCGCGCTCGATGGCGGGCTCTTCGACAGCGCCCCCGCCTGGGCGCTGGCCGAGATGGAAGCGACCGGCGAGCCGACCCTGGTCCTGCTGACCCGGCCCTTCGCACAGGTGCCGGCGGTCGAGAACCGGACCTATGCCCGCCCCTCCCGGACGATCCCCGTCAGCCAGTTCACCATCCGCAACTGGGACGGCATCCGCTTCGCCTATGAGCTCGGCATCCGGGACGGCGAGGATTTTCTGCGGACGATGGAAAGGCGGCGGGCAGCGGGATAACCTCGCTGTCGCAGGCAATCCACCGTCATTCCGGCCGCAGCGAAGCGGAGCGCCGGAATCCATCGTAGAGCACAGAGCCCTCCGATGGATTCCGGAGCGGCGCGGCTTCGCCACTTGTCCGGAATGACGGCGCTTCATTGTCTTGGCAGACGAGCTTGGTCTACCAATCATCCGCCCTCCCCTCCGGATCCCCGCATGGCCTCGATCGACCTCACCGCTTCCGCCACCAGCCTGCGCGACGGCCTGCTGGCGTGCCGTTTCAGCGCCGCCGATCTGCTGGAGGCGAGCTTCGCCCGCATCGACGCGCTGAACCCCTCGCTCAACGCCATCATCGCGCAGGATCGCGAGGCGGCGCAAAAAATGGCCGCGGAATCCGACCGGCGCATCGCGGCCGGCGAAGCACGGGCGCTGGAAGGGCTGCCGATCACCGTCAAGGACGCCTTCGACGTCGCCGGCCTGCCCTCCTCCGGTGGCCTGCCGGCCTATAAGGACCGCGTCCCGGCCGAGGATGCCGCCGCCGTCGCGAGGCTGCGCGCCGCCGGGGCGGTGATCATCGGCAAGACCATCGTCCCGGTCTTCTCCGGCGATTTCCAGAGCTACAACCCGGCCCATGGCGTCGCGAACAACCCGTGGAACCCGGCCTGTTCGCCCGGCGGCTCCTCCGGCGGTGCGGCTGTCGCGGTCGCGACCGGCATGGCCGCCTTCGAGCTCGGCTCCGATCTCGGCTCCTCGATCCGCTGGCCGGCGCAGGCCTGCGGCGTGCTCGGCCTGAAGACGAGCTGGGGGCTGGTCTCGACCTGGGGCCTGATCCCGCCGCCGCCCGAGCGGCGCACGCCGCGCAATGCCGACCTCGTCGTCGCCGGCCCGATCGCCCGCTACGCCGAGGATCTCGATCTCGTCCTTGCGGTGCTCGCCGGCCCGCGCGATGCAGCAGTCGCCGGTGCCGCCCTGCCCGCTCCCCGCCATGCCGACGCCATGGGCCTGCGCGTTGCCGTCTGGGCGCAGGAGCCTTTCGCGCCGGTGACGCGGGAAGTGTCGGAGGCGGTGTGCGAAGCAGGACGGAAGCTGGCGCAGGCCGGCGCGATCGTCGACGAGGCCGCCCGCCCGGGCTTCCGCTTCACCGAGGCCTATGAGGTCTATGCGCTCCTGAACCACGCCGTCGTCGCCTATGGCCTGCCGCCGAAGGTGCGCGCCCGTATCCAGGCGCAGGCGGCGAAGTTCAGTCCGAACGATCTCTCGCATCAGTCGCTGCAGGCGCGCGGAGCGAGGATGACGCCCGGCCTCTACCAGCAGGTTCAGCAGCGCCGCCTTGCGCTGAAGCGGCAATGGGCCCGCTTCTTCCAGAACTTCGATGTGCTGCTCTGCCCGCCTGCGCCCGTCGGCGCGCAAAAGCACGACCACCTGCCGGATTTCCACGCCCGCCGCCTCGATATCGACGGCACCGAGCGGCCCTATCTCGACTTCCTGTGCTGGGCGAGCCTTGCCACCGGCGCCGACCTGCCGGCGCTTTCGGCGCCGGTCGGGCTGTCGCAGGCCGGGATGCCGCTCGGCGTCCAGATCATCGCGCCGATGGGCGAGGACCGCAGCGCCATCGCGGTGGGGGCGATGCTGGAGAAGCTGGGCGGCGGCTATCGCGAGCCGGCTGCGCTGAACAGCTAGACAGAGGGAGCGGCGCAGTCGAGTGAACGGAGCTTCTGCGCTTAGATGGCGCCGACCGGAATCTTCTCCTCAGCCTCTTTCCGCTCGCTGTAGCGCGTCGTCAGATAGCCGGCCCGATCGCGGGTCAACAGTGTGAAGCGCACCAGTTCCTCCATCACGTCGACGACGCGGTCATAGTAGGCTGACGGCTTCATCCGCCCGGCCTCGTCGAATTCCTGGAAGGCCTTGGCGACCGAGGACTGGTTCGGGATCGTCACCATCCGCATCCAGCGGCCCAGCACACGCAGGGCATTGACCGCATTGAACGACTGGGAGCCGCCACTGACCTGCAGCACGGCCAGGGTGCGCCCTTGCGTCGGACGGACCGAGCCGATCGAGAGCGGAATCCAGTCGATCTGGCTCTTGAGCACCCCTGTGATGGTGCCGTGACGCTCGGGGCTGCACCAGACCTGCCCTTCCGACCAGAGCGAGAGCTCGCGCAGTTCCTGCACCTTGGGATGGTCGGCCGATACGCTGTCCGGCATCGGCAGCCCGGCAGGATCGAAGACCCGGGTCTCGGCGCCGAGATGGCGCAGGATGCGCTCCGCCTCGAGCGTCAGAAACCGGCTGTAGGAGCGCGCTCGCAGCGAGCCATAGAGCAGCAGGATGCGGGGTGGGTGGGCCGCCCGTACGGCCGGCTCCAGCCGGCCCGCGTCAGGAGCGATCAGCAGGTCGAGATCGACGTTCGGGAGATCGGTCATGGCTTGGAACCCTTGGCAGCGGGTAGCGAGATCGGCCGCTGTCCGGGACCGGACCGGGAGGCTCCGGCCTCGTACCAGTCACGGCTGCGGTTCACGATCCAGACGACCGAGAGCATCACCGGCACTTCGATCAGCACGCCGACCACGGTCGCCAGCGCGGCGCCCGAATTGAAGCCGAACAGGCTGACGGCCGCGGCGACGGCGAGCTCGAAGAAATTCGAGGCGCCGATCAAGGCCGAGGGGCCGGCGACGCAATGCTGCTCGCCGAGGAAGCGGTTGAGGGCATAGGCCAGCCCGGCATTGAAATAGACCTGGATCAGGATCGGCACGCTGAGGATCGCGATGATCGCCGGCTGCGCCAGGATCTGCTGGCCCTGGAAGCCGAAGAGCAGCACCAGCGTCGCCAGCAGGGCGACGAGCGAAACCGGGCCGAGCACCGCCAGCAATCGTTGCAACCGCGCCTCGCCGCCGGCAGCGAGCACGCGGCGGCGAAGCAGCTGCGCCACGACCACCGGCACGAGGATGTAGAGCACGACCGACAAGGTCAGCGTGCTCCAGGGCACCGTGATCGCCGACAGGCCGAGCAGCAGGCCGACGATCGGCGCGAAGGCGACGATCATGATCGCATCGTTCAGCGCGACCTGGCTCAGGGTGAAATGCGGCTCGCCCCTGATCAGGTTCGACCAGACGAAGACCATGGCGGTGCAGGGCGCGGCGGCGAGGATGATCAGCCCCGCGATATAGGCATCGACCTGGTCGGCCGGCAGTTGCGGCCGGAACAGCCAGCCGATGAAGAGCCAGCCGAGCAGCGCCATCGAGAACGGCTTCACCGCCCAGTTCACGAAAAGCGTGACGCCGATGCCGCGCCAGTGCTGGCCGACATGGCGCAGCGCGGCGAAGTCGATCCGCAGCAGCATCGGCACGATCATCAGCCAGATCAGCACCGCCATGGGCAGGTTGACCCTGGCGATCTCGGCACTGCCGATCGCCTGGAAGGCGCCGGGCATGAGGTGGCCGAGCGCGATGCCGGCGACGATGCACAGCGCCACCCACAGAGTGAGGTAGCGTTCGAATGTCGACATAAGATGCCTCAGGGCTTGATCTGGCGCGTCAGCAGCACCGCGCTCGCAGGGCAGAGCGCGGCCGCCTGCTGCGTCGCGAGGATCGCGGCCGGAGCCTCGGCGCGCTCTGTCCTGCGAAAGCCGATCTTCTCGAAGAAGGGCGCGGCATCGCTGGTCAGCAGCCAGGCCCTGCGGCCGCCCTGGTCGAAGGCGCGGCGCAGCAGCAAGGGCAGGATGGCGCGGCCGACGCCCATGCCGCGCGCCTCCTGCGCCACGACCACCGAACGGATCAGGACGTCGGGACCGTAGCGCTCGAAACCGCCATGGCCGAGCGGCCGGCCGGAAAGCGTGCGGAAGGCGAAGAAGCTCCGGCCCGGCTCCGAAAGGTCGGCGGTCGGCAGCCCGGCTTGCGCCAGCGCTGCGCGCAAGCCGCCGTCGCTGGCCTCGACCTGCCGGTCGGCGACGACGATCTCGCCATCCTCCTTGAGCTGGTCGGTGGTGATCTCCGGAAGAAGATCGAGGACGAGCTCGGAAGGCCGGCAAAGGCTGACGCCTGTCGGCGCGACGACGATCGGCCGGTTCAGCAGCACGGGATGGGCCGCGATCGCGTCGAGCAGGGCCTCGTCCGAGAGCGCCGGATCGCCGAGGCCGAGTTCGGCGAACGGCGTGCCCTTCTCGCGCAGCAGGTCGCGCAGCGGCAGGCCCATGCGCCGCGCCAGCCCGGCGATCTCGGTCCGCGACGGCGGCGTCTCCAGATAGGCGACGATCGCCGGCTCGATGCCGGCAGCCCGGATCAGCGCCAGCGTGTTGCGCGACGTCCCGCAGGCGGGGTTGTGGTAGATGGTGACGCTCACGCGCGCACTCCTTCGGCCGGGCAGCAGGGGACGAGTTCCTCGATCAGCGGCCCGCACAGATCGGCGCGCCCGCCGCAGCAATCCTTGAGCAGGAAGGCGATCATGGCGCGAAATTCTGCCAGGTCGGCGCGATAGATGATCGACCGGCTCTGGCGCTCGCCGACGATCAGCCCGGCGCGGGACAGCACGGCGAGATGCGCCGACAGGGTGTTCTGCGGCACCGCCAGCAGCCTGGCGAGCTCGCCGGCCGGCACGCCCTCGGGCTCGCGGCCGACCAGCAGTCTGAAGGCGTCGAGCCGCGTCGGCTGGGCGAGCGCCGCCAAGGCGAGGATGGCTTGAGAATTATCCATATATCCAAGTTAACGGATATATATCCGTTTGGCAAGCCGGGAACGCGCCTCTTCGGCAGCCGTCGTCGGCCGCGGCGCAGGCGGACCGGCTACACTGACAAGCTGAAGGTGAGGTGGGCGCGGCCGGACGAACGGCAACTCACAGGGCGCAGATCGCGCCCACCGGCAGCGCTTCTTCCGCCTGCCTTTTCATTTGATCAAAAGGGCAAGCGATTCTCGATGGTATGCCGAAGGAGCAGATTTGCCGGTCAGTCGTGCCATGGAAGCTCGGGCGCCCGATCGGCCATCTCAATGAACGCCGCCAGGCACGCCAGACAAACAATGGCGAAATAGATCATGCTGCCGCTCCGGATCGCCTTCGATCTCGAGGCGATCATTGCGTCCAGCTGGTAAAGTCTCCGCTAACGACTGGGGCGCGCCGCGGCGGTCGCCCGCCCGGCGGCATATGCGCCGCCGTTCGGCAGCTCGATCTGCTGGCGCTCCGCCGCCCCTCAGAGATGATCGGCGAGCGAGGCCCTGCGGTTGCCGTCGCGGCCGGTCGTTTCCGGCGCCGCGAGCATGGCGTTCAGCACCGCCTCCTGCGTCGCTTCCGCCGCCGCGCGGAACGGCAGGTCGATCCGGCTCTCGTTCAAAACGCTGAGCGGGACGATGTCCGCCCGCTCGTGATGCGTGATCGGGTTCGCGGTCGAGAATGCCAGGGCGATATCGCCGCTGCCATTGCCCCAGAAGGCGCCGAGCCGCGCCAGCCCGGCGCCGCAGCGCCTGGCGATGCGGGTCAGTTGCCGGCTCTCGAGCGGCAGGTCCGTCGCCAGCACGATGATGATCGAGCCGCGCTCGGGCGGCTGCACCATGTCCGGCGCAGGCGGCATCGGCCGGCGCCCGTCGGGCAGCACGAGGTCGCCGGCATTGCCGAAATTCGCCTGCACCAGCACGCCCAATGCGAAGCTGCGCCCGTCGAGCTCGATCAGCCGAGAGGCGCTGCCGATGCCGCCCTTGAAGCCGAAGGCGCTCATGCCCGCGCCGGCGCCGACCGCCCCCTCTTCGACCGGCCCGCCTTTGGCTGCGTCGAGCGCAGCCTCGGCGTCCGCGACCGTCAGCCGCCGCGCCCTGATGTCCGAGAGGAAGCCGTCATTGCACTCCAGCACCAGCGAGTTCACCGTCCCGGTCTCGCGCCCGATATCGGCATTCGCGGCCAGCGCCCGGCCGACCAGCGCCTCGATGCCGGTCGCGACCGAAAAGGTGTTGCCGAGCAGGAGCGGCGTCTCGATCTGGCCGAGTTCGGCGAGCTGCATCAGCCCGGCGCTCTTGCCGAAGCCGTTGATCACCGCCACCCCGGCCCGCAGCTTCTCGCGGAAGATGTCGCCCTCATGCGGCAACACCGCCGTGAAGCCGGTCAGGACGCCGGCCTCGCGCAGGGTCCGGTGGCCGACGGCGACGCCGGGCACATCGGTGATCGCGTTCAGCGGGCCGGGCGGCAGCAAGCCGCAGATCAGGCCGTGCCCGCGCGCTCGCTTGCCCAAGGCCGCCCCCCGCTCGTTCACGCCGCGCCCCGCACCTTCACCACGGTCGCCCGCGCGCGCCCGCCCGCCAGTTCCTCGCGCAGCACGAGCCTCTCGTCCAGGGCGAGCGCGCCGAGCGCGATCTCCCGGTCGGGCAGGATCGCGGTGGCGAGCTTGTTGACGAAGACGACGACCGGGCGCTGGCCGGCTTCGGCCCAGCGCCGGAACTGCCCGAGATAGGGCTCCTTGCGCCAGGCCGGCGCCGCGCCGGGGTCAACCTGGGCGAAGAGCCATTTCGTGGCCGGGTCCATGGTCAAGACGAAGCGCGCCTTGTCCGGCCGCCATTCCGGGCCGAGGAGCCCTGCGTCATCCACAGGCAGAAGAAGTCGCGACATTCGCCGGGCCGGTCCGGATAGATCTTGCAGGAGCGCCCCGGCAGGCAATGCTGGCACCAGGAGCCGGCGACGCGACCGACTTCGGGATTGTCATAGACCTTGCAGCACAATGTGCAGCTGCCGCTTTCGCGGCCCGGCGCGGGCTGGTTCGCCAGGGAGGCGGGATCGACCATGCAGACCTCTCGAAGACCGGCCGCACCATGCTTACAGGCCCCGCGGCTGACAAGCACGGAATTGGAATCGTTCGAAGGATCGCTGGAGCGCAATTGCAGTTCTCATCCTGAGAGCGGGCGCCAGCCCGCGTCTCGAAGGGTGGTCAAGTTGCCTCCGGAACCTCCTGGAGCATCCTTCGAGACGCCGCTCTGCGGCTCCTCAGGATGAGGGCTTCGGGAAGAGCGCGGCGTTTTGCGGCGCGTCTCAAGATTTCCGCAACCAAAGCCCGCCCTGCGCCAGACTCTGCCGCGCCCTGCAGGAAAATCGCTGAACGCTTGCGCCCGCTCGGGTCTATGCTCGCATAAACGTCACATAAGGAAGCGGAGCCGGGCATGCTGACCAACCTCGCCGTGCGCGATATCGAGACGCTGATCCACCCCTACACCAACCTCGCCACGCATCGCGAGGTCGGGCCGCTCATCCTGGAGCGCGGCAAGGGCGTCTTCGTCTACGACACCACCGGCAAGGACTATATCGAGGGCATGGCCGGGCTCTGGTGCACCTCGCTCGGCTATTCCAACGAGGAGCTCTGCGACGCCGCCTATGAGCAGCTGAAGAAGCTGCCCTTCACCCATATCTTCTCCGGCCGCAGCCATGATCCGGCGATCGAGCTCGCCGAGAAGCTGAAGGAGATCGCGCCGGTCCCGATCTCCAAGGTCTTCTACGGCGCCTCCGGCTCCGACGCCAACGACACCCAGGTCAAGCTGGTCTGGTACATGAACAATGCGCTCGGCCGGCCGAAGAAGAAGAAGATCATCTCGCGGCTGAAGGGCTATCACGGCGTCACCGTCGCCTCCGCCTCGCTGACCGGCCTGCCGGCCAACCACACCGATTTCGACCTGCCGATCGCCGGCATGCTGCACACCTCCTGCCCGCATCACTACCGCTTCGCTGAGGCCGGCGAGAGCGAGCTCGACTTCTCGGCCCGGCTCGCCGCCGAGCTCGAGGAGATGATCCTGCGCGAGGGGCCGGACACCGTCGCCGCCTTCATCGCCGAGCCGGTGATGGGTGCCGGCGGCGCCGTGACGCCGCCCGAGGGCTATTTCGAGAAGATCAACGCGGTCCTCGCCAAATACGACGTGCTGTTCATCGCCGACGAAGTCATCACCGGCTTCGGACGCACCGGCGAGATGTTCGGCACCACGACCTATGGCCTCAACGCCGACACGCTCTCCTGCGCCAAGGCGCTGACCTCGGCCTATTTCCCGCTCAGCGCCGTGCTGGTCAACCAGGCCGTCTACGAGGTGCTGGTCGACCAGAGCAAGAAGATCGGCACCTTCGGCCATGGCAACACCTATGCCGGCCACCCGGTCGGCTGCGCCGTCGGCGTCAAGACGCTGGAGATCTACCAGCGCGACAGGATCATCGAGCATGTCCGCAAGGTCGCGCCGAAATTCCTCGCCCGCCTCGGCAAGCTCGCCGAGCACCCCCTCGTCGGCGAGGCGCGCGGCGTCGGCCTGATCGGCGGCCTCGAGATCGTCAAGGACAAGGCCAGCAAGGCGCAGTTCGAGGCCAAGAAGGGCGTCGCCGCCAAATCGGTCGGCTTCGCCCAGGAGGAAGGCGTCATCCTGCGCGCCATGGGCGGCGACCGCGTCGCCTTCTGCCCGCCGCTGGTGATCAGCGAGGCCGAGATCGACGAGATGTTCGACCGTTATGAGCGGGCGCTGGGCAAGACGCTCGACTGGGCCAAGGCCGAGGGCCTGCTGGCAGGCTGAGGGCGCCTGAACCTCGCGACCGTCATTCCGGGGCGCCCCGCAGGGGCGAGCCCGGAACCGCTGATGCCACTCGAGAGGACGCCGCGATCCGTGCACCCTCTCCCCTATGTCGTGTTCTTGGGTTCCGGGCTCAGGCCTTTCGGCCTGCCCCGGAATGACGGCGAGGTTTTTATCGCCGACCGCTCCCCGCGAAACCCTCCCAGACGCCACCAAGGCCTCGTCGCGACGCCAGAAAGCGTCACGAAGTTTCCATGATGCCGCCGCCGGCAGGACCCGATCGGCTGCGACATTGACGAGGTCGGCGGCCAGGAACCGCCGGCAAACCTGGATGGAACCGAAGTCATGTCTTCGCATACGCCCCGGCCGACCACGCAGCGCAGCGCCAGCCTCCACGACGACACCGCCCGTGAAGCCTACGCATCGCGCTTTCGTCCGATTGCGATTTCTGCCATTCTGGCGGGAACCCGCTGGGCCCCTGCCGCGTTGAAATCACAGCCCAGGGACGTTCCAGCGGTCCTGCGCCACGGTTCTGAAGATTGACCAGACGACGACCTTCTACCGAGACCCTCCATGACTGACCGGCGTAGAGTCCTTCAAACTCTCGCCGGTCTTTTTCTGTCCGCCTTCGGGCTGGGCAGCTATGCCTATGCCTGGGAGCCGACCCATCAGGGCGTGACGCGCTATCGGCTGAAGCCGGCCGGCTGGCCGGAGGCAAAGACGCTCCGCCTCGCCGTGGTTTCCGACCTGCATGTCGGCGGCCCGCACATGCCGGTGTCGCGGGTGCGCGAGATCGTCGACCAGACCAATCGCCTGCGTCCCGACCTCACCTTGCTGCTCGGCGACTTCATCGCGAGCCGCGACAAGCGGCCGGGCGATCCACCCAATGCCGTCTGGGCCGGCGAGCTCGCCCGGCTCGAGGCCACCAATGGCCGCTTCGCCGTGCTCGGCAATCACGACTGGTGGCATGACGACAGGGCCCAGCGGGAACTGCGCGGCCCGACCGAGGCAAGGCTCGCTTTGGAGGCCGCCGGCATCCCGGTTCTGGAGAACGACGCCGTCCGGCTCGAGACCGCGGCCGGGCCGCTCTGGCTCGCAGGGCTCGGCGACCAAGAGGCCTTCGCCTATCGCCGGCCGCGGCGGGGCCAGCGACGCGGCATCGACGATCTCGCGGCAACGCTGGCCGCCATCACCGACGACGCTCCCTCCATCCTGATGGCGCATGAGCCGGACATCTTCGCGCGCCTGCCCGCTCGCATCGCGCTCACTCTCGCCGGGCACACCCATGGCGGCCAGGTCCGGATCCTCGGCTGGTCGCCGATCGTGCCCTCGCGCTATGGCAACCGCTACGCCTACGGCCATGTCGTCGAAAAAGGCCGCGATCTGATCGTCTCGGCCGGCCTGGGCACGAGCAAGCTGCCGTTCAGGTTCGGAGCACCGCCCGAGATCGTGCTGGTCGAATTGGGCTAGAGCATCGGCCCCAAGGGCGAAGTCCACTTCTCAGGCAATCGACCCGCGGGCCGCAGTAGCGCTACCACCGGACC
>NZ_JAKFED010000214.1:0-19197 GCF_036675845.1 Allobosea sp. | reverse complement strand
GGCCTCGTATTGCCGCAGATGCGCCCGGATGCGGGCGAGCAGCACCGCGAACTTGAACGGCTTGACGACATAGTCGTTGGCCCCGGCCTCGAGCCCGAGCACGGTGTCGGCATCCGAGCCCTGACCGGTCAGCATGATCACCGGGCTCTTGAAACCGTTCTTGCGCATCAGCTTCACCGCCTCGCGCCCATCCATGTCCGGCAGGCCGACATCCATCACCGCCAGATCGACGCGTTCGGTCTGGACCGTCCTGACGCTCGCGGTCGCCGTCGCTGCCGAGGAGACGCGGAACTCGTCGTAAAGCGCCAGCTGCTCGGCGAGCGCGTCGCGCAGGGTCTGGTCGTCGTCGACGAGCAGGATATGATGCGTGGCTGACATGATGCCGATTCAGCTCGGTTGCGGTCAGGCAACACTAGAGCATGGCAGGAAAAAGTGGGAACCGGTTTTTCGCGGAAGCCATGCGCCAACCCTATGCCGACGATCACGTTTTCTCATCCGGGCGCTTCCGCCCGGCTTCACCGCGATCTGGAACCGCAGGCGAGCCGACGGCAATCGGCTTTTCGCGTTCATCCGGCGCTAACCATTCGACGAGAGAAGAGCTCGGCTCCGGGCCGCCTCCGGCGGCCGGCAAGTCGTGCGGAACGGGATCGCCGTGAGAAAACCTGAAGGCAGCGCCGGCGGCCGCCGGCTGACGCGGATCACGGTGGTGCGCTCGGTGCGCGATCGCCGCAAGGGCTTCCTGAAGGCCGGCGGCGCAGTGTTTCCCTGTGCGCTCGGCCGTTCCGGCATCGTCGTCGACAAGCGCGAAGGCGATGGCGGCACGCCGCGCGCCAAACTGCCGCTGCGCCGGGTCTTCTTTCGCGGCGACCGGCTGCCGCGGCCGGCGAGCCTGCTGCCGGCGCGCCGGATCGGCCCCCGCGACGCCTGGTGCGACGACAATGCCGACCGGCGCTACAACCGCCTGATCGACCGGCCGCCGGGCGAGGCCGAGGAGCGGCTGGCCCGCGCCGATAACCTCTACGACGTCATCGTCGAGCTCGGCTGGAACGACGCGCCGGTGCGGCGCGGCCGCGGCAGCGCGATCTTCTGGCACCTCGCCCGGCCCGGCTTCATGCCCACCGCCGGCTGCGTGGCCGTCGAGGGCCATGTCTTCGCCAAGGTGCTGCCGCGCCTGGCGCGCGGCTGCACGTTGGTGGTTCGCTAGCCTGATTTCCGCGGAACCACTCCGTCATTCCGGACAAGCGGCGAAGCCGCGCAGCTCCGGAATCCATCGTAGAGCGCCACAGCCCTACGATGGATTCCGGCGCTCCGCTTCGCTGCGGCCGGAATGACGTTTCCGGGATTACATACCAAGCTCTCGCGCCCGTGCCCGGCACTACCTGGCACTACCCAAAAACCGTCAACGATATCAGCTGGCTACCCGGTAGTGCCGTCATCGCGCGCACCGAAGATCGCGCTGCCGACGCGGACATGCGTGGCGCCAAGCTGGATCGCCGCCTCATAGTCGGCGCTCATGCCCATGGAGAGCGTCGCGAGCCCGTTGCGGGCGGCGATCTTGGCGAGCAGCGCGAAATGCGGCGAGGGCGGTTCCTCGGCCGGCGGAATGCACATCAGCCCCTCGACCACCAGCCCATAGGTGACCCGGCAGCTTTCCAGGAAGGCGTCGGTCTCGCCGGGCAGCACGCCGCCCTTCTGCGGCTCGGCTCCGGTATTGACCTGGACCACCAGCCGCGGCGCCCGGCCGCTGCGGGCGATCTCGCGGGCCAGTTCCTTGGCGAGGCTCTCGCGGTCGAGCGAATGGATCGCGTCGAACAGCGCCACCGCCTCGCGCGCCTTGTTGGATTGCAGCGGCCCGATCATGTGCAGTTGCGCCTGCGGAAAGCGCTCGCGCAGCGCCGGCCATTTCGTCTTGGCCTCCTGGACATAGTTCTCGCCGAAATCGGCTTGGCCGGCATCGAGCACCGGCAGGATCGCCTCGGCCGGCTTGGTCTTGGAGACGGCGACAAGCGTCACCTCCTCCGGCCGGCGGCCGAAATCGCGTGCCGCCCGGGCGATGGCGGCCCTCGTCTCCTGCAACCCCGTCACCACGTCCTGCATCGCTTTCGTCCCTTGCCCGCATCGCCGCCAAGCCTTTCCAAACATTGACCCGGCGCGCCCGATGGTGTCCTAGTCCGGGCCAGTCCGATCACGCAAGAACGACACGATCAGCATGGCCGCCGAACGCTACAATCCGAAGGAAGCCGAGCCGAAATGGCGCCAGGTCTGGGATGAGCGCAAGCTCTTCGAGACCCGCAATGACGACCCACGTCCGGCCTATTACGTGCTCGAGATGTTCCCCTATCCGTCGGGGCGCATCCATATGGGCCATGTCCGCAATTACGCCATGGGCGACGTGGTGGCGCGCTACAAGCGTGCCAAGGGCTTCGCGGTGCTGCATCCGATGGGCTGGGATGCTTTCGGCCTGCCGGCCGAGAACGCCGCCAAGGCCAACAAGGTCCATCCGCGCGAGTGGACCTATGCCAATATCGCGACGATGCGGACGCAGTTGCAGTCGATGGGCCTGTCGCTCGACTGGAGCCGCGAGCTCGCCACCTGCGATCCGAGCTATTACCGCCACCAGCAGAAGCTCTTCCTCGATTTCCTCAAGGCCGGGCTGGTCGACCGCAAGACCGCCAAGGTCAACTGGGACCCGGTCGACGAGACCGTGCTCGCCAATGAGCAGGTCATCGACGGCCGGGGCTGGCGCTCGGGCGCCGTCGTCGAGCAGCGCGAGCTGACGCAGTGGTTCTTCAGGATCACCGCCTACGCCCAGGAGCTCAACGACGCCCTCGACGGGCTGGCGCGCTGGCCCGACAAGGTCCGCCTGATGCAGAAGAACTGGATCGGCCGCTCCGAGGGGCTACTGGTTCGTTTCGTACTCGAATCGAATGTCCATGGCCAGGACGAGCTCGAGATCTACACGACCCGCCCGGATACGCTGTTCGGCGCAAGGTTCATGGCCGTCTCGCCCGATCATCCGCTGGCCAAGGCGGCGGCCGCCGACAATCCGGAGCTCCAGGCCTTCATCGCCGAATGCAGGAAGACCGGAACGGCGCAGGAGAGCATCGACAAGGCCGGGAAGCTCGGCTTCGACACCGGCCTGCGCGCCGTCCATCCCTTTGATCCGTCATGGACATTGCCGATCTATGTGGCGAACTTCATCCTGATGGAATACGGCACCGGCGCCATTTTCGGCTGCCCGGCCCATGACCAGCGCGATCTCGACTTCGTCAACAAATACGGGCTGGGCAACACCCCGGTGGTCTGCCCGGAAGGCGTCGACCCGGCCAGCTTCACGATCACCGACGCGGCCTATGACGGTGAGGGCCGGATGATCAATTCGCGTTTCCTCGACGGCATGACCATTCCGGAGGCGAAAGAAGATATCGCACGCCGTCTCGAGACGGAAATCCGCGGCAACCGGCCTGTCGGCCAGCGCAAGGTCAATTTCCGGCTGCGCGACTGGGGCGTCTCGCGCCAGCGCTATTGGGGCTGCCCGATCCCGGTGATCCACTGCGCCGATTGCGGCACGGTGCCGGTGCCCGCCGCCGACCTGCCGGTGCAGCTGCCCGACGATGTCTCCTTCGACAAGCCGGGCAACCCGCTCGACCATCATCCGAGCTGGAAGCACGTCGCCTGCCCGCAATGCGGCAAGGCGGCGCGGCGCGAGACCGACACGATGGACACCTTCGTCGATTCGTCCTGGTATTTCGCCCGCTTCACCAATCCCTGGCTCGAGAACAGCCCGACCGAGCGCGCCGCGGTCGACCGCTTCCTGCCGATCGACCAGTATATCGGCGGCGTCGAGCACGCGATCCTGCATCTGCTCTATTCGCGCTTCTTCACCCGGGCGATGAAGGCGACCGGCCATGCCGGCACGGACGAGCCCTTCGACGGCATGTTCACCCAGGGCATGGTGGTGCACGAGACCTACCGGGCGCAGGACGGCAGCTGGATCGAGCCCGGCAATGTCCGGATCGAGACGCAGGGCAGCGAGCGCCGCGGCTTTCATGTCGACACCGGCGCCCCGATCGAGATCGGCTCGATCGAGAAGATGTCGAAATCGAAGAAGAACGTCGTCGATCCCGACGACATCATCGCCTCCTACGGAGCCGATACGGCGCGCTGGTTCATGCTCTCCGATTCGCCGCCGGATCGCGACGTGATCTGGACCGATGAAGGCGTGCAGGGCTCGGCCCGCTTCGTCCAGCGCCTCTGGCGGCTGGTCGGCGAGATCGGCGAGCGCACCGGCAATCGCGTGACGCGCCCCGCCGGCTTCGGCGAGGCCGCCCTGGTGCTGCGCAAGGCCAGCCACCGCGCCTTGCACGCGGTCGGCGCCGATATCGAGCGCCTCGCCTTCAACCGTTGCGTGGCGCATGTCTATTCGCTGACCAACGCCATCGCCAAGACGCTCGACGCCGCGGCCGAAAGCCCCGAGCTTCCGGCAGACACCGCCTTCGCGCTGCATGAATCCGCCATGATCGCGACGCAGCTTGTCGCACCGATGATGCCGCACCTCGCCGAGGAATGCTGGCAGGCGCTCGGCCTGCCGGGCCTCGTCGGCGAGGCCGCCTGGCCGGAGGCGGAAACGGAATTGTTACGCGATGACAGCATCATCCTGCCG
The DNA here is from genome assembly GCF_036675845.1 of Allobosea sp. Lineage (GTDB taxonomy): Bacteria > Pseudomonadota > Alphaproteobacteria > Rhizobiales > Beijerinckiaceae > Allobosea. The sequence continues at coordinate 14,534 of NZ_JAKFED010000214.1, read as the reverse complement.
GTGCAGATCAACGGCAAGAAGCGGGCCGAAGTGACGATCGCGGCCGATGCCGATACGGTGGCGGTCGAGGCCGCGGCGAGGGCCTCGGAAGCCGTCGTCAGGGCGCTGGAAGGCCGGGCGATCCGCAAGATCATCGTGGTTCCGGGGAGAATCGTGAATGTCGTCGTCTGAAGCCGGAACCATCCGCCGCCGTGGCCGACCGCTCGCGCTCGCCGCCGTGCTCGCGCTTGCGGCCCTGGCCGGCGGCTGCTTTCGGCCGCTCTATGCCGAAGGCACGGTGAGCAAGGTCGGCGACAATGTCCGCAATGCCATGCTCAGCATCGAGGTTCCCGAGATCAAGGGCCTGGTCGGGCATTATCTGCGCAACGAACTGGTCTTCGAACTCGACGGCGGCGGCGCCCCCGATGTCCAGAAGAAGCTGCGGCTGGTCGCCACCACCACCGAATCGCTCGAGGTCATCACCGTCGACTACGCCAATGGCCGTGCCGATTCCGCCATTCTCGTCGCCACCGCCGACTGGCAATTGCTGCGCAGCGGCTCAGGCGAGGTCGTCGCCTCGGGCCAGAGCGTGGTGCGCGCGCCTTATGAGCGCTCGCTGCAGCGCTTCGCCACCCTGCGCGCCGCGCGCGACGCCCAGATCCGGGCGGCCAAGAGCCTGGCCCAGCAGATCCGCGCCCGCATCGCCGCCGAACTCACCGCCTGAGCGGCGGCGCGGCCGCCATGGCGACGATCAAGGCGCATGAGGCCGACCGGACGCTGGCGCGACCGGATCCGGCCTGGCGGCTCTTCCTGTTCTACGGCCCCGATGCCGGGCTGATCTCGGAGCGGGCGGCAATGCTCGCCCGCGCCAGCGTCGACGACCCGCAGGACGCCTTCCAGCTCGTGCGCATGAGCGGCGACGACATCGCCGCCGACCCGCTGAAACTGGTCGACGAGGCCAACACCATCGGCCTGTTCGGCGGCCGGCGTGCCATCCGGGTTTCGACGACCTCCAAGCCGTTGCTGGCCGCCGTCGAACCGTTGCTGGCGACCCCGTCGCAGGACGCCGTGGTCATCGTCGAGGCCGGCGATCTGCAACGCTCCAACCCGCTCAGGACCGCCTGCGAGAAGGCGCGATCGGCGCTCGCCGTGCCTTGCTATGGCGATGCCGCCCGCGATCTCGGCACCATCGTCGACGAGATGATGCGCGCCGCCGGCAAGACCATCGACCGGGCGACGCGCGAGGCCCTGGTCGGCCTGCTCGGCGGCGACCGCCAGACCTCGCGTCAGGAGATCGACAAGCTGATCCTCTATGCCGGTCAGGATGCCGGCGTGACCCTGGCCCATGTCGAGGCGGTGGTCGGCGACACGGCGCAGCGCGAGCAGGCCAGCGTGATCGATGCGGTCTTCGCCGGCCGCTTTGCCGCGCTCGACCTGGCGCTCGGCAAGCTCGCAGGCGAGGGGCTGGACCAGGGCGTCCTGCTCGGCGCCGTGCTGCGCCATGCGCTCGCTTTGATGAAGGCGCGTTTCGCGCTCGATGCCGGCCGCAGCGCCCGCGATGCCGTCGCCGCCATGCGCCTGCCCTATCCGCGGCTGGCCCAGGCGGAGGCAGCACTCGGCGCCTGGAATGCGGCGAAGCTCAAGGATGCGGTGGCGGTCCTCGGCGCAGCCATGGTCGCGGTCCGCCGCGACGGCGAGATGGCCAGGCCGGTTGCGGCGCGGGCGCTCTGGACGCTGGCGCGGATGGGCTCGGCCGGGCGGAGCTGATCAGGCCTTGAGGCGCCGGCACAGCGCCTCGAGCTGCTCTAGCGTCTTGTAGGCGATCTTCATCTCGCCGCCGCCATTGGCGCGGTGCCGGATGGCGACGCCGAGCCCGAGGGCATCCTCCAGCGCCTTCTCGACGGCGCGGGTGTCGGGGTCCTTCTCCGGCTTCGGCGCCGCGGCGGCAGGCACGCTCTTGCTTTCGCCGCGCGCCTCTTCCTGGCCGAGCCGCTCGATGTCGCGGACGGTCAAGCCCTGCTCGACGATACGCTTCGCCACCTGTTCCGGATCCGAAACAGAGAGCAGGGCCCGCGCATGCCCGGCCGAGACCGAGCCCTCGCCGACCATGCGCCGAACCGGTTCCGGCAGCTTGCTCAGGCGCAAGGTATTGGCGACATGGCTGCGGCTCTTGCCGATGACCTTGGCAAGATCGTTCTGGGTGTAGTCGAATTCGGCGATCAGGCGCTCATAGCCCGCCGCCTCCTCGATCGCATTGAGGTCGGCGCGCTGCACGTTCTCGACGATGGCGATCTCGAGTGCCTCGCGGTCATTGGCCTCGACCAGGATGACCGGCACCTCATGCAGGCCGGCGCGCTGCGCCGCCCGCCAGCGCCGTTCGCCGGCGATGATCTCATAGGCATCGAGCATGCCCGGGAACGAGCGCACGATGATCGGCTGCAGGATACCGCGCTCGCGCACCGAGGAGGTCAGGTCCTCGAGCTCGGCATCGTCGAAGATGCGGCGTGGATTGCGGGCGCTGGGACGCAGGAACTCGACCGGCACCTTCCTCTGGCCACGGGCCCGGTCGATCGCGCCGATTTCGTCTCCGACGTCGCCGATCAGCGCGGCGAGACCACGGCCAAGACGTGAGCGTCCCTGTTCCTCCGCCATCGTCATCCTCTTGATTTCTCCAGCTCTTTCAGGATCAGGCAGCGGCGCGCAGGGTGCGCTCGCGCCTGATCACTTCGGAGGCCAGCTTCAGATAGGCCTGCGAGCCGGCGCAGCGCAGGTCGTAGAGCAAAGCAGGCTTGCCGTAGGACGGCGCCTCGGAAACCCGCACATTGCGCGGGATCACGGTCTCGTAGACCTTGTCGCCGAGGAAGTCGCGGACATCGGCCATCACCTGGCCGGAGAGGTTGTTGCGCGGATCATACATGGTCAGCACCACGCCCTGGATGATCAAGCGCGGATTGAGGCCGGCGCGCACCTGCTCGACCGTCTTCAGCAGCTGACTGAGGCCCTCCAATGCGAAGAACTCGCATTGCAGTGGCACCAGCACGGCGTCGGAAGCGGTCATCGCATTGATCGTGATCAGGCTGAGCGAGGGCGGGCAATCGATCAGGATATAGGTCAGCTCGCTGCAGCGCTGGTCATGCTCGAGCTCGTCGACCGCCTTCTTCAGCCGATGCACCCGGTCCTTGGCGCTGGCGATCTCGAGCTCGACGCCGAGCAGGTCGAGCGTCGAGGGCGCAATGAACAGATTGGGAACAGCCGTGGCCCGCATCGCGGCGCCGAGGCCGATATCGCCGCAGAGCACGTCATAGGTCGAGGCGCGCCGGCTCTTGCGATCGACGCCGAGGCCGGTCGAGGCGTTGCCCTGCGGATCAAGGTCGATGATCAGCACCTTCTCGCCGATCGCCGCCAAAGCGGTACCGAGATTGATCGCCGTCGTCGTCTTGCCGACGCCGCCCTTCTGGTTGGCGAGGGCCAGGACACGAGGCCGGCCGGAGCTGGGCCGAGGGCCTATGTCGTTCATGAGTCGGTCCGCTTCTGAGCGCTACGAATCACCAGGATACGCGCCGCTGAATCCGTGACGGAAGGAAACGTTGATGCCTGAATCTTCCAATATTTAGCAGCGTCGGTCAATTCGGCATCTAGATGTTGTCCCTTCGGAAAGACTCCCATCACACCGGTTCTCAACAGCTCTTTGCACCAGTCGAGCAGAAGCGGCAAGGGCGCGAGCGCGCGCGCCGTGACGACATCGACCTTGCCGACGAATTGCGGCATCGCATCCTCGATGCGGGCGGCATGGACCGTCACTGCCGCCCCGGTCAGGCGCGCCGCATGACGCAGAAAGGCGCATTTGCGGCCATTGCTCTCGACCAGGTCGATATGGCCGCCAAGCTCCGCCAGCCGGATTCCGAGCACGAGCCCGGGAAAGCCGCCGCCGGAGCCGAGATCGAGCCAGCGCCTTGCATCGGGCGCATGATCGAGGAGCTGGAGCGAATCAGCGATATGTCGTGTCCAGACCTCGCTGAGGGTCGCGCCCGAGACCAGATTCTTGGCTCGCTGCCAGCGCTCCAGCTCCGCGACCAGGACAGCGAGGCGCTCCTCTGTTTCACGTGAAACAGGAGTCAAGTCCAAACCGCGCCGGCGGTCGGAGTTATCAACTGAACCCACAGTCATGGTGCGGCGGCGGCAGTGCTCGCGAGCTTTCTGCGCCTCGCATGTGCCGCCAGCAGGGTCAGCGCCGCCGGCGTCATGCCCTCGATCCGCCCCGCCTGCGCCAGATTGGCCGGCTGGGCGGCCTCGAGCTTGGCGCGCAACTCATTGGAGAGCCCGGAGATTCCGGCCAGGTCGAGATCCCGCGGCAGGCCCAGCGCCTGGTCGCGCTGGTAGGAATCGATCTCCGCCGATTGCCGGTCGAGATAGACCGCATAGGTCGCATCGGCGCTGACCCGCGCCGTCACGCTTTCGGGAAATGCGGCGAGATCGGGCCAGGCCCGCGCAAGCGCCGCAAACTCGACGGCCGGATAGGACAGGATCTCGAAGACACTGCGCTTGATGCCATCGCGATTGACCTGCAATCCCGCCGCCGCGGCCTCGGACGGCGTCAGCACGCGCTCCTTGAGCCGCTGCGTCAGGGTCGCGATCTGCTGCTGCCGCGCCTCGAACTTGCGACGGCGCGTCTCTCCGACGAGGCCGAGCCCAATCCCAAGCCCCGTCAGCCTCTCGTCGGCATTGTCGACCCGCAGCGACAGCCGGAACTCGGCGCGCGAGGTGAACATCCGGTACGGCTCCGTAACGCCACGCGTCACCAGATCGTCGACCATGACGCCGATATAGGACTGCGCCCGATCCAGCACGACCGGCTCGCTGCCACTCGCCCGTCTTGCGGCGTTGACCCCGGCGAGCAGGCCCTGGCCCGCCGCTTCCTCATAGCCCGTCGTGCCGTTGATCTGCCCGGCGAGGAAGAGCCCCCGGATCGCGCGTGTTTCCAGCGTCGCGGCAAGCGCGCGCGGATCGACGAAATCATACTCGATCGCATAGCCCGGCCGCAGCATGACGGTGCGCTCGAGCCCCGGTATCGTCTTCAGCAGGCCAAGCTGCACATCCTCCGGCAAGGAGGTCGAAATGCCGTTCGGATAGACGGTCGGATCGTCCAGCCCTTCCGGCTCGAGGAAGATCTGGTGGCCGTCGCGGTCGCCGAAGCGCCCGACCTTGTCCTCGATCGACGGGCAATAGCGTGGGCCGCGCCCCTCGATCTGGCCGGAGAACATCGGGGCACGATGCAGATTGGCCCGGATCAGCTCATGCGTGGCCAAGGTCGTGCGGGTGATCCCGCAGGAAATCTGCGGTGTCGTGATCGCTTCCGTCAGGGACGAGAACGGCTCGGGCGGGTCGTCGCCGGCCTGCATCTCGAGCGCCGCCCAGTCGATGCTGCGGCCATCGAGCCGCGGCGGCGTGCCCGTCTTCAGGCGTCCGAGCGGGAAGCGATACCGCTCCAGCGTCAATGACAAGCCCACGGACGGCGCCTCATCGACCCGGCCGGCCGCGATCTTCTTCTCGCCGATATGGACGAGGCCGCGCAGGAAGGTGCCGGTGGTCAGCACCACCGTTCCGCAGCCGAATCGACGTCCATCGGTCAGGATCACGCCGCGAACCTGGCCCTCGGCGACATCGAGATCGAAAGCCTCACCCTCGATCAGATCGAGTCCGGAATAATCGGCCAGGGCTGCCTGCACCGCCTCGCGATAGAGCCGACGGTCGGCCTGGGCACGCGGGCCGCGCACGGCCGGGCCCTTGCGCCGGTTGAGCATGCGGAACTGGATGCCGCCCTGATCGGCACAGCGCGCCATGATCCCGTCGAGCGCGTCGATCTCGCGAACCAGATGGCCCTTGCCGAGCCCGCCGATCGCCGGATTGCACGACATCACGCCGATCGTCGCGATCTTGTGGGTCAGCAGTGCCGTCCGCGCGCCAAGCCGAGCCGCAGCCGCTGCGGCTTCGGCGCCGGCATGACCTCCGCCGACGACGATCACGTCGTAATGCGCCGTTCCGATGCTGTGAGACATGTCGTCTTCGCTAGCCAAGGCCAGCCGCGCGGTCAATGAAAACAGCCGTGATCCAGCGCCTTGGCGCATGAATCCCGGCCGATCCGGCCGTTCGTCACTTGCCGATGCAGAAACCGGAGAAGAGCGCGTCCAGCACGTCCTCGACATCGATCCGTCCGACCAGCCGCTCCAGCGCCCGTGCCGCCAGCCTTAGCTCCTCGGCGATCAGTTCTGGCTGGCCCGGATGGAGGTGGCCGGCGCGCATGATGGCCCCCACCGCCTCGCCGACCGCGACGCGTTGCCGTTCGCGCGTCAGCAGCGCCGGCTCGGGCGTGGTCATGGCGCGCAACCGCTCGCCGATCGACCGGATCAGCTCGTCCAGGCCTTCTCCGTTCCGGACGGAGACGCCGATCTCGCCGGCCAGTCTTTGTCCCGGCAGGTCGATCTTGGTGGCGATCGCCAGGCTCGCCGCGCCCTCCGGCAATGAGACCGGCTCCGAATCGACCGCGCGCAGATGCAGCGTGAGATCGGCATCGACGACCCGCTGCAAGGCCCGCCGCACACCCTCGATCTCGATCTCGTCCGCGCTTTCGCGCAAGCCGGCCGTGTCGACGAGCAGGACCGGAATGCCGTCGAGATCGAGCCGGACCTCGATCGCGTCCCGGGTCGTGCCGGCGACCGGCGAGACGATGGCGACGTCGCGGCGCGCCAGCGCGTTGAGGAGGGTCGACTTGCCGGCATTGGGCAGCCCCGCCAGCACGACGACGAAGCCTTCGCGGACGCGCTCGCCGGCCTTGAAGCTGCCAAGCGCACTCTGGAGGCTCGGCAGGATCGCGCCCGCCATGGCGGTAGCCTCGGCGACCAGCGGCCCAGAGACGTCGCCCTCATCGGCAAAGTCGATCTCCGCTTCGAGAAGCGTCATCGCCTTGACCAAGCCGGCGCGCCATTCGGCCGCGGCAGCGCCGAGCGCCCCTTCCATCTGGCGCAGTGCCTGGCGGCGCTGCCATTCCGTCTCCGAATCGATCAGATCGGCCAGGCCTTCGACCGCGGCGAGATCGAGCTTGCCGGCCTCGAAGGCACGACGCGTGAATTCGCCCGGCTCGGCCAGCCGAACCCCGGGGACGGCGGTCAGGGTCGCGAGCAACCGTGCCAGCACGGCGCGCGAGCCATGGACCTGGAACTCCGCGACGTCTTCGCCGGTGAAGCTCGCCGGCGCCGGGAAAAACAACACGATGCCCTGATCGATGACCGCGCCATCGGCATCACGCAGCGCGGCAAGGTGGGCGAAGCGTGGCTTCGGGACCGTGCCGATCATCGTTTCGAGAACGAATCGGACCCGGTTGCCCGATACCCGCACCACGGCGACGCCGGCGCGCCCTGCCGCGGAGGACAGCGCCACGATCGTCGGATAGGCTGGCCCGCTCATACCGCGCTCCTCTGCCGGCCTCTTTGCCAGCCCTTTGGCCAGCCCCTTGGCCGGCCCGTATCGGAAGCTCGCCCATGAACCGCCTCAAGGACGCAGCCAGCCCCTATCTGCTGCAGCATCGCGACAATCCCGTCGACTGGTGGGAGTGGAGCGAGGAAGCCTTCGCCGAGGCGAAAGCCAGCCGGCGCCCGGTCCTGCTCTCGGTCGGCTATGCCGCCTGCCATTGGTGCCATGTCATGGCGCATGAGAGCTTCGAGGACCCTGCGACCGCCGCGGTGATGAACGAGCTCTTCGTGAACATCAAGGTCGATCGCGAGGAACGGCCCGACATCGACCATGTCTATATGAACGCGTTGCACAGCCTCGGCGAGCAGGGTGGCTGGCCGCTGACGATGTTCCTCGATTCCGACGGCGCGCCGTTCTGGGGCGGCACCTATTTTCCGCCGGAAGCGCGCTATGGCCGCCCGGGCTTCGTCTCGGTGCTGCGCCAGCTCGCCACGGTCCATAAGCAGGATCCGGATCGCATTCGCCGCAACGCCGACGCCATCCGCGGCGCCTTGCAGCAAAGCCTGGCCGATCCCGGAGGGCAGGCCGTGCCCGAGCCCGATCTCGACGGCATTGCGCACGGCATCGCCCGGCGCTTCGACCGCGACCATGGCGGGCTCGGCGGCGCCCCGAAATTCCCCAATCCCGGCCTGATCGAACTGCTCTGGCGCCACGCCGCCCGCAGCGGCGACGACGACTCACGCCAGATGGTCAACCGGACCCTGACGCAGATGGCCCGGGGCGGCATCCACGACCATCTCGGCGGCGGCTTCGCCCGCTATGCCGTCGACGAGCGCTGGCTCGTGCCGCATTTCGAGAAGATGCTCTACGACAACGCCCAGCTGCTGCCGCTCTACGCGCTCGAGGCGCAGCGCAGCGGCGATCCGCTCCTGTTCGAGGCGGCCGAGGGCATCGTCGCCTGGCTGCGCCGCGACATGCTGCTGCCGGAAGGAGCCTTCGCCGCCAGCCTCGATGCCGATTCCGAAGGCGAGGAAGGCAAGTTCTATGTCTGGACCGTGTCCGAACTCGTCGAGTTGCTCGGTCCGGACGACGCCGCGCTGTTCGCCCGCCATTACGATGTGGAGCCCGGCGGCAACTGGGAAGGCCACGCGATCCTCAACCGGCTCGAGACGCCGGACCCCGGTTCCGACGATGCGAAGCGCCTTGCCGCACTACGCCAGCGGCTTCTCGAACAGCGAGCTCGGCGCATCCCGCCGGGACGCGACGACAAGATCCTCGCCGACTGGAACGGCTTGGCCATCGCGGCGCTGGCCCGGTCCGCCGGCCTGCTGGCCCGGCCTGACTGGCTCGATCTCGCTTCCCGAGCCTTTCATTTCGTCAGCGAATCGATGGCCGATGGCGATGGTCTGGCCCATTCCTACCGCCAGGGCCGCAGGATCGTCCCCGGCTTCGCGCTCGACCACGCCGCGATGGCCGACGCGGCTCTGGCGCTGCACGACGCCACCGGCCTCCGGCACTACTTCGATGCGGCCGCCGCCTGGAGCCGCCATCTCGACCGGCACTACCGCACGCAGAACAGCGGATTGCTGCGGATGACTCGGGCGGACTCGGCGGCACTACCGGTCATACCGCAGCCCAGCCATGACGATGCCGTGCCGAACGCCAATGGTTTGCACGCCACGAACCTGCTGCGCATCGCGGCGCAGACCGGTAGGGCCGAGGATCGCACCCATGCCGACCGGTTCATCGCAATCCTGCTCGCCGCCGCCTCCCGCGCGCCGATGGCCCATGGCTCGGTCCTCAACGCCTATGATCTTGCCCGCAACGGCGTCGAGATCGTGCTGGCCGGCGAGGATCGCGCCGCCTTCCGCCAGGCGGCGCTGGCCATGCCCTTCCTGACCACGATGCTGGTCGACTGTCCCGATCCCGCCGGGCTGCCCGGGGACCACCCTGCCGCCGCCTATGCCCGCCAGGCCGGCAAGGGGGCCGCCTTCATCTGCCGGCATGGCCGCTGCCTGCCGCCCGTCACGGAGCCGAATCGATTGGCCGAGGCCATCGCTTCGGGCTGGTAGTCACCGGCAACAAAAAAGGCCACGGCGCGGTGCCGTGGCCTTCGATCCATCGTCGATCCGAACCCGATCAGGTGTTCATCGAGTCGAAGAACTCGGAGTTCTGTTTGGTCTGGCGCAGCTTGTCCATCAGGAACTCGATCGCGTCCTGCGGGCCCATCGGGTTGAGGATGCGGCGCAGCACATAGGTCTTCTGCAGCACATCCTTCGGGGTGATGAGCTCTTCCTTGCGGGTGCCCGACTTGAGGATGTCGATGGCCGGGAAGATGCGCTTGTCGGCGACCTTGCGGTCGAGGATGATTTCCGAGTTGCCGGTGCCCTTGAACTCTTCGAAGATCACCTCGTCCATGCGGCTGCCGGTGTCGATCAGCGCCGTCGCGACGATGGTCAGCGAGCCGCCTTCCTCGATATTGCGGGCCGCGCCGAAGAAGCGCTTCGGGCGCTGCAGGGCGTTGGCGTCGACACCACCGGTCAGCACCTTGCCGGAGGACGGCACGACGGTGTTGTAGGCGCGGCCGAGACGCGTGATCGAATCGAGCAGGATGACGACGTCACGGCCGTGCTCGACCAGGCGCTTGGCCTTCTCGATCACCATCTCGGCGACCTGGACGTGGCGGGTCGCCGGCTCGTCGAAGGTCGAGGAGACGACCTCGCCCTTCACCGAGCGCTGCATGTCGGTGACTTCCTCGGGCCGCTCGTCGATCAGCAGCACGATCAGATAGCATTCCGGGTGATTGGTGGTGATCGACTGCGCGATGTTCTGCAGCAGCACGGTCTTGCCGGTGCGCGGCGGCGCCACGATCAGGGCGCGCTGGCCCTTGCCGATCGGCGCGACGATGTCGATGACGCGCGGTGAAAAGTCCTTCTTGGTCGGATCCTGCACCTCGAGCCGCAGCCGCTCGTCGGGATAGAGCGGCGTCAGGTTGTCGAAATGGATCTTGTGCCGGATCTTCTCGGGATCCTCGAAATTGATGGTGTTGACCTTGAGCAGGGCGAAATAGCGCTCGCCATCCTTCGGTCCGCGGATCGGCCCTTCGACCGTGTCACCGGTGCGCAGCCCGAATTTCCGGATCTGCGAGGGCGAGACATAGATGTCGTCGGGACCCGGCAGATAATTGGAATCGGAGGAGCGCAGGAAGCCGAAGCCATCCTGCAGCACCTCGACGACGCCTTCGCCGAGGATTTCGGTCTCCTTGGCCGCGAGCTGCTTCAGGATCGCGAACATGAGCTCCTGCTTGCGCATCGTGCTCGCATTCTCGACCTCCAGCCCTTCGGCAAAGGTGAGCAGCTCGGTCGGCGATTTGACCTTGAGTTCGTGGAGTTTGATTTCCCGCATGGGGCACCTGGATCTGGGGTGTTAACGGCCGGGGCGGGGAGCCGCGGGCGCAAGGCAGAGGAAAGGATCGACGGGATGGGGCGGGGAGCCCGCATGTCGGAATGTCGTGGTCGCCTGCGGGAGCAAACGTGGCACGAACCGTCGACGATAGGGAGGACGCGAACAGGAAGCGCAGGGTTAGATAGCCGCTTTCCCGGCGCGGCTCAAGCAGGAAACGGCGCGCGCCCGCTCAGAACGGCTTGACGATGACCAGGATGACGATGAGTGCCATCAGCACCGCCGGCACCTCGTTCAGGATTCGGTAGAAGCGCGCCGACTTGTCGTTGCGGTCTTCGGCGAAGGCCCGGACCCTGCCGACGAGATAGCCATGCAGGCCCGACAGCACCAGGACCAGCGCGATCTTGCCGTGCAGCCAACCGCCCTTGAAGCCAAAACCGCTCCAGGCGAGGTAGAGGCCGAGCACCCAGGCGAGGCTCATCGCCGGATTGATGATGCCCTTGAGCAGCCGCCGTTCCATGATCTTGAAGGTCTCGGACTGGATCGAGCCCGCTGGTGCCTCGACATGGTAGACCATCAGGCGTGGCAGATAGAGCATGCCCGCCATCCAGGCGATGACCGCGATCACATGGACGGCCTTGATCCATTCATAGGTCACGGCGAAATCCTCACGAACGAACCAGCTTCACCAGTTGCTCGACATGAGCGACCGGGGTCTGCGGCTGGATGCCATGGCCCAGATTGAAGATAAAGGCCCGCTCCGACATCGCCTCGCGGATCGCCGCAACATCATGTCGCAGCGCCTCGCCGCCGGCGATCAGCGCCAGCGGGTCGAGATTGCCCTGCAGCGTCACCTCCGGGCTCAGCGTCGCAGCCGCCCAGCGTGGATCCACGCCCCAGTCGAGGCCGATGCCGTCGGCCCCGCTGCTTTGCGCCAGCCCTTCCAGCCGCGACCCGGCACCACGGGCGAACAGGATCACCTTGGCCTGCGGATGCCTCGCCTTGACCCCCGCGACGATCCGGCGCAGCGGCGCGAAGGAGAGTTTCTCGATCAGCCCCGGCGGCAGGGCGCTGGCAAAGCTCTCGAAGACCTGCACGACCTGCGCGCCCGCTTCGATCTGGCGGTTGAGATAGACGATCGAAGCCTCGACCAGCCGTTCGATCAGCCGGTCGAGGAAAGCCGGGTCGGCATAGGCGACGAGCCGCGCCGGTGCCTGGTCGGGCGTGCCCTTGCCGGCGAGCATATAGCTCGCCACCGTCCAGGGCGCGCCGCAGAAGCCGATCAGCGCCGTCTCGGCGGGCAGCGCCGCCCGAACCCGCTCGACCGTCTCGAACACCGGCGCCAGCCGTTCCAGGTTGAGCGTCTCGTCGAGCCTGGCAAGGTCGCTCGCATCACTCAGCGGCTCCAGCTTCGGTCCCTCGCCTTCGGCGAACCAGACCTTCTGGCCCAGCGCATGCGGCACGACGAGGATGTCCGAGAACAGGATCGCCGCATCGAAGCCGAAGCGCCGGATCGGCTGCAGGGTCACCTCGGTGGCGAAGGCCGGGTTGTAGCAGAGCTCGAGGAAGCCGCCGGCCTGCGCCCTGATCTCGCGATACTCGGGCAGATAGCGCCCAGCCTGCCGCATCAGCCAGAGCGGGGGAACCGCCGTCTTCTCGCCCGACAAGGCCCGCAGGAAAAGAGACTGGTTCATCGCGCTCGCTTGCCCTCGGGGCGACCACTTACCGATCGGCCCTAAAAAGATTCTTATTTTAAGAGAGTCTTCTGTTTTGACTCTTGGGGCCCCGGACATAGCCCGGCACAAACCCGTCCACAACCAATCCACAGCCTGTCCGGGGTCGGGCCGCGCTGCCGAGGTTCCGACACAGCTCGTTAACGAGTTCTTAACCAATCGAAATACGGCCTGCCGAGCGTTGCGATGCCGCGCCGCGAAATGATTCACGTGAAACATCCGGTCCCTGTCCACACCGGCTTGCCTGTTGAGCGATCCGGGAGTTATCCCGGGGCCGCTGCCGGCCTCGGGAATAAGCGCGACTTGTCCCCAGTCCTCCCCAGCCCCTGTGGAGCGTTTCGCCGTCCTGCCGCCGATTCCAATTGCCGCTCGCCCGCGCTAGACCAGACCCATCCGATTGGCCGGGCAAGGCTGGGAAAACCCGTGGCGCGCAATTATTTCCACCTGCATCTGGTCTCCGACGCGACCGGCGAAACCCTCATCGCCGTCAGCCGTGCCGCCGCGGCGCAGTATGAGGCGGTCTCCGCCATCGAGCATGTCTATCCGCTGGTACGCTCCGAGAATCAGCTTTCGCGCGTGCTGGCCGAGATCGAATCCTCGCCCGGCGTGGTGCTCTACACCCTGGTCGAGCCGGAATGGGCGCAGCGCCTCGAGAACTTCTGCCAGGAGATCGGCTGTCCCTGCCTCTCGGTGCTGAACCCGGTGCTGTCGCTGTTCCAGTCCTATCTCGGCCAGGCCTCAGCGCCTCGCCCCGGCGCGCAGCACGTCCTCAACGCCGAGTATTTCCGCCGCATCGATGCGATGAACTACACGCTGATGCATGATGACGGCCAGCTCGGCGGTGACCTCGAGAATGCCGATGTCATCCTGGTCGGCATCAGCCGCACCTCGAAAACGCCGACCAGCATTTATCTCGCCAATCGCGGCATCAAGACCGCCAATGTGCCGCTGGTGCCGCATGTGCCGCTGCCGCCCGAGATCGAGCGCCTGAAGAAACCGCTCGTCGTCGGCCTCGTCGCCAGCGCCGAGCGCATCATCCAGATCCGGCAGAACCGCCTGCTCTCGATGCGCGCCGATGACGAGACGCCCTATGTCGACCCTGATTCCGTCGCCGAAGAGGTCAGCCAGTCACGCCGGCTCTGCGCTCGCAAGGGCTGGCCGGTGATCGACGTGACGCGCCGCTCGATCGAGGAGACGGCGGCCGCGATCCTCGACCTGCTGCGCGACCACCGCATGAAGTTCATCGCGACGTGAGCGCGCCCGCCACCTTCTGGCGCGGCGACCAGGCCCTGCTCTTGGCTTCCGGTAGCGCCACGCGGAAAAGCATGCTGCAGGGCGCAGGGCTCCCGGTCGAGTCCATTCCGCCGGAGATCGACGAGCGGGCCGTCGAGGCTGGCTTCCTCGCTTCCGGTGGCGATGCGCCGGGCGTCGCGGCCGCGCTCGCCGCTGCCAAGGCGCTCGCTGTCTCGGCGCAGGCGCCCGGTCGCTGGGTGCTCGGTGCCGACCAGACCCTGACCTGCGAGGGCACCGCCTTCCACAAGCCCGAGGACGAGAACGCGGCCGTACTGCAGATCGCGGCCCTGTCCGGCAGGAGGCATGAACTGACCTCGGCTTTCGCGCTTGCCCGCGACGGCGCCGTCATCCGCACCGGCATGCGGCGGGCCAGGCTGGTCATGCGCCGGCTCGATGCCGGTTTCATCGAGCACTATGTCGCGCAGGCGGGACCGGCGGCGACGGGGAGCGTCGGCGGCTATCAGATCGAGGGGCTCGGGGCGCAGCTGTTCGGCCGCATCGACGGCGACTATTTCACCATCCTCGGCCTGCCGCTGCTCGACTTGCTCGCCGTTTTGCGCGAACTCGATCTTCTCGCCTGAACCAACGGCCTCGTTCCATGACACGCTGCTTCATCATCGGCCATCCCGTCGCCCATTCGCGCTCGCCGCTGATCCATGG
>NZ_JAKFED010000215.1:0-19395 GCF_036675845.1 Allobosea sp. | reverse complement strand
GGAACATAGAGCCCGACGATGGCGTGGCCGGCCTCGTGATAGGCCGTCAGCTTCTTCTCTTCCTCGGACATCGCCATCGATTTGCGCTCGGCGCCCATCATGACCTTGTCCTTGGCGTCCTCGAACTCGGCATGGGTGACCATGCGCTTGGCGCGCCTGGCCGCCAGCAGGGCCGCCTCGTTGACGAGGTTCATCAGGTCGGCGCCGGAGAAGCCGGGCGTGCCGCGGGCCAGGATCTTGAGATCGACATCCGGAGCGAGCGGCACTTTCCGCACATGCACGCGGAGAATCTTCTCGCGGCCGGCGACGTCCGGATTCGGCACCACGATCTGGCGGTCGAAGCGACCGGGGCGCAGCAGCGCCGGGTCGAGCACGTCCGGCCGGTTGGTCGCGGCGATGATGATCACGCCCTCGTTCGGCTCGAAGCCGTCCATCTCGACGAGCAACTGGTTCAGGGTTTGCTCGCGCTCGTCATTGCCGCCGCCGAGGCCGGCGCCGCGATGGCGGCCGACCGCGTCGATCTCGTCGATGAAGATGATGCAGGGCGCGTTCTTCTTGGCCTGCTCGAACATGTCGCGGACGCGGCTAGCGCCGACGCCGACGAACATCTCGACGAAGTCCGAACCCGAGATGGTGAAGAACGGCACATTGGCTTCGCCGGCGACGGCGCGCGCCGTCAGCGTCTTGCCGGTGCCCGGAGGGCCGACCAGCAGCACGCCGCGCGGAATCCGCCCGCCCAGCCGCTGGAACTTCTGCGGATCGCGCAGGAACTCGACGATCTCCTGCAGATCCTCCTTGGCCTCGTCGATACCGGCGACGTCCTCGAAGGTGACGCGGCCATGCGCCTCGGTCAGCAGCTTGGCCTTCGACTTGCCGAAGCCCATCGCCCGGCCGGCGCCGTTCTGCATCTGGCGGGACATGAAGATCCACAGGCCGATGAAGATCACGAAGGGCAGCGAGTTGACCAGCAGCGCCATGAACCAGGGCGTGCCTTCCGAGGGAGCCCGCGCCGAGACCTGGACGCCCTTCTGCGCCAGCGTCTTCAAGAGCGCCGGGTCGCCATAGGGCGCGTAGGTCACGAAGCTGCGCCCGTCCGCGAAGGTGCCGGTGATCTCCTGCCCTGCGACCACGACATTGGTGATGCGCCCGGCCTCGGATTCGTTGATCAGCTGGCTGTAGGGGATCTCATTGGTGCTGACGCGCTGGCTCGGGCTCTGGAACAGGGTGACCAGCGCCAGGACGAGCAGGAAGATCACCACCCAGAGGGCAAAATTGCGGAAATTCGGATTCATCAGGGTTCCGATCCGCTCGCCGGCGAAAGTGCCGGGCGAGCTTGAGATTTTCACGGCCTAATCTAGGTGCCCCTCCCCTTTTTGCCAAGGGAAGCCTGCATTCTGCTCACCTCATTCCTTCGCAGGGTGAACGCCGCGTCGGCGCGGCGGCTCGCGCGCCAATGCCAGCACCCCCTCGCTGGAGAGCAGGAGCACGAAGCCGGCAAGCGTGCGCCGCATCGGCTGGCCGGCCCGGACCGAGGCGGCAAGGGCGAGCGCGCAGGCCTCGAGCCGCTCGAGGCGCAGTTCGCCGGGCACCGTCTCGGCCGGCTGCGCCGCCGCCAGGGCCCGCGCCAGGACGCGGATGACGATCTCGTCCGGCTCGCGGCAGAGCCCGGCGAAGTCGAGCCGGAGCCCGTCCTCGCCGCGTGTCGACAGGGCCGGCAGCAAGCTGGCCGCTCGCTGTTCCAGCGCCTGCCCGGCCCGCGCCAGGCGCGAGGCCAGCAGGCCGAGCCTTGCAGCCGTCAGCCCCTCCTCCGCCAGCAGCGGCATGAGCTTGCGCCAGCGCACGCGGGAAAAGCGCGGATCCTCGTTCGAGGGGTCGCTGGCGAAAGCGAGGCCGCGCGCCGCGCAGGTGGCGACGAGGCGCGCCTTCGCCACGCCGAGCAGCGGCCGCGCCAGCGGCACGCCGTTGCGGGTCGTGCGGGCCCGCATGCCGGCGAGACCGACCGGGCCGGAACCCCGCGCCATCCGCATCAGCAGGGTCTCGGCCTGGTCGTCGAGCGTATGGGCGGTGACGATGACGGCGGCGCCGAGCGCCCTCGCCTGCTCCGCCAGCAAGGCGTAGCGGGCCACACGCGCCTGCTCCTGCAAGCCGGTGCGCGGCTTCGCGCCCTGCCAATGCAGCACGGCATGAGGGACGTCGAGGCTGCGGCAGAGCCGCCCGACCGCTTCCGCCTCGGCCGTCGCGGCCGGCCGCAGACCATGGTCGACGGTGGCGGCGTGGAGCTCGGGCCGGCCGTCGGCGTCGCGCGCCCAGGCAGCAAGGAGAGCGAGCAGGGCGACGGAATCGGGACCGCCGGACACCGCGGCGAGGAGGCGCTCCTCGCCCGCCAGCGCAAAAAACAGCGCCTTCGCCTCCGGCTCGCCGAGCGGCCTCGGCTCGGTCGACGCGGGCGCCGCCAAGCTCAAGCGCAGCGGGCGCGTTTCTGCTCGCGCTCGATGCCCTTGCGCACCGCGTTCGAGGCCTTGGGATAGTCGACGCCGACCTTGGCAAAGGTGGCGCAGGCCTGGTCGCGCGCACCGAGCCCGTTCAGGGCCATGCCGAGCTTCAGCAGGCTGTCTGCGCCCTTGCCGGCCTTGGGATAGTCGCGCGAGATCTTCAGGAACTGCTCGGCCGCCTCGCGATAGCGCTGGCGCTGGAAATAGCTTTCGCCGAGCCAGAAGGTGGCGTCGGCGGCCAGGCGGTCGCGCGGATAGCTCTGCAGGAACTCGCGAAAGCCCATCTCGGCCCGCTCGTATTCCTTGCGCAGCACATGCGCATAGGCGAGGTCGTAGAGTTCGCGCGGGCTGGCGGCCTGGCCGGCGGCGGCGACGCTCGGGCCGCGCGGCGCGGTCTGCGGCAGCGCGCCCTGCGGCAGCGGCCGGCCGACACCGGAAATGTCGAGAGGCCCCTGCCCGCCCGTCGCATTGCCGGCGAACTCCTCGTCGATCACCGCGCCGAGCTGGCGCGGGGCGCCGGCCGTGCCGGGCTGGGCCGCGGGATCGAAGGCATCGCCCCGGCGCTGGCGCCCGGGCTGCGGCGGCTGGGCCGCCGGCGGGGCAGCCTGTGCCGGTGCGGCACCGGAGCGCCCGCCCCCGCGTTCGGAGAAGCGGAAGTCGACATCCTCCTGGAACTTGCGGAGTTGCTCGGTCAGCCGCCGGTTCTCGAACTGCAACTGCTCGATCTGGCCGGAGAGGTGGCGGAGCTGGTTCTCGAGCCGCGTCGTGCGCACGAGCAGGTCGGCCGCATCCTGCGCGGAAGCCGGCAGGACCGCGCCCCCGATCGCAAACAGCAATGCCGCGGCAGCAACGCCACCGCGGATACCCTGCCGCTTCGAAACCGAAACGGAGATTTTCGACCCAATCATCATCCAGCAAACCGCATCACGTCGGAACCAGAACCTATCACACGCCGATACCGCGGCCAAAATATGAAAGGACCGGCGCTTTCCGCTCGGGAAGGCGCCGGTCCCCACGTTTCGAGCGCTGGCGTCAGACGCCGGCGCCGGCGTCGAGCACCGTCACGGCCCGGCGGTTCTGCGACCAGCAGGAGATGTCGTTGCAGACGGCGACCGGCCGCTCCTTGCCATAGGAGATCGTGCGCATCCGGTTGGCCGGCACGCCGCGCGAAGCGAGATAGTCGCGCACCGTCTGGGAGCGGCGGGCGCCGAGCGAATAGTTGTACTCGCGGGTGCCGCGCTCGTCGGCATGGCCTTCGATGGTGAAGGTGTAGCGCGGATAGCGCCCGAGCCAGGCCGACTGCTTGTCGAGAGTGGCGACGGCGGTCGGCGTCAGATCGGTCGAGTCGGTCTCGAAGAAGACGCGGTCGCCGACATTGACGACGAAGTCCTGGGCGCTGCCCGGAGTGGCCGCCCCGCCGGCGCCGAAGCCGTCGGCGGTCTGGTCTTTGGCGCAGGCGCCGAGGGCAAGCGCGCCCAGCATGGCGACGGCAAAGCGCGCGGTGCGGGCGCTGGCGGCGAGGGACGCGAGCATATCTGTTCTCCGGGCTTTCGAACGCGAGGGCGCGCCTATTCGGCGTCGCACGTTCAGCGATCAATGATGTATCAACCTAAACGGGACCTTGCCAAACCAAGGCGAAGTGGCGGCATTGCGGCACATGGTTAATAAAATGCCATGATCTACTGCATTCCGGCGACTGTGATGGAAATACCTCATGAGCCGCGGTCGGAGCGGCTCTTGAGTTCATCCGCGAGCCGCGCCAGCACGCCCTGGGGCAGTTCGAGCGCGCGCAGCTTCCAGCCCAGGCCGGAGAGCCCGAAGCGCAGTCGGTAACGCTCCTGTTCCGTAGCGCCCTGGTCCGCAGCGCCGCCCTGGCCCGGGATCGTGACGACGAAGCTCGTCAGGCCGTCAAAGCCCGAATTGAGGAACAGTTCCCAGGCACCGGCAAGATCGTCGGGCCGCGGCGGAGCCGCTCCCGAGCCGAGCAGCCCGCCCGCCTGCGCGCCGGCACCTCGCGCACTCAGCAGCGCGGCGATCGCCTCCGGCGTCAGATGCTCGGCGATGAGGGCGTCGACATAGCCTGTCGCCACGCCGGCGACGACCTGGCGGGCGAACGGATCGAGCCCGCGCGCCTGCGGATGGCGGGCGATATAGGCCCGGACGATCTGGCGGGCGAACGAGACGCGCAGCGCCGGCAGGTCGGTGCGGGCGAGGACTTCCCCGGTCGCACCGGCATTGGCAGCCAGCGCGAAGCGCGCCGCCCCGACATAGGGCGAGAGCCAATAACCGACCAGGACGGCCGCGAGCAGACCGAGCAGAAGACGCCAGCGACGGCGCGAAGGAGGCGCGTCGAACTCATCGTCGTCATCGTTGCGGTCCGGAATCACCCGCGCCATTTGCGCTCCCTTCAAAGCCGAAACGCCGGAGCGCCGGTGCCGAGCAGGATGCGAAAAGTGGGAACCGGTTTTTTGCCCTGATCCTGCTCCGGTTCTCGAAAGCAACGCGTCGTGGCCGTGACCGGTGCCGTCGTTCACGGGGTCGTGAACCCGGCCGGCCGCCCATGCGCTCAGCGCGCCGCGGTCAGCAGCGGCGACCAGGTCGGATCGGAGGCGAAGTTCGGGGTCGGCACCGGAATCTCGACGCGGCCGGTGATGTCCACCATGTACAGCTTCCCGCCGGATTGTCCGCCCGGATCGCGGAAGAACATCAGGTACTGGCCGTTCGGCGCCCAGTTCGGCGCCTCATTGTGGAACCCCTCGGTCAGGATGCGCTCGCCCGAGCCGTCGGGCCGCATCACGCCGATGGAGAAGGCGCCGCTGCCCTGGCGCGTGAAGGCGATCAGGTCGCCGCGCGGCGACCAGGAAGGCTGCGAATAGGAGCCCTGGCCGAAGGAGATGCGCCTGCCTTCGCCGCCCCCGGCGCCCATCAGATAGAGCTGCTGCGAGCCGCCTCGGTCGCTCTCGAAGACGATCTGCGTGCCGTCCGGGGAGAAGGAGGGCGAGGTGTCGATCGCCGGTGTCGAGGTCAGCCGCGTCGTCGTGCGCGAGCCGATGTCGATCGCATAGAGATTGGCATTGCCGCCCTGCTGCAGGCTGAGCGCGATCCGTGCGCCATTGGGCGAGAAGCGCGGGCTCGTGGTCATGTCGGGGAAGTTGCCGACGATCTGGCGCTGGCCGGTCTCGATGTTCAGCACATGCACGCGCGGCTGCTCGCCGGTGCGCTGCGCCATATAGGTCACTTCCTGCGCCACCGGCGAATAGCGCGGCGTCACCACCGAAATCTCGCCACCGGTCAGGTAGCGCACATTGGCGCCGTCCTGGTCCATGATGGCGAGGCGCTTGCGCCGGTTCTCCTTCGACCCGGATTCGTCGACGAAGACGACGCGGGTGTCGAAGAAGCCGCCGACGCCGGTGACCTTGGTGAACACGGCGTCCGAGATGATGTGGCCGACGCGGCGCGAATTATTCGGGTCGGTGAAGTATTGCTGGCCGTCGATCTGCTCGCCGGTCAGCACGTCCCAGAGCCGGAACTCGGCCTTCAGCCGGCCAGAGCCGTCGCGCGAGACGCGGCCGGTGACCAGGGCCTGGATGCCGGCCGCCTTCCAGGCCTCGAATTGCGGAGCGCTATCGAAGGGCGGGTTCTTCTCGGGATGGCGCGCCTTCTCGATCGGCAGGAAATAGCCGCAGCGCTTGAGGTTGTTGGTGATGATGCCGGAAACCTGGACACCGCCCTCGCCGGCGAAGTCGGCGATCGCGATCGGCATCGGCTGGAAGGTGCCCTTGCGCAGGTCGATCACCAGCTCCGCCCGTGCCGCCGCCGGCATCAGCGCGGTCGCGGCGGCCGAGGCCCCGGCGAGAACCAGCGCACGGCGGCGCGTCAAACCGGAGGCGCGCGGCGTCATCCGGACAACGGGGAGAGGATAGCGGTCGATCGCGGTCACAGCACGTCCCTTGCGTCGAAATTGACGACGACATCGCGCCAATCGTCATAATACGCGGCAAACTGGGCCGGAATACGCAGCGGCGAGCAGCGCCGCGTCGCCGTCAGTGCCGAATCCGCCGCGACCCGGAAGAGCGGGTCAGGCGAGGAATTGGTCACGCTCGCATGGCCGAGCAGCGAGCCGTCGGTGTTGAGCTTCATCCTGACCTGCGGCACGACCGGCTTCTGCGAGCTCTGCAGTGCGATCGGCACGTTCCAGCACTTCTGCAGCTGGTCCTGGATGATGCCCATCAATTGCGCCCTGAGCGAGGGCGAGAGCTTCTGCGACGCGCCGGTCCGGGTGCCGAGCGAGGCGGTGCGGTTGGTCTGCGGGGCGCTCGCGCCCGAGGACTGCGCCGGCTCCTTCGACTGCAGCAGCTTGGCGATGTCGTTCGGGTTGAAGTTCTTGGCGACCTCGGCCTCGCGCTTGGCCTTGGCCTCCGCCTCGCGCTTGGCCTTGGCTTCGGCCGCGAGCTTGGCCTTGTGCTCGGCTTCCGCCTTGGCCTTGGCTTCCGCTTCCGCCTTCTGCTTGGCGGCCTTGGCCGCTTCCGCGCGCGTCTGCGCCTCGGCTTCGGCCTTCGCCTTGGCGGCGGCCTTGGCGTCCTCCTCGGCCTGCTTGGCCTTGGTCTCGCGCTCGGCCTCCTCGGCCAGTTTGGCGAGTTCCTCGCGGCGCAGATCCGGCTTGGGCTCGGCCTTGGCCTCGGCCTTTTCGGGCGGCTGCTTCACCGGCTCGGCCGGCGGCGTCGGTTTCGGGGTCGGGCGCGCCGGCGGCAGCGGGGCCGCGACGTTCTCCTCGGCGACCTTGATCTCGGCCGGGCGCGAGGGCGGCGCCGGCGTATCCTGCTTGGCCTCGCCGGCTTCCTTGTGCTCGACGATCTCCGACTGGCGCTCGGCGCGCTGGAGCGGCTGCTCCTGCACCTTCTCGGCCTCGCGCTCGCCGCGCGTCACCTGGTTCAGCGCGGAGGGGTCGATGATCTCGACGGCGATGGCTTCCATATGCTCCGGCAGGGGCGTCGGCGAGGAAAACGCCAGCAGCCCCGCGACCAGGAAGGTCGCGTGGCCCAGGGCGGAAACCGCCATGCCCGGTTCGGAACTGGAAAGCTTCAACGCGCAGGGACTCCCTCGTTCACCGCGTGCCGGGTTCGGTGACCAGCGCCACGCGCTTGAAGCCGGCGCTGGTGATCGTCGACATCACCGAGGCGACGCGGCCATAGTCGACCTGCTTGTGGCCGCGGACATAGATCCGGTCGTCGAAACCCTGCTTGGCGATCGCCTGCAGCTTCTGCACGAGATCGGGCTCGAGCGTCGGCTCGTCCTGGAGGAAGATCTGGCCCTTGTCGTCGATGGCGATGGTGATCGGCTTCTGATCGACATTGATCGGCTTGGCGCCGGTCTGCGGCAGGTCGATCGGCACCCCGCTCGCGATCAGCGGGGCTGCGACCATGAAGATGATCAGGAGCACCAGCATGACGTCGATGAACGGCGTCATGTTGATCTCGGCGATGGCGCCGTGCCGCCGGCCGCGGCGGCCGCGTCTTCCCCCGGCCTTGGCGCCGGCAGTGGCTGACATGCCCATCCGATACGCCCCTTAAGCCGCCAGCCGCTCGTCGATCTGCCGCGACAGGATCGCGGAGAACTCGTCGGCGAAGGCTTCGAGCCGGTTCTGTGCCCGGGCGACCTCGGCCTGGAGCTTGTTGTAGGCCATCAGCGCCGGGATCGCGGCGAACAGGCCGATGGCGGTTGCAAACAGCGCCTCGGCGATGCCGGGGGCCACGACCGCCAGGGAGGAATTCTTCGAGACCGCGATCGCGGCGAAGGAGTTCATGATGCCCCAGACCGTGCCGAACAGGCCGATGAAGGGGGCGGCCGATGCGATCGTCGACAGCACCAGCAGCTTCGATTCGAGCCGCTCGGCCTCGCGCTGGATGGTGACGTCGAGCACCTTGTCGATGCGCTGCGACAGGCTGGCGACCGAGCGCCCGCCATTCTCGAAGGAGCGCTTCCATTCGCGCATCGCCGCGACGAAGACCGCGGCCATGTCGCTGACCGGCCGGTTGGCGAGCTCGCGATAGAGCTCCTCCAGCGAGCGGCCCGACCAGAACACTTCCTCGAAGGCGTCCATGTCGCGGCGGGTGCGGCGGTAGAGCAGGGTCTTGTCGACGATGATCGACCAGCACCAGACCGAAGCGGCGAGCAGGCCGAGCATCACGACCTTGACGACGAAATGCGCGTGCCAGAACAGCGACCAGAACGACATGTCGATCTGCGGCGCGACCTGCGCGATCTCCGCGGCGGGGTTCATCCTGTCATCCTTCTGCCTGGCCGATGCGAAATCCGACCGACTCCGCACAGCCCGCTTGACGCGCCGCGAAGCTCGCGCCGCCGCCCGATCTGCGCTCCGGGGATATGCCGTCAGTACCAATCGCCGCTGAATCCGGCGAAAGATGGGCCAAACGGCGATAATCGGCGCGCCAAAGGCCTTGTTTCGGATTAAGGCCCGGTCAACCTTAACAGTCCTCGTGGTTAACATCGGGTTATGGCGTTTCGCCGACATCCAGCGAATCGCAAGCCCCGGAGCGCGGCGCGCAGGGGCGAACCGGTCACGGCGCAGCCGCTTGTGCATTTGCGCAAGCCGTCATTCCGGCCGCAGCGGCGCGGCGTTGTCGCTTGTCCGGAACGAGGTGTGGTTGCCTCAAAAAATGCAGCCGGCAGAAGCAGCCGAAGCGACGGGCGAGCCACACGGCCGAGCCCTCACAGCAAAGCGGCCCGCCTCGGTGACGAGGCGGGCCGCGATCATGGCCGGTGATGGAAGGACGCGCTCAGGCGTTGCCGGATGCCTCGGCATCCGGTGCGCCATGGCGGCGCTCGTTCATGAACTCGTCGAACTCGGCCTTGTCCTTGGCCATGCGCAGCCGGCCGAGGAAATCCTGGAACTCGCGCTGCTCGTCCTCGAGACGGCGCAGCGTCTCCTCGCGATACTCGTCGAAGGCGCGGTTGCCGCTCGACGGCCCGCGGCCCCAGCCGCCGCCGAAGCCGCCACGGCCCCAGGGCTGCCCGCCGCCCATGCGGTCCCGCAGGCGTTCCATCTTGTCCTGCAGGCGGCTCATGCGGTGCTCGTAACGCGCCTGTCCGCAACCATGTCCCATGCGTCCACTCCCGAACAGAAAGACCAGCGTGGCCAGCCCCAGCGGCCACCACACGATGAAGCCGAGCACCGCAAAGGCGAGCCAGGCCCCTTTTCCATATTCGTCCAATTTGGCGACGATCGGCATCGTTCCCTCTCGAAACTGATGGCAGCGGCGGGTGCCGCTGCCGGCCAACCTCCGGCCGGCGGCGCCGACCGTGTGAATGTAAATCACATTCACATATCTGGCGGCGACTGCCAAGCCCTTCAAGACCGCTCGTGAATTTTTTCGTGCGTGCCGGCTTCGTGCAGCCTCGCGCTGCCGGGCGAACAGCCGAAAAGCACCGACCCGGGGCCGCGGGCCGCCCCGGCCTTTGCGCGGTAGCAGCGCGGGGCGCCCTGCCGCTCGTCCGCGGCGACGCAGGTCGAATGCGCCCGCCTCAGGCCGGCTGGTCCGGGGGCAGGCCGAGACCTTTCAGATAGATCAGCATGCCGGCCTCCAGCAGGTCGGCGGCCGACATCGGCAGCGGGCGCCGGCCGCCATCGGCCCGGCCGAACAGGGCGGCGACGCCGTGCGACATCACCCAGATATGCAGCGCCATCATCAGCGCGGGAGGGCGCTTGCCCGGCGGCAGCGCAGCGATCAGCGTCTCGGCGGCCTGGCGCAATTGCTGGAAGGAGCGATCGGCCGCAGCGCGCAATTCGGGACTGGCGTCGAGCGGCACACCGGCCTCGAACATTGCCGAATAGAAGGCCGGCTGGTCGTGGGCGAAGGCGAGATAGGCCCGGCCGAGTCGGTGGAACGCCGTCTCCGGATCGGGCCGGCCACTGTCCCAGGCCTCGGCCAGCGCAGCCTCGAAGGCGACAAAGCCGCGCGCCGCGACATCCGCCAGCAGCTCGTCGCGGTCGCGATAGTGCCGATAGGGCGCGGCCGGGCTGACGCCCGCCATGCGTGCGGCTTCGGCGAAGGTGAAGCCGTTCGGCCCCTTCTCGCCGATCAGGCCGAGGGCGGCACGCACCAGCGCCTCCTTGAGGTTGCCGTGGTGATAGCCCCGCGGCTGACCGGGCTCGTCGCGTTTCCAGCTCATGTGAGGGGCACTAACATGCGCTTCGAGGCGGGTCGATGCCGGTCAGCCCGTCCCGCTCAGATGATCTCCAGCCCCAGCCGCTGCCGCAGCAGATCGGGGATGCGCCTCGCCTTGCCGCCGCCGACGCAGGCGACCTTGACCTGCGAGGTCACCAGCACCTCCTCGCCGCGCAGGATGCGCTGGTCGAGCTCCATGGTGGCTCCGCGCGCCAGCGTCGGCGTGGTCTCGATGGTCAGCAGGTCGTCCATCACCGCCGGCTTGACGAAGTCGATCAGCATGCGCCGGACCGCGAAGCCGAGCGCCGCCTCGCCGTCGAAGAGCTCGCGCTGGTCGATGCCGAGCGCGCGGATCAGCTCGGTGCGGCCGCGTTCCATGAAGCGCAGATAGGAGGCGTGGTAGACGACGCCGGAAAAATCGGTGTCCTCGTAATAGACGCGGACGGAGATCTGGTGGGCGGCGGCCATGACGGTCCTTCTGCACGAACGCGGCGAGCTTTAGCCCCGAACGCCGCGCTGCGACAACCACCCCTGCCGGGCGCTCACTCCTCGCCCTCGTCGCCGAACAGCCCGAACTGCGCCGCCTCGCGGTTCGGCTCGGCCATGCCGAGATGGCGGAAGGCGTGCGGGGTGAGCAGCCGGCCGCGCGGCGTGCGCTGGATGAAGCCCTGCTGCAGCAGGAAGGGCTCGATGATCTCCTCGATCGCGTCGCGCGGCTCGGAGAGCGAGGCGGCGATGGTCTCGATCCCGACCGGACCGCCGCCGAAATTCACCGCGACCATGGTCAGATAGCGCCGGTCCATCAGGTCGAGGCCGATGCCGTCGACCTCGAGCAGGCCGAGCGCCTTGTCGGCGACGGCGCGGGTGACGATCGCGTCGCCGTCGACGATGGCGAAGTCGCGCACCCGGCGCAGCAGCCGCCCGGCGATGCGCGGCGTCCCGCGGGACCGGCGGGCAATCTCGTTGGCGCCGTCGTCGGACATCGGCACGCCGAGCACCCGCGCCCCGCGCGCGACGATGCCCTGCAGCTCCTCGACCGTGTAGAACTGCAGGCGGATCGGGATGCCGAAACGGTCGCGCAAGGGGGTGGTCAAAAGGCCGGCTCGCGTGGTGGCGCCGACCAGCGTGAACTTCGGCAGGTCGATCTTGACCGAGCGCGCCGCCGGCCCCTCGCCGATGATCAGGTCGAGCTGGTAGTCCTCCATCGCCGGATAGAGGATCTCCTCGACCGCCGGGTTGAGCCGGTGGATCTCGTCGATGAAGAGCACGTCGCGCTCCTCGAGATTGGTCAGCTGCGCCGCAAGGTCGCCGGCCTTGGCGATGACCGGCCCCGAGGTCGAGCGGAAATTGACGCCGAGCTCGCGCGCCACGATCTGCGCCAGCGTCGTCTTGCCGAGGCCGGGAGGCCCGACGAAGAGGACATGGTCGAGTGCATCGCCCCGCGTCCGCGCCGCATTGATGAAGACCTGCAGGTTCGCCCGCGCCGCCGCCTGCCCGGTGAAGTCGGCGAGCGAGAGCGGCCGCAGCGAGCTCTCGCTGTCGTCGTCGCGCCGCTCGGGCGTCACCAGCCGGCGCGGCTCGCTCACAGCGCGATCTCCAGTTCGAGCGCGTCCCTCACCGGAATCCCCTCATGACCCGTCCTGATGATCGTCGGGATCACAGAGCGATAGGCGTCGATCGCCTCGAGATAGAGCCCCGAGAAGCGGAAGCCGTGCTTCTGGTAGAAGGCGAGCCCCGGCATGTTGTCATTGGTCAGCATGGCGCGCAGCCTGACCGCCCCGCGCGCCTTCGCCGCCGTCTTCACCGCCTCGAGCAGCCGCTCCGCCGCCCCCTCTCCGGGCTTCAGCGCGTGCAGGGCACAGAGCACGGCCGTATCCCCTTCGGACGCCCAGCTCGCCAGCGCCAGCGGCTCGCCGGCAGCCGAGAACAGGCCGAGCAGCGGGATCTCGGCACAATCATAGGTCCTCAGCCCGATCATCATGCGATGCGAGCCCCAATGCCGCATCATCAGCGCGAGGAAGGCCGATTTGTCCTCGACCTCGCGGACCAGCTCGAATGCGCGGCTCATTTCGCCAGCTCCTTCAGGCCGAGCCGGATCAGTTGCGCGGTGCCTGCGCCCTCGCCTGCCGCCCGCGAGGCGGCTGCGACTGCCGCCACCGCCTGCGCCTGCTGGTAGCCGAGATTGGCCAGCGCCGAGACGGCGTCGGCCACCGGCTGCGGCAGCCGCCTGTCCTCGAGCGCGCCGGCGAGCGCCGCGACGCCGGCATCGACATGGCCGAAGGCCGGCGCCTTGTCCTTGAGCTCGGCGCAGATGCGCTGCGCCAGCTTCGGCCCGACGCCGGGCGCGCGCGCCACCGAGGCCTTGTCATTGGTCGCGATCGCGGTCGCCAGCGCGCCGGGCTCCAGCGTCGAGAGGATGGCGAGCGCCACCTTGGCGCCGACGCCCTGCACCATCTGCATCAGCCGGAACCAGTCGCGCTCGACATCCGACAGGAAGCCGTAGAGCCGGATCGCATCCTCGCGGACATGGGTCTCGATCGACAGCGCCGCGGCCTCGCCGACCTGGGGCAGGCGCTGCAGGGTTCGCGACGAGCACTGCACGACATAGCCGACGCCCTGCACGTCGACGACGACGAAGTCCTCGCCATACGAATCGATGAGGCCCTTGAGCTTTCCGATCATGCCAACCTGTTAGCATGATCGCCCCTTGCAGCCAGCGCGGATCAATCGCGGCGATCATGCGTTCTCCACCGCGAATGGGGGGCGGATCAGCGTGCTGACGAGAAAGAGGAACCTGCGGACCGGCCGCTCGGTCTGGCAGGAGAAGCGGGCTCCGGCCGTGCCGGGCTGGCAGCTCGCCGGCGATGCCGAGGCCGATGTCGTGGTCATCGGCGCCGGCATCTCCGGCGCCATGGTCGCCGATGCCCTCAGCGAGGCCGGGCTCGACGTCCTGATCGTCGATCGGCGGGGCCCGGTCCGAGGCTCGACGCTCGCCAGCACCGCCTTGCTGCAATACGAGATCGACCAGCCCTTGACGAAGCTCTCGCGCCAGATCGGCGAAGCGGCGGCGATCCGCGCCTGGCGCCGCTCCCGGCTGGCGCTGGACGGGCTCTCGGCCCGCATCCGCGCGCTGTCCCTGACGCCGATGCGCCATCGCGATTCGCTCTACCTCGCCGGGGACCTGCTCGACGCCAAGGCCCTTCTCCGCGAAGGCGAGGCCCGCCGGCATGCCGGGCTCGAAACCGCCTATCTCGACGCCGCGACGCTGAAGGAGCGCTTCGGCATCGACCGCCCGGCCGCCCTGCTCGGCTACGACAATCTCGAGGTCGATCCGCGCGCGCTCGCCGCAGGCTTCCTGAACGCCGCCATCGCACGCGGCGCCCGGCTCGCCAGCCCGGTTGAGATCGTCGACATCGACGCGCGGCCCCGTTCGGTCACGCTGCGGACGAAGGCCGGCCACCGCATCCGCAGCCGCCATGTCGTGTTCTGCACCGGCTATGAGATTCCGTTCGGGCATGAGCCGAAGGGACACCAGGCGATCTCGACCTGGGCAATCGCCACCGTACCGCAGAAGCGCCGGCTCTGGCCGCAATGCTGCTTCATCTGGGAGGCGTCGGAGCCCTACCTCTATCTGCGCACCACCGCCGACGGGCGCGTGGTCTGCGGCGGCGAGGACGAGGATTTCGTCGACGAGGAGGCGCGCGACTGCCTGATCGGCGCCAAGACCAAGGCCCTGCAGAAGAAGCTCGCGAAACTGTTTCCCGAGCTCGACACGCAGGCCGATTTCGCCTGGGCCGGCACCTTCGGCGCCTCGACCACCGGGCTGCCGACGATCGGCGAGATGCCGGGCTTGAGGAACTGCTGGGCGGTGATGGGCTTCGGCGGCAACGGCATCACCTATAGCCGCATCGGTGCCGAGATCGTCCGCGCCGGCCTGACCGGCAAGGGCGACCCGGACGCCGAGCTCTACGCCTTCCGCAGCTGATGCTGCGCCAGCAATTGCCGCGCGCCACGATGCTGGGCATGGCAGATCGCCACCGCGAGCGCGTCGGCGGCGTCGGCGCTCCTGGTTTCCGCCTTCGGCAGCAGCACGCGGATCATCGCCTGGACCTGCTTCTTGTCGGCATGCCCGACGCCGACCACGGTCTTCTTGACCAGATTGGCCGCGTATTCGGCGACCTCGAGTCCGGCCAGCGCCGGGACCAGCAGCGCCACGCCGCGCGCCTGGCCGAGCTTCAGCGCCGATTGCGGATCGCGGTTGACGAAGGTCTCCTCCACCGCCGCCTCCCCTGGCGCATGCGCGGCGATCACCGCGGCGATGCCGTCATGCAATTGCCGCAGGCGCTCCGCCAGCGCGCACTTCCCGTCGCTCTCGATTACGCCGCAGGCGACGAAGGCGAGCTTCGTGCCCTCGCTGACGACGATCCCCCAGCCGGTCTTGCGCAGGCCGGGGTCGAGGCCGAGGATGCGAATCGGATTCATCGCGGCAGGTTAGAGCACGTTCCGATCGGCTTGCACCGCGAGCTGATCGGTAAAACGTTCTCAATCTTGAAGTGAGCCCGGCTCGCGCGGCGGAACCGCGCCGAGCGACCGATGCTTCACGCTCATCGGTGCCATCACCGCAAAGGGGGTTGATCGCACCGCTGCTTGGGGTGAGGTGAGACCTTCGCCATTCCGCCCGAGGCCATGCTCGAACTGATCGCCCCCTTCTTCCCCGGTCTCACGGTCTCGGGCATCGCCACGCTGATCTTCGCCACCTTTCTCGGCGGGCTGGTGCGCGGCTTCACCGGCTTCGGCTTCGCCATGGTGTTCATGCCGCTCGCCTCGATCGTGCTCGGCCCGGTCGCGGCGCTCGGCCTGATCTGGGTGATCGACCTGCCCTTCGCCCTGCCGCTGGCGGCGCGCGCGGCCAAGCGGGCCGAATGGCGCGAGGTCGTTCCGCTGCTGGTCGCCGCGACGCTGACCTTGCCGCTGGGCCTGGCCCTGCTGGTCTGGCTCGACCAGACGACGATGCGTTGGCTGCTGGCCGCGCTCGTGCTCGGCACGGTGGCGCTGCTCGCCTCGGGCTGGCGCTATCACGGCCAGCCGGGCATCCCGCTTTCGCTCGGCGTCGGCGCCCTTTCCGGGCTTTGCAACGGGCTCGCCAGCATCGGCGGCATGCCGCTCGCCGTCTTCTGGCTCGGAGCCCAAAGCAACGACCGCCACAAGACGCGTGCCAATATGCAGACCTATTTCGGGCTCGGCACCATTGTCAGCGGCAGCATTCTCTGGGCCAAGGGCATCCTCAATGCCACCAGCCTGCTGATGGCGCTGCCGCTCTTCGCCATCTATGGCGCCGGCCTCTGGCTCGGCACCCACGCCTTCGGCCTGGCCTCCGACCAGACCTTCCGGCGCATCGCCTATCTGGTGATCTTCCTGAGCGCGATCGCGGGCCTGCCGCTCTGGGACCTGCTGCTCGGCCGCTGACGCCTCAGGCGGCGCCGAGCTTGGCCATCACCTCGTCGGCGATCTCGAAATTGGCGAAGACGTTCTGGACGTCGTCGTCATTGTCGAGCGCCTCCATCAGCCGCATCATCGAGGCGGCCTTGTCCTCGTCGAGCGGCGCCGTCGTCGTCGGCCGCCAGACCGGCTTGGCCGAGGCCGGCGCGCCGAGCGAGCCTTCGAGCGCCTTCGAGACCTCGTTCAGCGCATCGAAGGCGCACAGGATGGTGTGGCCGTTCTCGTCCGAGATCACGTCGTCGGCGCCGGCCTCGATCGCCGCCTCCATCACCTTGTCGGCATCGCCGACCTCAGCCGGATAGACGACCTCGCCGACGCGGTTGAACATGAACGAGACCGAATTGCTCTCGCCCATCGCGCCGCCGGCCTTGGTGAAATAGGAGCGCACGGCCGAAGCGGTGCGGTTGCGGTTGTCGGTCAGCGCCTCGACGATGACGGCGGCGCCGCCGGGGCCATAGCCCTCATAACGGACCTCGTCATAGTTCTCGCCCTCGCCGCCGAGCGCCTTCTTGATCGCGCGCTCGATATTGTCCTTGGGCATGTTCTCGGCCCGCGCCGCCAGCACGGCCATGCGCAGGCGCGGATTCAGGTTCGGATCGGGCATGCCCATCTTGGCGGCGACGGTGATTTCGCGGGCCAGTTTCGAGAACAGCTTGGAACGCACCGCGTCCTGCTTGCCCTTGCGGTGCATGATGTTCTTGAACTGGGAATGCCCGGCCATGGCTTGCTCGCCTCCGCTCTGATCGCTTCTCCTGCCCGCCGGGGCGCGCAGGGGCGCGTTATAGTCAGCCGCATCGGCAGGAGGCAAGCGCACGGCCCCTCCCGTCACGGCACTGTCAAGCTGCGCTCCTAGCCTGGGTCGGTTCTAATTGCGGACGGTAGGGAGCCACGGGAAGCGTCATGAGCGAAGAGCCTGAATACGAATCGACCTTCGGCGCCAGCCTGCTCGAGCATGACGACGCCGCGCCGCAGAACCCCTCCGACAACCCGACCATGGGCGAGCAGATCGGCGCGCGCTTCTCGCGCCGCGGCCTGCTCAAGGGCGCGCTCGCCGTCTCGGCGATCTCGGCGACGGTCGGGACCGCGGCGCTGGCGACCGCGAGCCTGGCGAAAGCCGAGGGCGTCGCGGCTTCGGCCTTCGCCTTCACCGAAGTCGAGGCCGGCGTCGACGCCGACCATCATGTCGCCGAAGGCTATGACGCCGATGTATTGCTGCGCTGGGGCGATCCGCTCTTTCCCGATGCGCCGGAATTCGATCCCGAAAGGCAGACGCCCGAGGCCCAGGCCAGGCAGTTCGGCTACAACAACGACTATGTCGGCTATACGCCGCTGCCCGGCGCCGCCGACCCCTCCTCCCACGGCCTGCTCTTCGTCAACCACGAATACACCAACCCGCATCTGATGTTCCCAGGCGTGGTGACGATGAAGGACGGCAAGCCGGTGCTGGCGAATGCCACCAAAGAGCGCGCCGCCATCGAGATGATGGCGCATGGCGCGACCGTCGCCGAAATCCGCAAGACCGGCGGCAAATGGGCGCTGGTGCGGGATTCGAAATACAACCGCCGCATCACCGTGGCGACGCAGATGCAGCTCTCCGGCCCCGTCGCCGGCAGCGAGCGCGTCAGGACCATTGCCGATCCCGGCGGCACCAAGGTTTTCGGCACGATCAACAACTGCGCCGGCGGCCTCACCCCCTGGGGCACCTTCGTCACCGGCGAGGAGAACTTCCACGGCTACTTCTCCGGCACGCTACCGGAGGGCCACCGCGAGGCCGCCAACTACAAGCGTCTCGCTCTGCCCTCGCCGCCCTATGCCTGGGGCCGCTTCGAGGACCGGTTCGACATCGGCAAGGAACCGAACGAGGCCAACCGCTTCGGCTGGATCGTCGAGGTCGATCCGCTCGACCCGAACTCGGTCCCGAAGAAGCGCACCGCGCTCGGCCGCTTCAAGCACGAGGGCGCCGAAAGCATCGTCTCCAGGGATGGTCGCGTCGTCTTCTATCTCGGTGACGACGAGCGCTTCGACTATGTCTACAAATTCGTCACCGCTGGCCGCTTCGACCCGCAAAACCGCGCCGCCAACATGGATCTGATGGATTCCGGCACGCTCCATGTCGCGAAGTTCTCAGGTGACGGCGCGCTGGAATGGCTGCCGCTCAGCTTCGGCGAAGGGCCGCTCACGCCCGCCAACGGCTTCGAAAGCCAGGCCGACGTGCTGATCGAGACCCGCCGCGCCGGCGACCTGCTCGGCGCCACCAAGATGGACCGGCCCGAGGACATCCAGCCCAACGGCGTCACCGGCCGGGTCTATGTCATGCTGACCAACAATAAGAGCCGCAAGGACGAGCAGGTCGACGCCGCCAATCCACGCGCCAAGAATGCCTTCGGCCACATCATCGAGATCGTCGAGGATGGCGGCGACTTCGCTGCGCCGAAGGGCAGATGGGAAGTGCTGCTGAAATGCGGCGACCCGTCGGTCGCCGCGGTCGGCGCCAGCTTCTCGACCGAGACCAGCAAGAACGGCTGGTTCGGCATGCCCGACAATTGCGCGGTCGACTCGGCCGGACGCCTCTGGGTCTCGACCGACGGCAACGGCCCCGAGGAAACCGGCCGCACCGACGGGCTCTGGGCGGTGGATACGCAAGGCGAGGCGCGCCGCACCTCCAAGCTGTTCTACCGCGTGCCGCACGGCGCCGAGCTCTGCGGCCCGTGCTTTTCTCCGGACGACCAGACCGCCTTCGTCGCCGTCCAGCATCCCGGCGATGACGGCCCGGACTGGCCGGCTTTCGGGCGCCGCTCCTATTACGAGGATCTCTCGACCCGCTGGCCGGACTTCAAACCCGACATGCCGGTGCGGCCCTCGGTGGTTGCGATCACGAAGAAGGGCGGCGGCAAGATCGGCGTTTGAGGGCCGCTCCTACACCCCACAGTGATGGAGGCAGAAGCGCGGGAACCCTCTCCTGTAAGGAGAGGGTAGGGTGAGGTGTAGGCCGTTTGACGACCTGGCCGTGACCTCGCCGCTGCCTTGCTTCTATGTCTGGGTTTAACTGGTCCAACGGCCTACACCTCACCCCTACCCCTCTCCTTACAGGAGAGGGGTTCCCCGCGCCTGCCCGACTAGCCCGCATCCAGCGCCGCGATCGCCCGCTCCGCCACGGCAAAATTGATCTTCGCCAGCGGATCGCCGTCGCCAAGGAACCAGGCCGCCGACAGGCCGCA
>NZ_JAKFED010000177.1:0-4029 GCF_036675845.1 Allobosea sp. | reverse complement strand
GCGACAGCCCCCTCGGTCGGACAGGACGAGGCGGAGCATAAGCGAGGTTCCGGCGGCGGGGAGCGATTGCCGAATTATCCCCGCCGGCCCTCCCGCCATCGCGAGCGAAGCGAAGCAATCCAGGAGGGCTCGCCAAGAAAAGTGATCTTGCGCCCCTGGATTGCTTCGCTTCGCTCGCAATGACGAAAGAGGGCGAGCCTCCGTGTCCTGAACGCCGCCCTCGCTCGGCAAGAGGTGGCTGGTCGGGACGAGCCAGGCCATCGCGAGGAGGCCGATTCCAGCTCTTTCCGATGACAGGCCGCGATTGTGCCTTATTTGCCACGTGCCGCAAAGTTAACCGGTCGTGAACGCAACTTCATTGCATCCGCCGAGGCGCGACCTAGTCTGCCGCCGGGCTGGGAGCGATCGGGTGCGATTCAAGGACAGAGCGAATGCGAGCCTTGCGCGGCCCGGGCGGCGCGCCTTGCCGGCGGGCAGGCGGCGGGCTTCGCGCGTGCCTGCCGGTATCCTGCCCCGATTCGCGGAAATCGCGACGGTTCCGCGTCCTGCCCCGCTGCTCCTGCACCGGCCCGCCCTCGCCAGGCCGCCGGCGCTGCGCTTGGCCGCATTGCCCCTTCTCGCGCTGCTCGCCATGGCGCCGGCCACGCCTGCCGCCGCCGCTGGCGGGAAGGGCGGCAATGGTGAGCTCGGAGACGGCACGGGCGGTGCGGGTGGAGCCGACAGCGCGACCGGTCCCGGCTTCGCCGGGGCGAATGGGAGTCCTAGCTATGGCGGAGGTGGCGGTGGTGGGGCCGGCGCCGTCACCGGCGGCGCCGGGGGCTTCAACGCGAGCGGTTTGCCCGGCACCGGACAGGGCGGCACGGGCGGCGTGCACGGCTCGGTCGGCGCGACCGTGCCGGCCGGCGCCAGTACCGGTACCAATGGTGGCGCGGGACAGGCTGGCGGCGCCACCAGCGGCGGCGGCGGCGGCGGAGCCGGCGGCTTTGGCGCCGTCGTCACGGGGGCCGGGACGGTCGCGACGATCACCGGCACCATCACCGGCGGCGATGGCGGAGCCGGCGGCGGCAGCGTTGTCGACCAGGGCGGCTCCGGCGGCACCGGCGGCTTCGGCCTGATCTTCGCCGGCGGCGCCTCGGCGACCGCGCTCGTCATCGATGGCACGGTCCGGGGCGGCGCTGGTGGAGCGGCGGGCGCGGGTGGCTCGGGCTCGGGCGCGCACGGCCATGGTGGCTTCGGCATCGTCGGCTCCAACCTGCACATCACCAATAACGGCACGATTTCGGGCGGGCTCTATGGCGGCGGCGGGTTAGTCAACACCGCGGTCGTGTTCACGGGCGGCGACAATTCGCTGAGCTTCGGCAACGCCACCTCCGGCATCAATGGTGCGATCACGGTCGCGGCCGGAACACTGACCTTCGCCCAGCCGACCGACGTCACCGTCGCGAACGTCATCAGCGGTGGCGGTTCGGTGATCAAGACCGGCGCCGGGACCGTGACGCTGACCGGCGCCAACACCTATTCGGGCGGCACGACGATCAACGCCGGCAAGCTCTCGGTCTCGGCCGACGCCAATCTCGGCCAGGCGTCCGGCGGCCTCGCCTTCGGCGGCGGCACCTTGCAGGTCACCGGCAGCTTCACCTCGGCGCGCAATGTCACGCTGAACGCCGGCGGCGGCACTTTCGAGGTCGAGGGTGGCCAGTCGCTGCTCGTGACCGGCGACATCACCGGCACGGGCGGGCTGACCAAGAGCGGCGACGGCATACTCGTGCTGCAGGGCACGAGCGACTATTCCGGCGATACGCGGGTCGAGGCCGGCAGGCTGGCCGGCAGTTCCTGGGACGCATTCTCGGCGAACTCGAACTATACGATCGCCTCCGGCGCCGTGCTCGAGGTCGTTGCCGTGCCGGGCATCGTCGCCACGGTCGGCTCGCTGTCGGGGGTCGGCGATGTCGAGATCGGCACCGGCGCCTGGCTGGTCACCGGCTCGACGAATGCGACGACGACCTTCTCCGGCACGATCACCGGCAACGGCTCCTTCGAGTTCACCGGCACGGGCACGCAGATCCTCACCGGCACCGGCAGCACGATCGGCGGCGATCTCTCGGTCTGCGCCTGTGGCGGCGGCCAGCTCGTCCTGCGCGGCGGCAGCTTCACCGTCGGCGGCGATATCGTGGTCTCGGGCGGCACGCTCGTGGTCGAGCAGGGCGGCACGCTCGACAACGGGTCCGGCTTTTTCGAGATCGCCGGCACGGCCCGGATCGACGGCGCCGGCTCCTCCGTCACCACCGGCACGGTGGCGGTCGCGGGCTATGGTCCCACCACGGCGCTCACCGTCTCGGGTGGCGCGACCCTGAACTCGGTGCTCGCGGTGGTGGTGGCCGTCACCGACACGGCCTCCGCCACGGTCACCGGCACCGGCTCGCGCTGGACGATAAGCGGCGGCCAGCTCGTGGTCGACGCCGCACCGGACGAGGTCGCCTCGGTCACCGTCGCCGATGGCGGCCTGCTCGACCTCGCCGGCGGCGATATCCAGCTGACGACGCGGGCGACGCTCAATATCGGCACCGGCGGGCTGGCCGGCACGGTCGATGCCGCCGACATCCTCAACGATGGCCGCATCGTCGCCGACTTCACCGACATGGCGACGCTCGCCGCGACCATCGACGGCGTGGGCTCCGTCACCAAGCGCGGGGCCGGCACGCTGACCCTCACCGGCGTCAACACCTATACGGGCGGCACGGTGCTGGAAGGCGGTGCGGTCAGCATCTCCTCGGAGGCCAATCTCGGCGGCGTTTCGGGCGCGCTGACCTTGAACGGCGGCGTGCTGCAGGTGACCGGGACGGCGCTGACGCAGCTTGCGCGCGACATCGTCTTCGGCGCTTCCGGCGGCGGCTTCGACATCGCCGCGGCGGGCAACAGCTTCACGGTGACACAGTCGTTTTCGGGCAGCGGCGCGCTGTCGAAGGCCGGCGCCGGCACGCTCTTGCTCACGGGCACGCACAGCTACACCGGCGCGACCACGGTCTCTGGCGGGACCTTGCGGGCCGGGCGCTCCGGCTCGTTCTCCTCGGCCTCGGCCTTCAGCGTGGCGGGCGGGGCAGTGCTCGATCTTGCCGGCTTCAGCCAGAGCATCGGCTCGCTCGCCGGGGCGGGCACGGTCGCGCTCGGTTCGGGCAGCCTGACCACCGGCGCGGACGGCAGCTCGACGACCTTCTCGGGCGCGATCACCGGCACGGGCGGCCTGACCAAGACCGGCTCCGGCACTTTCACCCTGAGCGGGACGAGCAGCTATACCGGCGCGACCACGGTCGCTGGCGGCAAGCTGGTGGTCAACGGCTCGCTCGCCAGCGCGGTGACCGTGAATGGGGGTTCGCTCGGCGGCTCGGGCACGGTCGGCGGCATCGCGGTCGCGAGCGGCGGCACGGTCGCGCCGGGCAACTCGATCGGCACGCTGACGGTCAGCGGCAATATCTCCTTCGGCGTGGGCTCGACCTACCAGGTCGAGGTCAACGCCGCCGGCCAGGGCGACCGCATCGTCGCCTCCGGCCTGGCGACGATCAGCGGCGGCACCGTCGCGGTGCTGGCCGAGAACGGCAACTACGCGACGGCGACGAACTACACCATCCTGACCGCCGCGGGCGGGGTCAGCGGCCAGTTCGCCAATGTCACCTCCAATCTCGCCTTCCTGACGCCGTCGCTGAGCTATTCGGGCACGGACGTCACCCTGACCATGACGCGCAACGACGCCAGCTTCGGCCCTGACGGCTCGGGCCGGCCCTATATCGCCCAGACGCGCAACCAGGGCGGGATCGCGGTCGCGGCGGAGCGGCTCGGTTTCGGCAACCCGGTCTATGACGCGCTGGTCTCGGCGACGGCCGCCGAGGCGCGGGCCGGTTTCGACCTCCTCTCCGGCGAGGCCCATGCGCAGGGCGTTGCGGTCGCGATCGGCGAGAGCCGGCTGGTGCGCGAGGCGATCCTCGGCCGCCTGCGCGGGTCGTTGCTGACGCTGCCGGGTGCGCCGGTGGCGGG
>NZ_JAKFED010000203.1:0-19482 GCF_036675845.1 Allobosea sp. | reverse complement strand
GCCGGATTGCCGGTCGAGATCGTCGCGGATCGTCGCCGTGACGCTGATGATCTGGCGAACATTCTCCTTCGCGGCTTCCGCCGAGGCCTCGATCAGCGCCGCCTTGGCGGAGACGCGGCGGCCGATCTCGACGATGTCGCGCTGGAAGGCGATGAAGGTCCGGATGCGCGCATCGAGCGTCGGATGCGCCTGCGCGAGGGCGGGCGGCAGCGCCGAGGCCAGGCTGGCGCGGGCGGCATCGACCAGTTCGATGGCGGCATCGAGCTGGTCCAGCGCGCGCTCGACCTCCTGCGCTCCGGCACCGCCGTCAAAACGGCTGAGCAGGGAAGCCTGCGCCACGCGGCTCGACAAAAGCGAGGCGCGGTTGGCGAGCTGGAGGCCGATGAAGGCCTCGCGATCGATCTCATGCACCGAGGCGAGGCCGCGCACCGCGCTCGCCAGCCCCATCGCCGCCGCCATCCCGAACAGGGCGAACAGCAGGGTTATCTTCGCCGTCAAGCCGAAACGCCGCATCCCGTCCACCGCCATCGTCAAGCGCGGCACTTCTCGCAACCGCGAACGAACAGATCCTTAATGAAGCCAGCTAAGCACTTGGAAAAACTGAATTTATCGAGTTCTATCTTCGCGGCCGCGACGGCTCAGCCCATCAGGCTGTCGAGGCCGCGGCGCAGGCCGACCTGCTCGCCGACGCGTCGCGCCGCCAGCAACGTGCCGCCGACATAGGGAGCCGCCGAGGTGCCGGCGTCATGGCGGATCACCAGGCGCTCATCCGCCAGGCCGAACACCGCCTCGCAGGAGAGCACGAAGCCCGGCATCCGCAGCGAATGCACCTGCACCGGATGCGGCGCACCGATCGCGCCGCCGCGCGTCTCGCGCACGCCGCCGAGCGCGGCGACCGGCATCGAGGTCGCGGCCATGCGCTCGGCGGCAAGCGTCTCGGCGAGCTCGAAACCCGTGCCCGAAGGCGTGTCGGGCTTGGTGGGCGAGGCGTAGTCGATGATCTCGACGTCGGGCACATATTTCACCGCCTCGCGGGCGAAGCGCCGCAGCAGGGTGGCCGTGATCGAGAAATTGCCGGCGGCGAGCACGCCGACCTTGGCGTCCCGGGCGGCCGCTGCGACCTCGTCATAGTCCGCGGCCGACATGCCGGAAGCGCCGACCACGACATGGCGCGAGGCTGCGACGGCGGCGAGCACATTGGCCTTCACGCTGTCGGGCTTGGTGTAGTCGATCAGCACGTCGCAGGGCACGGCGAGCGCTTCCGAAACCGTCGCGAAGACCGGCAGCCCGTTCGCCGACAGGCCCGCCGCCTCGCCGAGATCGCGCCCCGCCGCCTGGCGCGAGACGCCGGTGACGAGTTCCAGATCGGGCGCCGCCGTGATGGCGGCGACCAGCGCCTTGCCGACCCAGCCGGTGCAGCCGGCAAGCGTGATGCGGATCATGGACGGCTCCTCGCAGGATTCGAATGAGCGAGGATTAGGCGAGCGCCCTGTCGCGGTCCATCGGCGCCGGCCGCAAGGCAGGCCCGCCTACAGCACGAGGCGCAGCAGCGGCCGGCCCGGCTTGTGGCACGCGACCTCGACGAAGCCGGCGCGCCGGAACACGCTCTCCGGACCGACATAGAGCCCCTCGCTGCTGCGCTTCGTCTCGTTCGCCATCGGCGCGGCTTCGAGTAATTGCGCGCCGCTGCGGCGCGCAAAGCCGATCGCGCCGTCGAGCAGGGCGCCGGTGACACCCTTGCCGCGAAAACCCTTGCGCACGAAGAAGCAGGAGGCCGCCCAGTTCCGCTCGTCCTCGGCCGGCGCATCCGGCAGTGGCGTCGAGGCGCGGCGCGGATTGTTCCATTCGGGCACATGCGCACGCGGACCGACCTGGAGCCAGCCGACCGCCACCTCCCCTGCAAAGGCGAGCACGCCGGGCGCGGGCCCATCGTGCACGCGCTGTTCGAACAGCCGCCGCGCGCCCTCGCCGAGAAGCGGCTTCCTGAGCTTCGGTGGCATGCGGTAATGGTTGCACCAGCAGCCATAGCAAGGGCCTTGCGGGC
The DNA here is from genome assembly GCF_036675845.1 of Allobosea sp. GTDB lineage: Bacteria > Pseudomonadota > Alphaproteobacteria > Rhizobiales > Beijerinckiaceae > Allobosea. The sequence goes on along the minus strand of NZ_JAKFED010000203.1, from coordinate 17,438 downwards.
CGAAGAGCTCCTCCAGCGCCGGCCAATGCTCCGGCGTCAGCGGAACCACATTGAACGCTGCTGCAACCATCCCGTCTCTCCACCCTGCTCTCGACTCAGGATCGCAAATAATAAAGGAATCGCACGTCGCCCCGGAGGCGGCCGCCGAACCGCCGCGAGGCCCCCAATGTCCTTCGAACTCTTCGCCGCCTATTTGCTGGCTTGCGTCGTCATCATCATCGTGCCCGGCCCGACGGTGACGCTGATCATCGCCAATAGCCTGAAGCATGGTAGTCGGGCCGGCCTTCTCAATGTGGCAGGAACGCAGGCGGGGCTGGCGATCATGATCGCCATCGTCGGCATCGGCCTGAGCTCGGTCATCGCGGCGATGGGCCACTGGTTCGACTGGGTCCGGCTGGCCGGCGCCGCCTATCTGGTCTGGCTCGGCTGGAAGATGTATCGCAGCGCCGGCGATATCGGCGAAGGCGGCGCGACGCCGGCGCGCCCGCCGCGCGGCGGCTTCTTCCTGCAGGGCGTGCTGGTCGCGCTCAGCAATCCGAAGACGCTGCTGTTCTTCGGCGCCTTCTTCCCGCAATTCCTCGATCCCGCCCGCGACCACGCCACCCAGATCGCGATCATGGGCGCGACCGCGATGCTGTTCGCGGCGGTCAGCGACAGCGCCTATGCCGTGCTCTCCGGCCGGGCCGGCCGTTTCCTGTCGCAGCGGCGCGTGCGCCTGCTCTCGAAGTTCAGCGGCGGCTTCCTGATCGGCGGCGGCCTCTGGCTCGCCTCGACCCGCGCCAGTTGACGCGCAGCTTCAGCACCTACCAGGGAATCGTCTCGCCCTGCCAGGTCCGGAAGCTGTTGGTCTCCGCCATGCCGGAGGCGTCGATCGTCTCGATCAGCCCGGCAGCGCTATCGGTTGCCGGGATATCGGCTCCGCCGCCGCCCATATCGGTGCGCACCCAGCCGGGATGGAACAGCAGCACGGCGATCTCGCTGGCGCGGACCGCATTGCCGAAGACGACCATGGCCATGTTGACCGCCGCCTTGGACGAACGATAGGCGAGCGCGCCGGAAGGGTTGCCGCCGAGCGAGCCCATCCGGCTCGAGATCGTCGCGAGCTTGCGGCCGCTGCCGGCTTCGAGATTGGGCAGGAAAGCCTGCGCCACCCGCAAGGGCGCGTAGACATTGACCTCGAAGACCGCGCGCCAGGCGTCGAAATCCATCTCGAATGCCGACTGGCGATCGCGCGGGCCATAGATGCCGGCATTATTGACCAGCACGTCGAGCGGCCGGCCGGCGAGCGCCTGCTTGGCGGCGGCGATGCTGGCGTCCGAGGTCACGTCGAGCTCGAGCGGCATCAGCGCCGCGCCATGCGCGCCGGCGAGTTCCGCCAGCGCCCCGCCCCAGGGATTGCGCGCTGCGGCGACGACATGGTCGCCCCGGCGCAGCAATTCCATCGCCAGCGCCAGCCCGATGCCACGATTGGCTCCGGTGATCATCCAGGTCTGCGACATCGCTCAGTCTCCTTGGCGCAAGCGTCATTGCGAGGAGACGCCAGCCGACGAGGCAATCCAAGGGGACAAAACGCAACCCGGGATTGCTTCGCTACGCTCGCAAAGGCGATGGGCGAAGAGCTAAGCCTCAGCCCTTGCACTTTCCATAGCCGCCGGCGGTCGGCGTGATCACCGTCACCGCCTCGCCGGCCTGCAGGAAGGTCTGGTCGGAGGGCTTCAGCTCCTCGACCGCGCCCGAAAGCCGCCGCACCAGCGTCCGCCCGAGCTCGCCCGGCTCGCCGCCCTTCATGCCGAAGGGCCTGACCCTGCGATGCGAGGCGAGGATGGCGCAGTCCATGCCCTTCAGGAAGCGGATGGTGCGGCTGGTGCCGTCGCCGGCATTCCACTCGCCCTTGCCGCCCGAGCCGAGCCGGATGTGGAAATCCTCGAGCACGACGGGGAAGCGCGTCTCCAGGATCTCCGGATCGGTCAGCCGGGAATTGGTCATGTGGACGTGCACGCCCGAGGTGCCGTTGAAGCCCGGCCCCGCTGGCGAGCCGGAGCAGATCGTCTCGTAATACTGGTACTCGTCATTGCCGAAGGTCAGGTTGTTCATCGTCCCCTGCGAGGACGACATCGCCTCGAGCGCGCCGAACAGCGTGTTGGTCACCGCCTGTGAGACCTCGACATTGCCGGCAACGACGGCGGCCGGATAGCGGGGGCTGAGCATCGTACCTTCCGGCACGATCACCCTGATCGGCCGCAGGCACCCGGCGTTCATCGGGATCGCATCGTCGACCATGACGCGGAAGACATAGAGCACGGCGGCGCGGGTGACCGGCGCCGGCGCGTTGAAATTGTCCTCGCGCTGCGGCGAGGTGCCGGTGAAGTCGACCGTTGCCTCGCGCTTCTCGCGATCGACGGTGATCTTCACCTTGATCGCGCAGCCCTGGTCCATGGGGTAGGTGAATTCGCAGTCATGCAGCTTGGCGAGCAGCCTGGCGACGCTCTCGGCGGCATTGTCCTGGACATGGCCCATATAGGCCTGCACGACATCGAGGCCGAAGGAGCGGATCATCTTCTTCAGCTCGGCCACGCCCTTCTCGTTGGCGGCGATCTGCGCCTTCAGGTCATTGACGTTCTGGACGACGTTGCGGACGGGATAGCGCGCCCCGGTCAGCAGCTTGACCAGATCCTCCTCGCAGAAGCGGCCCTGATCGACGATCTTGAAGTTGTCGATATAGACGCCTTCTTCCTCGATATTGGTCGCCAGCGGCGACATCGAGCCCGGCGCGGTGCCGCCGACATCGGCATGGTGGCCGCGGCTCGCCACCCAGAACAGGATCTCCTTGTCCTGCTCGTCGAAGACCGGCGTGCAGATGGTGATGTCGGGCAGATGCGTGCCGCCATTATAGGGCGCGTTAAGGCAGTAGACGTCGCCCGGCCGGATCATCGGATTGTTGCTGATCACGGTCTCGACAGACTTGTCCATCGAGCCGAGATGCACCGGCATATGCGGCGCATTGGCGACGAGCGCGCCGGTCTGGTCGAAGACCGCGCAGGAGAAGTCGAGCCGCTCCTTGATGTTCACCGAATAGGCGGTGTTCTGCAGCGTCACGCCCATCTGCTCGGCGATCGACATGAACAGGTTGTTGAAGATCTCGAGCATGACCGGATCGGCCTTGGTGCCGATCGCCGCCTGCTGCACCAGCGCCCTGCTACGCGTCAGCACCAGATGGTCCTTGGCGGTCAGCCTGGCGCTCCAGCCATCCTCGACCACCACGGTCTGGTTCGGCTCGATCACGATCGCCGGCCCGGCAACGCTCTGGCCGGGCTGCATCGCCTCGCGCCGGACGATCGCCGCCTCATGCCAGCGCCCTTGCGAGAACAGGCGGGTATGCTCGGCCGCGACCGGCGCGCCGGCGCTCTCGGCCGCCTCGGCCTCCTCGAAGCGGGCACCGCCGCCGACCGCCTCGACCTCGACCGCCTCGACGACCAGCGCCTTGGTCTCGTCGATGAAGCCGAAGCGCGCCCTGTGGGCGCCCTGAAAAGCCTCCTGCATCTCGGCGCGGCTGCCGAACGGGACGGCGATCGCGGTATCGGTGCCGGCATAGCGGACATGGGCACGGACATGGATGGCGATGTCGCCCTCCGGCACGCCCTGACCGGCGACCTCCGCCTTGGTGTCGGCGCCCAGCCGCTCGGCCACGGTGGCGATGGCCGCCTTCGCCTCGGCATCGAGCGGCACATCGAGCGCCGCCGTGCGCGTCGCGCGGATTTCAGCGAGACCCATGCCATAGGCCGAGAGCAGGCCGGAGAACGGGTGCAGCAGCACGGTCTTGATGCCGAGCGCGTCGGCGACGAGGCAGGCATGCTGGCCGCCGGCACCGCCGAAGGAGTTCAGCGCATAGCGGGTGATGTCGTAGCCGCGCTGCACCGAGATCTTCTTGATCGCCTCGGCCATGTTGGCGACAGCGATCTGGATGAAGCCGTCGGCGACCTCCTCGGGCGAGCGCCCGTCGCCGACCTCCGCCGCGAGCGCAGCGAATTTCGCCCGGACGGTCTCCGCATCGAGCGGCTGGTCGTGGCTCTCGCCGAAGATCGGCGGAAAATAGCCGGGGATCAGCTTTCCGACCATGACATTGGCGTCGGTCACCGCGAGCGGCCCGCCGCGGCGATAGGCGGCGGGGCCGGGATTGGCACCGGCGGAATCGGGACCGACGCGGAAACGGGCGCCGTCGAAGTGGAGGATCGAGCCGCCGCCGGCGGCGACGGTGTGGATCAGCATCATCGGCGCCCGCATGCGCACGCCGGCGACCTCGGTCTCGAAGGCGCGCTCATATTCGCCGTCGAAATGCGCGACATCGGTCGAGGTGCCGCCCATGTCGAAGCCGATCACCTTGTCGAAGCCGGCCGAGCGGCCGGTCTCGGCGAGGCCGACGACGCCACCGGCCGGGCCGGAGAGAATGGCGTCCTTGCCTTGAAAGAGTTCGGCGGCGGTGAGCCCGCCCGAGGACATCATGAACATCAGCCGCGCGCCGGTGCGGGCGATGTCGAGTTCCTCCGAGACCTGCGCGACATAGCGGGAAAGGATCGGCGAGAGATAGGCGTCGACCACGGCGGTATCGCCGCGACCGACCAGCTTGATCAGCGGCGAGACCTCGTGGCTGACCGAGACCTGCGGGAAGCCGATCTCGCGGGCGATGCGGGCCGCGACCTGCTCATGCGCCGGATAGCGATAGGCGTGCATGAAGACGATGGCGACGGCGCGGAACCCGGCATCGTACTGCGCCTGCAGGGCAGCGCGGATCGCCGCCTCGTCAGGCACGCGCTCGACGGCGCCGTCGGCCAGCACCCGCTCCTCGACCTCGACCACCGCATCGTAGAGCTGCTCGGGCTTGATGATCTCCTTGGCGAAGATGTCGGGCCGCGCCTGGTAGCCGATGCGCAAGGCATCGCGGAAACCCTTGGTGGTGACCAGCAGCGTCCGGTCGCCCTTGCGCTCGAGCAGCGCATTGGTCGCGACCGTGGTGCCCATCCGCACCTCGCCGACGAGAGCAGCCGGGATCGGCTCGCCGGCCTTCAGCCCGAGATGGTCGCGGATGCCCTGCACGGCGGCGTCGCGATAGGCGCCGGGATTGTCGGAGAGCAGCTTCCTGGCGTGAAGCCTGCCTTGCAGATCGCGGCCGATCACGTCGGTGAAGGTGCCGCCACGGTCGATCCAGAAGTCCCAACGGCTCGCAGTCATCGCACCCTCCCAAGCGGCGATCGAACTCAGTTTCACTTTTCATCGATAAATCGTCGATGAAAAGTTGACAAGGAGAATTCGCCGGCTACGATCGCAATTGTGACTGGAACATGGCTGAGGGGCCAGGCCGGTCGAGCGCGATGGGAGAGTGCAATGACGGGATCGGCCCTGGCAATCAGGCCCGGCACGCGCCGGCGACCCGACGCGGCAGCCATGCCGCAGCCCGATCCCACGCTGCGGAGCACCCGATGATCCGCAGCACGCTCGACAGGCTCTACCTCTTCGCCGGCTACGCTGCCGGTTTCTTCCTGATCGCCATCCTCGCCTTGATGATGGGCCTCTCGCTCGGCCGCGAGGTCGGCTTCAACATCCCCGCCGGCGACGATTTCGCCTCCTGGTGCATGGCGGCGATGGCCTTTCTCGGCCTCGCCCACACCTTCAAATCCGGCGAGATGATCCGGGTCGGCCTGCTGATCGACCGCTTCAAGGGCCGCACGCGCTGGGTGTTCGAGACCTTCTCGCTCGTGCTCGGCCTCGGCTTCACCGGCTTCTTCGCCTGGCATGCGACGGTGATGACCTGGCAGTCCTACGCCTTCAACGACATCGCCGGCGGCGTCGTCGCCATGCCGATGTGGGTCCCGCAGCTCGGCTATTCCGGCGGGCTCATCATCCTGTTCATCGCCATGCTCGACGAGTTCGTGCATGTCGTGCTGCGCGGCAACACCCCGCGCTACGAGAAGCCGCCCCCGCAGACCGACGAGGAAATCGTCGAGCGCGCCATGCAGAGCGGGGTCTGAGCCATGTCCATGATCGAAATTTCCGCGCTGCTGCTCGGCCTGCTGGCGGCCCTTCTGGCCGGCGGCGTCTGGATCGCGATCTCGCTGATGGCCTGTGGCTGGGTGGCGATGCAGTTCGTCGCCGGCGGCATCCCGGCCGGCTCGGTGCTGGCGACGACGATCTGGGGCAACAGCGCCTCCTGGACGCTGGCCGCCCTGCCGCTCTTCATCTGGATGGGCGAGATCCTCTACCGCACCAGGCTCTCGGAGGAGATGTTCCGCGGCCTCGCGCCCTGGCTGAACTGGCTCCCCGGCCGGCTGATGCACGTCAACGTGCTGGCCTGCGGCATCTTCGGCTCGGTCTCCGGCTCCTCGGCCGCAACCTGCGCCACGGTCGCCAAGATCGCCCTGCCGGAGCTGAAGCGGCGCGGCTACAACGAGAAGCTTTCGCTCGGCTCGCTCGCCGGCGCCGGCACGCTGGGCATCCTGATCCCGCCCTCGATCACCATGGTGGTCTATGCGGTGGCCGCGAACGTCTCGATCATCCAGGTCTTCCTCGCCGGCTTCCTGCCCGGCCTGCTCGTGATGGCGCTCTATTCCGGCTACATCATCGTCTGGCACCTGCTGCACCCGGATCAGGCGCCGCCGGCCGAGCCGAAGATGCCGCTGCGCCGGAAGCTGCGGGAATCGGCCAACCTCATCCCCTGCATGCTGCTGATCGTGCTGGTCTTCCTGTCGCTGCTGCTGGGCTGGGCGACGGCGACCGAATGCGCCGCCTGGGGGGTGCTCGGCTCCTTCGGCATCGCCTGGTGGTCGGGCTCGCTGACGAAGGAAGCGTTCTGGGCGAGCGTCATGGGCACGACGCGGATCACCTGCATGATCATGCTGATCCTCGCCGGCGCCTCCTTCATGTCGACCTCGATGGCCTATACCGGCATCCCGCTGGCGCTCGCCGCCTGGGTCGACAGCCTGCACCTCTCGCCCTACGCGCTGATCGCGGCGCTGACGGTGATGTACATCGTGCTCGGCGCCGCCCTCGACGGCATCTCGATGATCGTGCTGACGACGGCGATCGTCATCCCGATGATCAAGGCGGCCGGCTTCGACCTGGTCTGGTTCGGCATCTTCCTGGTGCTGATCGTCGAGATGGCCGAGGTCTCGCCGCCGGTCGGCTTCAATCTCTTCGTGCTCCAGACCATGTCGGGCAAGGATTCCAACACGGTCGCGCTCGCCGCCCTGCCGTTCTTTTTTCTACTGGTCGCCGCCGTCGCGATCATTACGATCTTCCCGCAGATCGTGATGTTCCTGCCCGAACTCGCCTTTCCGAAATGATGCAGCAACCACAATGAGGGAACGGAGAACTGCCATGAATCGCATGAACTTCATCAAGGGCCTGCTGGCGCTCGGCGTCGCCGCCGGAACGCTGGCGCTCGCCGCGCCCGGCGCACTGGCGCAGGCGAAGTGGAACCTGCCGGCCGCCTACCCGGCCGACAATCCCCATACCGAGAATCTCGTCACCTTCGCCAAGGAAGTCGAGGCCGCGACGGGCGGCAAGCTCGGCATCACCGTCCACGCCAATGCCGCGCTGTTCAAGGCGCCCGAGATCAAGCGCGCGGTGCAGACCGGCCAGGCCCAGATGGGCGAGGTGCTGATGTCGATCCACGAGAACGAGGACCCGATCTTCGGCATCGACGTCGTGCCCTTCCTCGCCACCTCCTTCGCGGACTCGATGAAGCTCTACAAGGCCTCGAAGGCGGCGGTGGAGAAGAAGCTGGCGAGCCAGGGCATCAAGCTGCTCTTCATGGTCCCGTGGGCGCCGCAGGGCGTCTACGCCAAGAAGGAGATCAACACGGTCGAGGACATGAAGGGCCTGAAATGGCGGGCCTATAATGTCGGCACCACCCGCCTCGGCGAGATCCTCGGCATGCAGTCGGTGACGATCCAGGCCGCCGAATTGCCGCAGGCGCTGGCGACCGGCGTCGTCAACTCCTTCATGTCCTCCGGCGGCACCGGCTATGATTCCAAGGCCTGGGAGACCCTGACGCATTTCTACGACGTCCAGGCCTGGATCCCGAAGAACGCGACCTTCGTCAACAAGGCCGCCTTCGACGCGCTCGACAAGCCGACCCAGGAGGCGCTGCTCAAGGCCTCGGCCGCGGCCGAGGCGCGCGGCTGGAAGCTGTGGGAAGAGAAGACCAACTGGTATCTCGACCAGCTCAAGGCCAAGGGCATGAAGGTCAACGCGCCTTCGGCCGCGCTCGCCGCCGGCTTCAAGAAGGCCGGCGAGACCCTGACCGCCGACTGGCTGAAGAAGGCCGGCGCCGAGGGCCAGGCCATCGTCGACGCCTACAAGAAGATGTGACGCCTCGCGACGCCGCCCGCTCGCGCGCGGGCGGCGTCGCGGACCGATCCGCCATGCGACGAGGCCGGGCCTCCGGCGAACCTCGTCACCCAGGGACATCCGCGCGATGCAAGATCCCGATGCCAACTCGCCCGACGCGAAGCTGATGGCTTCCCTGCTCGGCCCGATCGTCTCCTCCGGCCATCTGGCTTCGGGCGCGATGCCGGCCCTGTCGGAATTCGAGTTCGCGCTCAGCATGACGGTCCATGCCTTCCATCGCTGGATGCTGCGCGCCATGACCGCGGCCGGCCTGCCCGATCTGACGCCGATGGACGTGCTGGTGCTGCACAACGTCAATCATCGCGGCAAACCCAAGCGCCTCGCCGATATCTGCCTGATCCTCAACATCGAGGACACGCATGTCGTGAACTACGCGCTGAAGAAGCTCGAGCGCCTCGGCCTGATCAAGGGCGGGCGCAAGGGCAAGGAGAAGACCGTCGCGGCGACCCCGGCCGGCGAGGATGCCTGCCGGCGCTACGCCAAGGTGCGCGAGCAATTGCTGGTGAAATCGGTGCTGGCGACCGGCGTCGATCCGGCGCGCCTCTCCGAGATCGCCGCCGCGATGCGCTCGCTCTCGGGCCAGTACGATCAGGCCGCGCGGGCAGCGGCGAGTCTTTAAAGCACGCTGCGTTTCTCGGAACCGCGCGGTCATTCCGGGGCGGCCCGCGGGGCCGAACCTGGAATCCATGAACACCGAGGCGACAGGATTTCGCACCACGCGTGGCGCGGCTCCGCTGGGCAGGCGTGGTCTGGTCCGCCGCGCTCGCGTCGGCGCCGGCTTCAGCCCTCTGCCGTCCCCCAGTCCGGCAGATCGGCATAGCGCCTGGCATATTCGGCTTCGACCGCCTCGTGCCTCGACCAGAAGCCGCGCGGCGCATCACCGGCGAGCTTGTCCTCAAGCAGGCCGAGATGCAGGTGCCAGCCGCCGGAGACATTCGCCATCTCGGCTTTGTTCGCGAGCTTGCGATGCGTCAGCGTGAGGCGGACCTTCTCGCCCTCCGGCGCGAGCTCGAACACCACTTCCGATTCCGGCTCGCCCTCGCCGCCCCAGGTGAAGCCGATCGCATGCGGCGGCTCGTAGCGCGTGATCGTGCCGTTCGAGGGCCAGCCATTGTCGTTCATCTCGCGATAGCGCTCCGGCGGTGTCTCGTCGGTGATCTGCGAATGCTTGAACAGGAGCGAAATCCTGCCGCCGACACGCGGCTCGGCCTCGCCCGAGGCGAACCAGGCGCCGCGTTTGTCGGACTCCGCCAGATAGGCCCAGACCCGCTCCAGCGGCCCCGGCAGCAGGCGCTCGAAGCGCACCGCACCGCTTTCCAGAACAACGCCATATTCGTTCATCGCGTATCTCCCTCGCTTTCCTCGGGTTTTCCCAGTTCTCGCTCCAGCCGGTCGAGCGAGGCATTCCAGAAACCGCGCACCTGCCGGACCCAAGCCTCGAATGCATCGAGACCTTCGGGATCGAGCCGGTAGATCCGGCGCTGGCCGCTGACCTCGACCGTCACCAGCCCGGCCGCCTTCAGCGCCTTGAGATGCTGCGAGATCGCCGGGGCGCTGACCTTGAACCGCGCCGTGATCTCGCCGGCCGCGAGCGCGCCCTCGCCCAGCATCTCGACGATGCGGCGGCGGGTCGGGTCGGCAAGGGCCATGAAGCGATCCATGGCCTTAATTTGCGCACCTACTTAATTAAGTCAACATGAAAATACAATCGACCGGCCGCCCTGTGCCCGACGCGGCCACCCCCCCGCGCCGCAGCCCTTGCCTGCGCACCAGCAACGGGCGAAGGAACCTCTCCCGTCCTGCCCCAAAGACCGCCATGCCCGCCCGAAACGCCACGCTCGCCGGTATCCTCATGATGCTGTTGGGCATCCTGCTGTTCTCGCTCAACGATGTGCTCGGGAAATGGCTGGTCGCGACCTACACGGTCGGGCAGTTGCTGCTGCTGCGCAGCGCCGCGGCGCTGGCGGTGCTCGCCCCCTTCGCCATCAGGCAGGGCGCCAGGAGCTTCCTGCGGCCGGAGCAGCCCGGGCTGCAGATCCTGCGCGTCGTCCTGGGCGCGACTGAGTCGGCGCTGTTCTATCTCGCGGTCGCCTATCTGCCCCTCGCCGACACCATGACGATCTGGCTGGCGGCGCCGGTCTGGGCGGTGGCGCTCGCCGCCCTGGTCCTGGGCGAGCGCGTCGATCTCAGCCGCTGGCTCGCCGCCATCGTCGGTTTCATCGGCGTCGCGATCGCGCTCGACCCGTCCTCGGCCGCGCTCTCCATGCCGGCGCTGGTCGCGCTCGTCGGCAGCGTGCTCTTCGCCTGCATGATGATCGCGGGGCGCAAATTGCGCGGCACGCCCGATGTCGTGCTGGTCGGCTGGCAGACCTTCGGCACCCTGCTGATCGGCCTCGGCCTCTTGCCTTTCGGCTGGGTGACGCCGACGCTCGCCGACACCGCCCTGCTCGGCCTGCTCGGCATCGTCGCTTTGGTCGCGCATCTGTGCGTGACGCGCTCGCTCAAGCTCGCCGAGGCCTCGGTGGTGGTGCCCTACCAGTACACGCTGATCGTCTGGGCGCTGCTGTTCGGCTGGCTGGTCTTCGGCGACTGGCCGAAGCCTGCCATGCTGCTCGGCGCGGCGCTGATCGTCGCCGCCGGCCTCGTCCTGCTCGTACTGGAGCGGCGGGCGAGCCGGCCAGCCTCTGAAACCGCCAAGCAGCGCGTGACGATCCAGGAGAGCTGACGGGTTCACGGCCGCCGAGTCGGGGCCGTCCGGTCTCTGGACCATGATCGCCGCCGCCCTCATGTCTTCGCGCGGTTCGCCGGGCTGTTCTGCGTCGATGTCTGGGCTCCGGGGCTGGCATCGCTGCCGCGAACGCGCGACAAGACTTCGGCCCGGCCAACGGCCCGGGCGGCTGCGAGGGAATGCGAATGGCGACGATCTCCTATCTGACGACGGTGCAGTTCGGCTTCGGCGAGCTGAAGGCGGTTTCCGGCGGCCTCGCCGATCTCGGCATCTCGCGCCCGCTGATCGTCACCGATCGCGGCCTTGCCGCCACCGACCTGATCGAGCGACTGCGCGCCGTTTCGCCGCTGCTCGGCAATGCCGCGCTCTTCGCCGAGACGCCGACCAATCCGACCGAGGAGGCGGTCCTCGCCGCACTCGCCCTCTACCGCGAACATGCCTGCGACGGGCTCATCGCCATCGGCGGCGGCTCGCCGATCGACCTCGCCAAGGGCGTCGCCCTGCTCGCCGGCCATGACGGCCCGCTCGAAACCTATGCCGCGATCCTCGGCGGCATCCCGAAGATCACCGCGCGGGTCGCGCCGGTCATCGCCATCCCGACCACGGCCGGCACCGGCAGCGAGGTCGGCCGCGCCGCATTGATCACGCTGAACGACGGCCGCAAGCTCGGCTTCATCTCGCCCCACCTGATTCCGAAGCTGGCGGTATGCGACCCCGAGCTGACGCTCGGCCTGCCTTCCTGGCTTACCGCCGCGACCGGCATGGACGCGGTCACCCATTGCATCGAGACCTATCTCAGCCCGCGCGACAACCCGGTTGCCGAAGCCATCGCTCTCGACGGGCTGAAGCGCGCCGTCCTGCATATCGAGCGCGCCGTCGCCGACGGCTCGGATCGCGAGGCGCGCAAGGAAATGCTGATGGCCGCCCTGCAGGGCGGCCTCACCTTCCAGAAGGGGCTCGGCGCCGTCCACGCCCTCTCCCACCCGCTCGGCGGGCTGAAGCAGGTCTCGCTGCATCACGGCACCCTCAACGCCGTCCTGCTCCCGGCGGTGCTGCGCTTCAACGCGCCGGAGGCGCAAGCCAAATACGCCGAAATCCGCCGCACGCTCGGCCTCGGTGCCGATGCCGACCTCGCCGAATGGATTGCGGGACTGACGGCAAGGCTCGGCATGCCGGCCTCGCTTTCGGCGATGGGCGTGCCGCGCGACGTGCTGCCCGCCATCGCGGCAGCCGCCGTGCAGGACCATTCCAGCGCCACCAACCCGCGCACCGCGACCGCCTCCGACTACGAGGCGATGCTGGTCGCGTCTTTCGGCTAGCCGGAAACGCGATTGGAAAGCCACAATGCGCGACGGTTTGCGAGCGAAACGCAACCGTCGCCTTGACCGGGGCGTGCCCCGCATCCATCGTACCGGGACGGATTCATTACCAGTCACGAAGGCCGCCACCATGCGCCGCGTTTCGCTTTTCTCGGCCCTTGCCGCCACGCTCTGCCTCGCAGCCCTGCCGGCGCAGGCAGGAGGTGAAGTTTACGGCGACCCGGCCTATCGCTCGGGCGGCCGCTATGTCGACCCTGCCGACCGGGCCGAAGAGCGCATCATTCCGATGTATGGCAACCTGCCGGCCTGCGAGGACCCCGCCGTGCTCGGCGAGATCACCAGCTGGTTCAACTCGCGCGAGGCCAAGTTCTGGGGACCGCTTCGGGTCGTCGCCTTCGACCGGGTCAGGCCGATCGGCTGGCGGCCCTGGGGCGACGACTTCATTCCGCGCCGCTTCTGCACCGCGCGCGTCATGGTCAATGACGGCGTCCTGCGCCGGGTCGACTATTCGGTGCGCGAGAATCTCGGCCTGTTCGGCCGGGGCTGGAACGTCAACTGGTGCGTCAGTGGCCTCGATCGCCATCGCTCCTACGCCCCCGATTGCCAGATGGCGCGGCCTGGCCCCGAGCGGTAGCATCGGGCAATGAAGCCCTCGCGCGCCTGGCTGCCATGGCTGGCGCTGCTCGGTTTCGCAGTCTCGGGCGCACAGGCGCAGGGGCAACATAGCCGCGGCGGCGCGCCCGGCGATTTCGACTTCTATGTGCTCGCCCTCTCCTGGTCGCCGGGCTTCTGCGAGCTCGAGGATGGCGGCCGCGGACGCTCGCGCGAGCAATGCGCGCCCGGCGCCAATCTCGGCTTCGTCGTGCACGGGCTCTGGCCGCAGAATGAGCGCGGCTACCCAACCGATTGCGGCCCGGCCGGGCGCAACCCCTCGCGAATCGCGATGTCGGAAGCCGAGGGCCTGTTCCCCTCCGACGGATTGGCGCGCCATCAATGGCGCAAGCACGGCACCTGCACCGGCTCCAGCCCCAGCGGCTATTTCGCCGATGTCCGGCGCGCCCGCGAGAAGATCGTCATCCCGCCGCCCTTGCGCGACGGCCAGCGCGAGCAAGTCTGGACCGCGATCGACCTCGAACGGGCCTTCGTCGCCGCCAATCCCGGCCTGCGCACCGACATGATGTCGGTCGCCTGCCGCCGCGGCGTGCTCCAAGAGGTGCGCATCTGCTTCAGCCGGGATTTGCGCGGCTTCCGCAGTTGCCAGGAGGTCGACCGCTCCGGCTGCCGCGCCCGCGATTTCAGGGTCAACGCCGTCCGCTGACGCCGGGCCGTGCCGGGCCGACGCATGCTTCAACCGGCGTGCGCTGCTTTCACTCCGTCGATATCGGCCGAGGAGAAAGCGCGCTAAGACCGCTGCATGAATTACCGTCACGGCTTCCATGCCGGCAACTTCGCCGACGTCCTCAAGCACGTCATGCTGATGCGCATCCTCACGCATCTCAACGGCAAGGATAAGCCCTACCGCATCGTCGACAGCCATGCCGGTGCCGGGCGCTACGATTTAGGCTCGGAGGAAGCCCTGCGCACGCATGAATGGCGCGACGGCGTGGCGCGGCTCGACCAGGCCCCGCTCGCCCCGGCTGCCGAAAGCCTGCTCGCCCCCTGGCGCGCGGCGCTCGCCGCGGCGCGCAGCCTCTACGGGCCCGATGCCTATCCCGGCTCGCCCTGGCTCTGCCGCCAGGCGATGCGCGCCGACGACCGGCTGATCGCCGCCGAGCTGCACGAGAATACCTATCGCAAGCTCGTCCAGGCGATCGGCCGCGACTCGCGCTGCAAGGCGCTCGCCATCGATGGCTGGGTCGCGCTCGGTGCCAATGTCCCGCCGAAGGAGCGGCGCGGCCTCGTGCTGATCGACCCGCCCTTCGAGGAAAAGGACGAGTTCGCGACGCTCGCGGCCGCCTTCATCGCCGCCTGGCGCAAATGGCCGACCGGCAGCTACGCGCTCTGGTACCCGGTGAAGGACCGGCGTGCCGCCGACGGGCTGCTCGCCGCGATCGCGGAGGCGGGCATCGGCCGCCTGCTCAGGCTGGAGATCGATGTCGACCGCCCGGAGGCCGCCGGCGGCCTGGGCGCGACCGGCCTGCTCGTCGTCAACCCGCCCTGGCTGCTGGCGCAGGAAGCCGAGATCCTGCTGCCGGCCCTGTGCGAACGCCTCGCGCAAGGGCCGCGCCCGCGCTATCGATGCGAGGCGATCCGCCCCGATGGCTGATCGTCAACCCGATTCATGTCCAGCCTGAAGGCCCTGCCATGCTGACCTTGCGCTCCTCGCCCACCTCGCCCTTCGGCCGCAAGGTCAAGATCGCCCTGGCCGAACTCGGCCTGGCCGAGCGGGTCGAGGTCGTCGCCGCCGACACCAACGATCCGGCCGAGCCGCTGCGCCAGCAGAATCCGCTCGGCAAGATTCCGGCCCTGGTGCTCGAGGACGGCTCCACGCTGTTCGATTCGCGCGTCATCGTCGAATATCTCGACCATCTCGCCGGCGGCGGCCGGCTTCTGCCGGCCGGTGAAGAACGATTCGGGCAATTGCGGCTGCAGGCGCTCGCTGACGGGATTTGCGACGCCGCCCTGCTGCAGGTCTATGAGGTCCGTATCCGGCCGGCCGAGATCCGCCATGCCGGCTGGGTCGAGAATCAGCAGGGCAAGATCGACCGGGCGCTCGCGGCGCTGGAAGTGCAGCCGCCCGCCTTTCCGGACCGTCCCCGAATCGGCGAGATCGCGCTGGCCTGCGCGCTCGGCTATCTCGATCTGCGCTTCGAGGGGAAGTGGCGCCTGGCGCATCCGCAGATGGTTGCCTGGCTCGACGCCTTCGCCGCCAAGGTTCCGGCCTTCGAGGCGACCCGCGTCAAGGGCTGAGAGCTCGTCCGGCAAGGCCCGCTCCTTATCGCGAGGAGCGGTTCCGTCGGGCCAGCGGCCGGGATGTTTCCAGGACGGCCTTCAGACAAGAAAAAGCCCGCAGACAAAGAAAAACCCGGTGGCCGAAGCCACCGGGTTTCGTTCGATCAGACCGTCTGGTCGGATCAGAACCTGTAGTTCAGGCCGGCGCGGACGACCGAGAACTTGGTCTCGACGTTCGCGTTGAAGACGCCACCCGGAACCGAGACCGACTCCTTGTCGAGGTCGACATAGAGGTATTCGATCTTGGCCGACAGGTTGTTGGTGAAGGCGTACTCAAGGCCGGCACCGAGGGTCCAGCCATACTGGGTGTTGTCGTCGCTGAACGAGCCGAAGGCCGTCGAGATCTTGTTCTTCACGTTACCGTAGGCGAAACCACCGGTGACGTAGGGCAGGAACCGGTCGAAGGAGTAGCCGGCGCGAGCGCGGACGGTGCCCCACCAGTTGATCTCGTTCGAAGCGGTGATGTTGTTGACCGCATCAAAGACGTTGGCCTTCAGATCGGCGCCCTGGAAGTCGGCCTCGAGGCCGAGGACGATATTGCCCATCTGATAGTTGTAGCCGACCTGGCCACCACCGGTGAAGCCGTCCGGATCCTTGAAGCTCAGGACGCCGAGGCCGGCCGAGTCGATCTGACCCCAGGCGTAGCCGGCGTTGGCACCGACATAGAAGCCGGTCCAGGTGAAGACCGGAACGTAGATCGGGGCTTCAACCGGGCCCTTGCGGCTCGGCAGGTCGGCAGCGGAGGCAGCGCCAGCGGCGAGGAGGCCGAGGGCCGCAACGCCCGAAAGCAGGTACTTCTTCATGGTATACTCCTTGGTAGTCGTCGCTGGTGCCGGGGAGAACCGACGGTGATTTCGATCGACCCTTTATACGGTCGAATGCCGGCCGTGTCTGTTGCGGCGAGAACACATCTGCTTGCCAGACCGAGGCGAAATTGCGGCAGAATGCGGAAAGAGGACGGCATATCGTTCAAACTCGGTTAGTGTTTGTTAAGGCTTCCTGAATGGTAAACTGAATACTAACGCAAGGGCAGTCTTCGGCCGGCCGCTGGCCGAAGCTATCACAGAAACGCCGCAATCGCATTTTGGTTCCAACGCCCGCGCAGCGCCGTCATGCGCCGGCTGCTTGCAGGGTCGGGCGCCCCATGCTTTAGCCGATATTCCCGCCCGCCACGAGACGTTTGTGTGCCGCCTCTTTCGATCTTCATCATCACGCGTGACGAGGCCGACCGGATCGGGCGCACCATCGCGGCGGTGCGAGCGCTCAGCGACGACATCGTGGTGGTCGATTCCGGCTCGACCGACGGCACCCAGGCCATCGCAGCCGACCTCGGCGCCCGCGTCATCGAGCACGCCTGGCCGGGCTACGGCCCGCAGAAGCGCTTCGCCGAGGACCAGTGCCGCCATCGCTGGCTGCTCAACCTCGATGCAGACGAGGTGACGCCGCCCGCGCTCGCAAGCGAGATCGCCGCACTGTTCGCCAAGGGCGAGCCGGCCGAGGACGCCTACAAGCTGCGCATCGCCGAGGTCTTTCCCGGCGAAGGCGCGCCGCATCGTTTCGCCTACGCGCTGACGCCGGTCCGGCTCTATCGCAGCGACAAGGGACGCTACTCCCCTTCCCCGGTGCACGATCGGGTCGAGCTTCAGCCCGGCGCGCGCGTCGGCCGGCTGAAGGGAACGATCCATCACTATTCCGTGCGCTCGCTCGGCGAGCAGATCGCCAAGCTCAACGCCTATAGCGATGCGCAGGCCGATGATCTCGACCAGCGCGGCGCGACGCTCTCGGCATTGCGGCTGGCGCTGGAATTCCCCGGCAATTTCTTCAAGGCCTATGTCGGGCGCCGTCATGCGCTGCGCGGGGTCTATGGCTTCATGACCGCGATGAACTACGCCTTCTATCGCTATCTGCGCGTCGCCAAGCACTGGGAGCGCCGGCTCCGGCGCCGCAGCGAGCGTCGCGAGGGAGGCTCGGATGACCGCTGAGGTCGCGCTCGTCACCGGCGGCGCACGGCGCATCGGCCGCGCCATCGTCGAGCG
>NZ_JAKFED010000162.1:0-4159 GCF_036675845.1 Allobosea sp. | reverse complement strand
CCCCTTGGCGGCAAGCTCGCGGCCGCGCCGGACATCGTCCTTCCAGAAGGCGTTGCCGCCGTCGATCAGCGTGTCGCCGGGCGCCAGCATGCCGGAAAGCTCGTTCAGGGTCGCTTCGGTGATCTCGCCGGCCGGCAGCATGATCCAGATCGCGCGCGGCACCTGGAGCTTTTCGACCATCTCCTTGAGGTCGGTCGCATTGACCGCACCGTCCCTGGCGAGCGCCGCGCCCGGCTTCGGATCGCGGTCATAGACCACGCAGTCGTGCCCGGCGCGGTGCAGCCGCCGGACGATATTGGCCCCCATCCGGCCGAGGCCGACCACTCCGAGCTGCATCGCGAACCTCCGACCGGCCGGCGGGAAGCCGGCTTTGGCGACGCTACATGCCCCGGCGAAGAGCGGCGAGCAAGCATGGGGCGGTCGGCACGGCAGCTGCATCGGGTTGCCCGAGCGGTCTGGCGGTCGAGCGAAAGCTTGCCTAAACGCAGCCGACGCCTTCTGTTTCGGAGGCGCAAATATCCACGGCCAAGGCGGGCAAAGGGAGCGTTATGGCGGCGGAAGGTTTCTCTCAGGATCTGGTTCAGGCGGTCGGCCTTCTGGGAGCTGGCGTCATTGCGGTGCCGATCTTCCGGAAGCTCAAGCTCGGCTCGGTGCTCGGCTATTTCGCCGGTGGCCTCGTCATCGGCCCTTCCGGCATCGGCCTGTTCTCCAATCCGGAGAGTGTGCTTCACGTTGCCGAGTTCGGCGTCGTCATGTTTCTCTTCATCATCGGGCTGGAGATGCAGCCTTCGCGGCTCTGGAACCTGCGCGGCGAGATCTTCGGCCTCGGCGTCGCCCAGGTCGGGCTCTGCGGCGCGCTGCTGACCGGAGTCGGCATCCTCGCCGGGCTAGCTCCGGCCGCCGCCTTCATCGCCGGCATGGGCTTCGTTTTGTCCTCCACCGCCGTCGTGATGCAGATGCTGAACGAACGCGGCGAAGCCTCGACCCCGCACGGCCAGCAGGCTGTCTCGATCCTGCTGCTCGAAGATCTCGCCATCGTGCCGCTGCTCGCGGTGGTCGCCGTGCTGGCGCCGGCGAAGGCGGCAGGCAGCGGCGGCCTGATGCCCCTGCTGATCGGCGTCGGCTCGCTCATTGGCCTCGTCGTCGCCGGCAAATGGCTGCTCAACCCGATGTTCCGGTTGCTCGCCAATGCGCAGGCCCGCGAGGTCATGACCGGCGCGGCGCTGCTCGTCGTGCTCGGTTCGGCGCTGGCGATGCAGCTGGGCGGCCTCTCGATGGCGATGGGCGCCTTCCTCGCCGGCGTGCTCTTGTCGGAATCGACCTTCCGCCATCAGCTCGAGGCCGATATCGAGCCGTTTCGCGGCCTGCTGCTCGGCATGTTCTTCCTGGCGGTGGGCATGTCGCTCGATCTCAGGCTGATCGCGCAGGAATGGCAGGTCGTCGCCCTTGGCGTCGCCGCCTTCATGCTGGTCAAGGCAGCCGGCATCTTCATCGTCGCCAGGCTGTTTCGCACCCGTACGCGCAATGCGATCACCCGCGTCGCGCTGTTCTCGCAGGGCGGCGAGTTCGCCTTCGTGCTCTACAGCGCCGCGGCCGCCGCCGGCATCTTCGATGCACGCATCAACGCCATCGCCAGCGCCATCGTGATCCTCTCGATGGCGATCACCCCTCTCGTCGTGCTCGCCATCGACCGCTTCATGCCGGCCGAACGGGAATCGCTGGACGGGATCGAGCATGCCGAGGGCCTCAAGGGGCGCATCCTCGTCGTCGGCTTCGGACGCTTCGGCCAGGTCGCGAGCCAGACCCTGCTGGCCCGCGGCTGCAGCATCTCGCTGATCGAGACCGATGTCGAAATGATCCAGGCCGCCGCCACCTTCGGCTTCAAGGTCTATTACGGCGACGGCACGCGCTCCGACATCCTGCACGCCTCGGGCGCCCATCAGGCCGACGCGATCCTGGTCTGCGTCGAGAAACGCGAGACGGCCAACGCGATCGTCCGGGTCGCGCAGGCCGAATTCCCCCACGCCAAGCTCTTCGTGCGCGCCTTCGACCGCGGCCATTCGATGGACCTGATCCGCGCCGGCGTCGACTACCAGATCCGCGAGACCTTCGAATCCGCCATGGTCTTCGGCGGCGAGGTCCTGCGCGCACTCGGCGTGCCAGAGGAGGAGGCCGCGGAAATCGTCGAGGACGTCCGCCGCCGCGACGCCGAGCGCCTCGACCTGCAGGTCGCGAGCGACATCCATGCCGGTCAGGACCTGATCCACTACGGCAATCAGCCGACCCCGGCACCGCTCACCAAGCCGAAGGCGGTCGGCACCGTCGTTGGCGACCTGCCGGCCGCGGCCGGCGCCAAGCCGTAAGGCCCAGCGCCCTATCAAAGACCTCTGCGAAAGGCGCGAGCGCGGCCGGGGCGGCTCCGCGTCATTCTCGGGCGAAGCGAAACGCAGACCCGAGAATCTCATGACGAGAAGACACTGTATGGCGCCTCATCCGGCCTGAGATGCTCGGGTCAAGCCCGAGCATGACGGAAAAGTTCGCCGGGCCGAAATTGATTCCGGCTCAACGCCTTGGGTGTCACACCTGAATCAGCCTCTGAACCTGCGCGCCATCAAGCTCCGCCA
Organism: Allobosea sp.; assembly: GCF_036675845.1. Classification (GTDB taxonomy): domain Bacteria; phylum Pseudomonadota; class Alphaproteobacteria; order Rhizobiales; family Beijerinckiaceae; genus Allobosea. Next base: position 1,535 of record NZ_JAKFED010000162.1, on the reverse strand, counting down.
TCGGCCCGGCGAGCACGACCTCGCCGCGGTCCATCACGAACATCGCGTCGGCGAGGTCGCGGGCGAAGTCGAAATATTGCTCGACCAGCACGATCGCCATGCCGCCCTTCTGGCGCAGATAGTCGATGGCGCGGCCGATATCCTTGATGATCGAGGGCTGGATGCCCTCGGTCGGCTCGTCCAGCACCAGCAATCTGGGTCGGGTGACCAGCGCCCGCGCGATCGCGAGTTGCTGCTGCTGGCCACCCGAGAGGTCTCCGCCACGCCGGCCGAGCATCGACTTCAGCACGGGGAACAGGTCGAACAGTTCGTCCGGGATGTAGCGCTCCTTGCGGGGCAAGGGCGCAAAGCCGGTTTCGAGGTTTTCCCTGACGCTCAGGAGCGGGAAGACCTCGCGGCCCTGCGGCACATAGGCGATCCCGGCCCGCGCCCGGTCCTCGCTACGCAGGTTCGAGATGTCCTCGCCGTCGAGGCGGATATGGCCGCCCGAGATCGGCTGCTGGCCGACGATGGCGCGCATCAGCGAGGTCTTGCCGACGCCGTTGCGGCCCATCACGCAGGTGACCTTGCCGATCTCGGCCGTGACCGAGACGCGCCGCAGCGCCTGCGCCGCGCCGTAGTGGAGATCGATGGCTTCGACGTTCAGCATGGTTGGGCCTTTCCACACGAGCCGCCTGTCAAGCCGTCATTGCGAGGAGCGTAGCGACGAAGCAATCCAGGGGGACGTAGAGCGCTGCCGTTCCTGGATTGCTTCGCTGCGCTCGCAATGACGGGGAACGGTTCCGTACAAGCCATCGCGCTCACCGCCCCAGATAGACTTCGACGACGCGCTCATTGGCGCTGACCTGGTCGAGTGGGCCTTCGGCCAGCACGGAGCCCTCGTGCAGCACCGTCACCTTCACGCCGAGCTCGCGGATGAAGCCCATGTCGTGCTCGACCACGATCACGGAGTGATCCTTCGCGATCTCCTTGAGCAGCACCGCGGTCTGGGCCGTCTCGCCATCGGTCATGCCAGCGGCCGGCTCGTCGACGAGCAGGAGCTTGGGATCCTGCGCCAACAGCATGCCGATCTCGAGCCATTGCTTCTGGCCGTGCGAGAGCGAGCCGGCGAGCCGCTCGCGCTTGTCGGCCAGCCTGATGATGCCGAGGATCTCGTCGATGCGCTTCTGCTGGGCGCTCTCCGTCTTCCAGAACAGCGTCTTCAGCACGGTGCGCTGCGATTTCAGCGCCAGCAGGATGTTGTCCTCGATGCTGTGGAAGTCGAACACCGTCGGCTTCTGGAATTTGCGGCCGATGCCGAGATTGGCGATCGCCGCCTCGTCGAGCCTGGTCAGGTCGACCGAACCGCCGAACATCACGGTGCCCTCGTCCGGCTTCGTCTTGCCGGTGATGATGTCCATCATCGTCGTCTTGCCGGCGCCGTTCGGGCCGATGATGGCGCGCATCTCGCCGGGCTCGATGGTCAGCGACAGGCCGCGGATCGCCTTGAAGCCGTCGAAGGAGACGCTGACGCCATCGAGATAGAGCAGCGAGGA
>NZ_JAKFED010000098.1:0-20099 GCF_036675845.1 Allobosea sp. | reverse complement strand
TGGTCGATCACCGCCGCGGCGCGCTTCTGATAGGCCTGGATGGCGAGGCCGAAACCGTCCCAGCCGGCAAGCGAGGCATCGGCCATCACGGCGTCGATGACGTCGAGCGAGAGCTCGAGCCGGTCGGCCTCCTCGGCGTCGACGGTGAAGTTGAGGTCGTAGCCCTTGGCCTGGCGGGCGAGCTCGATGACCTTCGGCGTCAGCTCGGCGAGCACGCGCTCGCGATTGGTCGCCTCATAGCGCGGATGCAGCGCCGAGAGCTTGACCGAGATGCCCGGCCGGTTCGGCAGCCGGTCATTGCCGGCCGAGCGGCCGATGGCGTCGATCGCGGCGGCGTAGGAGGCGTAATAGCGGTCGGCGTCGGCCTGCGAGCGGGCGCCTTCGCCGAGCATGTCGAAGGAATAGCGGTAGAGCTTGCCCGAGCCGGAGCGGGCGCGCTTCAGCGCCTCCTCGATGGTCTGGCCGAGCACGAAATGATTGCCCATGACGCGCATCGCCTGGCGGGTCGCGGTGCGGACCGCCGGCAGGCCGAGGCGCTTGGAAAGGTTGCCGATGATGCTGGTCGGCGTCTCGCCCGGCTGGATGATGCGGGCGGTGATGCCGAGCGCCCAGGACGAGGCCGAGATCAGGAAGGCGTCCGACTTGGATTCATGATGGGCGAAGTCGCCCTGGCCGAGCTTGTCCTCGATCAGCCGATCGGCGGTGGCGGCGTCCGGCACGCGCAGCAGCGCCTCGGCCAGCACCATCAAGGCGAGGCCCTCCTTGGTCGAGAGCGAGTATTCGCGCAGCAATTCCTCGATGCCGCCGAGGCCGACCTTGCGGGTGCGGATCGCCTCGATCAGCCCGGTGGCGCGGGCGTCGATGCGGGCTTTTGCGGCGGGCTCGCGCCGCGTGCCGGCGAGCAGGCGGCCGGCGATGGCAGCATCGTCCTCGGCATAGGGCGCGCTGAAGACGGGTGCGGCGCTCGAGGTCGGGCGCGGGGCGGGGGCGGCCATGGCGGGGCTCCGGAAGGGAGAAGACGGGATGATCTGAAGGATCGGGTCAAGACAGCCGGATATCAATGGATATGTTTGGCGAAGTGCCGTATGAAAGCCGGGATATAGGTCATTTTTCAGGAAATTATCCCGTGCTCGATCGAACCGACCGCCGCCTCCTTTCGATGCTCCAGAATGACGGCCGAGCGGCGGGCGTCGAACTGGCCGAGGCGGTCGGCCTGTCGCCGACCGCGACCGGCGAGCGCCTGAAGCGGCTGACGCGGGAAGGCTACATCACCGGCTATCGCGCGACGCTCGATCCGCTGAAGCTGGGCCTGAACCTTCTGGTCTTCGTCGAGGTCTACCTCGACAAGACGACGCCCGATGCCTTCGAGCGCTTCGCCCATGCGGTGAAGCGGGCGCCCGAGGTGCTGGAGTGCCATATGGTCGCCGGCGGCTTCGATTATCTGGTCAAGACCCGGGTCGCCGACATGAACGCCTATCGCCGCTTCCTCGGCGAGGTGCTGCTGGCCCTGCCGGCGGTGCGCGAGACCCGGACCTATGCGGTGATGGAGGAGGTCAAGACCGACGGCGCCCTGCCGCTGTGACGGCGAGCCTGACGGCGCCGCGGCGACGGCGCGAGGATGCTGCCGGATTTTTGCGCGACTTCTTTGCACCGCTGCACGAATCTTCATCGTATCGGCTTGACCTTGTTGGACATTGCTCCAGTTTGGGCGGCGCCGGCGGCGGCACGGGCCTTGCTCGGAGCCGCGCAACCGCAGGACCGCAAGCCCTCCCTCGCCTCGCGCCTCATTCCGGAGTTCCAGATGTCTACGACTAAAGTCTATGGGTTCCTTTCGCGGCGGCGCCTGGCCGGGCTGGCGGGGGCCCTCGGCCTGGTCTTGTCGGGGCTCGGCACCGGCCCGGCAGCGGCGCAGACGGCGGTGCGCTTCACGCTGGACTGGCGCTTCGAGGGGCCGGCGGCGCTGTTCCTGATGGCGCAGGAGAAGGGTTATTTCAAAGCCGAGGGGCTCGACGTCACCATCGACACCGGCAACGGCTCGCGCGAGGCGATCCCGCGCGTCGCGTCGGGAACCTATGATGTCGGCTTCGGCGACGTGAACTCGCTGATCCGCTTCCGCGACGAGAATCCGAGCGTCGACCTCAAGGCGGTGATGATGGTCTATGACCGCCCGCCCTTCGCCATCGTCGGCCGCAAGAGCCGCGGCATCAGCACTGACGTGAAGAGCCTCGAAGGCAAGAAGTTCGGGGCGCCTGCAGCCGACGCCGCCTTCGCGCAATGGCCGATCTTCAAGACGGTCAACAAGCTCGACGACAGCAAGATGCGGATGGAGAATGTCGGCTTCCCGGTGCGCGAGCCGATGCTCGCCTCGGGCGAGGTCGACGCCGTCTTCGGCTTCGCCAACTCCTCTTATATCAACCTGAAGTCGCGCGGCGTGCCGGTCGACGACATCGTCACCCTGCTGATGTCGGATTACGGGGTCGAGCTCTACGGCAACGTCGTGATGGTCTCGCCCAAGTTCATGGCCGAGAAGCCCGAGGCGCTGCGCGGCCTGCTGCGGGCGATCACAAAGGGCGTGCGCGACACGGTCGCCGATCCGGCGCTCGGGGCCCAGCTCGTCATCAAGCGCAACGACGTCGCCAAGCTGGAGGTTGAGCTCGAGCGCCTGAAGATGACGCTGGAGCAGAACGTGATGACGCCCTGGGTCAAGGCGAATGGCTTCGGCGGCATCGACAAGGAGCGCTGGGCGCGGGCGCTCGACCAGATCGGCCTGACCTTCACCTTCAAGGACAAGGCCAAGGCGGGCGACGCCTTCGTCGACAGCTTCCTGCCAGCTGTGGCCGAGCGGAAGTTCTAAAAAGCACGGCCGCTTCCGATCCGTGGCGTCATCCCGGGCGGCCGCAGGTCGGCCCGGGATCCATCGGAGGGCGCGGCGCTCTACGATGGATTCCGGCGCTGCGCTTCGCTCCGGCCGGAATGACGACGACAATCCACGACAGCAAAAGGCCGAGCTCACTTGACCGCCTTCGTCGAACTCAACGAGGTCACGCATGTCTATGGCGGCGACGGGCCGCCGGCCGTCGAGGGGCTGTCGCTGAAGGTTCGCGAGGGCGAGTTCGCCGCCATCGTCGGCCCGTCGGGCTGCGGCAAGTCGACCCTGATGAAGCTCGCGACGGGGCTGCAGAAGCCGAAGGGCGGCACCGTCGTCGTCGCCGGCCAGCGCGTCGCCGAGCCGATCAAGATCACCGGCATGGCCTTCCAGAACCCGGTGCTGCTGCCCTGGCGGACGACGCTGGAGAACCTCCTGCTGCCGCTCGAGGTGGTCCAGCCGCATCGCTCGCGCCTGCGCGCCAACAAGGCGGAGTATATCGCCCGCGCCGAGGCCCTGCTGGAAAAGGTCGGGCTCAAGGGCATGGGCGCGAAATTCCCCTGGGAGCTTTCCGGCGGCATGCAGCAGCGCGCCTCGCTCTGCCGCTCGCTGATCCACGAGCCGAAGCTGCTGATGCTGGACGAGCCTTTCGGCGCGCTCGACGCTTTCACGCGCGAGGAGCTCTGGTGCGTGATCCGCGATCTCCAGGCCGAGCGCGGCGTCACCGTGATCCTGGTCACGCATGACCTGCGCGAGGCGGTGTTCCTGGCCGACCGGGTGTTCTGCATGTCGGCGAGGCCGGGCAAGATCATCGCCGAGCGCGCGATCGGCTTTCCCCGTCCGCGTGACCTCGAGATCACCTACACGCCGGAATTCGCGGCGATCGTGCACGAGCTGCGCGGCCATATCCGCGAGGCGAGGGCGGCGGCATGAGCCGGTCCGAGCCGTCATTGCGAGGAGGCGGAGCCGACGAAGCAATCCAGGGGATTGCCGCGGGAGGCGCTGGATTGCTTCGCTGCGCTCGCAATGACAGGAAGGGCCTGTGATGAAGCGCTCGCTCTGGCTCAGGTTCGCGCCCTATCTGTTCACGCTCGGCTTCTTCGCGCTCTGGGAGGCGGCCTGCCGGGTCTTTGCGATCTCCAGCTTCGTGTTGCCGCCGCCCTCGGCGATCTGGGGCGCGCTGGTGCAGTACCAGAAGCCGCTCTACACCAACGCCTTCCACACGCTGTGGATGACCACGGCGGGCTTTGGCCTGTCGATCCTGTTCGGGCTGGCGGTCGGCCTGCTGGTAGGCTCGTCGCGGCTGCTCCAGGCCGGGCTCAACCCGCTGCTGGTCGGCTTCAACGCCATCCCGAAGGTCGCGGTGGTGCCGATCCTGGTGCTCTGGTTCGGCGTCGGCTGGCTGCCGCCGGTGCTGACCGCCTTCGTGATCTCGTTCTTCCCGATCGTGGTCAATGTCGCCACGGGCCTCGCCACCATCGAGCCCGAGACCGAGGACGTGCTGAAGGCGCTCGGCGCCAGCCGGTTCGATATCATGCTGAAGGTCGGCATCCCGCGTTCGCTGCCCTATTTCTTCGGGGCGCTGAAGGTCTCGATCACGCTCGCTTATGTCGGCTCGGTGATCGGCGAGCAGAACGCCTCCAATCTCGGCGTCGGCAACCTGATCACCCGCGCCTCGGCGGATTTCAACGTGCCGCTGGTGTTCGCGGCGCTGATCGTGCTGGCGGTGCTCGGCATCTTCCTGGTCGCGGCCGTCGATCTCGTCGAGGACCGGATGACCGGCTGGGCCAGGCGCTCGGGGGCGGCGAACCGCTGAGGCGCTTAGTCGGCGGGCCGGATCGAAACCGCGATGCCGCGACGCAGCGAATTCGAGACCATGCAGGAGGTCTCGGCCCGGGCGATCAGCGCCTGCGGATCGGAGCCGTCGAGCATCTCGCAGGAGACGGTCATGGCCGCGGCTGTGGTCACCAGCGGCGAGCCCTCCAGCTCAACCGTGACCGAGACGGCGATCCTGCCGAGCTCGACGCCCATCTCCGCCGCCACATAGCGCAGATCGTTGCAGAAGCAGCCGCCAAGGGCCAAAGCGAGCAATTGCGCGCCGTTGAATCCGAGCCCCTTGCCGCCGGCGCGGCCCTCCGGGCGGTCGACGACCAAGGTGTGCGCGCCGGCCCAGCCCATGGCGGCCTGCGTACCCTCGACATTACGCAATTCGACCGTCACCGACGCCATCGCTACGGCTCCCTTCTAAAAGGAGCACGAGATTGCGGCGGCGCATGGCGATCGCGCAAGCGCGTCGGGGCATCCGCCGGTGCGTGACAGTGCGGGCGCCTCTATCTATCGTGCGCGCCCTCAGCCGAGGGCCTGCCGCATGCTTCCCGATATCCGCGATTATGAGCGCCTGCGCGCCGCCTTCCGCTGGCAGATCCCGGAGCGCTACAATATCGGCGTCGATTGCTGCGACCGCTGGGCCGCCGTCCAGCCCGACAAGGTCGCGATCCTCGAGCTCAACCCGGACTGGTCGGTCACGCCGGTCAGCTATGGCGAACTTCGGGAGCAGTCGAACCGGCTGGCGAACGCGCTGCGCCGGCGCGGGATCGGGCAGGGCGATCGCGTCGCGATCCTGCTGCCGCAGGGCCGCGACGTCCCGGTCGCCCATCTCGCCGCCTACAAGCTCGGCGCCATCGCGGTACCGCTGGCGGCGCTGTTCGGGGCGGACGCGCTGTCCTATCGGCTGCGTGACTGCGGTGCCAGGGCGCTGGTCACCAATGCGGCCGGGCTCGGCAAGCTGGCGCAGATCGAGGACGCGCTGCCGGAGCTCGAACTCGTCATCTCCAGTGACGGGCCCGACGGGCGGGCCGAGGGGCTGGCCAGGCTGCTCGAAGCCGAGAGCGCCGATTTCTCGCCGGTCGACAGCGGGCCGGACGATCCGGCGCTTATGATCTACACCTCCGGCACGACCGGCAACGCCAAGGGCGCGCTGCACGGCCATCGCGTCATGCTCGGGCATCTGCCGGGCGTCGAGATGCCGCACGAGTTTCTGCCGCAGCCGGGCGACCTGCTCTGGACCCCGGCCGACTGGGCCTGGGCCGGCGGCCTGCTCAACAACCTGCTGCCGGCGCTGCATCACGGCATCCCGATCGTGGCGCGGCCCGCGGCGAAGTTCGATTCGGAAGAGGCATTCCGGCTGATGGCCGAGCTTGGCGTGCGCAACTGCTTCATCCCGCCGACGGCGCTGCGCATGCTGCGCGCCGTCGGCAATCCGCGCGGCCGCTTCGACCTGAAGCTGCGCACCGTCGCTTCGGGCGGCGAGTCGCTCGGGGCCGAGACGCTGGCCTGGGGCCGCGAGAAGCTCGGGCTGACGATCAACGAGTTCTACGGCCAGACCGAGTGCAACCTCGTGCTCGCCTCCTGCGCGGCGATGGGCGTGGTCAAGCCCGGCTGCATCGGCAAGGCGGTGCCGGGGCATGAGGTCGCGGTGATCCGCCCCGACGGCAGCCTGTGCGAGCCGGAGGAGGAAGGCCAGATCGCGGTCAGGCGGCCCGATCCGGTGATGTTCCTGCATTATTGGCGCAAGCCTGAGGCGACGGCGGCCAAGTTCATCGGCGACTGGATGACCACCGGCGACCAGGGGCTCTGCGACGCCGAGGGCTATTTCCGCTTCGTCGGCCGCGACGACGACGTCATCACCTCGTCCGGCTACCGGATCGGCCCGGGCGAGATCGAGGACTGCCTGCTGCGCCATCCGGCGGTGGCGCTCGCCGCCGTGGTCGGCAAGCCGGACGCGCTGCGTACCGAGATCGTCAAGGCCTTCGTCGTGCTGGCGGCGGGCCATGCGCCTTCGGCGGCGCTGGTCTCCGAGATCCAGGGCTTTGTGCGCGAGCGCCTGGCGGCGCATGAATATCCGCGCGAGATCGAGTTCCGGACCGAACTGCCGATGACGACGACCGGCAAGATCATCCGGCGGCTTCTGCGCGACGAGGCTGGCTGAAGGCGCCCTCGCGAACGGGCCGGCGCCCGCGCCGCAGCTCCGGAGCCCGCTGCAGGCGGAGCTCGCCCTGCGCCAGCGTCTCGGTGACCGCATGCTGGCCGGCGATGGCGCCGATCAGCTGATGGATATGGCTGCGCCGGCGCAACTGGGCGAGGAGCTGCGCCAGCGGCGCGAAGCTGGCGAAGCGCTCGTCCTGCGCGGTGGCATAGAGCCAGCGCCGCGGCCCCTTGCCGAGCAGGATCGCGCCGGCGACCGGCTCGCCGTCCAGCGTCAGCAGGCCGGCGCGGCATTGCCGGGTGCGGGCGAGATTGCGGGTCATGGCGCGCAGGAAGGCGGTTTCGCGAATGTCCTGCAGGGCGGCGGTGCCGGCCCGGGCGAGCGGGCCCGAGGCTTCGAGCGCCAGCACCATCTCGACGATGTCGCGCAGCTCCTGCCGCGAGCCGGCCTCAGTGAAGGCCAGTTCGCCATGGCGCGAGAGCCCGTGGCGGAGCGCGGCGAGGTCCGGGCCGCCCTCGGCCGGGGGCGGCCGGGATGGGCGCCCGGCGCCCAGCGTCGCGACCCAGCCCGGCGTCCCGGCCTGGCCCAGCAGCGCTTGGGCCAGCGGCCCTTCGCGATCGATCGCCGGCAGCAGCAGGCTGTGGCGGGCGTTGCCGCCCCAGCGCCCGCGCGCGCCGAGCACGGCCTCGACAACGCGGCCAGCCTCGTCGCCGTCGATCAGGGGCGCGGCGCTGCCGAGGCGGCGGTCGCTCCACCCGGTGAGCATGTCGGTGCCGAACAGCCGGTGGCCGGGGCTCGAAGGCAGGAAGCCGAGCAGGCGGCGGGGGCCGCCCGGCCTGCCCTGCCAGACCAGCAGGACCGAGACGTCGCGGAAGCTGACGAGGTGCTGCGCGGCGGGCAGGGCGAAGCCGGGCTCGAAGAAGGGGTTGGGCTCGACGGCGCGGGCGGCGAGATCGTTCCATTCCGGCTCGATCGCGGCGCAGGCCAGGAGCGGCCGGCGTTCGAGGTGAAGCGCGCCGCGCGCCGGCGGGGCGCTCCGGATGCCGGGGAGCGTGACGGGTCGGCCGCTGCCGGCCGGAGCGTTCAGGGCGAAGAGGTTCAGCATGGTCCTGCCTCCGGAGCCGGGGCCGCTTCGGCGCGGTTTCGTGCCGGAATGGCACTGCGCGCCGGCGCAAGCGGCTGGCCGCAAGGCAGGGATCAAGAAGCGGGCCAGCCGCTCGGGTTCAGCCGTGATGGCGGTGGGCGTGGCTTTCGGCTTGGGCGGGCGCGGCGCGGCCGAGGAAGGCCGACCAGAGCCGGGCGACGACCTCCTCGTCGAGGTCGCGGACGATCAGGACGAGGCGCGAGCGCCGGTCGGCATCCGGCCAGGCGGAAAGCTGCACCGGCGGGTGCAGCACCTGCTGGACGGCGTGCACCAGCAGCGGCCCGTCCGGCTGCTCGGCCAGGCTGACGAGCCCCTTCAGGCGCAGCAGCCTGGAGCCATGGGTCGAGCGCAGCAGGGTCCAGAACAGCTCGAAGGTCGCCTGCCGGATCGGCTCCTCCGCGGTCAGGACGAAGGCGCGGATGCTGGCGTCGTGGCGGTTGACGTCATGGTGGTGGTGATGATCGCCGTGGTCGTGGCCAGCATGGTCGTGGTGATGGCCGCCCTCCAGCGTCTCGGCGGCGAGCCAATGGCGCAGCTCGCCGGGGCGGTGGGCGATGTCGTAGAGCCCGGCGCCGACCAGGCTCCCGGCGGGGGCGTCGGGGGGCAGGATCGCCGCGCCGGGGTTGAGCTCGGCCAGCCGACGGCGCAGCGCCGCGACAGCCTCGGCATCGGGCGCGATCTCGGCCTTGGTCAAGACGAGCCGATCGGCGGCGATCACCTGCCGCAGCGCCTCGGGATGGGCGTCGAGCGTCGCCCCGCCATTGACCGCGTCGACCACGGTGACGACGCCGTCGAGCTTGAAGCGCATGGCGAGATAGCGGTGGTTGATCAGCACGTTCAGGATCGGCGCCGGGTCGGCGAGCCCGGTCGTTTCGATGACGACGCGCTTGAAGGGCGCGATCCGGCCATTGTCGCGCCGGCGCAGCAGGTCCTCCAGCGTCACGATCAGGTCGTCGCGGATCGTGCAGCACAGGCAGCCCGAGGCGAGCAGGATCAGGTTGTCCTCGACGCCCTCGATCAGCAGATGGTCGAGGCCGATCTCGCCGAACTCGTTGACCAGCACGACGGTGTCGGCCAGCGCCTCGTCCTTGAGCAGGCGGTTGAGCAGGGTCGTCTTGCCGGCGCCGAGGAAGCCGGTGAGCAAAGTCAGGGGAACGGGGGGAGGCGGCAGCTGCGACATGACGGGCGTTCGATCCGGGGGCGTTCAACCTGGCGGCACGAGCGCCAGCCTCGCGCGGTGCGCCCGCTTTTGTTCCAACATTACATTGGCCATGATCGCGGCGACGACAAGGGCTCCGCCGGCATATTGCAGGGTACCGACGCGCTCGCCCAGCACTGCGGCGGCGACGATCACGGCGAAGACCGGCTCGGCGCAGAAGGCGAGCGCGGCCGGTCCGGGGGAAACCCGGGCGAGCGCCAGCACCTGCCAGACGAAGCCGACGAGATAGCCGCCGATGGTGACGAGGACCGCCAGCGGCGCCAAAGCGAGCGCCGAGGGCGGCAGCATGCCGCCGGTGATGAGGAGGATCAGGAAGGTCACCGGCAGGATCATCAGATGCGACCAGAACAGTTTTGGCAGCGTTCCGGTCTCGCCGAGCGCGGCGGCGGCGAAGAACTGTGTCGCCGCGGCGATGCTCGCCAGCAGGGCCAGCGCCAGCCCGCGCGGATCGAGTCCATGCCAGTCGGGGCCGACGACCATGGCGACGCCGACGAAGGCGACGAGGACGACGACGATGCGTTCCGGGCTCGGCCGTGTCCGGGTCAGCAGCGGCTCGGCCAGCACGACCAGCACCGGGAAGGTGTAGAACACCACCGCGGCGACGGTGACCGGCAGGAAGGCGACCGAGGAGAGATAGGCGCTGCCGACCAGCGCGGTCGAGATGCCGAACAGGGCGAGAGCCGGCCAGCGTCGGCGCGGCACGGCAAGGCCGGCGCGCCAGAGCAGGACGGCGCCGCCGACCAGAGCGAGCATCACGAAGACCCGGTAGAAGACGAGCAGCGGGCCGCTCAGCCCGGCCATTCCCGCGATCTGGGCGCTGACGATATTGGTGCCGAAGGCAGCGGCGGAGGCAAGCGCCAGTGCGACGCCGCGCCGGCCATGGGCGTCGTCGCCGTCAGTGCGCATGGCGGCTCAGGGGAGCCGTCAGGCGTCGGGCTTGGCGCTGGTGGCAGGCCGGGGGGCCGGGCGCGCCGGCGGCTTGGCCAGGGCGGTGGTCGGCTTGGCCTTGGCCTTGGCCGGCGCCGCCTTCTGCTTCGCCGGCTTGGTCAGTGCCGGCTTGCCGGCGCTGCGGCCCGTGGCTTTGCCGGCGGTGCCGGGCCGCAGGCTCGCCGATGTCGCGGCGCCCGGCTGGACTGCGCCCTGGAGGCGCAAGGGGCCGGCGCCGAAGGCCTTGGACGGCGGCTGGGCCTCGTCGCCCGGCGCGGTTGCGGCAAAAGCCGAAGAGCTCGCCGGGATCGCGCCATTGGTCGAGGGCGTGCGAGCCGCACTGCCGGCGACGAGGCCGGCAGCGACCGGGGCACCCGGCTGGATCGTCTCGCCCGCGACCTGCGTGTCGGGCTTGGCGACGACATTGGCGGCGATCGGGGCGGAGGCGGAGCCCGGCGTGCGGCCGAAGGCGACCGGCACGGTGGCCAGCGGGGCGCGCGGGCCCAGCGTGATCCGGCCCGAGGGCGAGCGCGTCACCACCGAACCGCCGACGCCGGCCTGCGGCGCGCCGACGGCGAAGCGGTCCGAGGTGCCGTCGGAATTGCCGCCGACACCATGGCTGGCGCTGACGGAGATCGGGCCGCTGCTGTCGGCGTCGTCGCCGAGGGGGCTGCCGCCGCGGCGGACGTTGTCGCAGACGCTGTAGGCGCGCCCGCCAGTGCCGGAAGGGAGGCTGGAGAGATTGCCGCCGAGCCCGCCCCATTTGCCGAAGCCGTCATCGAGAAGCTGCGCCGCCCTGACGGTGCGTTCGGCGCCGGAATTGGCGCCCAGCACCACGGCGATCAGGCTGCGCCCGCCGCGGCTGGCGGTCGCGACCACGTTGAAGCCGGAGGCGCAGACGAAGCCGGTCTTGAAGCCGTTGATGCCGTAATAGCGGCCGACGAGGCCGTTGGTGTTCTTCAGCACCTGCTTGCCGAGCTGCACGGCGCCGGTGTTCCAGTACTCCGAATAGTCGCTGAATTCGTGCATCAGCGCCAAGGCGAGCACGGCGAGATCGCGGGCGCTGACCTGCTGGTCGGGATGGTGCCAGCCATTGGGATTGACGAAATGGCTGTCGCGCATGCCGAGCCGCCGGGCCTCGGCATTCATCATGCCGACGAAGGTCTCGACGTCGCCGCCGACGCCTTCGGCGATGACATAGGCGATGTCATTGGCCGACTTGACCATCATGATGCGGATGGCGTCGTCGAGCGTCACCTCCTGGCCGGCGCGGATATAGACCTTGACGCGCGGCTGGCTGGCGGCCCGCTTCGAGGCCGGGATCGCGGTCTCGAGCCCGATCCTGCCCTCGCGCACGGCCTTGAGCGCGACATAGAGCGTCATCATCTTGGTGGTGGAGGCCGGGTACCAGGCCTGGCTCGGATTGTCGCTCGAGAGCACGGCGCCGCTGGAGGCGTCGATCACCAGGCTCGTGCCGGCCTGGGCCGGCGCGGCGGCAGCGAGGAAACAGGCGAACGTGGCGCCGGCGGCGAGGCGAAATGCGATCATCGGCTAAAGTCTTGAACCTGTCTTGACGTGGAGTTGAGGGCTTCAACGCGACGCTTGGGGCATTTTCGAGACGGCGAGCGGTTTCGAGCCTCGCTGATCCTGCATACCTACCCTTCACGGAGCGATTTGCCTAGCGCCCTCGGGCAGTCCACAAGCGGGCCGATCGTTTTTCTTCCGGGAATGCCGCGTGAGCTTCGCCCTTCTGTGGATTCCGGCGACGCTCGCCGCCTCCCTGCTCCAGACCGCGCGCAACCTGACCCAGCGCTCGCTGACCGATGCGATCGGCGTGGTCGGCGCGACGCAGGTGCGCTTCCTGTTCGGCCTGCCCTTCGCACTGGTCTTCCTGGCGCTGGTCTGCCTGGCGAGCGGGCGGCTGCCGCCGCCGCCGGACCTGCGCTATCTCGGCTTCACGCTCTGGGGCTCGGTGACGCAGATCCTGGCGACCGGGCTGATGCTGGCGGCGATGCGCGAGCGCTCCTTCTCGGTGACCACCGCCTATACCAAGACCGAGCCGGTGCAGGTCGCGCTGTTCGGGGCGCTGCTGCTCGGGGATGCGCTGAGCCTGCCGAAATTCGCCGCCATCGTCGTCGCCACCGCCGGGGTGGTGGTGATGTCATGGAAGCGCGGCGAGAAGCTCAGCGCCGCCGGGCTGCGCCCGGCCGTGCTGGGGATTGCGGCCGGGGCCTGCTTCGCGCTCTCGGCGATCGGCTTCCGCGGCGGCATCCTCGCCCTGCCGGACGGCAATTTTGTGCTGCGCGCCACCACCACCCTGACCTGGGGGCTGGTGTTCTCGTCCCTGATCCTCGCCGCCTATATGGCGGCGGCCGATCGGAGCGCGCTACGGCGCTCGCTCGAGAACTGGAAGCCCTCGCTCGCCGCCGGCTTCCTCGGCGCCGCCGCCTCGCAGTTCTGGTTCATCGGCTTCTCGCTGACCAGCGCCGCCAATGTCCGCACGCTCGGCCTGATCGAGGTGCCGCTGGCCCAGATCGCCTCGCGCCGGATCTTCTCGGAAGGCACCTCGCGGCGCGAGCTTCTGGGCATGGCGATGATCGTCGTCGGGGTTGGCGTGCTGCTGGCCCTGTCCATCGGGTAGGGGCGATGGCGCGCTTGACAGCGGCGGGTTTCGTTGCCCTTTCCGTGCACGGCAGAAATGCGCCCATGCCCGCTTGTCGCGGGCCGCGCGCATCGGCAGATAATGTGTATCTGCACATCATTCGGGAGATGACGCCATGAGCGCTGCAATCGTCGGTTGGGCCCACACTCCTTTCGGCAAGCAGGATACCGAGACCGTCGAGAGCCTGATCGTCAGGGTCGCGACCGATGCGCTGGTCGATGCCGGCATCACCGCCGACCAGGTCGACGAGATCGTGCTCGGCCATTTCAACGCCGGCTTCTCGGCCCAGGACTTCACCGCCTCGCTGGTGCTGCAGGCCGATCCGGCGCTGCGCTTCAAGCCGGCGACGCGCGTCGAGAACGCCTGCGCCACCGGCTCGGCCGCGGTGCACCAGGGCGTGCGGGCGATCAGGACCGGCGCCAAGGTCGTGCTCGTCGTCGGCGTCGAGCAGATGACCACGACGCCCGGGCCGGAGATCGGCAAGAACCTGCTCAAGGCCTCCTATCTGCCGCAGGAAGGCGATACCCAGGGCGGCTTCGCCGGGGTCTTCGGCAAGATCGCCGGTGCCTATTTCCAGCGCCATGGCGACCAGTCGGACGCGCTCGCGATGATCGCGGCGAAGAACCACAAGAACGGCGTCGACAATCCTTACGCCCAGATGCGCAAGGATCTCGGCTACGCCTTCTGCCGCGAGGAGAGCGAGAAGAACCCCTTCGTCGCCGGGCCGCTGAAGCGCACCGACTGCTCGCTGGTCTCGGACGGCGCCGCCGCGCTGGTGCTGGCAGACGAGGAGACCGCCAGGACCATGCGCCGCGCCGTCGGCTTCCGCGGCATGGCCCATGTCCAGGATTTCCTGCCGCTCGCCCGCCGCGACATCCTGAAGTTCGAGGGCGGCGCACTGGCCTGGAAGAAGGCGCTGGCCGATGCGGGCGTCGCGCTCGACGACCTTTCCTTCGTCGAGACGCATGACTGCTTCACCATCGCCGAGCTGATCGAATACGAGGCGATGGGCCTGACCCGGGAAGGCGACGGCGCCCGGGCGATCAAGGAAGGCTGGACGCAGAAGGACGGCAAGCTGCCGGTCAACGTCTCCGGCGGGCTGAAGGCCAAGGGCCACCCGATCGGTGCGACCGGCGTCTCGATGCATGTGCTCTCGGCCATGCAACTCGTCGGCGAGGCGCCGGAGGGCATGCAGGTCAAGGACGCCCGCCTCGGCGGCATCTTCAACATGGGCGGTGCGGCGGTGGCGAACTACGTCTCCGTGCTCGAGCGGGTCAAGTGAGCGCTCCGGGAGCTCCCGAGCCGGCCAAGGCCGCCTCGGCGCGGCGCAGGAGTTCCTGGTGATCGTATTCCTCGCGCTGTTGCCGGCCTATGTCCTCTCGATCTTCTACCGTTCGTTCCTGAGCGTCATCGCCGGCCCGGTGATGACGGATCTGCAGATCGGCCCGGCCGAGTTCGGCACGCTGGGTGCGGCCTGGTTCATCACCTTCGCCGTCGCCCAGTTCCCGGTCGGCTGGGCGCTCGACCGGCTCGGGCCGCGGCGCACGGTCGCTTGCGCGATGGCGATCGGCGCAGCCGGAGCGTTCCTGTTCGCCACCGCGCAGAGCGCCTGGCCAGCAGTGTTCGCCATGGGGCTGGTCGGCATCGGCTGCTCGCCGATCTTCATGTCGGCGCTCTATCTCTTCGCCCGGACGCAGGCGCCGGTGCGCTTCGGCGTGCTGTCCTCGGTCTTCATCGGCCTCGGCTCGCTCGGCAATCTCGCCGGGGCGGCGCCATTGGCGCTGGCGGCGCAGAATTATGGCTGGCGGCCGACCATGCTGGGCTTCGCCGCGATGTTCCTGCTGGCGACGGTGCTGGCTGCGGTGCTGGTCCGCGATCCGCCGGTGGCGACGGACGGGTCGGGACGGCAGGAGGGCCTGCTGCAAGGCTTGCGGAGCATCGTCCGCATCGGCCCGCTCTGGCTCCTGGCGCCGATCACGCTCAGCGCCTATGCCATCCTGGCGACGGGGCGCGGCCTGTGGATCGCGCCGTTCATGACCCAGGTGCACGGGCTCGATGCGGTGGCGGCCGGCAATGCCGCGCTCGCCATGGCGATCACCATGACCGCCGGCGCCTTCATCTACGGGGCGCTGCAGAAGCGCACCGGGCGCAACAAGCCGCTGGTCGCCTGGGGCACTGCCGCGACCGGGGTAGGCTTCGCCTTGCTGGCCCTGCTCGGCGAGCGCTCGATGCCGGGCGCCGTGGTGCTCTTCGCCATCGTCGGCGCGACCGGCTTCACCTATGCGATCCTGATGGCGCATGCGCGCCTGTTCTTCCCCGACCATCTGGTCGGGCGCGGCATGACCTTCGTCAATTTCCTGTTCATCGCCGGCGCGGCGATGGTGCAGTTCGGCTCGGGCTGGTTCATCGCGGCGCAGCGCGCCCTCGGCAGCGCCCCGGCGGTCGCCTTCGCCAATCTGCACTGGGTTTTCGCGGCCCTGCTGCTGGGCTCGACGGCGACCTACCTGTTCACGCCGGAGCGCAAGGCGGGCTGAGCCCCGCCGCCCTCAACCCTCGCCCGGTGCGCGCGCGACGATCGCGAGCGCATGCACGCTGCCGGCCAGTTCCTCGGCGAGGGCAGAGTTGACCAGCCGGTGGCGCTCGAGCCGGCTCTTGCCGGCGAAGGCCTGCGACACGATATCCACCTTGAAATGGGTTTCGCCGCCTTCGCGCCAGCCGGCATGGCCGTGATGCTGGTGCGATTCGTCGATCACGGCGAGGTGGACGGGCGTCAGCGCCCGTTCCAGCTTCGTCGTAATCCGTTCAGCCATTGCGGTCATGATCATGCCCTCGTCGCGCTGCAGGAATCACTGCCGCGGCGCACTTGTCGGTTTCCCGTTCCGGTCCCATAACCCTTCCACCATGAACTTCAACTCGCGCCTTTTCGACCGTATCAGGATCGGCCCTTCCGAGGCGGAAGAGGTCGTGGAGAGCCCTGCGCGTCGCTGCGACCATGCCGGCTGCGCCAAGGCCGGCGAGTTCCGCGCGCCGATGGGGCGCGGCAGGGAGGGCAAGTTCTTCCAGTTCTGCCTCGACCATGTGAAGGCCTACAACGCCACCTACAACTATTTCGCCGGGATGAACGACGAGGCGCTCGCCGCCTACGCGAAGCAGGAAGAGATCGGCCATCGGCCGACCTGGAAGCTCGGCGTCAACTCCAAGGCGGCGCGGATGGCGCAGCGCGGCCGGGTCGCCGGCGGCGCGGCCGGACCGGAGGTGCAGGACGGCTTCAACATCTTCGGTGCCGGGGTCGGCCAGCAGGCGGCGAAGCCAGAGCCGCGCGTCGGCATCGTCGCGCGCAAGGCGCTGGAGACGCTCGGCCTCGACGAGAATGCCGACCGGGTCGCGATCAAGGCGCGCTACAAGGAACTGGTGAAGCGCTTCCATCCCGACGCCAATGGCGGCGACCGTTCGCGCGAGGGCACGCTGCAGGAGATCCTCAAGGCCTATCAGACGCTGAAGAGCACCGGGTCGGTCTAGCAGGCTGTTGAAGAAGTCGCACGCGCTTGGGCGTTGACGGTGATCCAGTGTCGTTGGTTGGCAGAGGGCGGTTTGCTGCAGCCCTGATGTGGTTCAGGCATTTCGTCCGAGAAAGGATGGCGATCCGGCCCGTGAGGCTATCTGTCCGATAGAGGGAGGGACTGATGAGAACCTACCGCTTGTTCCAAGCCGCGAACTCCCCTGATCTGCGCGGCTTCACAGATGAGCCTGCCGGCGCCAATTTGCCCCCGGATCTTGGGCCGTGGACCCTTATTCGAGCGATCGGGCCCGATGAGGAATGGACCCCCGCGATCAGCAGAGCGGTCGTGGCGGCCGGTATCATCGAGAACGGTTTTTATCTTTGGGGCCCTGTCGAGCAAGCGGCCCACCTGATCATCGAAAGTGATCGCGTCGAGGGAACGGCCGTCTTCGACCGCAAGAACGATCAAATCGGCACCATCAAGCGGTTGCTGATCGAGAAGGTAAGTGGTCGCGTTCTCTACGTCGATGTGACGTTTGGAGGATTTCTCGGCATAGGCAGTCGCCACGTCACGATCCCGTGGGAAAAGCTCGCCTACGACAAGGAGCTGGAGGGATATCGTACTGACATTACCGAGGCGCAGGTCCGAGCCGCCGCGACCGTCAGTGAGGGCGAGGGCGCTTCGCCAGGGCGGAGGCGTCCGCAGGACACGAGGGACTACTCGGACGACCTTCCCAGAGGGCTGATCTGAATCCGGTTCTCGGGCCCGACCGGGCAGGCCGGGCCGAACCAATCCGGCCCTCGGGCGTTGTTCAGACATCCCTTTTCAACACTGGAGATGTCCGATGGATTGGAACCGCGTCGAAGGCAACTGGAAGCAGCTCAAGGGCAAGGTCAAGGAGCAGTGGGGCAAGCTCACCGACGATGATCTGGACGTGATCGCGGGCAAGCGCGACCAGCTCGAAGGCAAGATTCAGGAGCGCTATGGCCTCGCCAAGGACCAGGTCCGCTCCGATGTCGATTCCTGGTATACGCGCCAGAACTGGTAGCGGCGACGCTTCCAGCACCCGCTGAGTCATCGACCCCGTCCGCGCAAGCGGGCGGGGTTTCGTCTGATCGGCCATAAGCCCTGGACGATGGCCGTCAGCTTTTCGCCTTCGCCGCCAGCCCCGCGACATCGGCGATGATGCCGTCGAGCGCGAAATCCTTGGGCGTGTAGACCGCGGCGACCCCCATATTGCGCAGGGCGTTCTCGTCGTCGGGCGGGATGATGCCGCCGACCACGACCGGGACGTTCATGCCGGCGACGCGCAGGCGGGCGGTGACGTCGCGGACCAGCGGCAGATGCGAGCCGGAGAGGATCGAGAGACCGATGATGTCGGCCTCCGTCTCCTGCGCCTGCGTCACGATTTCCTCGGGGGTCTGGCGGATGCCGCCATAGTTCACGTTCATGCCGGCGTCGCGGGCCCGCACCGCGATCTGCTCGGCGCCGTTCGAATGGCCGTCGAGGCCGGGCTTGCCGACGAGGAAGCGTGGCGGCCGGCCGAGCTTCTGCGTGGCGCGGGCGACGGCGGCCTTGACGGTGGCGAGGCCGGCATCGTCGCCGAGCTTGGTGGTGTCGACGCCGGTCGGGGCACGGTACTCGCCGAAGATCTCGCGCAGCGTCTGGGCCCATTCGCCGGTGGTGACGCCGGCCTTGGCGCAGGCGATCGAGGCCGGCATGACGTTGCGGGCCTCCTTGGCGGCGCTTGCCAGCTCGGCCAGCGCGGCTTCGGCCACCATCGCATCGCGGGCCGAACGCCAGGCCTTGAGCCGGCCGACGGCCTCGATCTCGACCGAATCCGGCACCGTCACGACATTGCCTTCGCCGGCCGAGAGCGGCGAGGGCTCGCTGCTGGTGAACTTGTTGACGCCGACGACGATCTGCTCGCCGCGCTCGATCGCCTCGATGCGCCGCGCGCCGTTCTCGACCAGGGCCTGCTTCATGTAGCCGGTCTCGATGGCGGCGAGCGCGCCGCCCATGGCGTCGATCTTCGCCAGTTCCTCGAGCGCCGCCGCCTTGAGCTCGGCGACCTTGCTGTCGATCACGGTCGAGCCGTCGAAGATGTCGCCGAATTCGAGCAAATCGGTCTCATAGGCCAGCACCTGCTGCATGCGCAGCGACCATTGCTGGTCGAAGGGGCGCGGCAGGCCGAGCGCCTCGTTCCAGGCCGGCAGCTGGACGGCGCGGGCGCGGGCCTTCTTCGAGAGCGTCACCGCCAGCATCTCGATCAGGATGCGGTAGACATTGTTCTCGGCCTGCGGCTCGGTCAGGCCGAGCGAATTGACCTGCACGCCATAGCGGAAGCGGCGGTGCTGCTCCTCGGTGACGCCATAGCGCCCGAGCGTGATCTCGTCCCAAAGCTCGACGAAGCTGCGCATCTTGCAGAGCTCGGTGACGAAGCGCATGCCGGCGTTGACGAAGAAGGAGATGCGCCCGACGACGCTGCCGAACTCCTCGGCCGAGACTTCGGGGCGGGCCTTGATCGAATCGAGCAAAGCGATCGCGGTCGCCAGCGCGAAGGAGAGTTCCTGCACCGGCGAGGCGCCGGCCTCCTGGAGATGGTAGGAGCAGACATTGGTCGGGTTCCACTTGGGCAGCTCGCGAGCCGTGAACACGACGATGTCGGTGGTCAGCGCCATCGAGGGGCGCGGCGGGAAGACATAGGTTCCACGCGACAGGTATTCCTTGACGAGGTCGTTCTGGGTCGTGCCCTGCAGGGCCGGACGCGGCGCGCCCTGCTCGTCGGCGACGGCGATGTAGAGCGAGAGCAGCCAGGCCGCCGTCGCATTGATCGTCATCGAAGTGTTCATCTGCGCCAGCGGGATGTCGTTGAACAATGTCCGCATGTCGCCGAGATGGGTGATCGGCACGCCGACCTTGCCGACCTCGCCGCGCGACAGCACATGGTCGGGGTCGTAGCCGGTCTGGGTCGGCAGATCGAAGGCCACGGAGAGGCCCGTCTGGCCCTTAGCGAGGTTGCCGCGATAGAGCTTGTTGGATTCCGCCGCGTCGGAATGGCCGGCATAGGTCCGGAAGATCCAGGGCTTGTCGCGCGGAGTCTGGTTCCGAAGCGGATCGATCGCGTTCATGGTCGCTCCCTGCCGTGCCGTCTCTGAGCTCGTGCAATCTGATTGTTGCACTGCAGCGAAGATAACGCCAGAGGGCGGGAAAGGTCCCGTCAGACGTTGGGATGAGTGTCTGATCGGGAGCGGCGGGCAGAAACGGCCGCGGGGAACCCCTCTCCTGTAAGGAGAGGGGCAGGGGTGAGGTGTAGGCCCGATATCGGTGGCCTGAGCCGGGGTGCGCGGTCAGCTGGCGCCCTGCTGGTCCAACGGCCGACACCTCACCCTGCCCTCTCCTTACAGGAGAGGGTTCCCCGCGCCTTATTCGGTTGAGCCCGAGCCTACTCCGCCAGCTCCCGCATCACCTTGATCAGGTCGCTCTTGCCCTCGAAGCCGATGCCCGGCAGCTCCGGCATGGTGATGTGGCTGTCCTCGACGCGGACCGAGTCGGGGAAACCGCCATAGGGCTGGAACAGGTCCGGATAGCTCTCATTGCCGCCGAGGCCGAGGCCGGCGGCGATGTTGAGCGACATCTGGTGGCCGCCATGCGGGACGCAGCGATCCCAGCCCCAGCCGGCGACCTTGAGCGCGGCAAGCGTGCGCTGGTATTCGCAGAGGCCATAGGAAAGGGCGCAGTCGAACTGCAACCAGTCGCGGTCGGGGCGCATGCCGCCATGGCGCAGCAGGTTGCG
>NZ_JAKFED010000114.1:0-4190 GCF_036675845.1 Allobosea sp. | reverse complement strand
TCGGCCTGGTCGGTGCAGAAGCAGAAGCGCCTCGCCCAGGAGGGCCGCGAGGACGTCTCGCGCCAGAAGACGCTGGAGCGCGAGCAGGAATGGGTCTCGGCCTCGCCCAAGGCGCGGCAGGCCAAGAGCAAGGCCCGCATCCAGCGCTATGACGAGCTGGTGCAGAAGGCCTCGAACAAGGGACCGGACACGGCCCAGATCATCATCCCGATCGCCGAGCGGCTCGGCAACAACGTCGTCGACTTCGAGGAGCTGTCGAAGGGCTTCCAGGACAAGCTCCTGATCGACGGGCTCTCCTTCAAGCTGCCGCCGGGCGGCATCGTCGGCGTGATCGGCCCCAACGGCGCCGGCAAGACGACGCTGTTCAAGATGATCACCGGCGTCGAGAAGCCCGATGCCGGCACGATCAAGATCGGCGAGAGCGTCCAGCTCGGCTATGTCGACCAGAGCCGCGACTCGCTCGACGACAAGAAGAACGTCTGGGAGGAGATCTCCGGCGGCAACGACATCATCTATCTCGGCAAGCGCGAGATCAATTCGCGGGCCTATTGCTCGGCCTTCAACTTCAAGGGCGGCGACCAGCAGAAGAAGGTCGGCTCGCTCTCGGGCGGCGAGCGCAACCGCGTCCACCTCGCCAAGATGCTGAAGTCCGGCGCCAACGTCCTGCTGCTCGACGAGCCGACCAACGATCTCGACGTCGACACGCTGCGGGCGCTGGAGGAGGCGCTGGAGGATTATGCCGGCTGCGCCGTGATCATCAGCCATGATCGCTGGTTCCTCGACCGGATCGCGACCCATATCCTCGCCTTCGAGGGCGACAGCCATGTCGAATGGTTCGAGGGCAATTTCCAGGATTACGAGGAAGACAAGAAGCGCCGACTC
The DNA here is from genome assembly GCF_036675845.1 of Allobosea sp. Classification (GTDB taxonomy): domain Bacteria; phylum Pseudomonadota; class Alphaproteobacteria; order Rhizobiales; family Beijerinckiaceae; genus Allobosea. The sequence goes on along the minus strand of NZ_JAKFED010000114.1, from coordinate 3,308 downwards.
GGCATCGACAGCACGATCCCGAAGCGCATCCAGTACAAGAAGTTCACGCGCTGAGGGCTTTCCTCGCCTTGCGGCGGATTTCGTGTTAGCTAGCCTAGCTAACGTCGCGATCCGCCGCGGGGGCAGAGATGACCGTCGTCAACGTCCATGAAGCCAAGACCAACCTGTCGCGCCTGATCGAGCAGGCGCTGCGGGGCGAGGAGGTCGTGATCGCCCGCAACGGCGTCCCGGCAGTCCGGCTGGTGCAGGTCGAGGCGGGCGCGGAACAGAAGCCGAAGCGCGAACCGGGATTCTGGGCCGGTCAGATCAAGGAGCTCGACCCGGATTGGTGGAAGCCCGACGACGATCTGGCAGACCTGTTCGAAGGTAGCGAGAGCTTCGAAGATCGCGATGGCAACTGGCTGAAGCCGAAGTGAGGCTGCTTCTCGACAGTCACATCCTGTTCTGGTGGGCGACAGGCCGGCTCGACCGATTGCCGCGGTCCGCGAGCGCCGCGATCGGCACTGCCGAAGACATTTTCATCAGCGTGGCGACGGTTTGGGAGCTTGAGATCAAGCGCAATGCCGGTCGCTTCGATATCGGCCCGCTCGATTGGGCGGCTTTGCCGAAAGGCGGCATGACCATTCTGCCGATCGAGATCGACGACGCCCTCGCCGCGGCCAGCCTGCCGCTGGTCCATCGCGATCCGTTCGACCGGATGATCGTGGCGCAGGCGATGCGGCGCGGGCTCACCCTCGTCACGGCGGATGGAACGCTGGCCGGCTACGGCGTTCCGATCCTCAAGGCGTGACCGCCCCGGCGATGCTCAGGCCTTGCCCTTCACCAGGATGCGCGCGTCGACGTCCTGGATGTCGCGCAGGCCGCAGAGCGCCATGGTGACGTCGAGCTCCTTGCGGATGATGTCGAGGCAGCGGGTCACGCCTTCCTCGCCCAGGGCGCCGAGCCCATAGAGGAAGGCGCGGCCGATCAGGACTCCGCGGGCGCCGAGCGCCACCGCCTTGATCACGTCCTGGCCGGAGCGGATGCCGCCATCCATCCAGACCTCCATGCGGCCGCCGACCTGCTCGACGATGCCGGGCAGCGCCGCGATCGCCGAGACCGCGCCGTCGAGCTGGCGCCCGCCATGGTTCGAGACGATCAGCGCGTCGGCGCCGCTCTGGACCGCGAGCTCGGCATCCTCGGCGTCGAGGATGCCCTTCAGGATCAGCTTGCCGCCCCAGCGCTCCTTGATCCACTTCACATCGTCCCAGCTCAGCGCCGGGTCGAACTGCTCGGCGGTCCAGGAGGAGAGCGAGGAGAGATCGCCGACACCCTTGGCGTGGCCGACGATGTTGCCGAAGCTCCGGCGCTTGGTACCAAGCATGCCCATGCACCAGCGCGGCTTGGTCGCCAGGTTGATGATGTTGGCGAGCGTCGGCTTCGGCGGCGCGGTCAGCCCGTTGCGGATGTCCTTGTGGCGCTGGCCGAGGATCTGCAGGTCGAGCGTCAGCATCAGCGCCGAGCAGCCCGCCGCCTTGGCGCGGCCGATCAGCCGGCCGATGAAGTCGCGGTCCTTCATCACATAGAGCTGGAACCAGAAGGGGGCATCGGTGTTCTGCGCCACGTCCTCGATCGAGCAGATGCTCATCGTCGAGAGCGTGAAGGGTACGCCGGCCTTGGCCGCGGCGCGGGCGGCGAGAATCTCGCCATCGGCGTGCTGCATGCCGGTAAGGCCTGTCGGCGCGAGGGCGACCGGCATCGAGACGCTCTGGCCGACCATGGTCGAGGCCAGCGTGCGGTTGGTCATGTCGACGGCGACGCGCTGGCGCAGCTTGATCTGGGCGAAGTCGGTCTCGTTGGCGCGATAGGTGCCTTCGGTCCAGGCGCCCGAATCGGCATAGTCGTAGAACATGCGCGGCACGCGGCGCTTCGCCTGGATGCGCAGATCCTCGATGGTCAAAAGCTGGGCCATGGTCGCCTTGTCCCGCATTGTCTTCGATGCGCTCGGTCGCATGGAATGTCGCGGGAGGCAACGGGTCGGCAAGAGCGAGGGCGCATGAGGCCGTGCTTCAGGCTTCGTTCAGGAGCGGGTTGCGATGCAGCCGGGTGGCGATGCAATGGTTGAGCCGCGCGGACCGATCCTGTAGGGCCGCCTTTCCCTGTTCTCTCAGCGAGACCTGTTCCATGCTTCTGCGGCTCGTTGCTGCGTTTCTGTTCTGCGGCCTTGCATCCGTCGGCTTCGCCCGGCAGGGGGTCGGCTGGAAGACCGGCCCCGAGGCGGCGGCGATCGAACGCAAGGTCGATGCGCTGATCGGCAGGATGACGCTGGAGGAGAAGGTCGGCCAGCTCCACCTTTCCGGCCGCGGCGAGGGCTTCGACATCGAGCAGGTCCGGAACGGCCGGATGGGCGCGGTGATGAACTTCGTCGTGCCGCAGGAGATCCGGCAGGTCCAGGAGGCGGTCAGGCAGTCGCGGCTGAAGATCCCGCTGATCATCGGGCTCGATGCGGTCCATGGCTTCTCGACCTATTTCCCCCTGCCGCTCGGCCAGGCGGCGAGCTGGAATCCGGAGCTGATCGAGCAGGCGGCCTACTGGACCGGGCGCGAGGCGAGCGCCGCCGGCGTCAACTGGACCTTCGCGCCGATGGTCGACATGTCGCGCGATCCGCGCTGGGGCAGGGTGCTCGAAGGCGCCGGCGAGGACCCCCATCTCGCCAGCGTCGTCGCGGCGGCCCGCACGCGCGGCTATCAGCGCGGCGGGGTGGCGGCGACGGTGAAGCATTTCGTCGGCTATGGCGCGGGCGAGGCGGGGCGTGACTACAACTCGACCTGGATCCCGACCAGCCAGCTGCACGACCTGCATCTACCGCCGTTCAGGGCCGCGTTCGACGCCGGCGCCATGACGGCAATGGCGGCCTTCAATGCGCTGAACGGCATGCCGGCCACCGCCCATCGCGGCATGCTGACCGATCTCTTGCGCGGCCAATGGGGTTTTCGCGGCTTCGTCACCTCGGATTTCGGCTCGATTACCGAATTGCGCCTGCACGGCATCGCCAAGGACGATGCCGAGGCGGCGCGCAAGGCGCTGCTGGCGGGCATCGACATGGACATGATGGGCGACGTCTTCCACAAGCATCTCGCCGGCGAGGTCGAGGCCGGCCGGGTGCCGGTGAAGGCGCTCGACGAGGCGGTGCGCCGGGTGCTGCGGGTCAAGTTCCATCTCGGCCTGTTCGAGCGGCCGGATGTCGACGTCGCCGCCGCGCCGGCGCTGATGCAGACGCAGGAAGCCCGCGAGGTGGCGCGCCAGATCGCGCGCGAGGGCGCGATCCT
>NZ_JAKFED010000169.1:0-20381 GCF_036675845.1 Allobosea sp. | reverse complement strand
CCCCTGCAGCGCGTCGGTCAGCAGCGCGAGCGAGCCCGAGACCAGCGCCGCCGCGAATTTGGCGAGCGTCAGCACGATGCTGGCGACCACCGAGAGGGTCGCCGCCTTCTGCTTGATCCGCGACGCCTCGGCCGAATTGGCCGCCGTCGGCATGCGATCCTGCGTTCCGCTCATGATATGTCCGCGCGAGCCCCCTTGGCGAATGCCGGGTTTGGCCCGATCTATCGGCTAGATCAACCCTGGGAGGAAAGCCGTGAGATATCTGCACACCATGGTGCGCGTCACCGACCTCGACGCCGCGCTCGATTTCTATGTCGGCAAGTTCGGCCTCGTCGAAACCCGCCGGATCGAAAGCGAGAAGGGCCGCTTCACGCTGGTCTTCCTGGCGGCGTCCGACGATGCCGCGAGCGTCAAGGAGCAGGGCAGCCGCGGCCGCCCGACCCTGGAGCTGACCTATAACTGGGATCCCGAGGTCTATACCGGCGGCCGCAATTTCGGCCATCTCGCCTATGAGGTCGACGACATCTACGCCACCTGCGACAAGCTGATGAAGGCCGGCGTCACCATCAACCGGCCGCCGCGCGACGGCAACATGGCGTTCATCCGCTCGCCCGACAACATCTCGATCGAGATCCTGCAGAAGGGCGATCCGAAGCCGCCGGCCGAGCCGTGGTCGAGCATGGCCAATACCGGGAATTGGTGACGCTGCGGCTCCTCCTTGGTGCTTGCGCGCCCGGCGATTTCGTCGATACGGCCAATCAGGGCGGCCGCTCCGATCGGGGCGCCGCCAGCAGGAGGTACTGCCGTGACCAAGTCCCTGTTCGGCACTCTCGAGGACGGCACGCCGATCCATGAGGTCGTCCTGCACTCGCCCGGCGGCACCGAGGCCAGGGTGATGGAATGGGGCGCGGTGCTGCGCGACCTGGTGGTGCCGCTGCCCGGCGGCGGCCGCCAGCGCGTCGTGCTCGGCTTCCCGGGCTTCGCCGACTATCCCGCGCATTCGCCGCATATGGGCGCGATCGCCGGCCGCTTCGCCAATCGCATCGGCGGCGGCCGCTTCGTGCTCGACGGCATTTCCCATCGCACGCCGCTCAACCAGAGCGGCAGGCACTCGCTGCATGGCGGCGGCCACGGCTTCGGCAAGCGGCCGTGGACGCTGATCCACCATGACGAGGCGAGCGTGACCCTGGCGCTGGTCTCGGCCGATGGCGATGCCGGCTATCCCGGCACGCTGCGGGTCTGGTGTCGCTACAGCCTCATGGGGGCCGCCACGCTGCGCCTCGAGCTTTCGGCGACGACCGACGCGCCGACCATCGTCAATCTCGCGCATCACTCCTATTTCCGGCTCGACGACAGCCCCGACATCCTCGACCACGAGCTCGAGGTCCGCGCCAATCTGACGACGCCGGTCGATGCCGACCTGATCCCCGACGGTTCGCTCGCCGATGTCGCTGGCACGCCCTTCGATTTCCGCAAACCCCGCCCGATCCGCTTCGCCGCTGCCGGTGGCGAGCGCTTCTGGTACGACCACAACTATGTGCTGCGCCGGGATCGACGCGAACCGGCCGCCGCCGGGCTCGAACTCGCCCATGCAGCGACGCTGCGCTCCCTGCGCTCGGGGCTTGCCATGCAGGTCTGGACGACGGAGCCGGCGCTGCAGGTCTATGACGGCGCCAAGCTCGATACGCCGGTGCCGGGGCTGGGTGGTGTTGCCTACGGCCCCAATGCCGGGATAGCGCTGGAGCCGCAGCATGTCCCGGATTCGCCGAACCTGCCGCATTTCCCGTCAACGGTGCTGCGGCCAGCCGAGGTCTATCGGCAGGTCAGCGAATTCAGGTTCGGAGCTTGAGCGGCATGGCCGGCGTCTTCTGTCTTGGTATCGCGACGCTCGACTATGTCTACAGCGTCGAGCGCGTGCCTCATCCTGGCGAGAAGGACCGGGCGCGCGATCTCGTCGTCACTGGCGGCGGCTGTGCCGGCAGCGGCTCTGTCGCGGTCGCCCGCCTCGGCGGCAGGGCCTGGCTGACCACCCGCCTCGGCGACGACGTCACCGGCGATGCCATCTGCGCCGATCTCGAGCGCGACGGCGTCGATACCGCCTTCACCCGCCGTTTCCCCGGCCTGCGCTCGCCGGTCTCGGCGATCCTCGTCGATGCCCAGGGCGAGCGCATGGTCGTCTCCTATTCCGACCCGGCGATGCCGGAGGGCGCGCAATGGCTACCGGCGTCGCTGCCGGCGGGAGCGGACGCGGTCCTGGTCGATACGCGCTGGGGCGAAGGCTCGCTCGCGGCGTTGCGGCTCGCGCGCCTTGCCGGCGTGCCGGGCGTGATCGACGGCGACCGCAAGCCGACGCATCCGGAAATGGTCACCACCGCCAGTCATGTCGCCTATAGCGAGAAGGCGCTGCAGGAGGTCACCGAGCAGAACGACCCGCATCTGGGATTGAGGACGCTCGCGCAGAGCGCCTCCAACTGGCTCGCGGTGACGCTCGGGCCGCGCGGGGTGCTGTTCATGGAGAATGGCGGGATCAGCCATCTGCCGGCCTTCCCGATCGAGGCGGTCGATACGCTCGGCGCCGGCGATGTCTGGCACGGCGCCTTCGCACTCGCCCTCGCCGAGGGACAGAGCGAGCGCGGGGCCGTGCGTTTCGCCTCGGCCGTGGCGGCGATCAAGTGCACCCGTTTCGGCGGCCGCGACGGCACGCCGGGGCGCGAGGAGGTCGAGCGCTTCCTCGCCGCTCATCCCTGAGCCCTATACGGGTCGTCCCGGACAACCCGTATAGGGGCGCCGATCCGGGACCCATGCCTGAGCTTCTCCGATAAGGGTTCAGGCTGGGTCCCGGGTCTCCCTGCGGTCGCCCGGGATGACCGGCATAGGTGTCTTGGCGAACATTTGGGCAGGGTTTGTGTTGCCGGCCTCCTGCTGGCTGGATCATTGCACGCAAGCGTGCGGCGGTTCGCCAGAGCCGGCTCCCCATGTACGCCGCGCGCTGCCCTTGCCCGTGTCCGCGCCAGCGGCGGCTAGCGCCTCCTCGGTGGCGACGCGCAGGCGCTGCGTCGCGCCCTCGTCATGCTGCTGCGGCAAGTGACCGGGCGTGCGCTGCCGCGCACCTGGTCAATCCGAGGAGTGCACGATGCTGCCGATCCAGGGTCTGAAATGCGTCTACGATACCGGCTCGCGGGGCTGGGCGATCGAGCTCGCGCTGAAGGGGGAGGGCGAGGACGCCTCCCGCCGCTTCGATGTAGACGGTCCCGAGGATGCCGGGATGCTGATCGAGGCTTTCGAGGAATCGACCTCCAGCAGCTTCGATCCGACCAGCGGCGAGATCGTCTTCGCCTATGAATACGCCTCCCTCGACGAGGTCGATGAAGACGAGGACGAGTTGGAAGACGCCGAAGAGTCCGAAGACGAAGCGTCCGAGGACGAAGAAGACGAGGAAGAGAAGGCCAGCGCCTGAACCTGACGCCGCGCGAGAAGGACAAGCTGCTCGTCGCCACAGCCGCTCTGGTGGCGAGGCGCAGGCTCGAGCGCGGCGTCAAGCTCAACCATCCCGAGGCCGTCGCGCTGATCACCGACTTCGTCGTCGAGGATGCGCGCGACGGCAGATCCGTCGCCGACCAGGTCATGGACGGCACCGCCGAGATGCTCCACGATGTCCAGGTAGGCTCGCATTGTCACTTCTTCGAGGCCAATCCGGCGCTTTCCTTCGAGCGCGGGAAGGCCCGCGGCTTCCGGCTCGATATTCCGGCCGGGACCGTGAAGCGCTTCGAGCCGGGCCAGACGCGCGAGGTCTATGGCTTCCGCCAGGAGGTGATGAGCAAGCTCTGAGGGCAACCGTCATTGCGAGCGAAGCGAAGCAATCCAGGGCGGCAGCGAGCCCTTCTGGATTGCTTCGTCGCTCCGCTCCTCGCAATGACGGTCGACGCTGAATGAATGGGAGGAACGCGATGCTGAAGCGCCTTCTGATTGGCTGTCTGCTCGCCTGCGCCATGCCCGCCGCCGCATCGGCCCATCCGCCGACCCTTCTCTCGCCCTCCGCCGAGAAGGCGACGGCAGAGGAGGTGGTCGCCTTCCGCAAGGAACTGGCAGCGGCGATCGCGGCCAAGGACGCAGCCAGGCTGCGCGAGATGTACGCACCGTCCTTCGTCCACACCCAAGGCGCGGGCAAGCTCGACGGCAAGGACGCCCGCCTCGTCTCGGCGCTCGCCGGCGATCCCGTCATCGAGAACGCGCCGGTCGAGGACCTTGTGGTGCGCGTGCCGAGCGACTGGGTCGCGGTCGCGACCGGCGTCAGCTCGATCCGCTCGCTCGCCGATGGCATGACATATTCGTTCCGCTGGACGGCGGTCTATGTCCGCACGCCGACGAGCTGGAATCTTGCTGCCTCGCAGGCGACGAGGCTGGGCGAGGTGAAGCCGTGAGCGCGATCACTGCGGGGGCGATTTGATGGGTGAAGGTGATCGCACCTTGCGCGACCATGTCGCGCTGGTCACGCACGCGGCCGGCTTCGCGATCCGCTGCCATGACGGCCAGAAGCGCAAGGGCGCGAGCGGCCAGGCTTTCATCCTGCATCTCGCCGAGGTCGCCGACCTGCTCGCGAAGGCGCTCGACGAGCCCGATGCCCCGCTGGTCGCGGCGGCCTGGCTGCACGACGTCGTCGAAAAGACGCAGATCGAGCTTGCCGAGATCGAGAGCCTGTTTGGCACCAAGGTTGCGTCGCTCGTGGCCGAAGTCAGCGATGATCAGAGCCAGCCGGAGGCGGAACGGCACCGCATGCAGATCGAGACGATCGCCGAGAAGAGCGAAGGCGCGAGGCTGCTCCGGCTCGCCGACAAGATCAGCGGGCTGCGCGAACTGGCCGAGGATCCGCCGGCGGATTGGGATGCCGCGCGCTGCCGGGAGCGCCTGCAGTTCGCAAGCGACGTCGCCGCCGGTTGCCGCGGCCTCAACGGCGCGCTCGACCTGTTGTTCGACCAGGCTGCCGCCGCGGCCGCCCGTAGCATAGACGAGATGTCGGCGACGCCGGCGAGCTGACGAGGATATCAGGCCCCATGCGCTGCGCACGCCTCGCAATGACGGCACTCGGAACATCACCCGCCAGCGGCACGTTTCCTCCCCTTGCATGAAAGGGAGGTTCGCCATGCCCAAATCCAAAGCCGCCGATCCGAAGGGCCAGCAGCCCGAAGCGCTCGCGACCTTCGCCGCCAGCGCCCGCAATGCCGGCCGCAAACCGAAGGAGATCGGCCTCGAGGCGACGAAATCCACCGCGCCGCTGAAGACCTCGCCGGCGCTGAAGCAGGACGCCGCCAACAAGGTTCTGCGCGAGGGCGTGCTCGACAAGGGCCAGGGCGCCGACGAGGCGATCGACAAGCTGCCGGACCGCACGCGCCGGCGCTGAACGCCACGATCATGCCCGGTTGACAGCGTGCGACCATGGGCTTCTTCTCGCCGGCTAAGAAATATCGCCGTGGAGGAAGACCGTGCCCCGCCTTCGTCACGCCGTGGCCCTGGCCACGCTGGCCGTCGCCGCCCATGTCACGCCCGCCGCCGCGCAGGGCCAGGTCACGGTCTATTGCTCGATTCTCGAGGAGCAATGCCGCGAGGGCGCGGCGATCTTCGAGAAATCGACCGGCATCAAGGTCCAGATGGTGCGCAAGAGCACCGGCGAGGTCTATGCCCAGGTCAAGGCGGAAGCGTCGAACCCGCGCGGCGACGTCTGGTGGGGCGGACCCGGCGAGCCGCATCTGCAGGCGGCCGAGGAAGGGCTGCTCGACGAATACAAGTCGCCTCGGCTCGCCGAGCTGCATGACTGGGCCAGCCGCCATGCCGAGCAGTCGAAGTTCCGCACCGCCGGCATCTATCTCGGCGCGCTCGGCATCGGCTACAACACCGAGACGCTGAAGAGCAAAGGCCTGCCCGAGCCGAAATGCTGGGCCGACCTGCTCGATCCGAAGTTCCGCGACGAGGTGCAGGTCGCCGATCCGAGTTCGTCCGGCACGGCCTATGTCTTCCTCGCCACCACTGTGCAGCGGCTGGGCGAGGACAAGGGCTTCGAGTTCCTCAAGAGCCTGCACAAGAACATCAGCCAGTACACCAAGTCCGGCATCGCCCCGGTCAAGGCCACCGCGCTCGGCGAGACGGCGGTCGGCATCGCCTTCATGCACGACATGCTGACGCAGAAGCTGCAGGGCGCGCCGATCGGCATCGTCGCCCCCTGCGAGGGCACCGGCTACGAGACCGGCTCGGTCTCGGTGATCAAGGGCGGCAAGAACCCGGAAGCGGCGCGGAAATTCGTCGATTTCACGCTCTCGCCCGAGGCGCAGGACATCAACGCCAAGCTCAAGATCAACTCGATCCCGTCGAACAGGAACGCCAAGCTCTCGCCGGACGCGCCGAAATTCGCGGAGATCAAGCTGATCGACTACGACACCCCGCGCTGGGGCAGCCCGGCCGAGCGCTCGCGCCTGCTGAAGAAGTTCGACGCCGAGGTGAAGGCGCTGCCGCGCTAGAGCACGCGCCGATCAGATTGCTGGGCAATCTGATCGGACAACGCGTTCTCTATCAATAGCTTAGGGGCGGATTTACCGATCAGGTTGATTCAACCTGATCGGATCCGGCTCTAGCGAGCGGCGAAGCGCCTTTCGATTGAGCCATCCGGGTCATCCCGGGCGACCGCGGGGAGACCCGGGATCCTTGCCTGAACCTCGATCGGAAAAGCTCAGGCATGGATCCCGGATCGGCGCGGCCAAGGCCGCTTGTCCGGGATGACAGCTTCGTCCGGCCCGAATGCCCTACCGCACCGGCGGGGCGTATTGCAGCCCGCCCTGGGTCCAGAGCCGGTTCGGGCCGCGCGGCAGCTTCAGCGGCGACTTGTCGCCGAGGTGCCGGTCGAAGCTCTCGCCGTAATTGCCGACGGCCTTGATGATCCGCACCACCCAGTCATTGGTCAGGCCCAGCGTCTCGCCGAACTTGCCGTCGAGCCCCAGCAGCCGCTTGATCTCGGGGTTGTTGGACTTCAGCATCTCGTCGACATTCGCCTGGGTGACGCCGAGCTCCTCGGCATTGAGCATGGCGTAGACGGTCCAGCGCACGATATCGAACCACGCATCGTCGCCCTGGCGCACCCAGGGGCCGAGCGGTTCCTTCGAGATCACCTCCGTCATCAGGACATGGTCCTCCGGCACCTTCAGCTTGGTCCGGTTCGAGGCGAGCTGCGAGAGGTCGGTGGTGTAGGCGTCGCAGCGGCCGGCCTCATAGGCCTGGATCGTCTCGTCGAGGCCGGCATAGGCGATGACCTCGTATTTCATGCCGTGATTGCGGAAGTAATCGGCGAGGTTGAGCTCGGTCGTGGTGCCCTGGGCGACGCAGATCGAGGCACCGTTCAGCCCCTTGAGATCGGCGAGCTTCAGGCTCTTGCGGACGAGGAAGCCCTGGCCGTCGAAATAATTGATCGCGGTGAAGTTGAGGCCGAAGCCGGTGTCGCGGCCGAGCGTCCAGGTCGTGGTCCGCGACAGCACGTCGATCTCGCCGCTCTGCAGCGCGGTCAGCCGGTCCTTCGAGGCGAGCGAGATGTACTTGGCCTTCTCCTGGTCGTTGAAGATCGCAGCCGCCAGCGCCCGGCAGAGATCGGTGTCGAAGCCGCGCCACTGGCCCTGCGCGTCGGGCAGGGAGAAGCCGGCGACGCCCTGGCTGGTGCCGCAGACCAGCTGTCCGCGCTGCTTGACGCGTTCCAGCGTCGTCTGTGCCAGCGCCGTTCCGGCCAGGGCCGCGCTCAGCCCGAGGCCGGCGAGCAGGCCGGCGAGATTGCGCATGGTTGGCGGTGAAATCCTCATGCCGGCTTCCCTCTTTTGATTTTCTTCCTTGCCGAGCCGAAAGACCAGGCAGGCGCGTTGTCCACCCGGCGATCTAACAGGATCGCGAGACCTGGCGCCATGGTCATTTATGCGGCTAACAGGTTCGGCCTTTTACCTTGCGTTAAGTCTGCCACACGCCCTGCTGCATCCGGCCGGGCGGCCGTCGCGTATCAGGCGGGTTCCGCCGCCAGCCCAGGGAGAACTGCCCGCATGTCCGATCCCGTCCTCGTCATCGCCCGCGCCCATGTCAGGCCCGCGGACCGGGACCGCTTCATCGCCGCAGCGCGCGACTGCGTCGCGGCGACGCGCCGCGAGCAGGGCTGTCTCGGCTACGGCATGCATGAGAGCCTGACCGAGCCGGGTCATTTCGTCTGCGTCGAAAGCTGGGAGACGCGGGCCGATGTCGACCGGCACATGGCCCGGCCGCATCTCAAGGACTTTCTCGCGGTGGCCGGGACTTGCGTCAGCGTCGCTCCGGTGATCGAAGTGGTGGTATCGCGATCGGTCGATCGCCTCTGATCCAACACGCCACGGGTTTAGTCACATGCAGCGCGCCACCTCCGTCGTCCGCAAGGCCGCGGTCAAGCAGGACCGGGTCGTCGAGACCCTGACCCTCGACCATGAGGACCGCAATCGCCGCCGCGTCGCGCTCAAGGGCGATGGCGGGCTCGAAATCCTGCTCGACCTCGACAAGCCCACGGCCCTGAACGATGGCGATGCGGTGAAGCTCGAGGATGGCGGCCTGGTGCTGATCCGCGCCGCGGCCCAGAACCTGATCGAGATCAGGGCCGAGAACCCGCTGCGCCTGATGCGCGTCGCCTGGCATATCGGCAGCCGCCATACGCCGGCCGAGCTCACCGCCGAGGCGATCTATATCGAGAACGACCATGCCCTCGCCGAGATGATCCGCGGCCAGGGCTGCGCCATGAGCGAGGTGACGCGGCCGTTCCAGCCCGAGCGCGGCGCCGATCACCACGACCACGCCGATTGCGGCCACGATCATGGGCACGACCATCATGGCCACGAACACCATGGTCATGAGCACCACGGCCATGGGCACGAGCACGGGCATTCGCATGCTCATGCCGAAGCGCATTCCCATTCCCATTCCCACGCCCATGCCCATGCCCATGGCGCGGGCTGCGGCTGCGGCCATGATCACGATCACAAGCATGGTCACGACCACGCCCATGACGATCACGGCCACAAGCACGATCAGGGCCATCACCATGGCGCCGAGCACGGCCACAAGGGCCACAGCCACGACCACTGAGCCATGACCGACGCGCAACTTCCCCTGACGATCTGGCTGTCGCGGCGCGGGGCTGAGGGATGCTTGAGATGACGATGCGTGCGACGAGCCTGCTCTCCCCGGTGCTGACGCTGGTGTCGGCGCCGGCCTTCGCCCATGTCGGCGCCGGCCCGGTCGAGGGTTTCGGCCATGGCCTGCTGCATCCCCTGATGGGGATCGACCATATCCTGGCCATGGTCGCCGTCGGCCTCTGGGCCGGGCTCGTCGGCGGCCGGGCGCGGATCGTTTATCCGCTGGCCTTCATGGCGATGATGGTGCTGGCCGGCGCCTGGGCCATGGCCGGTGGAGAATTGCCCGGCGCCGAGGCCGGCATCGCGGCCTCCGTCGTCATCCTCGGCCTCGCCATCGCGCTGAAGGCCTCGCCACCGCTGGCGGCGGGCGCGCTCGCCTGCGGCATCTTCGCGATCTTCCACGGCTTCGCCCATGGCGCCGAACTGCCGGAGAACGCCAGCGGCCTCGGCTATGCCGTCGGCTTCGTCATCGCCACGGCGGCCCTGCATGGCGCTGGCCTCCTTCTGGCCTCGCGGCTGGCCTCGTACGCGCCTGCCGTCGCGCGCATCGCCGGGGGCGGTCTGGCGCTTGCCGGGGTCGTCATGCTCGCCGGCGGCTGAGCAGGGACCGGCGGACGCCACCAAGTGACCGCGGGATACCGGGGCAGTTCGAGACGGTATTGTCACTGCTCGACATGATATGCGTGAGAATGATACTTTCTCCGCACTACCGGTCCACTCTTCAAGTCCCGCGATGAAGCGCGCCGCAGGGCGGCGTCTGAGATGATCGCTTTCGACAGGGACGGAGATTGAGGTAGCCCGATGGCGCCTGGAAGCCCGCCTTGGCCTAAAAAAAGGGTTGCGCACCGACCTCCAGCGAAGCAGCGCTCGCTGCGTGTCGCGGCTCTTGCCTGTCTTGCGGGCTTCGTCGGCCTGCCGGGCGCGCTTTGTCCGATAATGCCGTTGGCGCAGGCTGCCGAGCCGTCCGCCGCAACTTCCAATACGGGAATGAAGGAGGCTCGCACGCCTTCGGCCAAGCCGTCCCGTGCGCCTCTGCCCGAGAGCGTGGAGCAGCGGGAGGGCGCCGCGGTGGCTGCGCCGCCATCATTCTATTCATTCAGCCAATTGGGCGACCATCTGTGGACCGTGCGCTGGGAGTTGGCCGCTGTCGGCGGCGCCATGGCCGTCATCGGGTTCCGCGACTGGGGCTGGGGCGATTCCGGCTTTCGATTTATCGAGGAAGGCTGGTTTGCAAAGAACACGCGACATGGCGGGATGGACAAGATCGGCCACGCCTTCTCGACCTTTGTCATCGCCGATCTCTTGACCGACCAGATCCGGGCGAACGCAGCCAATCCCGCCGGCGCCCAGATCACTGGCTCTCTGCTCGCGTTCGGCATCATGGGGCTGGTCGAGACTCTGGACGGCTTTGCGGGCAAGCATCGCTTCTCGCGTGAGGACATTGCCGCGAACGCCGTCGGCGCTGCCTTCTCGATGATCCGCAACACCGTTCCGGGCATGCGCGAAAAGCTCGACTGGCGCTTGATGTACACTCCCGCCAGCTATGAAAGGCCAGGCATCACGACCTCGGATGCCGGCATCCTGCCTCCCTATGAGCGCCAGCGCTATGTCATGGCCTTGAAGGCCAGTGGCTTCGAGGGACTCAAGAATACGCCCCTGCGCTATGTCGAACTGCATGCAGGCTTCGATGCGCGAGGGTTTGAGAAGAAGGAGCGCGCCCTCGGTTATCCGATCGAGCGGACGTTCTATGTCGGCGTCGGCCTGAACCTGAACGAAATCCTGTTTGGAGCAGGAACACTGCCCAATTTTGCAAAGCACAGGGATACGCTGCCGGCCAGGATTGCCCGGAAAACCTTCGAATACATCCAGGTGCCTTACACTGCGGTCTATGGCGGGAACAGATTCTCGACGATCCGCAGGTGATGGCGATGCGTCAACGAGACTCGTCGAAACACTGAAGGATCCTAAGGCTCTCGACGGCTCCATGACGGACTGCGCGGAGATGATCCATTTGTCGCTGCCCCGTTCCGCCCCGCCAGCGGAGCCGCCTTGTGGGAGGCGATGCTGATGCGGCGCTTCAGCATCAACGAGGACGGCCTCTACGAATGGACTGCCGCTACGAATACGCGCCGCCGATCGAGGCGGGGCATTTGCTGCGTCGGTAGGCGGATCTGCATGGCGCATTCGAGGCTTTCACCCCACGATGGCGTTTCCGCAGCAGCTTGCTTGCTCTTCCACGCCCGTGTGGGTCTTCGAGCTTGAATGCCAGAGGAGTTTAGGGCGTGAAGGTCGCGGCTCGATAGCGGCACGGCTGAGCGATTAGCTTATATTATCGCGACAGCCTTACAATGGGCAGTGCGGGCCCCCATGTCCAAAAGACGGTCGTCGAGAATAAGCCGCCATGCGGTTGATCTGTTCCGGCGCGACCGTCCTTGAGAAAATAGCCAGCTTGTTTGAGATATCCGGAATTCGTCTGGACGGGACCCTGCGTCGCGTGCGGTCTGTGCGGCGCGTCTACGAATTCCGAGGCGAGGCGATGCTTGGTGTCCCGTAGTGTGATGGGGGCATCGAATACGCAATCGATTCTCGATCGGTACTCATCCAAGGACGAATATTTTGATTGCTTACTTTATATTGGTGCACCGCTATCCTGAGCAATTCAAGCGCTTGTTCAGGTCGATTTATAGCCCAGCTAATCACTATCTCGTTCATGTCGATAAAAGCTCAGGGTCCGAACTAGACGCCGATATACGTGGCTTTCTCGCGGATTTTCCTAATAGCGAGGTGCTACAGGGTAGGAATGCTGTCTGGGGCGGCTACAGCCTCGTGGAGGCGGAGTTGCGTGGCATGGTGCAACTGCTCCGCATGAACGGTGACTGGGAGTTTTTCATCAACCTCAGCGGGCAAGATTATCCGTTGAAGAGCCAGAATTACATCGCCCGCTTCCTCACGCGTCATCGCGGCAAGGAGTTCATCAAGGTGCTCGACCAGCGCAAGGTCCGCCCGGAGACTATGAGCCGCGTCAAGCGCTATGTCGTTGAGTTTTCGAACCGCATCGTGAAGACATGGCTTCCGCGGCCGTTCCTCGCCGGTGCTTCTCCCTACATCGGCAATCAGTGGATGATCGTTAGTCGACGCTTCTGTGAGTTCGTTTGTCACGATCCGCGGTCCGACCGCTACAAGTCCTTCTACAAGAATACGTTCATCGCCGACGAAGGCTTCTTTCAGACGGTGATGATGAACACGCCATCGCATGGCGAGATCATCAGCGACGACCTGAGGATGATCGACTGGGTGCCCGATGGTGACATCAAGCTGAGGCCCAGAACATTCACGGCCGAGGACGGGCCCGAGCTGATCGCCAGTCGCTGCCTGTTCGCTCGGAAGTTCGACGCGACGATCGACGAGGACATTCTCGATCTGATCGACGTCGATCTCTCGCGCTGCGACAGGGAACCGGCCATCGTCCGGGACAGGTCGTTCGTATCGCCCTTGCCTATAGACCCGGCACCGGTGGGCGAAGGCGTGATCGCGTTGGCATAACAGACCGGTCCGCGCCAGCAAGACAGCAAGGAAACGAGCAATGGGGCTCAACTTTCCCAATCCTCCTATCCGCCGGTTCGATCCGGGGCGGTCTTCCAGATCGAGTTCGAGGCGTTGCGCAAGTTGGGCCCGGAAACGGGGGGAGGGTGAAGCTGCTGTGCTTTCCGTCTTCGACGAAAACCGCGAGGCGATTCTGAAGGCCGCCGCGGCCGCCTATTCCAAGGATCGAGCCAGCTACCACCGGCTGACGACGGCCAGCTTCTGACATTGCACTCTTATCGACGGAAAGAACCGAGTGAAAGCCATCGCATACAAACCGGGCGATCTCGTCCACCTCACGCGCGATTTCGCCAATCAGCCCAGGCTCGGGCCGTTCGAGATCCTGCGCATCATGCCGCACGCCGACAACACGCGGCGGCAGTATCGCGTCCGCGGCTCGGATGGCCGCGAACGGGCGATCGACGATGACGAGATCGTCGCCGACGGCCAGGTCCGCCCAAACCTCTAGGAGAGCGCGATGAACGGGGCTTCGAAGCAACGTAAGGATGCGGACAATGCCTTCCTGCGGGTGCAGACGCGATCGTCGGTCCGCGATCGGATCGCCTCCGAGGCCGAGAAGGTCGTTCTGGAGCGCGACGCAAAGACGGCGCGGCTGAAGGAGCAACGTCTGGCGAAGGAAGCCGCCGATCGCGAGGCCGCCAAACCCCCAGGCAGATGAGGGTCTAGGTTTCGCCGCTTTCCTCAAACGACTGAATACGGAGAGTCTCCCATGGATATTTCCGTCGCACCCGCTCCCGAAGAAGCCGCGTGGATTTTGACCGACCTTCTCGGCCGCCCGATGGGGCGGGTGAGAGAGGAAACGGCGGGCGCGTTTCGGGTCGTCGCCGCCGGCCTGGCGAGAGAGACGATGAAAACCATGAAGCCCGGCCCGTTCCACAGTCTCGATGCCGCTCTGGCTGAGATCGAACGCTTTACCCGGAGCCAGTGTCGGCGTGTTTCGCAGAAGGACATGAGTGGCTAACCGACTGCAAAAGGCGAACCTTAAGCTCTTGCCGGGCGACTACTCCCTGTTCTCTGTGCGATGGCGTGCGTTACGCTGGTCTACCCCTCAGGCGGCGTAGCCCTTCACGCTGGCGAGCGCCGTCATCACCCCGCGCAGTTCCGCCAGCCCGCGCAGCCGGCCGACCGCCGGATAGCCCGGGAACGAGCCCTTGCCGATGTCGTCGAGCAGTTCGTGGCCGTGGTCGGGCCGCATCGGGATGCGCCAGTGCTGCCAGCCGGCGGCCTTGCGGCGCGTCTGCTCGGCCATCAGCGCGTCGACCAGCGCCACCATGTCGGTGTCGCCGCCGAGATGCTCGGCCTCCATGAACGAGCCGTCCGGATCCTTGGCGACATTGCGCAGATGCGCGAACCATATCCGTTCGGCGAAGCGCCGCGCGATTCCCGGCACGTCGTTCTTCGGATTGGCGCCGAGCGACCCCGAGCACAGCGTCAGCCCGTTGGCCGGGCTGTCGACAGCCCCCAAGATGAAGGCGATGTCGTCCTCGTCCGAGCAGATCCGCGGCAGGCCGAACAGCGAGCGCGGCGGGTCGTCGGGATGGATGCACATCCGGATGCCGACCTCTTCGGCCGTCGGGATCACCGCCTCGAGGAAGCGCTTGAGGTTGGCGCGCAGGCGCTCATGGCTCATGCCGCGATAGCGTTCGAGCATCCGCTTCAGGCCCGGCACGTCGTAGCGGTCATAGGCGCCGGGCAGCCCGGCCATGATGTTGGCGAGCAGGCGATCGCGATCGGCCTCCGTGGAGCGCTCGAACCAGGTCCTGGCCTTGTCCATCACCGCGGCCGGATGGCCCTCGGCGGCACCGGGCCGCTCCAGCATGAAATGGTCGAAGGCGACGTATTCGTGCAGGTTGAAGCGCAGCGCCGTGCCGCCGCCGGGCAGGGGCTCGGCGAGCTCGGTGCGGGTCCAGTCCAGCACCGGCATGAAGTTGTAGCAGACGACCTCGATGCCGCAGGCGGCGAGGTTGCGTAGCGATTCCCGGTAATTGGCGAAGATCGGCTCGAGCTCGCCGTCGCCGATCTTGACGCTCTCATGGATCGGCAGGCTCTCGACCACCGACCAGCGCAGGCCGAGGCTCTCGTCCCGTTCGATGATCGCCTTGCGCGCCTCGATCTCCGCCACGCTCCAGACCACGCCATAGGGGATCTGGTGCAGGGCGTTGACGATGCCGCGCGCGCCCGCCTGCCGCGCCTGGGCGAGCGTCACCACATCGTCCGGGCCGAACCAGCGCCAGGTCTGTTCCATTGTCGGGTGTCCTCTTGCAGGCTTTTCGCGCGGCCGCCTCAGGCGGGCTTGTTCAGGCCGCCGGTGGCGGCGAAGGCGTCGACCTGGTCGCGCGCGATCGTCTCGATGGCGTCGAAGACGGTGCGCAGATGCGCCCGCATGGTCTTCTCGGCGGCGGCCTCGTCGCCGGCGCTGACCGCCGCGGCGATCTGGCGGTGCTCGGAGAGGATCATGTCCGACCAGCCGCCGGTCTCCAGCGACAGGCAGCGCACCCGGTCGAGCTGGGCCTTGACGCCCTCGATCAATCCCCAGACCGAAGGGTGGCCGGAAAGCCGCGAGAGCTCGGCATGGAAGGCTTCGTCGCTGCGGAAGAAGCCGGCGCGGTCGCCAGCCTCGAGCGCCTGTTCCTGCTGCTCGATGAGCTCCGCGAGCGCGGCCTTGCCCTCGGCGTCGATCCGCTGGGCGGCGAGCGCCACGGTGCGGCATTCCAGGGTCTCGCGCACGAACTGGCTGTCGTAGACGGCGGCGAGGTCGATCGGCGCGACGAAGGTGCCGACCTGCGGAACGACCGTGAGGAAGCCCTCCTCGACCAGCTTCTTGAAGGATTCGCGCACGGGCGTGCGGCTGACGCCGAATTGCAGCGCCATCCGCGCTTCCGAGATCGCCTCGCCCGGGCGCAGCACCGCGTTGAGGATGTCGCCGCGCAGCGCGCGGTGTATCTGTTCGGTGCTCTGTCGTGCCGCTGCGATGCCCATTGCCAAGCTCTGGTTCACTAGTATACTAGGATACCGGCCAATGCGGAGGAACGTCAACTCCGAATGGCTTTGGATATGATAATTGCTGGTGCCGGAGCCGGCACAAGGGCACCGCGGCACAAGCCGGTGGAAAGCGAAGAAGCGGCCAAGCCGCGACGAGGGAGAGCAAGATGGTCCAGGACAGCATCAATCGGCGCATATTCCTTGGTGGCGTCGCCGGAGTCGCGGGGCTGGCGCAGGCGCCGGCCGTGTTCGCCCAGCAGCCCAAGCTTCCGACCTCGCCGGTCGCGATCAGCATCATCGATGTCGGCGGCGCGCTCGCCTTGGTGCAGGCGCCGCTGGAGAATTTCGCCAAGGCGAACCCCAAGCTCGTCTCGCGGATGACCTTCACCAAGGCGCCGGCCCCCGAGCTGCCGGCCAAGCTGAAGGCGCAGCAGGCTGCCGGCCGCGTCGACATCGATTTCGTCATCGGCGGCCTGGATGCGCTGGCGGCCGGCATCGAGCAGAAGCTCTGGGTCGAATTGCTGCCGCGCTTCGCTTCCGAGCTGCCCAAGCCCGAGGAGGTGTTCCTCAAGCCGGCGCTCGCCATGCACAATCTCGGGCAGGGCCAGGGGATGGCGATGGTCTACTATCCGTCC
Source organism: Allobosea sp. (assembly GCF_036675845.1). Taxonomy (GTDB): domain Bacteria; phylum Pseudomonadota; class Alphaproteobacteria; order Rhizobiales; family Beijerinckiaceae; genus Allobosea. The sequence continues at coordinate 3,985 of NZ_JAKFED010000169.1, read as the reverse complement.
GGCCCGCTGCTCGAATACATGCCCGACAAGGTCAAGACCCCGCCGACCACGGCTGAGGAACTGCTCGCCTGGGCAAGGCAGAACAAGAACCGCTTCATGTATGCCCGCCCGGCCAATTCCGGCCCCGGCCGCACCTTCATCATGGGGCTGCCCTACATCCTCGGCGACAGCGATCCGAAGGATCCGGCCAAGGGCTGGGACAAGACCTGGGCCTATCTCAAGGCGCTCGGCGAGAACATCGAATACTATCCCGGCGGCACCGGTGCGACGATGAAGGAGCTCGGCGAAGGCTCGCGCGACATCATCGTCTCGACGACGGGCTGGGACATCAACCCGCGCGTGCTCGGCGTCGTGCCGAAGGAAGCCAAGATCCAGACGCTCAAGGGCTTCCACTGGGTCACCGACGCCCAGTACATGATGATCCCCAAGGGCGTCTCGGACGAGAAGCTCGCGGTGCTGCTCAACCTGATCCGCCACATGCTGACCCCCGAGCAGCAGGCCTACACCTATGACGAGGGCTACTTCTATCCGGGCCCGGCGGTGAAGGACGTGCCGCTTTCGATGGCGCCGGAGGCGAGCCAGAAGGCGATCCGCGAGTATGGCCGTCCCGAATACGACAAGCTGATCGCCGAGAACCCGATGGAAACCCCGCTCGACCCCGACAAGATGGTCGTCGCCTTCCGCATGTGGGACGAGCAGGTCGGCGGCGCCAAGCGCAAGTAAGCCGGCGCCCTCCGCTTTCCGACAGGCCGGTCCTTGACCGGCCTGTCGCCTTGCTGTCGCCTGACTCCCGGGCACCAGCCGTCCGTCCGAACCCCATGGTCCTTCATGACGATACATGCTGCGAATTTCCGTGAACTCAGGCTCGACCGGCTCTGCCGCGACTTCGGCAGCCACAACGCCGTCAAGGACGTCTCGCTGACCATCCGGCAGGGCGAGTTCATCGCGCTGCTCGGCCCGTCGGGCTGCGGCAAGTCGACGACGCTCAACCTGATCGCCGGGCTGCTGCCGGCGACCGGCGGCGGCATCTGGCTCGACGACAAGCGCATCGACCCGCTGCGGCCGGAAGAGCGCGGCTTCGGCATGGTCTTCCAGAGCTATGCGCTCTTCCCGCATATGAGCGTGCGCAAGAACATCGGCTTCGGCCTGAAGATGCGCGGCATGGCCAAGGCCGAGAGCGACAGCCGAATCGCCGAGGCGGTGGCGCTGGTCAGGCTGCAGGGCCAGGAGAGCAAGCTCCCCGGCCAGCTTTCGGGCGGCCAGCAGCAGCGTGTCGCCATAGCCCGCGCCATCGCCGTGCAGCCGCCGCTCGTGCTGATGGACGAGCCGCTCTCCAATCTCGACGCCAAGCTGCGCATCGAGATGCGCGCCGAAATCCGGCGCATCCACAACACGCTCGGCGCCACCACGATCTACGTCACCCACGACCAGGAGGAGGCGCTCTCGCTCGCCGACCGCATCGTCGTGATGCGCGATGGCGAAATCCGCCAGGTCGGCGGCCCGGAGGATCTTTTCTCGCGGCCCGACCATCTCGACGTCGCCGAGTTCATGGGCTTCCGCAACAAGGTCTCCGGCCGGGTCGCCTCCGTCGCCGATGACCTCGCGACGGTAACGGTCGGCAGCGTCGGCCTGGCTGGGCGGGTCCGCACCCCGGTCGCGGCAGGGCAGGGCGCCCATCTCTCGATCCGCCCGGAGGATCTTCATCCGGTGCAGGGCGGGGCTCCGGGGCTCGAGGCGAAGGTCGTCTCGACAGAGTTCCACGGCCGCGAGTTCGTCGGCTTCGCCCGCATGGCGGATGACACGCCGCTGACCTTCCTCGCCGACAGCCGGATTCCGCAAGGCACCGATATCCGCCTCGCCGCCGATCCCGAGCGCGTGCTGGTCTTCGGAGGCGGGGCATGAACGCGCCTTCCGCCGCGATCCCGCTGTCGCAGCGCCTCGCCGCCCGCGGCCTCGACGGGCTGACCCTGCTCGTCCTGCCGGCGGTGTTCTTCCTGCTGGCGCTGTTCATCTACCCGTTCCTCTACGGGCTCTTCCTCTCCTTCACGCCGAAGGCCGGCGGCGCGCTGGCGAATTACGAGCGCTTCTTCTCCGATTCCTTCCTCTACGGCACGATCGCCACCACGCTCTGGCTGGCGCTGCCGGTGACGATCCTGACGCTGCTACTCGCGATCCCGATCGCCTTCCGCGTCCGGTTGATGAAGAACCAGCGCCTGCTCACCACCATCCTGGTGATCCCGATCACGCTCGGCACCGTGCTGGTCGCCCAGGGCCTGCTGAACTATCTCGGCCCGCAGGGCTGGTTCAACCGCACGCTGCTGACCTTCGGATTGATCTCGACCCCGGTGAAGCTGCTGCACAATTACTGGGGCGTGATGCTCTCGCTGGTGATCACCGGCTTCCCCTTCACCTTCCTCTTGACGCTGTCCTATCTCTCCGGCGTCGATCCGGCGCTGGAGCAGGCCGGCGCGACGCTCGGCGCCGGCCCCTGGGAGCGCTTCAAGCACATCCTCTTCCCGCTGCTGCTGCCCGGGCTCGCCATCACCTTCTGCCTGAGCTTCGTCCAGGCCTTCTCGGTCTTTCCCTCGGCGGTGCTGCTCGGGGCACCGGCAGGCCCGACGCGCGTGATCTCGATCGCGGCCTATCAGGCGGCCTTCGAGGAATACGACTACTCGATGGCCTCGGCCGTCGCGATGATCATGGGCTTCGTCCAGCTCATCATCGTCGTTGCGGTGCTGGGGGCGCGTGGCCTGCTCTATCGCGGCCCGGCCGGCGGCGGGAAGGGCTGATCCCATGGTCAAGGACACCCGTCTCTCGACGAAGCTCTGGGCCGCGGCCAACTGGACGCTGATCGGCTTCTTCATCCTCAACCTGTTCGCGATGATCGCGACGGTGATCACCAGCTCGTTCTCGACGCGCTGGTTGCGCTCCTGGCTGCCCGATGGCTGGACGACGCGCTGGTACGGCGCCGCCTGGAGCGAGTTCCAGCTCGGCGACGTGCTGACGGTCACGTTCCAGATCGTCTTCCTGGTCGTCTTGTTCTCGGGGCTGATCGGCGTTCCGGCGGCCTATGCGCTGGCGCGGCGCGATTTTCCCGGCAAGAAGCTCGTCATGCTGCTCTTCCTGCTGCCGCTGCTGGTGCCGCCGATCACCTTCGGCATCCCGCTGGCGACGGTGCTCTACCGCACCGGGCTCGCGGGCAGCATGTCGGGCGTCGTGCTCGCTAACCTCGTGCCGACCGTACCCTTCGTCATCCTGGTGATGATCCCCTTCATCGAGCAGATCGACACCAAGATCGAGGCGGCGGCGCGCGTCTTCGGCGCCAACACCTTCAAGCTCTTCATCCACGTCCTGCTGCCGCTCCTGCTGCCGGGCATCCTGGCCGCGCTGCTGCTCGTGCTGGTGCGCACCATCGCCATGTTCGAGCTGACCTTCCTCACGGCAGGGCCGACCAGCCAGACGCTGGTGGTGGCGCTCTATTACGCGGTCTTCGCGGCCGGCGTGCGCGCCGTGCAGTCGATCGACGCCATGGCGGTGATCTACATGGTGACGACCCTGATCTGGCTGGTGATCGCGCTGCGCTTCGTCAACCCGACGCAGATCGTCGGACGGGCGAAGCGGTAGGGCGGCTCCGCCGTCATTGCGAGCAAAGCGAAGCAATCCAGGGGCGGCAGCGCGCCACGCCCCCTGGATTGCTTCGTCGCTTCGCTCCTCGCAATGACGCGACGGGAACATCGCGCCTCCTCCCGCATTCCTCCGCAGCCGATCGAGCTACGGAGGGCATCATGGTCGCGAAAGGGCAGGACAAGGCGCCCGGCCGCCTGCGCCGGGTCAGCGTCGACGACCTCACCATCCGGCGCGTCCGCCTCGGCCGCAATTTCGGCTATCGCGACGCCGAGGGCGGCAAGATCGCCGACGCGGAGACGCTCGCCCGCATCCGCGCGCTCGCCATTCCGCCGGCCTATGAGGAGGTCCGCATCGCCGG
>NZ_JAKFED010000171.1:0-20414 GCF_036675845.1 Allobosea sp. | reverse complement strand
CATGGCATTCACAAGCGATTGCTCATAAGCTCGACAGGCACTTTGCAGGGCCCTAGCCATTGAACATGAGCGAAACGATCATCGGCACCATCAAGGATCACCCGCCTCCGCCGGCCGAAGGGGTTCGAGCCTCCGGCTCCCTGCACGATGAATTGCTCGCCGCGCTCCGCGATTTCATCGTCGAGGGCAATCTGGCGGACGGCGCCCGCATACCGGAGCGCGCCCTGTGCGAGCGCTTCAACATCTCCCGCACCCCTCTGCGCGAGGCGCTGAAGGTCCTTGCCGCAGAGGGCCTGATCGAGCTCCTGCCGAACCGCGGGGCGCGGGTGCGCGAACTCAACGCCGATGACCTGCGCGAGCTTTTCGACGTGATGGGCGGCCTCGAATCCCTGGCCGGTCGCCTCGCCTGCGAACGGATAACCGAGGCGGAAATTGCCGAAATCGAGCGCATGCATCACGAAATGTATCATTTCTATCTGCGCCGCGACATGCATGGCTATTTTCGCTGCAACCAGGCGATCCATCAGATGATCGTGGCGGCCGCCGGCAACGCCACGCTCGCTGCGACCTATGCCAGCCTGAGTGGCCGCATCCGACGGGTTCGCTATTCGGCCAACCTCGCCAAGGATCGCGACCGTCTGGGCGAGGCCATGCGCGAACACGAGGCCATGCTCGACGCGCTGCGCCGCCGTGCAGGCAGCGAATTGAGCGACATCATGTTCCAACACCTGCGGAACAAGCTCAAGGCGACGCAGCCGCTGGCATAGCGCCGCCCCTCGCATTCGCCCCTGCCGTTCAGCCTGCCGAACCCCAAGGTCACGGAGAGGCATGGTCGTCATTTCTTTGGGAATCTCTTTTTGGATTGAATGCAAAATTTTTTGGTCATAGGCTGCCTGGCACGCCGCCGTCAGAGCGCGACCAACGGAGAGAACGACCATGAAGCAGCATTGGCTTGCCGCCACCGCCATTTCCGTCGCCGCAACCGTCCCCGCCTTCGCCTGGGAGCCCAACAAACCGATCGAGATCGTGGTGCCGTTTTCCGCAGGCGGCGCCTCCGACCAGATGGCCCGCACGATCCAGGGCATCATCCAGAAGCACCAGTTCACCAAGCAGCCGGTCATCGTGGTCAACAAGCCGGCCGCCGGCGGCGCCGAAGGAATGCTCGACATCCAGAAGGCGGCGGGCGATCCGCATAAGCTGATCACCACCTCGAGCGGCGTCTTCATGACGCCGATGGCGACCAAGCTCGCGCTCAACTGGACCGATTACACCCCGGTGGCGATGCTGGCCCAGGATTCCTTCCTGCTCTGGGTCAACGCCAAATCGCCCTACAAGAGCGCCGGCGACCTGATGGCGGCGGCGAAGGCGGCCACCCCGGCGCTCAAGATCGGCGGCACCTCGTCCAAGCGCGAGGACAATCTGATCGTCCACGCCATGGAGAAGCAGGGTGGCGTGAAGTTCGCCTACATCCCCTACACCTCCGGCGGCCAGGCCTCGACGCAATTGTCCGGCGGACATGTCGAGGCCAATACCAACAACCCGGCCGAGGACCTCGCGAACTGGCGCGGCGGCGCCACCCGGCCGCTCTGCGTCTTCGCCGAGCAGAAGATGGGCTACACGGAGAAGGTCGCGGACGGCCAGTCCTGGGCCGATATCCCGACCTGCGCCTCGCAGGGGCTGAACGTCAGCTACCAGATGCTGCGCGGCATGTTCATGCCGGGAAAGGTCGGCAAGGACGAGCAGGCCTTCTACGTGGACATGTTCAAGAAGGTCTCGGAGGCGCCGGAGTGGAAGGAGTATCTCGCCCGCAACGCGCTGGTGGCCGACTATCGCGCCGGCGAGGCTTTCGTCTCCTTCCTCAAGTCGGATGAGGCGAAGCATGAGCGGCTGATGACCGAGGCCGGCTTCATGGCGAAGTGAACGGATCGCCGTTGCCAGGGTACCTCGTTATCCCGGGCGACCGAAGGGAGACCCGGGATCCATTCCGGAACGCTTCAGGAATGGATCCCGGATCGGCGCCGCTTCGCGGCTTGTCCGGGATGACTTGGAGGTGAAGCGTGTCGAGCCCTGATGAAACCGAAACGACGGTCCGCGGACTCTCGCGCCGGCCCGTGGAAATCGCCACGGCGATCATCCTGATCGCGCTGGCCGGCGTCGTCCTGTACGATTCCTACGGGCGCGGCGCCGGCTGGGACGGCGGCCCGCAGAACGGCTTCTTCCCGGCCCGCGTCGGCTGGATCTTCCTGGCCGCTTCGCTGTTCATCCTGTTTCAGTCCTTCCGCAGCGAGAACACGGTCTTCGTCACCTGGGAGCAGCTCAAGCAGGTCACGCGCGTGCTCGGGCCGCTGGTGCTGTTCGTGGTGCTGATCCAGCCGCTCGGGCTCTACGTCGCCTCCTCGATCTTCATCCTGGTCTTCATGGGCGTGGTCGCCACCTCGCGCTGGTGGAGCATCGCGCTGACCGCGATCCTCGTGCCCGTCATCTGCTTCTGGGTCTTCGAGCTGCAATTCCGCGTGCCGCTGCCCAAGGGGCCGCTCGAAGCCGCGCTCGGCTACTGAGGTGAAACGATGGATGACTTCGCCTCGCTCCTGAACGGCTTCCAGGTCGCGCTCACCTGGCACAATATCGGCTTCATGGCGATCGGCGTGGTGCTCGGCATCATCGTCGGCGTGCTGCCCGGCCTCGGCGGCCCGAACGGCGTCGCTATCCTGCTGCCGCTGACCTTCGGCATGGACCCGACCTCGGCGATCATCCTGCTCTCCTCGATCTACTGGGGCGCGCTGTTCGGCGGCGCGATCACCTCGATCCTGTTCAATATCCCCGGCGAGGCCTGGTCGGTCGCGACCACTTTCGACGGCTACCCGATGGCGGTGCAGGGCAAGGCCGCCGAGGCGCTGACCGCTGCTTTCACCGCCTCCTTCATCGGCGCGCTTTCGGGCGTGGTGCTGATCACCTTCGTCGCGCCGCTGGTCGCCCAGTTTGCGCTGCGTTTCGGCCCGGCCGAGTTCTTCGCGGTCTTCCTGCTGACCTTCTGCTCGTTCATCGGCATGGGCCGGGAGCACCGGGCCAAGATCCTGGCCTCGCTCTGCATCGGCTTCCTGCTCGCGGCGGTCGGCCTCGACTCGATCTCGGGCGACCTGCGCATGACCTTCGGCTCGACCGAGCTGATGCGCGGCTTCGACTTCCTGATCGTGGTCATCGGCCTGTTCGGCGTCAGCGAGATCCTGCTGACGGTCGAGGAGGGCCTGGTGTTCAAGGGCAAGCAGGCCAGGATCGACCTGATGGTCGTGCTGCGGACTTGGGCCGGCCTGCCGCGCTACTGGGTGACGCTGCTGCGCTCCGCGATGGTCGGCATGTGGATGGGCGTGACGCCGGGGGGCGCCATCGCCGCCTCCTTCATGGGTTACGGCCTCGCCAAGCGCTTCTCGAAGCGCGGCGCCAATTTCGGCAAGGGCGAGATCGAGGGCGTGCTGGCGCCCGAGACCGCGGCGCACGCGGCCGGCACCAGTGCGCTGCTGCCGATGCTGGCGCTCGGCATTCCCGGCTCGGCCACCGCCGCGGTGCTGCTCGGCGGCCTGCTGGTCTGGGGGCTGCAGCCGGGGCCGATGCTGTTCGTCGAGCAGAAGGATTTCGTCTGGGGGCTGATCGCCTCGATGTATCTCGGCAATCTCGCCGGCCTGATCATCGTGCTCGCGACCGTGCCGCTCTTCGCGGCGATCATGCGCATCCCCTTCTCCTATGTCGCACCGGTGATCCTGATCGTCTGCGCAATCGGCGCCTACACCATCTCGAACTCGACCTTCGACATCTGGCTGATGCTGATCTTCGGCATCATCGGCTACGTCTTCAAGAAGCTCGACTATCCTCTCGCCCCGCTGATTCTGGCGCTGGTGCTGGGCGACAGGGCCGAGGACGCCTTCCGCCAGGCGCTGCTCGGCTCCGGCGGGTCACTCGGCATCTTCTGGGCGAACGGGCTGGTCACCACGCTCGTGGTGCTGGCCCTGCTGTTGCTATGCTGGGGGCCGGTGTCCGACCTGATCGGGGCGATGCGTGGCAAAGGCCGACAGACAAAGGCGGTGGAGGCGGCCTGATAGCCTGTCGCCTCCAGGAAGACGCGCCGTCATCCCGGCCGGGTCTCCCTCCGGTCGCCCGGGATGACTCGAACTGGAATGGACGAATGACGCGATGAACCACGCTTCCCCCTTTGCCAAGCAGGGTTCGCGCAATCTCGGCTTCGAACGGAAACTGTCGCAGGCACTCGAGGGCGAGGTGCGTTTCGACGCCTTCACCCGCGGGCGATACGCCACGGACGCGTCGATCTACCAGATCGTGCCGCAGGGCGTCGCCTTCCCGAAGAGCGAGGCCGACATCGCCGCGGCACTGACGATTGCGGCCGAGCACGGCGTGCCGGTCATCGCACGCGGCGGCGGCACCTCCCAGAACGGCCAGCCGATCGGCGATGGGCTGGTGCTCGACATAAGCCGGCATTTCGACGCCGTCCGCGACTACGACCCCGCGGCGCGGACGATTGCGGTGGCGCCGGGCATCGTGCTGGAAGCGCTCAATACCCGCCTGCGCAAGGACGGGCTGTTTTTCCCGGTCGAGCCCTCGACCGCGAGCCGCTGCACCATCGGCGGCATGGTCGGCAACAACTCCGCCGGCGCACGCTCGCTGCGCTATGGCAAGATGGTCGACAACCTCATCTCCCTGAAAGCGATGTTCCACGATGGGGAGCCCTTCGCGCTCGGCGAGGGCGCGGTCGGCGACAATGCCTCTCCGCGCGCCCGCGAGCTGATGACGCGGATGCTGGCACTGGCTGAAGGCCATCGCGGCGAGATCGAAGCGATCTTCCCCAAGGTGCAGCGCCGTGTGGGCGGCTACAATCTCGACGAGCTGATCGTGCCGCAGCCGAACCTGTCGCGTTTGCTCGTCGGCTCGGAGGGCACGCTCGCCATCACCACGGAAGCGACGCTCAGGCTCTCGGCCTTGCCGCAGCACCGCGTGATGGGCGTCTGCCATTTCCCGAGCTTCCGCGCGGCGATGGAGACGACACGGCATCTCGTCGCGCTCGGGCCGGTCGCGGTGGAGCTGGTCGACAACAATGTCCTGGCTCTCGGCGCCGACATCCCGCTCTTCGTGCGCACGCTCGCCGACATCACAAAGGGCAAGCCGAACTGCCTGCTGCTGGTCGAGTTCGCCGGCGACGATCTAGCCGCGCTGAAAACTGACCTGAAGCGGCTCGACCAGTGCATGGCGGACCACGGCTTCCCCGATGCGGTGGTCGAGGTGATCGAGCCGGCGCGGCAGAAGCCGGTCTGGGAGGTGCGCGAAGCCTGCCTCAACATCATGATGTCGATGAAGGGCGACGGGAAACCGGTCTCCTTCATCGAGGACTGCGCCGTTCCGCTCGAGCATCTCGCGGATTACACGGACGCGGTCACCGCCCTGTTCGAGCGGCACGGCACGCGCGGCACCTGGTATGCGCATGCCTCCGTCGGCTGCCTGCATGTCCGCCCGATCCTGAACATGAAGACGGAAGCCGGCGTGAAGGCGATGCGGAGCATCGCCGAGGAAGCCTGCGAGCTGGTGCGCCGCTTCAAGGGCTCGTTCTCGGGCGAGCATGGCGACGGCATCTCGCGCTCGGATTTCGTCGAGCCGATGTTCGGCGGCCCGCTGACCCGCGCTTTCGAGGCGGTCAAGGATGGCTTCGACCCGAAAAATCACCTCAACCCCGGGAAGATCGTCCGCTCCTATCACATGGACGATCGCAGCCTGATGCGCTTTCCGCCCGGCTATGCGACGCCGGTTCCGGCGCAGACGGTGCTCGACTGGTCGGACTGGGGCGGGCTCGGTGGCGCCGTCGAGATGTGCAACAACAACGGCACCTGCCGGAAGATGGCCGGAGGCACGATGTGCCCTTCCTGGCGCGCGACGCGGGAGGAACAGCATCTCACGCGCGGGCGCGCCAACACGCTGAGGCTCGCGATCTCGGGCCAGCTCGGCCCCGATGCATTCACCTCTCCCGAGATGAAGCAGACGCTCGATCTCTGCGTCTCCTGCAAGGGCTGCAAGCGCGACTGCCCGACCGGCGTCGACATGGCGCGGATGAAGATCGAGTTCCTGCATCACTACCATGCGCGCCACGGCCTGCCGCTCAAGGAGCGGCTGATCGCCTATCTGCCGCGCTACGCGCCCTTTGCCGCCAGGCTCGCGCCGCTGATGAACCTGCGCGATCGCGTTCCGGCGCTGGCGAAGCTCACGGAGCGCTGGCTCGGCTTCAGCGCGCGACGTTCGCTGCCAGTCTGGCGCAAGCCCTGGCAACAGGGCGGCAAGGCGGCGACGCCCGCCGAGCTCAAGGGCGACGGGCGCGACCTCGTGCTCTTCGGCGACACCTTCAACCGCTATTACGAGCGCGAAAATCTCGAAGCGGCGGAGCGCGTGCTGGCGGCCGGTGGCTACCGCATCCACAAGGTGGAGCCGCAGGATGGCGGCCGGCCGCTCTGCTGCGGCCGCACCTTCCTCTCGGCGGGACTCGTCGACGAGGCAAGGGCTGAAGCGCGGCGCACGCTCGATGCGCTTTCTCCCTTCGTCGCGAAGGGAGCCCGAATCGTCGGCCTCGAACCCTCCTGCCTGATGAGCTTCCGTGACGAGTTCTCGGCCTTGCTGCCGAAGACGGAGGTCGAGCCGCTGGCCAAGGCGGCGGTGCTGATCGAGGAACTGCTCGCAACGGATATCGCGGCCGGTACGACGAAGCTGCCGTTCCGCGACCAAGGCGGGCGCGTCGCGCATCTGCACGGCCATTGCCACCAGAAGGCCTTCGACGCGATGGGCGCGGTCGAGACGACCTTGCGCGCCGTGCCCGGCCTCGAGGTCCGGCCGATCGAGTCGAGCTGCTGCGGCATGTCGGGCGCCTTCGGCTATGGCGCCGAGACCATCGATGTCTCGCTGGCGATGGCCGAGCTGTCGCTATTGCCCGCCATCCGCAAGGCCGCTCCCGACGATCTCGTCGTCGCCGACGGCACGAGTTGCCGCCACCAGATCCATGACGGCGCCGGCCGCGAGGCGGTGCATGTCGTCCGCGTGCTGGCGAACGCCATCGAGTCGCGGGACGGACGCACTACCTAGCAGGCGTCGCGTGCTTGGGCAGCGTGATCGAACAAGACCCCGGGGGCCGGCTTTGGCGCTAAAGCCTGCTGGTTTCTCTCGGAAACAGCCGTCATTCCGGCCGGAGTGCCGGAATCCATCATAGAGCTCGGCGCTTTTCGATGGATTCCGGAGCGGCGCGGCTTCGCCGCTTGTCCGGAATGACGGCGTGGTTCCACCGCAAAACCGCAGGCGCTAAAGCGTCGCTGCCACCGCTTCGATGGCGCGGCGCGTCGCGCCGATGACCTGGTCGGCCTCCTGCTTCGTCAGGCATAGCGGCGGCGCGAAGCCGAGGATGTCGCCCTGCGGCATGGCGCGGGCGATGACGCCCTGTTCCAGCAAAGCGGCGGCGATGCGCGGGCCGACCTTCGCCGAGGCGTCGAAGAAGACGCGATCATCCTTGTCGCGGACGAATTCGACGGCCGCCAGCAGCCCCTCGCCGCGGACCTCGCCGACATGGCGATGGCCGCCGACCGCCTCCTTCAGCGCCGCGTTGAAATAGGCACCGACCTCGCCGGCATTGCGCACGAGATCGAGCTCGTCGACGAGCTCGAGATTGGCGACGCCGGCTGCGGCGCAAAGCGGATGCGAGGAATAGGTCCAGCCATGGCCGATCGGGCCGTATTCGTCCGATCCCTGCTCCAGCACGCGCCAGAGCGTCTCGGCGACGATGACGCCCGAGAGCGGCGCATAGGCCGAGGTCAGCCCCTTGGCGATGGTGATGAGGTCGGGCTCGATGCCGTAATGGTCAGAGCCGAACATGCTGCCGAGGCGGCCGAACCCGGTGACCACCTCGTCGGCGATCAGCAGGATGTCGTGCTTCTTCAGCACCGCCTGGATCTTCGCCCAGTAGCCGGCAGGTGGCGGCACGATGCCGCCCGTGCCGAGCACCGGTTCGCCGATGAAGGCGGCGATCGTCTCCGGCCCCTCGGCCTGGATCAGCTCTTCGAGCTTGTCGGCGCAATGCTGCGAGAACGCTTCCTCGCTCATGCTGCGATCGGCGCGGCGGTAGTAATACGGGGCCTCGGTGTGCAGGACCGGCGCTTTCGGCAGATCGAAGAGATTATGGAAGGCGGCGAGGCCGGTGAGGCTGCCGGTCATCACGCCCGAGCCGTGATAGCCGCGCCAGCGCGAGATGATCTTCTTCTTCTCCGGCCGCTTCAGCACGTTGTTGTAGTACCAGACCAGCTTGAGATTGGTCTCGTTGGCGTCCGAGCCCGACAGCCCGAAGAAGACCCGGCTCATGCCCTTGGGCGCACGGTCCACGACCATTTTGGCGAGCTTGATCGACGGCTCCGAGCCATGGCCGACATAGGCATGGTAATAGGACAGCTTCGCCGCCTGATCGGCGATCGCGTCGGTGATCGATTTGCGGCCATAGCCGACATTCACGCAATAGAGGCCGGCGAAGGCGTCGAGGCTCCTCTTGCCGTCGCGATCGACGATGTAGACCCCCTCGCCGCCGGCGATGATGCGGTTCGGGGTCTCGCCGCGGGCGTGCTGGCCCATATGCGTCGAGGGATGGAAGAAATGGTCGCGATCCCAGGCGTCCAGTTCGTTATCGGTGCGGGCGGGTTGCTCGAGCATCGCAATGATCCTTCGCGGAAACGGGAAAAAGGCGCCTCAGTTCAGATCGAGGCAGACATATTTGAGGTCGGTGAAGGCTTCGAGGCCGTGGCGCGAGCCTTCGCGGCCAAGCCCGGACTGCTTCATCCCGCCGAAGGGGATCGGCGCACCGGTGATCTTGACGCGGTTGACCGCGACCATGCCGTAGTCGAGCGCCTTGGCCATCCGCGCGGCGCGAGCGCCGTCACGCGTCACGACATAGGCAACGAGGCCGTATTCGGTGTCGTTGGCGCGGGCGACGACCTCCTCGTCGCTGTCGAAGGGCGCGATCGCCGCAACCGGCGCAAACGTCTCCTCGCGCATGATCGCCGCCTCGTCCGGCACATCGGCGAGAACGGTCGGCGTCAGGAAGAGCGGGCCGGGCATGGCACGCTCCGGCGTCAGCCGTCTCGCGCCGCGCCCCAGCGCGTCGGCGATCTGGGCTTTCGCCTTGCGCTTGGCGGCCTCGTGCATCAGCGGGCCGATATCGATACCTGCGTCGAGGCCGGGGCCGACGCGCAACGCCGCGGCCTTTTCGGCGAAGGCGGCGCAGAAGCGTTCATAGAGACCGCGCTGCACATAGATCCGGTTGGCGGCGAGGCAATCCTGTCCCGACGTCGCGAACTTGGCATCGATCGCGATCGCGACGGCGCGGTCGAGATCGGCATCGTCGAAGACGATCAGCGGCGCATGGCCGCCGAGTTCCATGACCACGCGCTTGACGGTCGCTGCCGCGTTGCGCGCGACGATGCGGCCGATCTCGGTCGAGCCGGTGAAACTCACGGCGCGCACGCGGGCGTCGGCGCAGTAGGTCTCGGCGATCGGCGCGGCCTCACCGGTGACGATGTTGAACACGCCCGCCGGCAATCCGGCCCGGTCGGCGAGTTCGGCCAGCGCCAGCGCCGAAAGCGGCGTCTGCGATGAGGGATGGGCGACGACCGTGCAGCCGGCGGCCAGCGCCGCCGCGGCCTTGCGCGTCAGCATGGCCGAGGGAAAATTCCAGGGCGTGAGCAGCGCTGCGACACCGACCGGCTCGCGGGAGAGCCACATCTGCGCGCCCGGCAGGTGGCTGGTCACGCTCTCGGCGTTCACGCGCAGTGCCTCCTCCGCGTAATAGGCGATGAAGTCGGCGGCATAGGCGATCTCGCCGCGTGATTCCGCCAGCGGCTTGCCCTGCTCCAGCGTCATCAGCAAAGCGAGGTCCTCGGCCGCCGCCAGCATCCCCGCATGCCAGCGCCGCAGCAGCGCAGCGCGCTCCTGCGGCAGCAGCGCTTTCCAGCCCGGGAAGGCAGCATGCGCCGCGTCGATCGCCTGCGTCGCCTCAGTCGCCCCGAGCGCGGCGACCTGCGCGACGAGCGCGCCGGTCCCGGGGTCAGTCACCGGGAAGGCCTCGCCGTTCGCTGCGGCGGTCCAGCGCCCGTCGATATAGGCGAGCTGCCTCAGCAATCGGCGATCGGCAAGGCGCGACAGGCCCGGATGTTCGGCAGGTTTGGCGTTCTCCCGCCCGCGGGGCCGATCGGCAGCGGCTGACATCGCGTTCATATGGTCCTCCCTCGCTCAGCGGAGCCTAGGCGAGACGGCGGCGAGACGGTTTCCGAAGAACCGGGCCCGGGCCGAAGGGATCTCGGAAATGCAGGGCGGCGCCGACAGAGTATCGGCGCCGCCCGAAGGCCGATCCCTCAGCCCAGGATCGAGGCCAGGAACTCCCGCGTCCGCGGCTGCTCGGGTGCGCTGAAGATGCGTTCGGGTTCGCCCTGCTCGCAGATGCGGCCCTTGTCGAAGAAGCAGACCCGGTCCGAGACCTCGCGGGCGAAGCGCATTTCATGGGTCACCAGCAGCATCGTCAGATCGTGCTCCTGAGCCAGCCCGCGGATGACCGAGAGCACCTCGCCGACGAGCTGCGGGTCGAGCGCCGAGGTCGGCTCGTCGAAAAGCAGCACGCGCGGGCGCATGGCGAGTGCGCGGGCGATGGCGACGCGCTGCTGCTGGCCGCCGGAAAGCTGCGCGGGGTAGTGGTCCTTCTTGTCGGCGAGGCCGACCATGGCGAGCAGGTCGACGGCCCGGCATTCGGCCTCGCCGCGCGGCAGGCCGAGCACCCGCACCGGCGCCTCGACGACATTGCGCAGGACGCTCATATGCGGGAACAGGTTGAAGCTCTGGAAGACCATGCCGACATGGCTGCGGATCTGACGCAGATGCCGCTCGGACGCCCTGAACGGGCCGTGGGCGCCCTCCTCGTGATAGGGCATGCCGGCGAGCGTCAGCCGCCCCTCCTGGAAGGGCTCCAGCGTCATCAGGATGCGCAGCACCGTCGACTTGCCGGAGCCGGAGGGGCCGATCAGCGTGACCTTCTCGCCCTGCGCCACGCTGAAATTGAAGTCGTCGAGAACGGTCAGCGCGCCGAAGCGCTTGATGACGTTCGAGAACTCGATGATGGGTGCTTTTGCGCCGACGGCAGGCTGGGCGGTCTCGGTCATCGCAGCGGGATCCCTGCTTTCGGCAGCGCCTTCTGCAGCCGGTGCAGGCCGGCGGAACAGGTCAGCGTGAGGAGGAGGAAGATCAGGCCGACGAGCGTCAGCGGGACGAGATATTCGAAGGTGCGCTCGCCGATCATGTTGGCGAGGCCCATCATCTCCAGCACGGTGACGACGGAGAGCACCGGGGTCTCCTTGATCATCGCGACGAGATAATTGCCCATGGCCGGCAGGATGCGCGGCACGATCTGGGGCACGACGACGTCGCGATAGGTCTGGAGCCGGGTCAGGTTCAGCGCGGTGGCCGCTTCCCATTGCCCGCGCGGCACAGCCTCGATGCCGCCGCGATAGACCTCCGAGGTATAGGCCGAATATTGCAGCCCGAGCGCGAGCGCCCCGGTGAGGAAGGCCGGCAGGGTGATGCCGTAGTCCGGCAGCACATAATAGAGGAAGAAGAGCTGCACCAGGAGCGGCGTGTCGCGCAGGAACTCGACGACGAAGGCCGTGGCCCAGGATACCGCCGCGAACCGGCTGCGGCGAAGCAGCGCGAAGACGAGGCCGAGCGCCAGCGCGATCGCGAAGCCGGCTGCGGCCGCCTGCAGCGTCACCGTGAGACCGATCAGGATGATCGGCAGGATCGAGGACGCGTAGGTCAGCGGCGTCGTCGTATCCCATTCGAAACCGTACATCATGCCGGGCGCCTCACGAATGCGCCGCGCGCGGGAAAGCTGCCCCGCGCCGAACCAGCCGCTCGATCAGCCGCATGATCAGCATCAGCACCAGCGACATCGCGAAATAGCCGACGAGCGTCAGGCTGTAGACGCCGGCACTGTCGAGGGTGAGGTTGCGGATCGATTGCGCGCGGAAGGTCAGGTCGGCGATCGAGATCAGCGACACCAGCGAGGAAAGCTTCAGGGTCTCGATGGCGAGGTTGCCGAAGGCCGGCATCATCTCGACCAGCGCCTGCGGCAGGGTGATACGGACGAGCGCCTGGACGCGGCCGAAATTCAGCGCGCGCGCCGCTTCGTGCTGCTGTACGGAGACCGATTGCAGGGCGCCGCGCACGATCTCGGAACCGTAGGCGCCGACATGCAGGGAGAGCACGAGAATGCCAGTGGCGACGGGCTCGAAGCTCACCCCGACCAGCGGCAAGGCATAGTAGAACCAGAACAGCTGGACGAACAGCGAGGTGCCGCGAAAGAGCTCCGTATAGCAGAGCGCGATCGTCGACAGCACGCGTCCGCCCTCGACGCGAGCGATGCCGGCGGCGAAAGCGGCGACCGCGCCGATCGCGATCGCCGGCAGCGTGATCGCGGCGGTGACGAGCGCACCGCGCGCGAGCGCAGGTAGATAGGACAGCCACTCCATCCAGCAGACTCCCGCGAAAGCGTGGAAACGGGTGCGAAGCTCCGCCCGCCGGCCTGGCGGGCGGAAGGGTGTCGTTCGGCGTGTCCTCCGTTCAGCCGGAACCGGCTGGACGACAAGGATTCACGCCGACTCGCCGGTTCAGGGCATGGTCTGGTGGCAGATGCGGCGCGCGCCGCTACAGACCATGCTCTGGAGACTTACTTGCCGGCGCAAAGATCCGCGACCTTGCGCTCGGCGGCCGCCTTGATGCTCGCTTCGGACAGCCCGTAGCTGCCCAGGATCTTCTTGTACTCGTCGGTCTTGCGGAACTCGACGAGAGCGGCGTTGAAGGCGTCGCGCAGTTCCTTGTCCTCCGGCCGGAAGGCGAAGCCGCCGAAATTGCGGACCGGCTTGCCGTTGACCACCGGATCGGTGAAGGGCGCGGCCTGCTCGACATTGGCCTGGCCCTTGGCGAGCGAGGCGACGGTGAGCTCGGTCGCGGCATAGGCGTCGGCGCGGCTCTGCACGGTCGCGAGCGCGTCGGCATTGGCGGTGATGAAGATCACCTGGCTGTCCTTGACGCCGACGGCGCGCAGGAAGTCGATGTTGTTGGCGCCGGAGACGACCGCGACCTTGAGCGACGGATCCTTGGCGATATCGGCATAGGTCGTGAGCTTCTTCGGGTTGCCCTTCTTCACCAGCAATCCCTCGCCATAGGAGGAGTTCGGCTCGCTGAAGGAGACCTGCTTGCAGCGCTCCGGCGAGATGTTCTGCTCGGCGGCGACGAAGTCGAAGCGCTTGGCCTTGAGGCCGGGGATCAGCGTGCCGAACGGCGTGACGGACCAGGTGGCCTCGGCGACGCCGAGCTTCTTCAGCACGGCGTTAGCGACGTCGGGCCCGATGCCGGCCGAGGTGCCGTCATCCTTCATGTAGGAATAGGGCACCTCATTGGCGGTCGCGACGCGGATATAGCCCTGGTCCTTGACGTCCTTGAGGGTGGTCGCGCCCGCGGCGGCGAGGCCGGTGGCGAGAGCAATGGCGGAGATTCCCGCAATCTTTAGAAACGGCATCTGCATTCTCCTCTGGTTGATGTTTTTCCGCATGCCGATTGCCTCGGCTCTCTGGCGTCTTCGCGCCGGCGGATGGGTTTGGACCGGTCGCCCGGCCGAACGGGTCAGGGCGCCTCCTTCAGCACGGCGAGGACCGAGAGGCAGTCGCCCGCCTTGATCAGCCCGGGGACGTGGCGCGCGGCGAGGATGCCGTCCATGGTGGCCCGGTACTCGGCCGGGGCGAGCCCGGTTCTGCCGACGGGGTAAAGCCGAGCGATCACCTCGCCGGCCTGCACGGGCTCACCAAGATCGCGCTCGAAGACGATGAGCCCGTCATCCCCGGCGAAGCTGAAACAGTCGCTGGAGGGCATGTCGAGCCAGCGCGTCGGCATGGTCTCGGGCGCTCCGGCGAGGATGCCGGCATGCTTCAGCAGGTTGGCGGCGCCGCGGCGGGCGATGCCGATGCTGCGCGCGCTCGCCGTTCCCGCCCCGCCGAGCTCGGTCGTGACGAAGACCTTGCCCATCTCCTCGACGGTGGTGTCGAGCATGCCGATGGCGTCGATCTCGAGCATCTTCATCGAGTACGGCGCGGAAAAGGCCGCGACCGCCGCAAAGCAACGCGCCTCCTGCGCCTTGTCCGGCAATTCATGCGCCGCGGCATAGGGCAGGAAGTCGAGCGTCCTTCCGCCCGAATGGAAGTCGAGCACGATATCGGCGAGCGGCACGAGATGGCGCGTGACATAGTCGGCGATCTTCTCGGTCACGCTGCCATCCGGCCGGCCCGGAAAGCTGCGGTTGAGATTGCCCCTGTCGATCGGCGAGGTCCGCGTCCCGGCCCGGAAGGCCGGATAGTTCAGCGCCGGCACGATGATGACCCGGCCCGAAACGGTCGCCGGATCGAGCGTGCGCGCCAGCTCGAACAGCGCCGCCGGCCCTTCGTATTCGTCGCCATGGTTCGCGCCGGTCAGAAGCGCCGTCGGCCCCTCGCCATTCGCGACGACGCAGATCGGGATCATCACCGAGCCCCAGGCGCTGTCGTCCCGGCTATAGGGCAGGCGCAGATGGCCATGCTGGACGCCGCGCGCCGACAGATCGACCGTGGGGGTCACGGGCGACGGGCGCGGAGACGCGGTCAACATCGGCCTCAACCCTTGACGAAGAGCTGGCGCGGCACGTTCGACAGGCATTCGACGCCCGTCTCAGTGATCGCGATGCTTTCGGTGATCTCGAGGCCCATGTCCTCGAGCCAGAGGCCGGTCATGAAGTGGAAGGTCATGCCGGGCTTGAGCTCGGTCCGGTCGCCGGGCCTGAGGCTCATGGTGCGCTCGCCCCAATCCGGCGGATAGGACAGGCCGATCGGGTAGCCGGTGCGGTTGTCCTTGATGATTCCGTATTTCTTCAGCACCGCGAAGAATGCGTTGGCGATGTCCTCGCAGGTATTGCCGGGTTTTGCCGCGGCGAGCCCGGCTTCCATGCCTTCGAGCGTTGCCTTCTCGGCGTCGAGGAAGGCCTGCGTCGGCTTGCCGAGGAAGACGGTGCGCGACAGCGGGCAGTGGTAGCGCTTATAGGCGCCGGCGATCTCGAAGAAGGTGCCTTCGCCGAGGCGCATCGGCTTGTCGTCCCAGGTCAGATGCGGCGCGGAGGCGTCCGCTCCCGAAGGCAGCAGCGGCACGATCGCCGGATAGTCGCCGCCGAATTCGGCCGTGCCGCGGATGCCGGCATCGTAGATCTCGGCGACGAGGTCGCATTTGCGCATGCCGGGCTCGACGACCTCGACGATGCGCTGGTGCATCAGCTCGACGATGCGGCCGGCCTTGCGCATGTAGTCGAGTTCGGTCGGACTTTTGACCGCGCGCTGCCAGTTCACCAGCCCGCCGGCATCCTTGAAGCGGGCATTCGGCAGGTGCTTCTGCAAGGAGGCGAAAGCAGCCGCGGAGAAGTAGTAATTGTCCATCTCGACCGCGATCGAGAGCTTCTCCCAGCCGCGCTCTGCGATGATCTGCGCGAGCAGGTCCATCGGATGGCGCTCCGTCGACTGAACGTAATGGTCCGGATAGCCGACGATGTTGTCATGGGCGAGCCAGGCGGTGCGCTTGGCGCCGTTCGCATCCTGCTTGCGGCCGTACCAGATCGGCTCGCCCGTCGGCGGCACGATCACGCATTGATGCACGTAGAACGACCAGCCGTCATAGCCCGTGAGCCAATGCATATTGGACGGGTCGGTCACGACCATCAGCTCGATGCCGGCCCGCTCCATCGCGGCGCGCGTCTTGACGAGGCGCTCGGTATATTCCTCGCGCGTGAAATTCAGGGTCGCTGTCACGCGGCGTCTCCCATTTCGGCCTTGGTGTCGATGGTCTGTCCGGCGCCGGCACCGCGGGCGCGGAAGGCGGCGAGATTGGCGATTGCCGTGTCCTGCACGCCGGTGCCGGTCAGGTCCGCCAGCGTGATCTCGTCGGCTTTTCTCCGGCCGGCGCGCTTGCCGGCGATCACCTCGCCGAGCTCGGCGAAAGCCTGGTCGGCCGTGGCGACGCCGGTGCGGATCGCGTGAGCGAGCTCGCCGAGGCGCCGCGTCTGGGCGAGGCGGTCGGCGACATAGCTCGCGCGGGCGAAGATGGCGGGGTCGATCTCGTTCTTGTGCTCGCTGTCGGAGCCCATCGCCGTGATGTGCTGGCCGGGCTCGAGCCATTCCGCCATCAGGATGGGCCGCTCGGCCGGCGTCGTGGTGACGATGACGTCGGCACCTCTTGCTGCCGCCCGCGGATCGGCGACGGCGGCGACGGAAAAGCCGAGCTGCCGGGAAAGATCGCTCGCGGCCTCGCCGGCCTTTTGCGCGTCGCGCGCCCAGATCCGCGCCTCGCGGATCGGCCGCACCAGCGCCAGCGCCTCGAGCTGAAGTCGCGCCTGCATGCCGGCACCGAAAATCGCCGCAACCGCCGCCTCGGGGCGCGCAAGATGACGCGCTGCGACCGCTCCGGCTGCGGCCGTCCTCACATCGGTGAGATAGCCATTGTCCAGGAGCAGCGCCTCGACCAGCCCGGTCCTCGCGCTGAACAGGATCATCAGCCCGTTCAGGCTCGGCAGGCCGAGCTTCGGATTGTCGAAGAAGCCGGGGCTGACCTTGATCGCGAATCCGTCGAGGCCCGGTACATAGGCCGTCTTCACGTCGACCTCGCCACGATATTCGGGGATGTCGAGCCGCAGGATCGGCGGCATGGCCACGGCTTTGGTGGCGAGCGCCGCGAAGGCTTCCTCGACACAGGCGATCACGCTCAGATCGAGCCTGACGACGCGGCGCAGTTCCGCCTCGGTGAGGACTAGCATGCGGCTCATGCGGCGGCTCCGGACAGGATGCGGCGGTGCAGGACCTCGTCGATATTGCCGCCCGAGACGATGATCGCCGTCGGCCCTTGCGGGCTGACCTTGCCGGCGAGCAGGGCCGCGATGCCGACCGCGCCGGCGCCCTCGACGATCTCGCCCTCTTCCCGCGCAGCGTGGCGGATGCCGGCCGCAATCTCCGCCTCGCTCAGCAGCACGACCTCGTCGAGCAGGTCGCGGCACAGCGCGAAGGTAACCTGGTTGGAAAGCCCGATGCCGCCGCCGAGCGAATCCGCCAGCGTTTCCTCTTCCGCAACCGCCACGGGACGCCCGGCCGCGATCGCCGCGGCCATGGCGGCACCGCGCTCCATCGAGATACCGACGATCCTGGCCGAGGGTCGCAGCGCCCCGACCGCCGCCGCGATGCCGGCCGCAAGTCCTCCGCCCGAGAGCGGGATCAGCACGCAGGCGAGTTCGGGCAGATCCTCGACCAGTTCGAGACCG
Organism: Allobosea sp.; assembly: GCF_036675845.1. Lineage (GTDB taxonomy): Bacteria > Pseudomonadota > Alphaproteobacteria > Rhizobiales > Beijerinckiaceae > Allobosea. The sequence goes on along the minus strand of NZ_JAKFED010000171.1, from coordinate 2,974 downwards.
ATCGTCCCCTGCCCGGCCACCACGGCCGCATCGTCGAAGGGCGGAATCGGGGTGAGCCCGTGCTCCACGACCAGCCGGTCGACCTCGGCCTGCGCGTCGTCCTGCGAGCGCCCGACGATGCGGATCTCGGCGCCCAGCGAGCGGATCGCCTCGACCTTGTTCGCCGGCACCAGCGCCGACATGCAGATCGTGGCGCGAAGGCCGAGCTGCCGGGCTGCGTAGGCGACCGCACGGCCATGATTGCCGGTGGAGGCGGTGACGAGCCCGCGCCGGCGCTGGTCTTCGCCGAGTGCCAGCACCGCGTTCATCGCGCCGCGAATCTTGAAGGCGCCGATCGACTGGCGGGTTTCCAGTTTGAGGTGGACAGGCTGGCCGCAGAGGCGGCTCAGGGACGGCGAGGCGACAAGCGGCGTGCGCGCCACCCGGCCGGCGATGCGCACCGCGGCGGCCGCGATGTCGGGCAACGCGACCGGCACCGGTGGCGCGGCCGGCAGATCTGCTTCGACACTGGCGAGATGCGGTTTGTTCACCGTCGTCCCCTCTCGCTTGTCATGCTGCGAGGGGTAGAAATTCATGTCAATTATTATATTGTCATGATCCAATCGTGACACAGACCTGCGACAGAGCGCGACGGCGCGGGAAGGCCGCGCCCGTCGAACGCCGCTCGCCTCTCAGGACCTTTTGAGAATTGAGCCCTCATCCCGAGGAGGCCCGCAGGGCCGTCTCGAAGGATGCTTCAGAAAGCTCCGGAGAGCGCTGGAGCGTCCTTCGAGACGCCATTTCCAACGAAATGCCTCCTCAGGATGAGGGCTGAAGGAATTCTCAAACGGTCTTTCAGCCGATCGCACCGATGTCGAAAACCGGCGGAAGCTGCTCGAAGGTCTGTCGCACGGTCGTCAGCGTCCGGGCCAGCATCTCATGGCTCATCCGCCCGCCGACGCAGATGCGGATGCCGCCGCCATGGCCGGCGCCGGCGACGAAGGGATCGGAAGGCGTCACGGCCACGCGCCGGTCGGCGAGCGAGCGCACGAGGCTATCCTCGGTCCAGTGCGCCGGCACTTTGAGCCAGGCACAAAGCGAGAGCGGATGGCTCGACGCGACATGAGCCCCCAGCGTGTCGGCGACAATGCGCTGGCGCGCCTTCGCCTCCTCGCGCTGGATGGCGAGCAGCCGGTGCGCCGTGCCGTCCTCGACCCAGCGCGTCGCTATCTCGGCCGGCAGATAGGTGCCGCTCCAGCTCGTCACCCGCAGGATGGAGGTGGCGCGGATCGAATATTGCGGCGGCACGACCAGGTAGCCGACACGCAGGCCGGTCAGCACTGTCTTGGTGAAGCTCGTGACAAAGAAGCCGAGATCGGGCAGCATCGCGGTGATCGACGGCAGCGCCTCCTCGATGAGCGGCTTGTAGACCTCGTCCTCGACGACGAAGACGCCATGGCGCCGGGCGATCTCGGCGATGGCGTGGCGGCGCTCGGGGCCGGCGACATGGCTCGTCGGATTGTTCAGCGTCGGGATGAGGACGAGCACGCGCACACCGCCGGCGCGGCAGGCCGCCTCGAATGCATCGGGCCGAATTCCCTCCTCGTCGGTCGGCAGCCCTTTGAGGCTGAAGCCGAGGATGTTGGCGAGCCCGATGACGCCGTGATCGGTCAAGTTCTCGGTCAGCACGAGGTCGCCGGCGCGCACGACGCAGGCCAGGGCCAGGAAGAGCGCATGCGCGGCGCCATTGGTGATCAGAACGCGTTCGGCGGAAGTCTCGACGCCGAGCGGTCCGAGCCAAAGGCGCGCCGCTTCGCGATGGTGGTCGAGACCGGCGATCGGCCGGCAAGGTCGCATGAAGACACCATTGTCGTCCCTGGCCAACGCGGCTAGCACCTCCCGCGAGGCCGCTTCATGCGCGTCGAGATAGACCCCGCGCACGATCGAGAGATCCACGACCGCCGTCGGGCTGCGATCGAGCATCAGGCGCCCCGCCTGCTCGGTGACGCGGATCTTGACGAAGGTCCCGCGTCCGACCTCACCGCTGAGATAGCCCAGGCGCTCGGCCTCCTTGTAGCTGAGGCTGACGGTCTGGACCGACATGCCAAGCTCGCGGGCGAGATCGCGATGGGTCGGCATCCGGTCCGCCGGCTTCAGGATGCCGGCGTCGATATCGGCGATGATGCGCTCGGTCAGCGCCGCATGCTTGGTCGCCCCCTTCTGCTTCGCCAGGACGGGGCGCCACGCGACAGCCCTCTCCAGAGCCGGAGAAGTCCGGTTGCCGGGAGGGCGATCGGCTTGACGGAACATATCATTGTCTCGTTCTTAGGCGGCATCGTTCATGACATTATGCACGCACGGTCAGCGAAGATGAAGCTCGATCCCATCGACCTGAAGATCGTCTCGGCGCTGCAGCGTGACGGGCGGATGACCAAGCTCAAGCTCGCGGCGGCAGTGGCGCTGTCTCCGGCTGCCTGTTGGGAGCGCCTGCGGCGTCTCGAGAGCGGCGGCGTGATCAAGGGCTACACCGCCATCGTCGATCTGGAGCCGGATGCGCCGCGCACCGCGGTGATTGTCGAGATCAGCTTGAAGAGCCATCAGCAGGCGGATTTTCGCCGGTTCGAGGAGGCCGTCGCCAGGGAGCCGGCCATCGTCGCCTGCGATGCCACCGGCGGCGGCATCGACTACATCATGCGGGTGGTCGTGCCCGATATCGACAGCTATCAGCGCCTGATCGACCGGCTGCTCGAACCGGCGATCGGGATCGAGCGCTACTACTCCTATGTGGTGACCAAGAGCATCCCGATCGCCGGGGCGTATTCTCGGGCGTAGCGATACCGGACTCGGCTTCAGCCGCGTGCGCGCACGAAAGAACCCGCCAGGGTTTTCCTGGCGGGTTTGATTTGGTTGCGGGGGCAGGATTTGAACCTACGACCTTCAGGTTATGAGCCTGACGAGCTACCGGGCTGCTCCACCCCGCGTCGAATGGTTGCGC
>NZ_JAKFED010000155.1:0-79921 GCF_036675845.1 Allobosea sp. | reverse complement strand
GCTCGACTTCGCCTATGCGCCGACGCGCTGGCAGCAGCAGCAATATCCGCGCTCGGTCCGCCAGCGCATCGCCGTCTGTCATGACGGCATCGACGTCGCCGCCTGCCGGCCGGATCCGGAAGCGGTCTTCACCTTGCCGGACGGGCGCGCGCTTCGCCGTGGCGACCCGGTCGTCACTTTCGCCGCCCGCGATCTCGATCCCTATCGCGGCTACCCGCAATTCATGCGCGCGGCGGCCCGTGTCGCGCGCGAGCGGCCGGAGGTGGTCTTCGTCGCCGTCGGCGGTGACGGGCCGGGCTATGGTCGCCCCCGTCCGGACGGCCGGCCCTGGCGCGAGGTCATGCTGGCGGAAACCGGGCTGGGCGAGCGCATCGTCCATATCCCCTGGCTCGCCCATGCCGATCTGGTGCGGCTGTTCCAGGTCTCGGCGGCGCATGCCTATCTGAGCGTGCCCTTCGTGCTGTCCTGGTCGCTGCTCGAGGCGATGGCCTGCGGCTGCCTGATCGTCGGCTCGGCGACGCCGCCGGTGCAGGAGGTCCTTCGCGACCGCGTCAACGGCCTGCTCGCGCCCTTTTTCGACGAGCGCGCTGTGGCGAGCCGAATCCTTGCTGCGCTCGCGGGCGGCGCAAATCTCGAGGGCTTGCGCCAGGAGGCCCGGCGCACGGTGGTCAAGGCCTATGAGCGCGAGGCCTGCGTCGACCGCCAGCTCGGCTTCGTGATGCGGCTGGTGGCGGAGGACGATTTCGTTCCGGCCTAGACATTAGCTGGCCCGACCCGGAAATCCCCGTCATTCCGGGCGCCCGAAGGGCGGCTCGGAATCCATTGTAGAGCGAGACGCCCTTCGATGGATTCCGGAGCGGCGCCGCTGGCGCGGCTTGTCCGGAAGGACGGCCCCGTGCCGTCAAGAGCCGGCAGGAGCTTCAGCTCTCCGCGCGATGTGTCCAGCTGCCTTTGGTCTCGATCGCGGTCCGCACCGAATTGGCGAGGAAGCAGTTTTCGTGCGCCTCGTGATGCATGGCCGCGACTTCGGCCTCCTCCGGAACCCGCTCGCCGCCGAACACGACATGCGGCCGCAGCGTCAGACGCGCGATCCATTCCTTGCCGTCGGCATTCTTCACCATCGCGCCCTCGGCGGCATCGCTGTAGCGGTCGATCCGGAAGCCGCGCCGCGAGGCGATATCGAGGAACCAGAGCATGTGGCAGCTCGAAAGCGCCGCGACATAGGCTTCCTCCGGGTCGACATTGGCCGGGTTCGAGAACGGCTCGCGCACCACATGCGGCGAGCTCGATGCCGCGACCTCCGCGCCGCCATCGAAGCGCCAGCGATGGGCGCGGCTGTAGCGCCGGTCGAGGAAATTCTGGTCGCCGCGCTGCCATTCGACCGTCGCGCCATGGCTTGCCATCATGTTTCTCCGAGTTCCGCGCAGGCCGTCAGGACGATGGCTCGCGTCGCGTCGAGATGCTGCGCCAGCACGGCCTGCGCCCCGGCCGGGTCGCCCGCCGCGATGGCGGCGATCAGGAGCCGGTGCTCGTCGGCCCAGCCCTGCTTGCGGATGCCGGGGCCGAGTTGCTGCACGCTGAAGCGGTCGATGGGCGCGCGCAATTGCCGGTAGAGCGCCAGGCTGCGCGGTCGTTCCGCCGGCGCGTACAGGGCTTCGTGGAAGGCGATGTCGCCCGCGATCCAGCCGAGCCGGTCCTGCGCGTCCTCGAGCCGCTCCTGCAGGCGCTGCAATTCGCGCCTCGAGCGGGCGTCGTGCCGGGTGAGCGCGCGCGCCAGCAGGTCGCCCTCGACCAGTCGGCGCAGGTCGAAAATCTCGTCGATCTCGGCGGCCGTCGGCCAGGTGACGCGGGCGCCGCGATAATGCGCGACCGTGAGCAGTCCCTCGCTCTGGAGCTGCGCCAGCGCCTCGCGCACCGGGATGCGGCTGACGCCGAACTCGCTGGCGAGATGCTCCTGTCGCAGCAGATCCCCGGCCTGCCAGCGGCCCTGGTCGATTCCCTCGCGCAGCCGCGCCGCAAGGGCGGCGGCAGTCGTCGTGGCGGCGAGGCGTTCCGGTTTCATGGGATAATTGTATCCAATTATTCGATCGAGGCAAGCCCGGCATCGGTCGGCGCGCGTCGCCGGCATGGCTGCGGAACGCGGAGCGTGGCAGGATCGCTCGACAGGCTTCGTCAGCAGGCCGGCTGCGCGCCGGCGGCGGCGGGCAATCCGAACCGGAGATCTTTCCGCGACATGACATTCGAGATCGCCGCCACGCCCGAGGCCGCCATCGACCGGCTGGAAGCCTTGTACGCCCAGGCGAAGCAGGCCTTGTGCGATGACCTGCAGCGTTTCTTCACCACGCTCCAGCCGCCGACGCCGGAGGAGCGCGGGCTCTACCGCTATCCGATGCTGCGTGTCACCTACGAGCCCTCCAGGCTGCCGGCGGCGACGCGGCGCGGCTATGCCAAATTCGCCACGCCCGGCATCTATTCGACGACGGTGACGCATCCCGCCGAGTTCCGCGCCTATCTGCTCGACCAGCTCCGGCCGCTGGTCGAGGAGTACGGCGCGACCCTCGAGACCGGAATCAGCGCGCAGGAGATCCCCTACCCTTACGCGCTCGACGGCGGCGACGAGCTCGGCCGCGGCAAGATCAGCCCCGCCGAGCTGGCGCGGCATTTCCCGACGCCGCTGCTCTCGCTGGTCGGGGACGAGGTTGCCGATGGCAATTTCGACATCGTCGAAGGCGAGCCGCGCCCGCTCTCGCTCTTCGACGCGGTCAGGGTCGACTATTCGCTGCGCCGGCTGGTGCACTACACCGGCACCGACTGGCGCTCCATCCAGCCCTGGGTGCTGCTGACCAATTACCACCGCTATGTCGACCAGTTCGTCCGGCTCGCGCTCGCCGAGATCGAGGCCGGCACGGCACTGGCGCTGGTGACGCCGGGCGGGGTGCGCATCGATCGCGAGGGCATCGACGTCAGCGCCGCCGAGCGGGTGATGTCGGCACCCTGGCACCGCTTCCAGATGCCGGCCTATCACCTGATCCGCGCCAAGGGAGAGGGGGTGACGCTGGTCAATATCGGCGTCGGCCCGTCCAACGCCAAGAACATCACCGACCATCTCGCGGTGCTGCGGCCCAATTGCTGGCTCATGGTCGGCCATTGCGGCGGCCTGCGCCAGACCCAGATCATCGGCGACTACGTGCTCGCCCATGCCTATCTCCGCCAGGACGGCATCCTCGACGAGCTCGTCCCGCCCGACATCCCGATCCCGGCATTGGCCGAGGTCCAGGTCGCGCTGCAGCAGGCGGCGGCCGAGGTCACCGGCGAGAAGGGCGACCGGCTGAAGCAGCGCCTGCGCACCGGCACGGTGGTGACCCAGGACGACCGCAACTGGGAACTGCGCTGGACCAAGGAGCGCAAGCGCATCAACCTCTCGCGCGCCATCGCCGTCGACATGGAATCGGGCACCATCGCGGCCCAGGGCTATCGGTTGCGCGTGCCTTACGGCACCCTGCTCTGCGTCTCCGACAAGCCGCTCCATGGCGAGATCAAGCTGCCGGGCGCCGCCAACGCCTTCTATGAGCGGGCGGTCGGCGAACATCTGAAGATCGGTCTGGCGGCGCTGGAGCGGCTGAAGGAGGCCGGCTCCTCGATCCATTCGCGCAAGCTCAGGAGCTTCGACGAGCCGCCCTTCCGGTGAGGCCCGGCGTCATTCTCGGGCGGAGCGCAGCGCAGACCCGGGAATCTCCGGCCGAAAGAGGCTCCTTTCATGGGCGCCCCTTCTTCACGAGAAGCTCGGGTCAAGCCCGAGCATGACGTCAAGCGGCCCGCACCCCATGACATCCCGGCCCGCCGGATGCTACGAAACGGGCCGTCTTGGCCCAGGAGCCCGCTCTTGCCTGCTTCCCGCTCCATTCTCCTGATCATCGGCGGTGGCATTGCCGCCTATAAATGCCTCGAGCTGATCCGGCGGCTGAAGGATCGCGGCATCGCCTGCCGCTGCATCCTGACCAGCGCGGGCGAGCAGTTCGTCACGCCGCTCGCGGTCGGCACGCTCGCCGGCGAGCGCTGCTTCACCGACCTGTTCTCGCTGACCGACGAGGCCGATATCGGCCATATCGCGCTGTCGCGCCAGGCCGACCTGCTGGTCGTCGCCCCCGCCACCGCCGACCTGCTCGCCAAGATGGCGCAGGGCCATGCTGACGATCTGGCGTCCACGGCGCTCCTTGCAACGGATAAGCGCATCCTGGTCGCCCCAGCGATGAACCCGCGGATGTGGCAGCACCCGGCGACGCAGCGCAACATGGCGCTGCTGCAGAAGGATGGCGTCCTCGTCGTCGGCCCCAATTCCGGCGCCATGGCCGAGCGCGGCGAGAGCGGGCCGGGCCGCATGGCCGAGCCGCAGGAACTCCTCGCGGCGATCGAGCTGGCCTTGGCCGGGGAGCCGCAGCCGGCCTCGATCGGCTTCCTCGGCCGGCTGCCGGGCCAGGGCTCGCCGCTTGGCAAGCCGCTCGCCGGCAAGCGCGTGCTGATCACCTCCGGCCCGACCCGTGAGCCGATCGACCCGGTGCGCTACATCGCCAACCGGTCCTCCGGCAAGCAGGGCCATGCCATCGCCGCCGCCGCCGCCGCGGCCGGTGCCGAGGTCACGCTGATCTCCGGCCCGGTGAACATTCCAGATCCGGCGGGCGTCGCCACCATCCATGTCGAGAGCGCCCGCGAGATGCTCGAGGCGACCGAGCAAGGCCTGCCGGCCGATATCGCGATCTTCGCCGCCGCCGTCGCCGACTGGCGTGTCGACGGCGCGGCGGACCAGAAGATGAAGAAGGGCGAGCACGGCACGCCGAGCCTCACCCTCGTCGAGAACCCCGACATCCTCGCCACCATCGCCGCCCGCGAGATCGACCGGCCGCCACTGGTCGTCGGCTTCGCGGCCGAGACGCAGAACGTCATCGAATATGCCCGCGCCAAGCTGACGAGGAAGGGCTGCGACCTGATCGTCGCCAATGATGTCGGCGGTACCGGCGTCATGGGCGGCGACGCCAACACCGTCCATCTCGTCACCGCCGATGCCGTCGAGACCTGGCCGACCCTGCCCAAGGCCGAGGTCGCGACGCGGCTCGTCGCGCATCTCGCCGCTTTGGTGGCGGAAAAGGGCTGAGCGGCGATGGAGCCCGTCCGTATCCAGCGCCTGCCGCATGCGCAGGATCTGCCGCTGCCGGCCTATGAGACGGCCGGTGCCGCCGGACTCGACCTCAGGGCCGCCCTGCCACAAGGCGCGTTGGATCTGGCGCCCGGCGCGCGCCGCCTGGTGCCGACCGGGCTGATCCTCGGCTTGCCGCCGGGCAGCGAGGGCCAGGTCAGGCCGCGTTCGGGCCTGGCGCTGCGCCATGGCGTCACCGTGCTCAACGCGCCGGGAACCATCGACGCCGATTATCGCGGCGAGATCCAGGTCCTGCTGGTCAATCTCGGGCAGGAGCCCTTCCTGATCCGCCATGGCGACCGCATCGCCCAGCTCGTCGTCGCGCCCGTGGCGCAGGCGCGCCTCGTCGAGGTGGCGGCGCTCGACGACACCGCCCGCGGCGCCGGCGGCTTCGGCTCGACCGGGATCGCCGACCCGGCGGTCCCGCCTGCCCGCGAGACCCGCTCATGATCCAGCTCTCGCGCCGCAGCCTGCTCGCCATCGCCGCGGTGGTCGACATCGCCTTGCATGCGCGCCCGGCCCCGGTCGCGGCCAAGGCGCTCGCCGCCCGCCACGATCTGCCGCCGCGTCATCTCGAGACGATGCTGCAGGCGCTGGTCAAGGCCGGCATCCTCAAGGGCGTGCGCGGCCCGCGCGGCGGCTATGAGCTCGCCCGCGAGCGCCGCCGCATCACCGCCGGCGCGATCGTGCGCGCCGCGATGCAGGCCAACTCGGAGGAGAACCTGCCGCCGCTGCCGCGCTCGGCCCTGGTCGAGGCGGTCGTCGGCCCGGCGGTCCAGGGCGCCCTCGACGCTTGCCTTGCAACGCTCGATGCGGTCACCGTAGCCGAGCTCTGCCGGCAGGCCGAGAACCTGGCCGCGGCTGCCGGCCGGGATGTCAGCGGAGATTTTACAATATAGGACGTAAATTAATCTGTTTCTCGACAGATTTTGTAATTTGATGCTAGCTTGCCTGACGGACCCATCGCTGGAAGATCGTCACTCAGGGAGGCCGCCATGGCCGAAGCCGCGCAGAAGCTCAATCCCGCCCCGACTCCTGGTCGCGGCCGGGTCTATGACTCGATCACCGACACCATCGGCGACACGCCGCTGGTCCGGCTGAACCGCCTGCCGGGCGAGCGTGGCGTCAAGGCGACGATCCTCGCCAAGCTCGAATTCTTCAACCCGATCTCCAGCGTCAAGGACCGGATCGGCGTCAGCATGATCGACGCGCTCGAGGCCTCCGGCGCGCTCAAAGCCGGCGGTACGCTGATCGAGCCGACCTCCGGCAATACCGGCATCGCGCTCGCCTTCGTCGCCGCGGCGCGCGGCTACCGGCTGATCCTGGTGATGCCCGAGACCATGTCGATCGAGCGCCGCAAGATGCTGGTGCTGCTCGGAGCCGAGCTGGTGCTGACGCCGGGGCCCGGCGGCATGCGCGGCGCCATCGCCAAGGCCGAGGAGCTCAGGGCCGAGATCCCGGGCGCGATCATCCCGCAGCAGTTCGAGAACCCGGCGAATCCGGAGATCCATCGCAAGACCACGGCCGAGGAGATCTGGAACGACACCGATGGCGGCATCGACATCTTCGTCTCCGGCGTCGGCACCGGCGGCACCATCACCGGCGTCGGCCAGGTGCTGAAGGCGAGGAAGCCGGGCGTCAGGATCGTCGCGGTCGAGCCCGAGGATTCGCCGGTGCTCTCCGGCGGCCAGCCCGGCCCGCACAAGATCCAGGGCCTCGGCGCCGGCTTCATCCCCGGCATTCTCGACCGCGGCGTCATCGACGAGGTCGTCACCGTCGGCAACCAGACCGCCTTCGAGATGGCGCGGGCGCTGGCGAAGAGCGAAGGCATCCCGGCCGGCATCTCGTCGGGCGCTGCGATCGCGGCGGCGCTCGAGATCGGCGCCCGGCCGGAGAACGCCGGCAAGAAGATCGTCGTGATCATCCCCTCCTTCGCCGAGCGCTAAATCTCGAGCGCGCTGTTCGAAGGGCTTTGAAGGGCCTGAAGGGCGCGGGGAACCCCTCTCCTGGAAGGAGAGGGGCAGGGGTGAGGTGTTCGGGAGGGGAATCGTTGGCCTGAACCCGACCGCGCGCTGTGAGCCCTCGCGGAACTGGTCCAGCGGCCTACACCTCACCCTGTCCTCTCCCTCGGGAAGAGGGTTCTCCGTTGCGGTTCCCCTGGAGCCTCAACGCCGCAGCACGACCCGGTTGCCCCAGGGATCGGCGATCGCGGGCGTGCCCTCGGCCTCCGTGCCGCCGGCTGCCAGCATGCGCCGGCGTAAGCCCGCATAGGCCTCGTCGTCGCGCGCTACCAGCTCGAAGCGCGAGAGCCCGGCCTCGTCCGCATGGCGCGGACCGGCGCCGCGGCTGTGCCAGACATTGGCGGCGATGTGGTGGTGATAGCCGCCGGTCGCCATGAAGCTGGCGCCCGGATAATGCACCATCACCTCGAAGCCGAGCGCATCGCGGTAGAACGCCTCGGCGGCCGCGACATCGCCGACGCGCAGATGGACATGCCCCATCGCCGTCCCCTCCGGCATGCCGGGATAGTCGCGCCCGTCCGCCTCGCGCAGCAGCGCCTCGAGATCGAGCCGCTCGGTCGCCATCTTGATCGAGCCGCCGTCGAGGCGCGGCCATTCCGGCCGGCTGCGGTCGCGATAGATCTCGATGCCGTTGCCCTCGGGGTCGGAGAGATAGAGCGCCTCGCTGACCAGATGGTTGGAGGCGCCTTCCAGCGGCACGCGCTGGCGCGCGGCATGGGCCAGCCAGTTGGCGAGGTCGCCACGCGACGGCAGCAGCAGCGCCAGATGGAACAGGCCGGCGGCGGAGGAGGGCGCCTGTGCGCCAGCCTCGAGCCGGACCAGCGGCAGGCCGGCGACGCCGAGCACGGCCTCGCCCGGCCCCTCGCCGATCAGGGATAGGCCGATCGCGTCGCGATAGAAGGCGGTGAGGCCGGGCAGGTCTCGCACCCGCAGGCTGACGGCGCCGATATGGACCGGCGCGTCGAGCGCTTCGGTAGGAACGGGTCTGGTTGTTGCGGCCGTGGCGGTCATGGCGGGCTCCGGGATGCGTGCGGGCGATGCCGCTCGGCTTTCTAAATGGGCGTTCCGGTGGCGCTTGTCGTCCCCGGCGCCGGCAAATCCGGGATTGCGGCGCTGCAATGGGCGTCTGCACCGCCTCGGGTCTCCCGAGTTGCATCGCCGTGGGGGCGGCTAACGCCCTCGCCCAGCCGGCGGGCGCCCCAGTTGTGCTGACGGCGGGAGCGCTGCGCCATGGCGGCTCTGATGTTCGAGCTCGGCATTGAGCTCGGCGCCGGCGAGCACGATCGTCGCCGAGAGCCAGAGCCAGGTCATGAAGACGACGACGGTCGCCAGCGAGCCATAGGTCGCGGTGTAGTTGCCGAGCGTGCCGACATACCAGGAGAAGGCGCTGGACGCCGCGGCCCAGAGCAGCGCCGCGATCACCGCGCCCGGCAGCACCCAGGCGAAGCGCGGCGGCTTGCGGTCCGGCCCGATCCAGTAGAGGCAGCCGATCGCGACCGTGCCGATCACGAAGAACACCGGCCAGCGCACCAGCCGCACCAGCGTTTCCAGCTCGTGGCCGAAGGGGAAGAGCGCGGTCACCACGGGCAGGCTGGCGATCGCGGCCAGCGCCAGGACGAGCAGCATGAGCCCGCTCAGCGTCGTTCCCAGCGAGATCAGGTTGAGCTTCACGAAGCCGCGCTGCTCGCGCGCGCCATAGATGATGTTCAGCGCATCGAACACCGCCTTCACCGCGGCATTGGCGCTCCAGGCCGCGACCGCCAGGCTGATCAGGAAGGTTGTCGACAGGCTCGCCGCGTCGCGGCTGGAAAGCCTCACCGCCTGTTCGCGGATCAGTTCGCGGGCGGCCTCCGGGAAGACGGTGGTGACGCGGTCGAGCTGGCTTGCGATGGTCAGCGGGTCGGTCAGGCTGCCATAGGCGGTGACGAGCAGCGACAGCGCCGGCACCAGCGCCAGCAGGGTAAAGAAGGCGACCGCGCCGGCGAGCGAGAGCACCCGCGCCTCCTGGATGCGCATCAGGAAGCGGCCGAGCACGTCCTTCCAGCCGCGCCAGGGCAGGGCGATCGGCGTCGCGGCACCGCGACCGCGGCGCGCCTGGCGCAGCGGCTCGCGGACGCGGCGGGTGAAGGCGGCGTGGACATAACCCAGCGCCAGCGCCGCCACCCCGGCAGCGCCGGCGATTCGCTTGAAATACGCCATGCCCTCTCCGCCGAATCCGTTCGGCACCATCCCATCTGTCGGGAACGTTCGGAAGCCGGGATCGTTCCAGCCCGTTTCGGGCAGGGGGCAGCTTAGAGCTTTGTTAACCTTAACGGTTTCTTATCGTGGCAGGCCAGCGCGTCGCGAGCGGCGCGAAAAGCGGGGCGACCGGCCCCATCTCCGTTCACGACCAGAGAGCAAGATGAAGACGCTCCTCAAAGCCACCGTCGCGACCTTCCTTCTGCTCGGCAGCGGCGCCGCTCTGTCGGCCGATCTGCCGTCGAGCAAGTTCCTGCCGCTCGCTCCGGCCCTGCCGCCGCTCTACAGCTGGACCGGCTTTTATGTCGGCGGCCAGGCCGGCTATTCCTGGGGCTCCGACCGGCAGGGCCTGTTCGCCACGGCCGGCCGCGCGCCGCTCGGCGTCTCCTTCGATTACCGCCCGTCCTCCTTCATCGGCGGCGCCCATGCCGGCTTCAACTACCAGATGGGCTCGCTCGTTCTCGGCGTCGAAGGCGACATCGAGGCGATCAATGCGCGCGATGAGCGCGGCGGGCTGTTCCGCGTCCAGCAGGACTGGCAGGGCTCGGTGCGCGGCCGCATCGGCTACGCCATGGATCGCTTCATGATCTATGCTGCCGCCGGCGCGGCCTTCAGCAGCTTCGAATACGGCTACTTCAACCCGCTCGCCGGCTTCGGCGAGACCGGCAGGTTCTCGAAGACCGGCTGGACCGTCGGCGGCGGCGTCAATTTCGCCATGACCGACAATCTCGTCTTCGGCCTCGACTACCGCTACACGGATTACGGCAAGTTCGATCATGTCGGGACCAGCGCCTATCTCGGCCTGACCGCCGAGCACGAGCCGTCCTCGCATGCCATGCGCGCGAGCGTCGCCTACAAGTTCTGAACCGCCGCCCAATCAGGCCATGAGCGAGGCCGCGCCCGGGGCGCGGCTTTCCGCGTGGTCGCTGCCGGCATGGCGGCCGCCCTTGAAACCGGCTGGCCAAGCCCCGGCCCCGATGTCAGAACTGCCGCCGACCCCGGCGCCGCTTCGACGCGCCGGCTTCTTCGCAAACGGATGGTGGGCGCGATGGCGGCAGAAAAAGTAGCGATCGTCACGGCGGGTGGCAGCGGCATGGGCGCCGCTGCGGCACGGCGTCTCGCGCAGGACGGTTTTCGCGTTGCGATCCTGTCCTCCTCGGGCAAGGGCGAGACGCTGGCGGCCGAGCTCGGCGGCCTCGGCGTCACCGGCTCGAACCAGTCGAACGACGATCTGAAGCGCCTCGTCGACCTGACGGTCGAGCGCTTCGGCCGCATCGACGTGCTGGTCAACAGTGCCGGCCATGGTCCGCGCGCGGCGATCACCGAGATCACCGACGAGCAGTGGCATACCGGGCTCGACGTCTATCTGATGAACGTCATCCGGCCGACCCGCCTCGTCGCCCCGATCATGGCGGCGCAGAAATCCGGCGCGATCGTCAACATCTCGACCGCCTGGGCCTTCGAGCCGGCCGCGACCTTCCCGACCTCGGCGGTGTTCCGGGCCGGGCTCGCCGCCTATACCAAGCTCTTCGCCGACCAGTACGCGGCCCAGAACGTCCGGATGAACAATGTCCTGCCCGGCTGGATCGACTCGCTGCCGGCGACCGAGGAGCGCCGCGATGCGGTGCCGATGAAGCGCTATGGCAAGAGCGAGGAGATCGCTGCGACGGTCGCCTTCCTCGCCTCCGAAGGCGCCGGCTACATCACCGGCCAGAACCTGCGCGTCGATGGCGGGCTGATGCGTTCGGTGTGAGGGGGTGTTCTTGTCGTCATGGTCGGCCTTGAGCCGACCATCTCAGGCCGGATGAGGCTCCGGCCAGCGCCCTCTCGTCACGAGATTCTCGGGTCTCAGCTTCGCTTCGCCCGAGAATGACGCCCTGAGGCCCTCAAAACCCCGTGCGCTGGCGGATCGCCGCCGCCAGCGTGCCGTCGTCGAGATAGTCGAGCTCGCCGCCGACCGGCACGCCATGGGCGAGCCTGGTCACCTTGACCGGCAGATGCGCCAGCAGGTCGGTGACGAAATGCGCCGTGGTCTGGCCCTCGACCGTGGCGCTGAGCGCCAGGATGATCTCCTTCACCGCCGGTTCCGAGGCCCGGGCGACGAGCCCGTCCAGCGTCAGATTCTCCGGCCTGATGCCATCGAGCGCCGAGAGCACGCCGCCGAGCACGTGATAGCGGCCGCCGACGGCGCCGGAGCGCTCCAGCGCCCAGAGATCGGCGATGTCGGCGACGACCACGATGATGCCGTCATCGCGGCGCGGGTCGCGGCAGAGCCCGCACGGGTCGCTGGTGTCGACATTGCCGCAAGTCGAGCAGACGACGATGCGCTCGCGCGCCACCGCCATCGCCTCGGCCAGCGGCCCGAGCAATTGCTCGCGCTTCTTGACGAGATGCAGCGCCGCGCGCCTCGCCGAGCGCGGCCCGAGGCCCGGCAGCTTGGCCAGGAGCTGGATCAGCCGTTCGATCTCGGGGCCGGCAATGGCGCGGGGCATGGCTCTCTGGGTCGTCATGGTCGGCCTTGAGCCGACCATCTCAGGACGAGAAGGGGTTTCTTGCGAGAGATGCCCGGGTCAAGCCCGGGCATGACGGCCGGGCTCAGAACAGCTTCGGCATGCCGGGCGGGATCGGCAGGCCGCGCGTCACCTCGGCCATCTTCTCGGCGACGGCGCGCTCGGCCTTGTTGCGGGCGTCGTTGCTGGCCGAGATGACGAGGTCCTCGAGGATCTCCTCTTCGCCGGCGACCATCAGGCTCGGGTCGATCTTCACCGACTTCAGCACGTTCTTGGCGGTCATCACGATCCTGACCAATCCGCCGCCGGCCGAGCCCTCGAATTCAAGCGCGTCGAGCTGGGCCTGCATCTCGGCCATCTTCTTCTGCATGTCCTGCGCCTGCTTCATCAGGCCCATCATGTCGCGCATCGTGGCGCTCCCTTTTCGCTCAGTTGTCCGTCCAGAACGGGACGCCTTCGAAATCCGGCTCGCTATCGTCGAAGAGCGGTTCGCTCTCGGGCAGGTCCTCGTCGCCGGCGCTCGCCACCGCCGGCGGTTCGGCTTCGGCGGCGCGCGGATCGCGGACATCGACGATGCGCGCGCCCGGGAAGCGCTCGAGCACGGCGCGCACCGCCGGGTGGCTGGCAGCATCGCTCTCGCGCTTGCCGCGGGCGGCCTCCGCCTGCTCGCGCAGAGTCGGCGCGCCATCCGTGTTGGCGAGGGCGACGAGCCAGGTCTGGCCGGTCCATTCCTTCAGCCGCTTCGACAGGTCGGTGGCGAAATGGCGGTTGCTCGAATTGGCCAGCGAGAACTCGATGCGGCCGGGCTCGAAGCTCACCAGCCGGACGTCGCGCTCCAGCGCCAGCTTCATCGTGATGTCGCGCTGGCGCGAGGCGAGCGCCACCAGGTCTTCCAGCGTCTGAGGCTGCGGCAGGGCGCTCGTCATCGTCCGCGGTGCGGTGGCGATGGCCGGTGCCGGATTGGCCGCGGCGAGCACCGGCCTTGCCGCCAGCGCGGTGGCGCCGCCGCCGGAGGGTGGGCGCGGGGAGGGCGCACCATTGCCGTTGCCGGCCCCGCCGCTGCCGTCGCGCAGCATCCTGAGCGCCTCGTCCGGGGTCGGCAGGTCGGCGGCATGGGCGAGGCGCACCAGCGCCATCTCGGCCGCCATCACCGGCCGGTCGGCCTGGCGCACCTCGGCGACCGCCCGGAGCAGCATCTGCCAGGCCCGGGCCAGCACGCGGATCGACAGGCGCTGGGCGAAATCGGCGCCGCGGGTCCGCTCGGCCTGGCTCAGGCTGTTGTCCTTGGCCGCATCGGGCACGAGCTTGAGCCGCGTCACCAGATGGCTGAACTCGGCGAGGTCGGCAAGCACCACGGCGGGGTCGGCCCCGGCATCGTACTGCGCCCGAAGCTCGCCGAGGGCGGCCGCGATGTCGCCCTTCATCACCTGCTCGAACAGGTCGATGACGCGCGCCCGGTCGGAGAGGCCGAGCATGGTGCGGACCTCGTCGAGCGTGATCCTGCCGCCGGCATGGGCGATGGCCTGGTCGAGGATCGACAGCGAATCGCGCACCGAGCCCTCGGCGGCCCGCGCGATCGCAGCCAGCGCCTCGTCCTCGGCCTCGATGCCCTCGGCCCTGCAGATGCCGCCGAGATGCCCGACCAGCAGCCCGGCATCGACGCGGCGCAGATCGAAGCGCTGGCAGCGCGACAGCACCGTCACCGGCACTTTCCGGATCTCGGTGGTGGCGAAGATGAACTTGGCGTGCGGCGGCGGCTCCTCCAGCGTCTTCAGGAAGGCGTTGAAGGCGCCTCCCGAGAGCATGTGGACCTCGTCGATGATGTAGACCTTGTAGCGCGCGCTGGTCGGCGCATAGCGCACGGCGTCGTTGATCTGGCGGACGTTGTCGACGCCGTTATTGGAGGCGGCGTCGATCTCCATCACGTCGATATGGCGGCCCTCGACGATCGCCTGGCAATGCACGCCGAAGCCGGCCAGGTCGGTGGTCGGCGCCCCGGAGCCGTCGGCGTTCTGGAAGTTCAGCGCCCGGGCGAGAATGCGCGCCGTCGTCGTCTTGCCGACGCCGCGCACGCCGGTCAGCATCCAGGCCTGCGGGATGCGCCCCGCGGCGAAGGCGTTGGTCAGCGTCCTGACCATGGCGTCCTGGCCGATCAGGTCGCCGAAATGCGCCGGCCGATATTTCCGCGCGAGCACGCGGTAGCCCGCCGGCGGGCTCGCGGCCGGCGCGGGCGCGGGAGCAAGGCCGGGAAAGCCCGGCTCGTCTGCGGGGACGGTCTCGTCGGTCATGCCACTGCTTTCGCCAATCGCGGCGCGGCGGTCAACGCCGCCATGAGTTCGGCAGGTCAGACCGCGTCAGGAACTGCATCGGAGATGCACTGCCGCGCAGGGCGACAGGTGGGAGGCTGGACGAAGACCCGTTCGGTCTCGTTACGGCTGCTTCCTTCCGGATCTGACCGGGTTGGCGAGTGAGACGTCCCTCGCCAACCTCCCGTGCGCTATATCGTGGATGCGGCGATGGAGCGCAAGTCGGTCCTGAACAAGTGGGGCCTGAAAACGGGCACCTGCGACCGCGCGGCACAGCCGCTTCGGCATTGACTTGGCCGGTCCCTTCCGCCATAAGCCCGCCACTTGCGCTGCCTCATGGGCGGCGCGGAACCTTTTGCATGACAGGCTCGGCTGGCCTTGGCTTTCTCTTCGAGAGCTGCGCCCGCCACGCCGAGACAAGGCCCCGGAGACGGACCGTGAAGAGAACCTATCAACCCAGCAAACTGGTCCGCAAGCGCCGCCACGGCTACCGTGCCCGCATGGCGACCAAGGGCGGCCGCAAGGTCATCGCTGCCCGTCGCGCCCACGGCCGCAAGCGCCTGTCGGCCTGACGAAAGTGAGGCGCGCATTCCCGGCGCGCCGGTTCCGGAAGACTGGCCAAACGCCATGCGCATCGCCCGTCTGACGCAACGCAAGGACTTTCTCGCGGCGGCCGAGCACGGCCGCCGTTTTCGTTCGCCTGTCTTCACCGTCCAGGTCAACGACGCGCGGCGCGCTGCCCCCGAAGCCGGGCTCAGGCTCGGCCTGACCGCGTCGCGCAAGGTCGGCGGCGCAGTCGAGCGCAACCGTATCCGCCGGCGCCTGCGTGCTGCCGCGAAGATCGCGCTGGCCGGGCAGGTGGATCGCTCCTGCGACGTCGTCGTCGTCGCCCGTCCCGAAACGCTCATCGCCGATTTCCGCGCCATGGTCGCCGACCTCTCGGTCGCCCTCGACCGCGCCCGGCCGGGCGGCAGCCGCCGCGGCCAGCCCTCCGGCAAGCGTCCCCTTTCCAAGAAGCCCGCCAGGGCCGTCAGCGAGACCTGATTTCGACCATGATGATGAAAGAAGAGAACCGCAATCTGCTCCTGGCGATCACGCTCTCCGTGGTCGTGCTGCTCGGCTGGCAGTTCTTCTACGGCGTGCCGCAGATGGAGAAGCAGAAGCAGGTCGCGCAGCAGAATCAGCAGACGCAGAGCCAGCAGCCGCCGGCTCCGGGCGCCTTGCCCGTGCCGGGCGCGCCGCCGGCCTCCGGCACCGCCCCGGCGCAGCCTGGCGCGGCTCCGGCCGCTGCGGCGCTCGAGACCCGCGACCAAGCCCTTGCGGCCGGTCCGCGCATCCGCATCGACACGCCCAAGATCGCCGGCTCGCTTTCGCTGACCGGCGCGCGCATCGACGACGTCTCGCTCAAGGCCTATCACGAGACGGTCGATCCCAAGAGCCCGACCATCGTGCTGCTTTCGCCGGCCGGCGGGCCGAATGCCTATTATTCCGATTTCGGCTGGGTCGCGGCGCCGGGCACCAATGTCGCCCTGCCGAATGCGAAGACGGTCTGGACCGCCGACAACCAGGTGCTGACGCCGGAGAAGCCGGTGACGCTGAGCTGGGACAATGGCCAGGGGCTGCTGTTCAGGCGCCAGATCTCGGTCGACGCCAACGCCATGTTCTCGATCCGCGACGAGGTCGAGAACACGGGCGGCGCGCCGGTCACGCTCTTCCCCTATGGCCAGGTCGTGCGCGTCGGCAAGCCGACGACGCTCGGCTTCTATGTGCTGCACGAAGGCATGATCGGCTCGCTCGGCGAGCAGGGCCTGCAGGAATACACCTATGACGCCGTCGACAAGGAGCCGGCGCTCAGCCCGACGACCCATGGCAAGAGCTGGAAGGACGCCGTCGGCGGCTTCGTCGGCATCACCGACAAATACTGGGCGGCGGCGGTCATCCCGGACCAGACGCGCAAATACGAGGGCCGCTATTCCTCGGTCCAGACCGGCGCCCAGCGCACCTACCAGGCCGATTTCCTCGGCGAGGCGCTGACCGTCGCGCCCGGCGCCAAGGCCGTCGCCGATTCGCGCCTGTTCGCCGGCGCCAAGGAAGTCGCGGCCATCGACGGCTACGAGAAGAACGAGGGCATCAAGCGCTTCGAGCTGATGATCGATTGGGGGTGGTTCTACTTCATCACCAAGCCGATGTTCTACCTGATGGACTGGGTCTACAAGCATGTCGGCAATTTCGGCATCGCCATCCTGGTCGTCACAGTCCTGCTGAAGGCCCTGTTCTTCCCGCTCGCCAACAAGTCCTACGCCTCGATGGCGAAGATGAAGGCGGTTCAGCCGGAGATGATGGCGATCCGCGAGCGCTATGCTGACGACAAGATGAAGCAGCAGCAGGCGCTGATGGAGCTGTACAAGACCCAGAAGATCAACCCGCTCGCCGGCTGCTGGCCGGTGCTGGTCCAGATCCCGGTCTTCTTCGCGCTCTACAAGATCCTGTTCGTCACCATCGAGATGCGGCATGCGCCGTTCTTCGGCTGGATCCGCGACCTCGCCGCGCCCGACCCGACGAACCTGTTCAACCTCTTCGGCCTGCTGCCGTTCACGCCGCCCGCCTTCCTGCATCTCGGCATCTGGCCGATCCTGATGGGCGTGACGATGTTCGTGCAGATGAAGATGAATCCGGAGCCGCCGGATCCGGTCCAGAAGATGATGTTCACCTGGATGCCGGTGTTCTTCACCTTCCTGCTCGGCTCGTTCCCGGCCGGCCTGGTGATCTACTGGACCTGGAACAACCTGCTCTCGATCCTGCAGCAGGGCTACATCATGCGGAAGCACGGCGTGAAGATCGAGCTCTGGGACAATCTCAAGGGCATGTTCGGCAAGAAGCCGGCGGCCGCGACGCCCGCGGTGCCCGCCCCGGGCAAGCCGGCGAACAGCAACAAGAAGTGAGGCGGCGGGCACCCGCTGTCCGTCATTGACGATGTCATCCCGGGCGGCCGAAGGTCGACCCGGGATCCATGCCTGAACCTCTCCGATCCGGGCTCGGGCATGGATTCCGGCTCTACGCTTCGCTTCGGCCGGGATGACCGTGAGGTTTCTCGATGCCCCTTCCCGACCCGCTCACCCGCCACCCGATTCCCGGCTGGAAGGGTACGGCCTTCCTCAAGGCGGTCGTCGATCATCCGCTCGTCGAGGTCGGCGACTACTCCTATTACGACGACTCGCGCGGGCCCGAGCATTTCCTCGCCCGCTGCGTGCGCTATCATTTCGACTTCATCGGCGACCGGCTGATCATCGGCAAGTTCGTCGCGATCGCCCAGGCTGCCCAGTTCATCATGAACGGCGCCAACCATCCGATGGGCGGCTTCTCGACCTTTCCCTTCCAGATGTTCGGCTTCGAGGGGCTGCCGGCGATGACGGAGGACGGCCTCGGCCTGCGCGGCGATACCATCATCGGCAACGATGTCTGGATCGGCCGCGAGGCGGTGATCATGCCGGGCGTCACCATCGGCGACGGCGCCATCATCGGCACGCGGGCGCAGGTCGCGCGCGATGTGCCGCCCTATGCGATTGTCGTCGGAAACCCCGGGCAGGTGGTGAAGCTGCGCTTCCCGCCGGAGATCGTCACGGCGCTGCTTTCTATCCGCTGGTGGGACTGGGAGGCGGAGAAGATCGCCCGCAACCTGCCGCTGATCGCCGGCGCCGACATCGACGCGCTGCAACGGGCCGTGTAGGCAAGGCAGATGACCGCAAGCACCACCACACCCTACGACGCCGACGAGATCGAATCGGCCCGCAAGCTCTTCGAAGGGCCATGGGATTTCGTCTGGGCCTCGACCAAGATCGACGACCTGCCGCCCATGGTCGGCCAGGAGATCGCCTTCGCCGGGCGCTCCAATGTCGGCAAGTCGAGCCTGATCAACGCCCTGACGCGGCGCAATGCGCTGGCCCGCACCTCGCATACGCCCGGCCGCACCCAGCAGCTCAACTTCTTCCGCCAGGCCGGCCATGACGAGCGCCTGACCATCGTCGACATGCCGGGCTATGGCTATGCCGCGGTCGGGCGCGACAAGGTCGCGGCCTGGACCAACCTGATCCACGAATATCTGCGCGGCCGTTCCAACCTGATGCGCGTCTATGTGCTGATCGATGCCCGCCACGGCCTGAAGGACGTCGACGGCGCCGTGCTCGAGACGCTCGACAAGGCCGCGGTGAGCTATCAGGTGGTGCTCACCAAGGGCGACGCCATCAAGCAGGCCGACCAGACCTTCATGGCGGAGGCGACCTATGACGAGATCAAGCGCCGCCCCGCCGCCTTTCCGGAAGTGCTGCTGACCTCGAGCGAGAAGGGGCTCGGCATCCCCGAATTGCGCGCCGCGATCGCCAGGGTTCTGGCGGAGCGCGGCTGAGCGTCGGCGAAGATCATCGAATCTTTACGGGCGGCGCGCCAGAACTGCCGGGCATGACGGCCCGGACGGACGGGGAAGCGTCTCGCGTCGCGCGCCGGAGATCCTGATGCCTGCCCTTGAACGCCGCCTCGTACTCACCGCGATGCTGACCGGGCTGGCCATGGCCTGCGTGCCCGGTCAGGCCCAGGCCCAGGCGCCGGGATGGACACGCGCCGCCGGCGGCGTCGAATACCAGTTCCTCGAACGCTGGGACAAGGATCGGCTGAACCGCATCCTGACCGTCGATACGCCGGCCTTCGCCGGCATTCCGGTGACATACACCCCGGCTCGCGACGCGATCCGCCTCTATCGGGTCCGCTATGCCTCGGTGATACCGGAGCGCGGCAACCGGCCGACCATGGCGAGCGGCCTCGTCGCCGTGCCGGACACTGACGCAAGGACATTCCCGCTCGTCTCCTATCAGCACGGAACCGTCTACGGTAAGCAGCAGGTTCCTTCCGTTCCGGAGCAGTCTCCGGAGACGCAGCTCATGCTCGCCCAGTTCGCCGGCCAGGGTTATGTCGTGATCGGGGCCGACTATTTCGGGCTCGGCGACTCGACCGAGCTGGAAGGCTACATGGTCAAGGGCAGTCATCAGCAGGCGACCCACGACATGCTGTCGGCGAGCCGCGCCGTGCTCGACGACCTCAAGGTCTCGACGACGAAACTGTTCCTCGCCGGCTGGTCGCAGGGTGGCTTTGTGACGATGGCCATGCTCGAGAAGCTCGAGGCCGCGAATGTCCCGGTAAAGGCTGCCGTGACGGCGAGCGCGCCGGTCGATGTCTTTGCGGCACTGAGCGGTTTCCTGAACTTCCCGCGCAAGATCGACGCGCCGTGGGTGACGACGCTGTTCATCCTGTCCTCCTTCTCCTTCGAGAACTATTACGGCATCCCCGGACTGGCGCGTTCGGTCCTGGCGGACACCTATTACGAGATCTCGCGAAAGGCCTATGAACGCCGGCCCGTCGATGCGGCCGAGATTCCGACCGATCTCAGAAAGCTCGTCCGGGCCGAGTATTTCGATCCGAAGTTCTTCGGCGCCTCGGCCTATGGCCGCCTCGTCGCCGCCGCGCAGTCCTATCGCTGGGTTGTCGGCACCCCGGTGCGCAATTTCTACGGCGAGGCCGACGAGGCGATCCGGGTGGAGATCGGCCGACTGGCCATGACCTATCAGCAGGCGATCGGCAATCCGCGCGTCGAGGCGATCTCGACGGGGGAGACCAGCCATCGCGGCACCTTCGCCAAGGCCGTGCCCGAATGGAAGGCGTGGTTCGACGCGCAATAACGCCGCGGCTCGGCCGCAGCGCCTTGACGCGGCCCCCGCGGTACCGTTCTCCTCGGCCTCCGATGGTCCGGCGCAGGGTCGGACGCCGGCCCGGGGCCCGTCATGATCACCGCCACCAAGATCCACCTCACCATCGCCATGCTGATGGGGCTCGCCGGCGTCACCCTGCTCGCCGCCGCGACCCACACCGGCGCATCGGACAATCTCCAGATCGCCGGCCAGATGCTGCTTTTCCATGCCTCGGCGGTGATCGGCGCCTGCGTGGCGCGGCGCGCCAGGCTGCTCGCCGATATCGGCGCGCGGCTGGCGATCTCGCTGCTGATCCTCGGTGTCGCGCTGTTCTCGGCCGATCTCGCCATGCGCGGCTTCCATGGCGAGCGCCTGTTCATGGGCGCTGCGCCGGCCGGCGGTTTCATGATGCTCGGCGGCTGGCTCGGGTTGGCTTTCTCGGCGCTGCTCGCCAGGCGCGTCTGATACGCGCCGACACGCTTCCGCCGCAAGGCGCTTTCAGCTAGAAGGCGGCCCGGCGCAGCTCGGGCGCGCCTCGGAGCCTGCATGATGATCAATCCCGCCGCCCATCTGACGCCGTCCCAGTCGGCCGAGCTGCTGGTCCAGGCGCTGCCGCATATGCAGCGCTACGACCAGGAGGTGATCGTGATCAAATATGGCGGCAACGCCATGGGCGACGCCGCCACCGCCGAGGATTTCGCCGAGGATGTGGTGCTGCTCGAGCAGTCCGGCCTGAAGCCGGTGGTCTGCCATGGCGGCGGCCCGCAGATCGCCCGCATGCTCGACAAGCTCGGCATCAAGTCCGAGTTCAAGCAGGGCCTGCGCGTCACCGACGCCGCCACCGTCGACGTCGTCGAGATGGTCCTCGCCGGCTCGGTCAACAAGGAGATCGTCGGCTATATCTCGCGCGAGGGCGGCAAGGCGATCGGGCTCTGCGGCAAGGACGGCAACATGGTCGTCGCCCGCAAGGCGGCGCGCACCATCGTCGATCCCGATTCGAAGATCGAGCAGGTGCTCGACCTCGGCTTCGTCGGCGAGCCCGAGACGGTCGACACCACCGTGCTCGACGCGATCCTGAAGGCGGAGCTGATCCCGGTATTGGCGCCGGTCTGTGCCGCCGCCGACGGCCAGACCTACAACGTCAACGCCGACACCTTCGCCGGCGCTATCGCCGGTGCCCTCGGCGCCAAGCGGCTGCTGCTGCTCACCGACGTGCCCGGCGTGCTCGACAAGGACAAGAACCTGATCCCGGAGCTCACCGTCGAGCAGTGCCGGCGCCTGATCGCCGACGGCACCATCTCGGGCGGCATGATCCCGAAGATCGAGACCTGCATCTACGCGCTGGAAAAGGGCGTCGAGGCCGTGGTCATCCTCGACGGCAAGGTGCCGCATGCGGTGCTGATCGAGCTCTTCACCGATACGGGCTCGGGCACGATCATCCGCAAGTGAGGGGTCGGAGCCGCGGCGTCATTCTCCGGCGAAGCGAAGCGTAGACCCGGGAATCTGCGGCAAGATGCTCGGGTTCATGCCCGAGCATGACGGCGTGTGCCCGTCGCGGCTACTCCGCAAGAACCTTGGACCAAGAACCTTGGACTCTGCCAAGAACCTTGCATGTCATGATGGCGCGCCCCACATCATATGATCCCATGAATCAGAACGCACCAATCACCGCCGCCGCCCCGCTTCTGCCGGAGCAGGCCGCTTTCGGCCATGTCGATCACTGGATCTTCGACCTCGACAACACGCTCTATTCGCATGAGGCGAAGGTCTGGCCGCAGGTCGACGAGCGCATCACGCTCTTCCTCGCCGAGCTGTTCGGCCTCGACGGCCTGTCTTCCCGGGCCCTGCAGAAATATTATTACCAGCGCTACGGCACGACCCTGAAGGGGCTGATGGAGGAGCACGGGATCGACCCCGACGACTTCCTCGACTTCGCCCATCAGATCGACCTGACCCTGCTCGATCCGAATCCGGCGCTCGGCGCCGCGATCGAGGCCCTGCCCGGACGCAAGCTGATCCTCACCAATGGTTCGCGCGGCCATGCCGAGAACGTCGCCGGCAAGCTCGGCATCCTCCACCACTTCGAGGACATCTTCGACATCGTCAATGCCGGCTTCCTGCCCAAGCCCGAGCGCGCGACCTATGAGAACTTCCTCGCCAAGCATGGCGTCGACCCCGGCCGGGCGGCGATGTTCGAGGACATCGAGAAGAATCTGCTCGTGCCGAGCGCGCTCGGCATGAAGACGGTGCTGATCGTGCCGCGCACCCCCGATCCCTTCCGCGAAGCCTGGGAGCAGGCCGCGGTCGAGGCCGGCCATGTCCACTACGTCACCGACGACCTGACCAGCTTCCTCGTGCCGCTGACGCGGCCGGGCGAGATGGTGGTTCCGGTCGCTGGGCCTCAGGCTTAGCCGCTTCCGTTCGACCCGGGCTGGCTGTCATTCCGGGGCTTCGCGCAGCGAAGAGCCCGGAACCCATGAACACGACGCTTGCCAGCACTCATGGCCGGTGCCGCTCGACTTTCAATTGCGGTGTTTATGGGTTCCGGGCTCGCTGCTTCGCAGCGCCCCGGAATGACGGTGGAGATCGACGCGCTCATCCGGTTCAGGCGTAACGCCGCGCCGCCAGCCCGTGCGCACGGCGCAGGCCGGCAAGGTCGAGCCCCGGGATTTCGCCGTCGATGACGCGCCAGCGCCCGGCGACCAGTACCCGGTCGGCCCGGCTGGCGCCGCACAGCACCAGTGCCGCGATCGGGTCATGCGCGCCCGAGAAGCGCAGTTCGTCGAGCCTGTAGAACGCGAGGTCGCCCTGCATGCCGGGCGCGATCCGGCCGATATCGCTGCGTCCCAGGCAGCGCGCCGAGCCTTCGGTCGCCCAGCGGATGGTGTCGCGGGCCGTCACCGCGCTGGCGCTCTTGTAGTGCAGCCGGTTGACCAGCAGCGCGTGCCGCAATTCCTCCATCAGGTTGGAGCCGTCATTGCTGGCTGAGCCGTCGACGCCGAGGCCGAGCGGGGCGCCGGCTGCCTCGAGCTCGCGGGTCCTGCAGAAGCCGGAGGCGAGCACGCCGTTCGAGGTCGGGCAATGGCAGACGCCGACCCCGGCCTTGCCCAGCCGCTCGCATTCCGCGCAGGAGAAGTGGACACCGTGCGCCAGCCAGGTCTTCGGTCGCATCCAGCCGGCTTCCTCCAGCAGGTCGAGCGGGCGCTTGCCATAGACCTCCAGGCAATAGGCATCCTCGTCCTGCGTCTCGGCGAGATGGGTGTGCAGCGGCGCGTCGAAACGGGCGGCGAGCTCGGCCGATTTTTCCATCAGCGCCGGCGTCACCGAGAAGGGCGAGCAGGGCGCCAGCGCGATCTGCACCATGCTGCCGGGGGCGGGGTCGTGGAACAGGCCGAGCACCCGCTCGCTGTCGCTGAGGATCGTCTCCTCGTCCTGCACCACGTCGTCCGGCGGCAGCCCGCCATCCTTCTGCGATAGGTTCATCGAGCCGCGCGAGATGGTGACGCGGACACCGAGCGCCCGGGCCTCGTCGACGGCGATGTCGACCGCGTTCTCCAGGCCCACAGGGTAGAGATAGTGATGGTCGGCCGCCGTGGTGCAGCCGGAGAGCAGCAACTCGGCGAGCGCGGCACGGACGGCGAGCCGCAGGTCTTCCGGCCGCAGCCTGGCCCAGAGCGGGTAGAGCGCCTTCAGCCAGGGAAAGAGCTCGCGGTCGATCGCCGCCGGATGGGCCCGCGTCAGCGTCTGGTAGAAATGATGATGCGTATTGATCAGCCCCGGCAGCACGACATGGTTCGACGCGTCGAAGCTCTCGGTCACCGGCAGGGAGGGGAAGCCGCCCAGGGTCACGATCTCGACGATGACGCCGTCCTCGATCACGATCCCGCCGCCGGCATTTTCGGCGAGGATGGCAAGCGGGTTCCTGATCCAGAGGCGCATGATGGGTCCGGGTTCGACGATAGGGTCGCTGTCGGCATAGGCGCCGGCCGCCGCGAAAACCAGTTCGGCTCCGGCGTCATGCAGGGGTTTCGATCTAAGCCGCTATCGCAAGGGTCGGGAATGACGCTTGAGAGGTCACCCGGCCGGGTTCAGTCTTCCCAGATCGGCCCGCTCTTGCAGCGATAGCCGACAAAGCAGCTCGGCGTGTCGCGCGCCGGCACCCAGGCCGGGTCGGCATATTCGTCGAACTGGCAGAAGCCGCGATGGCGCACGAAGCGGTCATAGGTATGGCCGCCGGTGCCGAGCACGATCGCCCCATTGGCGCGGACGCTCTGCTGGTTGGCGACGCAGCTCCGTGCCGGCGTCTGCGGCCGGGCGAGCGCGGCGCCGGCGGCGAGCACCAGGACGAGCGACAAGAGGATCCGGCCCATCTTCGCCTCCGCTGCGGTTGAGCTTGCTGGCGATTGTAACACGCCGCGACCCCAAGCGTTCCCCAGCCTTGACGCCGCTGCCTGCATCGGCCATCGCTCCGGGCGACTTCACGACTGCCGGAGCCGCCTCATGTCGCTGACCGATCTCGCCGCCACCATCGACGCCGCCTGGGAGAACCGGGCCGAGATCGGCATTACGACGAAAGGCGCTGCGCGCGAGGCCGTCGAGCAGGCGATCGAGCTGCTCGATTCAGGCCAGGCACGCGTCGCCGAGAAGATCGGCGGCGAATGGGTCACGCATCAATGGCTGAAGAAGGCGGTGCTGCTTTCCTTCCGCCTGACCGACAACCAGATCATGGCGAACGGCCCGGGGGAGGGCGTGTTCTGGGACAAGGTGCCGTCGAAGTTCGAGGGCTGGGGCGAGAACCGCTTCCGCGCCGCGGGCTTCCGCGTCGTGCCGCCGGCGGCGGCGCGCAAAGGCTCCTATCTCGCCCCGAACGTCATCCTGATGCCGTCCTTCGTCAACATCGGCGCCTATGTCGATTCCGGCACCATGGTCGACACCTGGGCGACGGTCGGCTCCTGCGCCCAGATCGGCAAGAACGTCCATCTCTCCGGCGGCGTCGGCATCGGCGGTGTGCTCGAGCCGCTGCAGGCCAACCCGACCATCATCGAGGACAACTGCTTCATCGGCGCCCGCTCCGAGGTGGTCGAGGGCGTCGTCGTCGGCGAGGGTGCGGTGCTCGCCATGGGCGTCTTCATCTCGGCCACCACCAAGATCGTCGACCGCGCCACCGGCCAGGTCCATATCGGCAAGGTGCCGCCCTATTCGGTTGTGGTCGCGGGCTCGCTGCCCGGCAAGCCGCTCAACGACGGCACGCCCGGCCCCTCGCTCTACTGCGCCGTGATCGTCAAGACGGTCGACGCCCAGACCCGGGCGAAGACCGGCATCAACGACCTGCTGCGCGACTGAACCGGTAGATGAAGGGGCTGGGACGATGCGGTTTTCCTCATTGCGTGCCGGCCTCCTCGCCCTGATCGCGCTGCTTGCGCCGGCTGTCGCGGCCGAGCCGGTTTCGCTGACGCTGAAGCTGGTCGACGAGGCCGGCAAGCCGCTCGCCCGCCATGCCGTCCGCGTCGCCATAGGCTCCGATGCCGAGGTCAGCGCGCCCGGTGCCGGCAAGCGCCTGAGCAGCGACGCGAGGGGCGTCGTCCGCGCCAGCTTCGAGGCGTCGCCCGAGCGCCGCAGCATTTCCTCGACCAGCGCCTTCACCCGCCATGCGGCCGAGCATCTCGTCGTCGGCGTCGAGCTCGAGCTGCTCGGAAGGCGCGCCCTCTACAAGGTTCGGCTCGACCAGCTCCGCGCCGGCACGGTCGGCCAGATGGTCGCCTATCTCGCCGGCACGAACGGCCGTTTCGACGTGCCGCTGACCTTCCACGCGCAGACACATAGCTGGAGTTTGCCGGACGACCCGGCC
Source organism: Allobosea sp. (assembly GCF_036675845.1). GTDB lineage: Bacteria > Pseudomonadota > Alphaproteobacteria > Rhizobiales > Beijerinckiaceae > Allobosea. The sequence goes on along the minus strand of NZ_JAKFED010000155.1, from coordinate 54,072 downwards.
GCCATGCGGCTCTCCGGCATCGGCGCGGAATTGAGGGCGCATGCGATGGAGGGCTCGCCCGGAACCGGGCGGACCATCGCGCTCACCATCGAGAAGCAGAGCTTCAAGCGGAGATAGCTTCTGGCTAACGGGTTGAGCCCGGAACCTCGCCGTCATTCCGGGGCAGGCCGAAGGCCTGAGCCCGGAACCCATGAACGCGAGACTTTTCCAGAAGGCAGTCTGTCGCTGCGCGGCCTCGATTTGTGTCGTGTTCATGGGTTCCGGGCTCGCTGCTGCGCAGCGCCCCGGAATGACGGCGAGTTGTCCATGGCAGCAGGCTGGCCTGACGCAGCCGCCGAGGCCAGCTTGCGCCTCACGCCGCCGGAGCGGGATTCGTCGTCGCGTCCGGGCCGGGGCTGGGCCGCAGTGGCTGGGCGGCCGGCGAGGCGGCGAGCGCATCGCGCAGCTTCTGCTCCTGCGAATGGTCGAGCGAGGTCTTCAGCACCACGCCGCCGGTGCCCTTGATCGCCTCGAGCACCTTGTCGGAGGTGATCTTCTGGATCAGCACGAACAGCGCCGCATTGCCGGGCTGCAGGTTGGTCGAGAGCTCCTTCATGAACTTGTCGTCGACGCCGTAATCGGTCAGCGCGCCGCCGAGCGCGCCGGAGGCGGCACCGATCGCCGCGCCGAACACCGGCATCAGGAAGATCGCGCCGATCAGCAGACCCCAGAAGCCGCCCGAGGCGGCGCCGAGCGCCGTGGTGTTGAGCAGCTGGTTGAGCTTGATCTTGCCGCCCTCATGCATCACCGCAATGGCGGCATCGCTGATCTGGATCAGGTACTCCTTCTGCAGCCCGATGATCTTCTGGCGCATTTCCTCGGCCTTGGCCTCGGTCGGATAGACGATGACGACGAGATCGGACATGGCGGTTCTCCTGCGGCGGGAATGCCAGCCTGACCATAGCTTGTGACAGGTTTGCGGCAACGGGCAGGTTGCGCCCTGCGGCGCCGAGGCTGGTTCCTGCCCGGCGAGGGGCGCGCCTACTCGCCCAGAACCTCTTTCGCCGCCGCCTTCGCCGCGCCGCGCAGCGGCAATTCCTTCATCCTGGCCAGGAACAGCAGGCACATGGCGAAGCCGACGAAGGTCGCCGCGAAGACGTAACTGAACAGCCGGACCATGGTCTCACGGTCGACGGCGCCGGCCTTCAGCGTCTCGGCCGAGAGCCCGGCGCCGCTTGCGCCCATGCCGCCGAGCACGATGGCGCCGAAGACGGCGACGATCAGCGCCCCGCCGATCTGCCGGAAGAAATTGGCCGTCGCGGTGGCGGTGCCGAGCTGGTGCATCGCGACCGCGTTCTGGATCGCGACGGTCGCGACCGGCAGCACCGTTCCGAAGCCGAGGCTGATCACGCAGAGCACCAGCGCGAAGGGCAGGAGCGGCAGCCGGCCGGCGAAGGCGGCGAGGACGGCGGTTCCCGCCAGCGCCACGGCGAGCCCCGCGATCGGCACCCGCTTGTAATGCGTCAGCTTCGTCATCGCCCGGCCCGAGGCGGTCGCGCCGACCACGGTGCCGCAGGTCAGCGGGATCAGCCCCAGTCCGGAATTGGCGGCCGACAGGCCGACGACCGTCTCGAAATAGAGCGGCAGGTAGATCGTCAGTCCGATGAAGGTGCCCATGCCGAAGCCGGCGGCGATGGTGCCGTCGCGCACCACCGGATTGGCGAGGATGGCGAGCGGGATCAGCGGCTCGGCCGCGACCCGCAGCCGCCAGCCGAAGCCGAGCCAGAGCACCAGCGAAAGCAGCACCAGCCCGAAGATCGGCCAGGAGGCCCAGGGGTAGAGCACGCCGCCCCAGGAGAGCGCGAGCAGCAGGGTCATCGTCGCACCGGTCATCAGCAGGGCGCCGAGCACGTCGAGCTGGTGCGGGCGTTCGTGGCGCGGCAGAAGCTTGAGCGCCTTGTCCGTCATCCAGTAGGCGGCGAGCCCGAGCGGCAGGTTGATCCAGAAGATCACCGACCAGTGCAGCGCTTCCGAGATCACGCCGCCGAGCACCGGGCCGAGCAGCGAGGAGGTGAAGAAGACGCTGGCGATGTAGACCTGATATTTCCCGCGCTCCTTCGGCGGCACCATGTCGCCGATGATGGTCTGGGCGAGCGCGATCAGCCCGCCGCCGCCGAGCCCCTGCACGAAGCGGGCGACGACCAGCAGCCAGAGCGAGGAGGCGAGCGCACAGGCGACAGAGCCGACGATGAAGATGACGATGCCGCCGAGCAGCGTCACCCGCCTTCCATGGATGTCGGCGAGCTTGCCGTAGAGCGGGGTCACCGCGGTCGAGGCCAGGAGATAGGAGGTCACCACCCAGGGCAGATGGGTGACGTCGCCGAGTTCGCGGCCGATCGTCGGCATCGCGGTCGCGACGATGGTCTGGTCGAGCGCCGCCAGGAACATCGCGAGCATGATGCCGATCAGGATCGAGCGGATATCGGCATGGCTCAGCGCAGCCGCCGGCTCCTCGGTCTCGACCCGCTTGTCCATCGGCACTGTGCCCGTCCTGTGAATTGGGAATGGCGGAACATAGTGAGCTGTTTCGCCATGCGCCAGTTGCGGGGGCGCAGGGCCGATCAGCGCTCCCGGCGCAGCGCATTTCGCGATTTATCGGTGCCGGTGCAGAATACCAGGGCGGTCGCTATGACAGCGCCATGGCGGAGGCTGCGATGCGCGCAGCGATATTCCTGGTTTTCATCCTCGTCCCCGGCGCCGCACTCGCGCAGGGGCTCGAGCTCACCGGCCGCTATGGCTATGCCGGGGAATGGGCGGTCACGGCAGCGCTTGCCGAGGAGAAGGCGGCCGGGCTCTGGCGCCGGCGCGAATTCGCCGGCGCTCTGCACCTGAAGCATCTCGCCATTTGCGGGCCGGGCGAGGTCTCGCAGAAGACCGGCTCGATCCGCCTCAGCCGCAACGGCCAGCGCTATGCCGCGAACCTCACCCTCGGGGATGATGTTTGCAAGGTCGCCGGCAGGCTCTCCGAGGACGGCGTCGCCTTCGCCGATTGCGGCAGGGCCGGCCAGATCCCGCTCAGGCTCTGGCTGAAATGAGGCGCTTGCTCTGGTGCCTGGCGCCGGCCCTGCTCGCGCCGGCCGTTCTGGCGAGCATGGCCGCCGCGGCCGATCGGCGGCCCTCGCTTTGCCTGCGCGAGGAGGAGGCGGTGTTCTCCTGTGCGGTCGGCGCCAGGATCGTCTCGCTCTGCGCCTCCGCCGATATCGGCCCCGGCAGCGGCACGCTGATCTACCGCTTCGGGCGCGAGGGGGCGCTGGAACTGACCTATCCCGATCCGCCCCGTCCGCCGGATGCAGCCTTCAGTGCCGCCGTCATCGGCGACGCCGGCTCTGCCGGCGACATTGTCCGCTTCTCCCGCGGCGATGCCACCTACGCGCTCTATTCGATCATCGTGAAGGGGCAGGGCGAGCGGAACGGCGTGCTGGTCACGCAGGCCGGCCGGCAAGCGGCCGACCTCAAATGCCGGGACTTTCCATTGGGCCGCGACGCCTGGGGCCTGATGTATCGCGCGAAGCTGCCCCGCGCTGTGCCGGCCGACCTCGATCCACGTTAGCTGCCACCTCTGCGTCCGGCGGACGGCAAGCGATCCAGAGCATCGGACCGAAAAGTGGAATCCGGTTTTCGGTTGAATCCGATGCTACAACAAAGAGCTAGATCGCCATCTCTGCGTCCGAATGGACGCACGGCGATCTAGAACTCCGCCAATCCCGCGACCGGAGCCCGCAGCGTCAGCACGATACCGTCCGGAGCATACTGGGTCTGGGCCTGGCCGCCGAAATAGCTGCCGAGCGCCTTCTCGATCATCTGCGATCCGAAACCGCGCCGGACGGGCGGCTCGACCGGCGGGCCGCCGCGCTCCTGCCAGCGGAAGTGCAGCTCCCCGTCCTCGATCTGCCACCCGGCTTCGACATGGCCGGCTTCATGCGACAAGGCCCCGTATTTCATGGCATTGGTGCCGAGCTCATGGGTGGCCAGCGCCATCGCCAGTGCGCATTTCGGCGAAAGCGCGAGGGCGGGCCCCGAAATTCTGATCCGCGTGCCGAAGCGATGCGGCGCCAGCACGGTCTCGACCAGTTGCTTCAGGTCGGCGCCATGCCGGCTCGCCGACATCAGCAGGTCCTGCGCCGCGCCGAGCGCCTGCAGGCGCTCGCTGAGCCGGGTCTTGGCGACTTCGGGCGGCTCGTCGCGCTGGCGCAGCGTCTGGTTGACGATGCCCTGGACCATGGCGAGCAGGTTCTTGATGCGGTGGTTGAGCTCGCTGGCGAGCGTGCGGTAGCGCTCCTCGCTGGCGCGCAGCTCGGTGATGTCGCGCGAGACCGAGAGGATCGCTTCAGGCGCTCCGTCCGACCCGATGATCGGCGAGACCTGCACGTCCCAGTAGCGCGGATTGCCGGCGGCGGTGTTGGCCGGGCCGTGGAAGCGGTAGCTCCTGCCCTCGCGTGCTGCCGCGAGCGCCGCCCGCGCCTCGTCCGAGTGGGCATCCTCCCAGAAATCGGGCCAGGCGCAGCCGCGGATCGCTTCGAAATCGACGACCTCCATCACCCGCTGGCCGCCTTCGCTCATGAAGCTCAGCCGGCCTTCGAGGTCGAGCACCTTGATGCAGTCCTCGGAAGCGGCGAGCACGGCGCTCATGAAGCGCGCATCCTTGTCAACCTGTGTCGGCACGAGCGCTTCCGATCCTTGCTTTTCGGCGGTGCAGTTCGACCGCTACAGCAATGCGTGTAAAACCGGCATGTCTTTTGACATGGCGCGGCCAGGTTCGCGCGGCGGGCAGCCAGATAATCGATCCCCCATGCTTCCCTTCTTGCGAGCCTTCACCCTGCCCGCCGCTGCCGGTTGACGCCGCCGCGCCGCATCGTCAGCTTGGCGCCACGCCCGAAGGAGCCTCGCCCATGGAAAGCCTGACGCCGCGCCAGCGCGAGATCGTGACGCTGGCCCGCAGCCAGGGCCGGGTCAGCGTCGAGGAACTGGCGGCGCGCTACGAGGTCAGCGTCCAGACCATCCGCAAGGACCTGAACCAGCTCTGCGAGCAGCGGGTGATGTCGCGCGTCCATGGCGGCGCTGTCGTCGCCTCCAGCGTCGAGAACCTCGCCTATGAGGCGCGCCGCTTCATCGCCGGCGAGGAGAAGGCTGCGATCGGCCGCGCCGCCGCCGCGCTGATCCCCAACGACGCCTCGCTGTTCATCAATATCGGCACGACCACCGAGGAGGTCGCCCGCGCGTTGACCGACCATCAGGGCCTGCTGGTGATCACCAACAACCTGCATGTCGCGACGCTGCTCTACCCGCATCCGCGCATCGAGGTCATCGTCGCCGGCGGTCCGGTCCGGCGTTCGGACGGCGGCGTCATCGGCGCGGCGGCGGTCGATCTCATCCGCCAGTTCAAGGTCGACTATGCCGTAATCGGCACCTCGGCCATCGACGAGGACGGCGCGCTGCTCGATTTCGACTTTCGCGAGGTCAGGGTTTCGCAGGCGATCATCGAGAATGCCCGGCAATGCCTGCTCGTCGCCGACAGCACCAAGCTCGAGCGCTCCGCCCCCGTCCGCATCGGCCATCTGCGCGATGTCGACGTCTTCGTCACCGATCGGCTGCAATCGTCCTCCCTGCGCGAGCTCTGCCGCAACGAGGAGGTCGCGGTGATCGAGACGGCGAAGGAGGCCGCCACCCGGCCGCCGGACGGCGACCCGGACTGAACCTTCGCGCGGCATGAGCGGAGGCGAAATGAAAAGCGAAACTTGAACTTTCGTTTTAATTTCGTTTTTCCGTTGCGCGCAAGTAAGGCGCGCCTTATTTTGAGGCCGGGATGGCGATCGCATCTGCCCTCCGGGAGGAAGATCCGTGACGGCTCCGGTTTTCGACATCGCCATCATCGGCGGCGGCGTGAATGGCTGCGGCATCGCCCGCGATGCCGCAGGGCGCGGCGCCTCCGTCGTCCTGTTCGAGCAGGGAGACCTTGCCGGCGCCACCTCCTCGGCCTCGACCAAGCTGATCCATGGCGGCCTGCGCTATCTCGAGCATTACGAGTTCCGGCTGGTGCGCGAGGCCCTCACCGAGCGCGAGGTGATCTGGCGCGCCGCGCCGCATATCGTCTGGCCGCTGCGCTTCGTTCTGCCGCATCATCAGGGGCTGCGGCCCTGGTGGCTGCTGCGGCTCGGCCTTTTCCTCTACGACCATCTCGGCGGCCGCCATCTGCTGCCGGCGACGCGTTCGCTCGATCTGCGGCAGGACGCGGCCGGGGAGCCATTGCAGCCGCGCTTCCGCCGTGCCTTCGAATATTCCGATTGCTGGGTCGAGGATGCGCGTCTCGTCGTGCTCAACGCCCGTGACGCCGCCGAGCGCGGGGCCCGCATCCTGACGCGAACGAAGGTCGTCGGCGCGCGCCGGCAGGGCGATCACTGGCTGGTGACGACGGAAGACCGCGAGGGCACCCGCGCCGAGACCTCGGCCCGCACTCTGGTCAATGCCGCCGGACCCTGGGTCGCCGATGTGCTCAACGGCATCGTGCCGAGCGAGCGGCCGGCCTCGGTCAGGCTGGTTCAGGGCAGCCATATCGTCGTGCCGCGCCTGTTCGAGCATGAGCGCTGCTACATCTTCCAGAACGGCGACGGCCGCATCGTCTTCGCCATCCCCTATGAGGGCAATTTCACGCTGATCGGCACCACCGACAGGGATTATCGCGGTGATCCGGCCAAGGTCGCCGCCAGCGAGGACGAGATCGCCTATCTCTGCGCCGCGGCCGGCGAATATTTCCGCCGCGAGATCCGGCGCGACGACGTGGTCTGGACCTATTCCGGCGTGCGCCCGCTTTATGACGACGGCGCCAGCAAGGCCCAGGAGGCGACGCGCGACTATGTGCTGGCGCTCGACGAGCCGGCGGGCACGGCCCCGCTGCTCTCGGTCTTCGGCGGCAAGATCACCACCTCGCGCCGCCTTGCCGAGGCGGCGGTGGCGAAGCTCGCCGCCGCCGTGCCGGCCCTGCGCGCGCCACCCTGGACGGCCGGCGCCCCCTTGCCGGGTGGCGATTTTCCGGTCGAGGGCTTCGAGGCGCTGGTCGAGCGGCTCTGCGCGGCGCGGCCCTGGCTCGAGCGCAGGCTGGCGCGCCGGCTGGCCCGCGCCTATGGCACCCGCACCGAGGCGCTGCTCGAAGGCGCCAGGGAGATGGGCGACCTTGGCCGCGTCTTCGGCGCCGACCTGACCGAGCGCGAGGTTGCCTGGCTGATGGCGCAGGAATGGGCGCTGACTGCGGAGGACGTGCTATTCCGGCGCAGCAAGCTCGGACTGCGCTTCTCGCCCGAGCAGCGCCGTGCGCTCGACGACTACATGGCGGCGCAGATGGCCAGGCCGCCGGTCATGGCGCTGCAGGCGGAGCCGCGCTGAACGCGACCCCGTTCGCCGCCTGCTCTATTGTACGGCGGCCGGATCCATCCACATCACCTCCCAGACATGGCCGTCGAGGTCTCGGAAGGCATGGGCGTACATGAAGCCGTGATCCTGCGGCTCGCTGAAGGTGCTGCCACCCGCCGCGAGCGCCGCCTTGACGATGGCATCCACCGCCTCGCGGTTGTCGCGCGAGAGCGCGATCAGCACCTCGATCGCCTGGTTCGTATCGGCGACCGGCTTCGGCGAGAAGCTGGCGAATTTCTCATGGGTCAGCAGCATGGCGAAGATCGTGTCGCTGATCACCATGCAGGCGGCGGTCTCGTCGGTGAACTGCGGGTTGAAGGAGAAGCCGAGCGCCTTGAAGAAGTCCATCGACTTCGCAAGGTCCTTCACCGGCAGGTTGACGAAGATCATCTGGGGCATTGCGTGCTCCTTGGGCAGGCACCGTCTTTTCGGGTGGATCGGCCAGTGGGCCGGGCGGATGTGGCAAGGCTATGACATGGCGCGCAGCGTCTGCCTGAGCCGCTCCGGTTCCGGATCGGCGAGGCGGGCATCGACCGCGTCATGCGTGCGCCGCCAGATCGGCACGGCCTCCGCCAGCAGCGCAATTCCCTCGGGCGTAATCGCCAGCAGCCGGCTGCGGCGATCCTTCTTTCCGGGCGCGACGTTGACCAGCCCGCGCCGCTCCAGCGGCTTCAGCGCGGCGGTCAGCGTGGTGCGGTCCATGCCGAGCAGGCTCGCCACCGGCGCGATGCTCGGCGGCTCCGGCCGGTTCAGCGACATCAGCAGCGAGAACTGCTGGTTGGTCAGCCCGAGTGGCCGCAGCGCCTCGTCGAACAGCCGCGCCAGCGTGCGCGCCGCGCGCTGCATGTGCAGGCACAGGCAATGGTCGCGGACATGCAGCGTGACCGTGAAGGGGACCGGCGATTCGGCCGGCATGGCGGCTGATTTTGACATTGTTCAATTATGTTGATATCAACTCACAATGTCAAGGTCTGGGGCGCATTTGCTGGAGGAGAAAACCATGCAGCATCATCAGCTTGCCTCGAAAACCGAATGGCTGGCGGCGCGCCGGGCGCTGCTGGCGCGGGAGAAGGAATTCACCCGCCTGCGGGACGAGATCAACGCCGAGCGCCTGGCGCTGCCCTGGGTCAGGGTCGAGAAGGATTATGTCTTCGAGACCCCGGCCGGCAGGCGCGGCCTCGCGGAGCTGTTCGACGGCCGCAGCCAGCTCGTGATCTATCATTTCATGTTCGGGCCGGACTGGGAGGCGGGCTGCCCCGGCTGCTCCTTCATGGCCGATCATTTCGACGGTACCTTGCCGCATCTCAACAATCACGACGTCACGCTGGTCGCGGTCTCGCGGGCGCCGCTCGCCAGGATCGAGGCCTACAAGCAGCGCATGGGCTGGACCTTCCCCTGGGTTTCGTCCTTCGGCAGCGACTTCAATTTCGACTTCCACGTCTCCTTCACCAAGGAGGAACTGGCGAGCGGCCAGGTCGAGTACAATTTCACACAAACGCCGACCGAACAGGCCTTCGACGAGCTGCCGGGGATGAGCGCCTTCATCCGCGACGAGCAGGGCGAGGTGTTCCACACTTACTCCTCCTATGCCCGCGGTGGCGAGGAACTGCTCTCGACGCTGATGATCCTCGACCGCGCGCCCAAGGGCCGCAACGAGACCTCGACGCTGAGCTTCGTCAAACGCCATGACGAATACGAGGAGCAGCCCAGGGCACATGCCTGCTGCGCCGCCTGAGGGCGGCGAACCACGGAACGCGCGCATAGGGTTGGTAGGGTCGTCCGTCTCCGGAAGGGCACGGACTTGGGGCGCGCGATTTCACTGCGATGACGACGGCCGATGCCGTCATTGCGAGGAGGCGAAGCCGACGAAGCAATCCAGGGACCGTCGAGCGAGACGGCTGGATTGCTTCGCTGCGCTCGCAATGACGGGCGGTCGTCGCGCTACGCCCGCGCCACTGTCGCCCGCTGCACGATCCCGGCGAGCTCCGGCGAGGGCTCTAGCGTGCCGAAGACATAGCCCCAGTCGGCGTCGAGCCGCGAGCGGCAGAAGCTCTCGAACACCGCCTCGTCGGCGTGCTTGCGCAATTCCGAGGCCTGCAGCGCATAGGCCATCAGATTGGCGAGACGGCGGCCATGGCCATCGTCATTGCGCGGCTTTGCGACTTCCGTGCCGAGCCGATCGAGCCAGCGGTCGAGCGCCCGGTTCGCCCCGCGCGCGCTGCCGACCTCGGTCATGAAGGCCTCCTTGGTGCGGGGATCCCGGTTGAAGGAGCGCAGCACGTCCATGCACATCATGTTCGAGGTGCCCTCCCAGATCGCGTTGAGCGGCGCCTCGCGATAGAGCCGCGCCATCGGGTTCTCCTCGATGAAGCCGTTGCCACCATGGCATTCCAGCGCCTCGACGACGAAGGCGGCGGCGCGCTTGCAGTTCCAGAACTTGGCGAGCGGCGTCGAGACCCGCGCGACATGGCGCTCCTGCTCGGAGCTCTCTATCGCGTCGGTCGCAGCGGCGACGCGGAAGGCCATCAGCGTCGAGGCTTCGGAATCGATCGCAAGATCGGCGAGGATATTGGTCATCATCGGCTGCTCGGCCAGCGAAGAACCGAAGCCCCGGCGCGACTGGGTGTGGTTCAGCGCCAGGGTCAGCGCCTGGCGCATCAGTCCGGCCGAGCCGATCGCGAAGTCGAGCCGCGTCAGATGGGCGTGGCTGAGGATCTCCTTGATGCCCGAGCCTTCCTCGCCGACGAGCCAGCCGAGGCATTCGCGGAATTCGACCTCGGAGGAGGCGTTCGAGCGGTTGCCGGCCTTGTCCTTCAGCCGCTGGATCTGCAGCCGGTTGCGGCTGCCATCGGGCAGGAAGCCCGGGCAGAACAGGCAGGAGACGCCGCTCTCCGTGCGTGCCAGGGTGAAGAACCCGTCCGATTGCGGCACCGAGAAGAACCATTTGTGCCCGGTGATCAGGTAGACCCGGCCCTCCGGCGTATCCTCGAGATAGCGCGCCGTGGTCTGGGTCTGGCGCAGGTCCGAGCCGCCCTGTTTCTCGGTCATCGCATAGCCGATGCTGGCGCCGCTCTTCTGCGCCACCGGCAGCGGCCGCTTGTCGTAGCGGCCGGAGGTGATCTTCTCGCGCCAGAGCGCGAACTCGGGCTGGGCGAGGCCGGGGAAGGCTGCATAGGTCATGCCGGTCGGGCACCCCGTCCCGTGCTCGACCTGGTTCCAGAGATAGGACATCACGGCGCGCGCCGCATGCCCGTTCGGCTCCTTTGTCGTCCAGGCGAGCGACGGCACCTCATGGGCGAAGGCGAGGCCCATCAGTTCGTGCCAGGCCGGGTGGAACTCGATCCAGTCGGTGCGGTTGCCGAAGCGGTCATGGCTCTTCAGTTCCGGGCCATGTTTGTTGGCGAGCCGCGCCAGTTCCTGCACCTCGGCATCGCCGGCATGGGCGCCGAGCGCCGCGGCCTTGCCCGCCGCCCAGGGCGCGAGTCGCGCCACGACGCCCTGCAGCACGGCATCGTCGGAGAAGGCGTTCCAGCCGGTAGCCGGGCGGGCCTGGTTGAGGACCTGATGGGTGGCGGTGGGGTGGGCGTTCATGAGGGCGCTCGCGTCATGCTCGCCCTTGTGGCGAGCATCCACGTCTTGCGACGCGGACAAGGTGAAGACGTGGATGGTCGGGACAGGCTCGACCATGACGAATTGGGGCGCTACTCGGCTGCCACTTTAGCCGGCACCATCCGCTCCGGCACCTCGCACCCCGTGACGCAGCAGCGCCCGGGCTGCTTCGAGACCCGCGAGCCGTCCGCCAGCACGCCGCGGTCGAGCAGGCTTTCGACCAGCTCGACCTTCTCCATCACCGGATAATTGCGCCAGATCTCGCGCTTCATCGCTTCGGGCGAGCCGCCGCCATGCAGCGAGATCACCGAATACCAGCCGGCCTCCTTCGAGACGGTGAGGTCCTCGATGAAGCGCGCCACCTCTGCCCGCTGCTCATAGGGCACGTCCGGCCGCCCGGTCAGCACGGCGGCGAGCGAGGCAGCGGTCTCCGGGTTGTGGTCCTCGTCCGGTCCGGGCAGGGCGACGATCAGCCCGCCCGAGACGTAATGGGCGATGCGGTGCATGTCGTAGATCTTGGTCGCCAGCAGCAGCTTGCCGATATTGGCGAAGACAGTGTCGGGCATCGCCACGCCGGACGCATCCTTCTGGCAGTAGACCGAGGCCGCGACGCCGCAGGCGAAAAAGCTCTCGGTGATGGTGATCAGCTCGACCATCTGCTCGCGGACATGGGAATGGCGGTCGGCGTCGAGCCCGTTGGCCTCGATCATCAGCGCGCCGGCGCCGATCAAAAGGTCGCCGAAGCCGGCCCGCGCCCCGATGCAGCTATGGCGGTGATGGCTGGCATAGCTGGTGGTGAGATAGCCGGCCTCTTCGATCTCGCCGGCCATGAACACCCGGTCCCAGGGCACGAAGACGTCGTCGAACATCACGGCGCCGGTCGACTGGCCGTATTTCGCCGAGAATTTCGCCGCCGGATCGCCCGGCCGCCCGGCGGGCCGCGCTACGATAGTCAGCCCTTCCGCATCGCAGGGCACGGCGCAGCAGAGCGCGAAATCCTCGTCGCCCGGCGCATGGGTGCGGCAGGGCATCACCAGGAATTCATGCATATAGGGCGCGCCGGTGACGATTGCCTTGGTGCCGCGAATGACGATGCCGTCCTTCCGCCGCTCCTTGATGTGGACGTAGGCATCGCGGTTGGCCTGGGCGCCCGGCCGCTTGGCCCGGTCGCCCTTGGCGTCGGTCATCGCGACGCCGAGCGTCAGGTCCCGGTCCTGGACGTCGTGCAGATAGGAAAGGAAGCGCTGGCTGTAGTCGCTGCCATGATTGGCGTCGGCCCGCGTCGTCGCCTGCAGGATGCCGCCGAGCGCGTCATGCGTCAGATAGCGCTGGGCGCAGCCCGAGATCTTGCAGACCAGCCGCACCGCCTCGAGCTTCGCCAAAAGGTCGCTGGAGCTCTGGTCGACATGCAGCATGCGGTTGACGGTCTTGCCCGAACTCGTCTGCAGCGCGGTCATGATCGGCAGATAGCGCTCGTCATGGGCGAGGTCGTAGGTGACGCCCACCGCATTGATGCCGGGTGCCAGCAGGGGCTCGTCGGCGACGCTTTCGACGCGCTGGCCGTTGACGAAGACCCGGGGGCGATAGCTCCGGAGCGATTCGCGATAGCCGGCGGCGTCCATCAGCATGGCGTCATCCTCCAACGGGTCGTTGTCGGTAAAATCGAACGGTGTTAGATTTTCGTCAAGCGGTCTTTTGCAGGCAGTCTTTTGGAAGGGGTTTCAGCGTGAGCGGCGAGGCGACGGGACGAAAGCGTGGCCGCTATGCCGCGACCGATCTCAAGCGCGGCCTGATCGTCACGGCGGCGCGCAGCGTCTTCGAGCGCGACGGGCTCGACGGCGCCTCGCTGCGGGCGATCGCGGCCGAGGCCGGCTACACGCCGGCGGCGCTCTACTTTCATTTCGACTCGAAGGAGGCGCTTTATGCCGAGGTGCTGGGCCAGTCGCTTTCGGCGCTCGGAGCCTTCGTCGATGTCGCGGTCGCGGCAGCCGCGACCCCCGGGCAGCGCTTCTGCGCCGCGGCGCTCGCCTTCTTCGATTTCTATGCCGCCAATCCGCGCGATCTCGACCTCGGCTTCTACCTGTTCCGCGGCGGCATGCGCCCGCACGGCCTCGGCCGCGAGCGCGACCGGGCGCTGAACGAGGCGCTGGAGGCGAGCCTGGCGCCGATCCGCGAGGCCGCCCGCGAGCTCGGGGCGGCTGCGGAGCTTGCCGACTTGATCATGGCCGATGCCTTCGCCCATGCTTCCGGCGTGCTCCTGCTGGCGCATACGCGGCGCATCTTGATGTTCGGGACGCCGCCGCGCGCCTTGATGGAACGCCATGTCGAAACGGAGCTGGACCGGCTCCGGTCTGGGAGGTGATTCGATGAGCCTGATGGATGCCGGCCGCTCGCGCCTCGTCATCGTCGATTTCCAGGCACGGCTGATGCCGGCGATCCATGACGGGCCCCGCCTGGTCGCCAATGCCCGCCGGCTGGTCGACGCCGCCGGGCTGCTCGGCGTGCCGATCCTGATGACCGAGGAGAATCCGGCCGGGCTCGGTTCGACGGTCGGGGAGCTTGCCGGCGCGGGGCCGGTCATCGCCAAGATGAGCTTCGATTCCTGCTGCGCTGCGGGCTTCCTCGAAGCGATCGCCGGCGACGAGGAGCTGATCCTCTGCGGCTGCGAGGCGCATGTCTGCTTCGGCCAGACCGTGCTCTCGCTGCTGGCGCGCCAGCGCCGTGTCTTCGTGGTGCAGGACGCGGTCGGCGCGCGGGCGCCCGAGAGCAAGGAGGTGGCGCTGCGCCGCCTTGAACGCCATGGCGCCGAGATCGTCACCACCGAGATGGTGGTGTTCGAATGGCTGCGCACCGCCGAGCATCCGCAATTCCGCGCCGCCTCCAGGCTGATCAGGTGAGCCCAGTGACCAAGCCCGCCATCTGGTATTTCGACATCCTCTCGCCCTTCGCCCATCTGGCGCTGACCAGGCTCGAGCCGATCCGCGCGCTCCGGCCGGTGGTGCTGAGGCCGATCGTCTTCGGCGGGGTGCTCAAGGCCTGGGGCCAGCTCGGCCCGGCCGAGATCGCGCCGAAGCGCGTCCATACCTATCGCCTCGCGACGCATGTCGCGGCGGCCATGGGCGTGCCCTTCCGCTTCCCGCCGAGCCTTCCTTTCAATCCGCTGGCGATGCTGCGCCTGCTGACGGTGCTGGAGGGCGATGAGGCCGCGGTGCGCGAAGCCTTCCGCCTGGTCTGGGGCGAGGGGCGCGACGCCAATGATCCGCAGGTGCTGGGACTGGTCGCGATTGCCGGCGAGCAGCCGGGTGCGGTCGAGGCGATCGGCTACCAGAACGTCAAGGACAGCTTGCGCCAGGCGACGGAGGAGGCGGTCGCGGCCGGCATCTTCGGCGTGCCGAGCCTGCTGATCGACGGCGAGATCTTCTGGGGCGTCGATGCCATGGCGATGGCCCGCGACTATCTCGCCGCACCGGGCGACTTCCTCAATGGGGAAATGGCGCGCGTCTCGACCCTGCCTGTCGGCCTGCAAAGGCAGCTCTGAGGGAACCCGCTGCGGGCCGCCCTAGTTTCACGACGTTGTCGGTTTACGCCGAAGCTGGCGAAGCGGATGATCCGCGCGCCGACAACGAAAGGAGACGCCGATGCTGCGCCGTTCGTTCCTGAAATTCGGCCTTGCCGGTATCGCCGCCCCCAGCCTGATCCTGCGGGGCGCGCAGGCGACGGAGCAGCCGCGCCCGGGCAGCCCCTTCATCGTCACCTATTTCGACGTGCCCGAGATCAAGGGTTCGCGCGACGTCACCGATGCCGGGGACGGCACGCTCTGGGTCTGCGGCCAGCGCAACGGCACGCTCGGGCGCTTCGATCCGCGGACGCGTCAGGTCAAGGTGATCTCGCTCGGCGAGGGCGCCGCGCCGCATGGCGTGGTGCGCGGGCCCGATGGCGCCGCCTGGGTCACCGAGGGCGGCCAGAACGCCATCGCCCGCGTCGACGACAAGAGCCACAAGGTCGATCTGTTCGCACTGCCGCCGGGCCGCGAGCGCGCTAATCTCAACACGCCGGTCTTCGACAAAAAGGGCATCCTCTGGTTCACCGGCCAGAGCGGCATCATCGGCCGCCTTGATCCCAAGACCGGCAAGATGGAGGTCTTCGACGCCCCGCGCGGGCCGGGCGCCTATGGCATCACGCTGACGCCTTCGGGCGAGGTCTGGTACGCCTCGCTCGCCGGCAACCACATCGCCCGGATCGACACCGAGACGGCCTCCGTCACCGTGGTCGAGCCGCCGACGGCCGGGCAGGGTGCGCGCCGGGTCTGGTCCGATTCGAAGAACCGGATCTGGGTCAGCGAATGGAATTCCGGCCAGGTCTCGGCCTATGACACCGAGAGCGGCAGCTGGAAGGGCTGGAAGCTGCCGGGCGACAAGCCGCGCACCTATTCGGTCTATGTCGACGATGCCGACAAGGTCTGGCTGACCGATTTCGCCGCCAATGCCATCCTCCGCTTCGATCCGCTGACGGAAGACTTCAACAGCTTCCCGAGCGACAGGGCCGGCGCCAATGTCCGGCAGATGGACGGGCGCTCCGGCGAGGCTTGGGGCGGCGAGAGCGGCACCAACCGGCTGGTGCGCATCCAGACGGTGAAGCCGGCGTGAGGGCAAGGCTCGTCGCGCTGGCCATGTTCGTGCTGGCGGGCGGGTCGGGCGCGATGGCCGACGAGGCGAAGCGGGGGGAGGCGCTGTTCCAGAGTTGCCGGTCCTGCCACAGCCTCGATCCCGGCAGGCCGGGCATGGCCGGCCCGCCTCTCGACGGGCTCGCCGGCCGTCTTCTCGGTTCGGCCTGGGGTTTCGACTATTCGCCCGGCTTCAGGCAGGCGCGGGCGCAGGGCCTGCGCTGGGATGCGGAGCGGCTCGAGGCCTATCTCGCCGACCCCGATTCGATCGTTCCCGGCGGCTGGATGAGCCCGCCGGGAGGCCTGAGCGATGCCGATCGCGCGGCGATGGCGGTGTTTCTGCTCGAGCGATGACGGCGCCGCTCAGAGCGGCTTCCTGATCCATTTCGAGACCACGCCGAGGATGCCTTCGCGGAACAGCAGCACGCAGAGCACGAAGATCACGCCCTGGATCACCGTGACCCAGGCGCCGAAGGTCGCCAGGAAGTTCTGCATGGCGACGATCACGAAGGCGCCGACGATCGGGCCGAACACCGTGCCCATGCCGCCGACCAGCGTCATCAGCACGACCTCGCCCGACATCGTCCAGTAGACGTCGGTGAGCGAGGCGAGCTGGAAGACGATCGCCTTGGTCGCGCCGGCGAGGCCGGCCAGCGTGGCCGAGAGCACGAAGACGGCGAGCTTGTACTGGTTGGCGCGGTAGCCCAGCGAGATTGCGCGCGGTTCGTTGTCGCGGATCGCCTTGCAGACCTGGCCGAAGGGCGAATGGATGATCCGGTAGAAGGCGAGCAGGCCGCCCATGAAGATCAGCGCCACGACCCAGTACAGGGTCAGATCGTCGGCGAGGTCGACCAGGCCGAAGAGCTTGCCGCGCGGTACCGCCTGGATGCCGTCCTCGCCGCCGGTGAAGCCCGGCGTCTGCAGCGAGAAGAAGAACACCATCTGCGCCAGCGCCAGGGTGATCATGGCGAAGTAGATGCCTTGCCGGCGGATCGCCAGCGCGCCGAAGACGAGGCCGAGGATGGCAGCGACGCCGGTGCCGAGCAGGATCGCGAATTCCGGATTGAGGCCCCAGTACTTGGCGGTGTAGGCGCTGACATAGCTTGCCATGCCGAAATAGGCGGCGTGGCCGAAGGAAAGCAGGCCGCCATAGCCAAGCAGAAGATTGAAGGCGAGCGCGAACAGCGCAAAGCACAGCACCTTCATCACGAAGACCGGATAGGCGACGAAGGGCGCGATCGCCAGCGCGATCGCGATGCCGATGAAGAGGTTGCGGTGCAGGGTGCCGGTGCCGCGACTGGCCTCGTCGCTCGCCGGGGCGCCGGCGGCAGGCAGAACGTCAGCCATGGGCGGCTCCTTGGGGATGAAGCGGCTGCGAGGCCGTGAGGATGACAGGGGCGCGCATCAGGCCGTGCGCCCGAACAGGCCGGCCGGCTTCACCAGCAGCACCAGCACCATGACGATGAAGATCACGGTGGCGGAGGCTTCGGGGTAGAAGACCTTGGTCAGGCCCTCGACCAGCCCGAGCCCGAAGCCGGTGACGATGGCGCCCATGATCGAGCCCATGCCGCCGATGACGACGACGGCGAAGACGACGATGATCAGGTCGCCACCCATGTTCGGGTTGACCGAGTAGATCGGCGCCGCGAGCACGCCGGCGAACGCCGCCAGCGCCACGCCGAAGCCGTAGGTCAGCGTCACCAGCAGCGGCACGTTGATGCCGAAGGCCTGGGTCAGGGCCGGGTTCTCGGTGGCGGCGCGCAGATAGGCGCCGAGCCGGGTCTTCTCGATCAGGAACCAGGTGCCGAGGCAGACGATCAGCGAGGCGACGATCACCCAGCCGCGATAGGTCGGCAGGAACATGAAGCCGAGATTGTGCCCGCCCGCGAGCTGCGGCGGGATCTGGTAGGGCAGGCCCGACGAGCCGTAGTTGTTGCGGAACAGGCCCTGGATGATCAGCGCCAGGCCGAAGGTCAGCAGCAGGCCGTAGAGATGGTCGAGATGGGCGATGCGTTTGAGGAAAAGCCGCTCGATGATCACGCCCGAGACGCCGACGATGACCGGCGCCAGCAGCAGTGCGGCCCAGTAGTTGATGCCGAGATAGTTCAGGCACATCCAGGCGACGAAGGCGCCCATCATGTACTGCGCGCCATGGGTGAAGTTGATGATGTTGAGCAGGCCGAAGATCACCGCCAGCCCGAGGCTGAGGATGGCGTAGAACGAGCCGTTGATCAGGCCGAGCAGGAGCTGGCCGAACAGGGCTTGTGGCGGGATTCCGAGAAGCTCGAACATGGTTTGGCTGCGCTTATCTTAGATCGTGCTGTCGATACCCCGTCATCCCGGACGGAGCGAAGCGGAGATCCGGGATCCATGCCTGACGGATCATCGGAGAGGCTCAGGCATGGGTCCCGGGTCGCCCTGCGGGCGCCCGGGACGACGCTTCAGCCTCAAAGGCTCACTTCTTGACGAGCGGGCATTCGCTTTCGGAAAGCGGCTTGAAGGCGTCTTCGGCCTTCAGCACTGCGACCTGCTTGTAGTAGTCCCAGGGGGCCTTCGATTCCGACGGCTTCTTGACCTCGAACAGATACATGTTGTGCATCTTGCGGCCGTCGACGCGGACCGAGCCCTTGCCGAACAGCGGGTCGTCCGTCGGCATTTCCTTCATCTTGGCCATCACCGCGGTCGGATCCTTGCCCTTCGTCGCTTCGATCGCCTTGAGATAGTGCAGCAGGCCGGAATAGACGCCGGCCTGGACCATGGAGGGCTTCTTGCCGCCGTTGAGCTTGGCGAAGCGCTCCGACCAGGCGCGGGTCTGGTCGTTCAGATCCCAGTAGAAGGCTTCGGTCAGGACCAGCCCCTGCGCCGTCTGCAGGCCGAGCGCGTGCACGTCGGTGATGAAGACGAGCAGCCCGGCGAGCTTCTGCCCGCCCGCCACGATGCCGAACTCGCCCGCCTGCTTGATCGAGTTGATCGTGTCGCCGCCGGCATTGGCGAGGCCGATGACCTTGGCCTTCGACGCCTGGGCCTGCAGCAGGAAGGACGAGAAGTCCGTGCCCGGGAAGGGGGTGCGCACCGCGCCCAGCACCTTGCCGCCGGCCTTGGTGACGACGGCGCCGGTGTCGCGCTCGAGCGCATGGCCGAAGGCGTAGTCGGCGGTCAGGAAGAACCAGCTGTCGCCGCCGGCCTTGACCATGGCGCCGCCGGTGCCCTGGGCCAGTGCGTAGGTGTCGTAGGTCCAGTGGATCGTGTTCGGCGAGCAGGCCTTGCCGGTCAGGTCCGAGGAGGCCGCGCCCGAATTGATGAGGATCTTGTTCTTTTCCTTGGTGATCTGGTTCACCGCGAGCGCGACCGAGGAGGTCGGCACGTCGAGGATCGCGTCGACCCCGTCCTGATCATACCACTGCCGGGCGATGGTCGAGCCGACATCGGGCTTGTTCTGGTGGTCGGCCGAGACGATCTCGACCTTGATGCCCTTCTCGGCCGCCTTGAAATCCTCCACCGCCATGCGCGCGGCGATCACCGAGCCCTCGCCGGAAAGGTCGGCATAAAGGCCGGAGCGGTCGTTCATCACGCCGACCTTGACGCTGGTCTGGGCCTGCGCGACGCCCGCCGCCAGGGCGGCGAGGGCGGTTCCAAGAAGCAATGCTGTGATCTTCATGCCGTTCCTCCACTGTCTATTGTTGTTCTGGGCTGGTTCAGACGCCGAGATAGCCGTGTAGCTTGTCGATATTGGCGTCGAGCTCGGCGTTCGGGATCATGTCGATGACCTTGCCTTGCTCGACGATGTAATGGCGGTCGGCGACCGTCGCGGCGAAGCGGAAATTCTGCTCCACCAGGATGATGGTGAACCCCTCTCGCTTCAGTTTTGCGATGGTGGCGCCGATCTGGTCGATGATCACCGGCGCGAGCCCTTCCGTCGGCTCGTCGAGCAGGAGCAGGCGGGCGCCGGTGCGCAGGATGCGCCCGATCGCCAGCATCTGCTGCTCGCCGCCGGAGAGCTTGGTGCCCTGGCTCTTCAGCCGCTCCTTGATGTTGGGGAAGAGCTCGAAGATCTGCGCCACCGAGAGGCCGCCGGGCTTCACCTGCGGCGGCAGCATCAGGTTCTCCTCGACCGAGAGGGTCGAGTAGATGCCGCGTTCCTCGGGGACATAGCCGAGGCCGAGCCGGGCGATCGCGCGCGAAGGCAGCCCGATCGTCTCCTGGCCGCCGAACGAGACCGAGCCTTTGCGCTTGCCGATCACGCCCATGATCGACTTCAGGGTCGTCGTCTTGCCGGCGCCGTTGCGGCCGAGCAGCGTCACCACCTCGCCCTCGCCGACATCGAGGTCGATGCCGTGCAGCACATGGCTCTCGCCATACCAGGCCTCGAGCCCGTGGACGCGCAGCAGCGGCTTCACCCCGGCCTGGACCTGACGCTCCAGGGTCGCTTCAATGGCCATGGCCGACTCCCGAGCCGATATAGGCCTCGATCACGCGCGGATCCTTCGAGACCGTGGCGTAGTCGCCCTCGGCCAGCACCTGGCCGCGCGCCAGCACGGTGATGCGGTCCGACAGCGAGGCGACGACCGAGAGGTTGTGCTCGACCATCAGGATCGTGCGGTTCTGCGAGACCTTGCGGATCAGCGTTGCGATGCGCTCGATATCCTCGCGGCCCATGCCGGCCATCGGCTCGTCGAGCAGCAGCATCTCGGGGTCGAGCGCCAGGGTCGTGGCGATCTCGAGCGCGCGCTTGCGGCCGTAGGAGAGCTCGACCGCCGGCAGTTCGGCGAAGGCGGACAGGCCCACGGCCTCGACCAGCGCCAGCGCCTCGTCGTCCAGCGAGCGCAGCACGTCCTCCGAACGCCAGAAGTCGAAGCTGTCGCCGCGCTTGCGCTGCAGAGCGATGCGAACATTGTTCATCACGCTGAGCTGCGGGAACACCGCCGAGATCTGGAAGGAGCGCACCAGCCCCAGCCGCGCGATATCCGCCGGCCGCTGCCGCGTGATGTCACGCCCGTTATAGACGATCGAGCCGCGCGTCGGGGCGAGAAACTTGGTCAGCAGGTTGAAACAGGTCGTCTTGCCGGCGCCGTTCGGGCCGATCAGGGCGTGGATCGTGCCCCGCTTGACGCTGAGGTCTACTCCATTGACTGCGGTAAAGCCGGCGAATTCTTTCGTAAGACCCGACGTCGAGAGAATAATATCCTCAGACATACCACGCACACATGGCGACCACCCTGCTCATTCTTGCTTGTTTGTCCCCTGGCCGCATGCTGCACCGCGCATATCGCCCATGTCAACGGCGCGTGCGTGCAGGTAAGTCCATGCCATAAGCGTGAAGGGCCCGCGCTTAGACCAAAGGCGTAGGAGCCGCTTCCTTCAGGTTGCAAGCGCACCACGCGCTCGGCTAGTGCTGTGAGGGAAGGCAGTTCCAATCCGAGCGACAAAAGGCATCACGATGAAGAAGGTTTATCCGGATGCGGCGGCGGCTCTGGCCGGCGTCGTCAAGGACGGCATGACCATCATGGCCGGCGGCTTCGGCCTTTGCGGCATCCCGGAGACGCTGATCGCGGCGATCCGCGATTCCGGCGCCAAGAACCTGACCTTCATCTCGAACAATGCCGGCGTCGACGGGGCGGGGTTGGGCGTGCTGCTCGAGACCCGCCAGATCCGCAAGATGATCAGTTCCTATGTCGGCGAGAACAAGCTCTTCGCCCAGCAATACCTCGCCGGCGAGCTCGAGCTCGAATTCACCCCGCAGGGCACGCTGGCCGAGCGCATCCGCGCCGGCGGCGCCGGCATCCCGGCCTTCTTCACCAAGACCGGCGTCGGCACGCTGATCGCCGAGGGCAAGGAGGAGCGCGAGTTCGACGGCGAGCGCTACATCATGGAGCGCGGCCTCTTCGCCGACATCTCGATCGTCCACGCCTGGAAGGGCGATACCGAAGGCAACCTCGTCTACCGGAAGACGGCGCGCAACTTCAATCCGATGATGGCCTCGGCCTCGCGCTTCACCGTCGCCGAGGTCGAGCATCTCGTCCCGGCCGGCGAGATCGACCCCGACCAGATGCACACGCCCGGCATCTTCGTGAAGCGGATCGTGCATGTGCAAGATCCGGTCAAGCGCATCGAGCAGCGCACCACCCGCAAGCGCGCGGCCTGAGCCATGCGCCGGCCTTCGCCGTCATTGCGAGCGTAGCGAAGCGATCCAGGGGCGGCAGCGCTCCACGTCCTCCTGGATTGCCTCGTCGCTGCGCTCCTGACGAACGGGGCCGGACCGTTTGAACGCGAATTTGGAGAGAAACCATGGCCTGGACCCGTGAACAGATCGCCGCCCGTGCCGCCAAGGAGCTGCAGGACGGTTTTTACGTCAATCTCGGCATCGGCATCCCGACGCTCGTCTCGAACTACATCCCCGACGGCATGAGCGTGCAGCTCCAGTCGGAGAACGGCATGCTCGGCATGGGCCCGTTCCCTTACGAGGGCGACGAGGATCCCGATCTGATCAATGCCGGCAAGCAGACCATCACCGAGCTGCCGACGACGAGCTATTTCTCCTCGGCCGACTCGTTCGGCATGATCCGCGGCGGCCATATCGATCTCTCCATCCTCGGCGCCATGCAGGTCGCGGAGAACGGCGATCTCGCCAACTGGATGATCCCCGGCAAGGTGGTGAAGGGCATGGGCGGCGCCATGGACCTCGTCGCCGGCGTCAAGAAGGTCGTCGTGGTGATGGAGCATGTCGCCAGGAACAAGGACGGCTCGGAATCGCCGAAGCTGCTCAAGGCCTGCGACCTGCCGCTGACCGGCGCCGGCGTCGTCGACATGGTGATCACCGATCTCGGCGTCTTCAAGATCGACGAGAACGGCGGCGGCATGACCCTGATCGAGCTCGCCGAAGGCGTCAGCCTCGACGAGATCAAGGGCAAGACCGAAGCCGGCTTCAAGGTCGCGCTGTAGGCGAAGCGTAAACTACGACGAGAACCCGCGGGGAACCCCTCTCCTGTAAGGAGAGGGGCAGGGGTGAGGTGTAGGCCGTGCGACGTCCCGGCCGTGACCGGGCCGCTGCCTGCGTTCAGTTTTGCTGGTGTTCTGGCCGACCCCTCACCCAACCCTCTCCCTATGGGAGAGGGCTCCCGCGCTTGCTTGTCGAGGCCAGAGCACCTACCGACCCTTCTCCCAGCCCGCCCGCACCAGCTCCGGCACGTCGTGCTCCTCCTCCGGGAAGCCGACGCAGAGATAGCCGATCAGCTTCCACTGCGGCGGCGCGCCGGCGATGCGCCGGACCTCCTCGGGATCGAGGATCGAGACCCAGCCGACGCCGACGCCATGGGCGCGCGCCGCGAGCCAGAACTGCGTGATCGCGGCGACGACCGAATAGTCCAGCATCTCCGGCATGGTGCGCTGGCCGAGCCCGTGGCCCTGCGCCGTGCCATGGTCGCAGAACACCGCGAACTGCTCCGGCGCCTCGCGCAGGCCTTCCAGCTTCAGCGTGGCGTAGAGCCGGGCCTGCTCGCCCTCGTAATCGGCCAGCGCCTGCGCATTGCAGGCGGAAAAGCTCGCCTGGACCGCGGCGCGCTGCCCCGGATCGCGCAGCCGCAGCCAGCGCCAGGGCTGCGAATGGCCGACCGAGGGCGAGAGCTGCATCAGCTCGATGAGCTTCGCCAGCAGCGCTTCCGGCAGGGCTTCCGTCCGGAAGCGGCGGACATCGCGGCGCCAGGCCAGCAACTCGCCGAGCTTTTCCGTGAAGGCGTCGTCAAAGGCGGGTGGCATGGGCCCGACTCCGCTTCTCAGCCCTCATCCTGAGGAGCGGGCGCAGCCCGCATCTCGAAGGATGTTCCAGTGCGCGCTGAAAGCATCCTTCGAGACGCCGCTGCGCGGCTCCTCAGGATGAGGGTTGTGGATGCGACCGGCCGCGTCACGCTTCCTCCCGTACCGCGATCGCGTGGAAGAAAGACCCGGTGACCAGGCCGCGCCGGCTGCCTGCGGCGGTCGGCGCCGAGCCATGCGGGTCGCTGACCATGGCGAGCGGCGGATCCTCGCCCTGCGAGACGATGCTGGCATAGTGGAATTCGTGCCCGTTGAGACGCTGGCCGGCCGGGCCGAGCGGGCCGTCGACTTCGAGCACGGCATTGCGATAGCCGAGATTCATCTTGCGCTTGGCAAAGCTGGTCTCGACCGAGAGCAGGCCGGCCATGGCGTGATGGACGCCTTCGGCATCGGTCAGGCCCTTGCCGAGCACCATGTAGCCGCCGCACTCGCCATGGACGGGCCGCGTTTGCGCGAAAGTGCACAGGCCTGCCAGGAAACGCGAGGCGGCAGCGATCCGGCCGGCGTGAAGCTCGGGATAGCCGCCGGGCAGCCAGCAGGCGTCGCAGCTCTCCGGCGGCGGCTCGTCGGCCAGCGGCGAGAACGGCAGAAGCTCGGCGCCCTGGTCGCGCCAGCCGGCTTCGACATGCGGGTAGACGAAGCTGAAGGCGGCGTCGCGGGCGATGGCGATGCGCTTTCCGGGCGCGGGCAGGGCAGGTCCGGCCTTGGCCGATACCGGCAAGGTCGTCGCCGTCGCCGCCGAGATGACCATATCGAGATCGACGGCAGCGGCGATCGCTTCCGCCAGCGCGTCGAGCCTGGCATGCAGGTCGGCCGTCTCGCCGGCCTGCACCAGTCCGAGATGGCGCTCGGGCAGGATCAGGCTGGCCTCGCGCGGCAGCGCGCCGAAGACCGGCAGGCCGACCTTCTCCATGCCGGCTGCGGCCAGACGCCGATGCCGCTCGCTCGCGACCTTGTTGAGGATGACCCCGGCGATCCTGATGCGCGGATCGTAGAGCATGCAGCCGAGTGCGACCGCGCCGGCCGATTGCGCCTGCCCCGAGACGTCGACGACGAGCACGACCGGCCAGCCGAGCAGGGCGGCGATGTCGGCGCTGGCGCCGGTATGGCCCTCCGCGCCCGGCACGCCGTCGAACAGCCCCATCGAGCCTTCGGCGACGATGATCTCCGCCGCCTCGGCGGCCGCGCCGGCGATGCCGGCGAGCAGCGCGTCCGGCATGGCATAGCTGTCGAGATTGGCACTGGGCGCGCCGGTGGCGGCGGCGTGGAAGGCGGGGTCGATATAGTCCGGCCCGCATTTCAGCCCGCGCACGCCAAGCCCGCGCCGGACCAGCGCGCGTTGGAGACCCAATGTGATCGTGGTCTTGCCGGAGCCGGAGCGCGGCGCCGCGATGAGGATTCCGCGGGCTGTCATGAGCGCCGCTCCCCGTCATTGCGAGGAGGTGCAGCCGACGAAGCAATCCAGGGGCCGTGCAGCGTGCCCCCCTTGATTTCTTCGCTCCGCTCGCAATGACGATTCGCCATCAGATACCTCCGCCCGGCCGGAAGCGGCGGTCGTAGCCGGCGGAATAGAGCGCGCTCTCGCCGAAATCTTCCGAGCCGAGCGCCGGGCCGACCAGGACCAGCGCCGTGCGCTCCAGCGCAGCAGCGCGCACCTCGGCCGCGATGCCCGCAAGTGTGCCGCGCAGCACGCGTTCGTCCGGCCAGGAGGCGCGGAACACCACGGCGACCGGGCAGTCGGTGCCATAGTGAGGCGCCAGCTCCGCCGCGACCTGCTCGATCACATGGATCGAGAGATGGATGGCTAGCGTCGCGCCGGAGGCGGCAAACGTCGCGAGCCTCTCCTTCTCCGGCATCGCCGAGGCGCGCCCCGAGGTCCGCGTCAGCACCAGCGACTGCGCCACGCCGGGCAAGGTCAGCTCGCGCTTGAGCAGCGCTGCGGCGGCCGCGAAGGCTGGCACGCCGGGCGTCACCTCATAGGGGATGCCGAGCGCCTCGAGCCGGCGCATCTGTTCGCCGACCGCGCTCCAGATCGAAATGTCGCCGGAATGCAGCCGGGCGACGTCCTTGCCTTCGGCATGAGCCCTCTCGATTTCCGCGATGATCGCGTCGAGGTCGAGCGGGGCGGTGTCGATGATGCGCGCGCCCGCCGGGCACCAGCCCAGCATCGCCTGCGGGATCAGCGAGCCGGCATAGAGGCAGACGGGCGCAGCCGCGATCAGGTCGCGCCCACGCAGGGTGATCAGATCGGGCGCGCCGGGGCCGGCGCCGATGAAATGCACGGTCATGAAGAGCTCTCGCCCGTTTCGGCGCCGCGTGCGAGCGCGCAGGTGACGCGGGCGGTGGCGATGCGCGGCTGCACCAGCACGGCGCCCGGTCCTGCCGCGGCGAGGGCCGCCGCCTCGGCCACCGAGCCGACGCCGTAAAGTCCGGCGATCCGGGTCGAGCGCGTGGCGCAGGCGGCTTCAAAGCCTGCTAGCGCCTCGTCGGGAATGGCGACGAGCGCCACATTCAGGGCGGTCGCCAGTTCGGCAAGGCCCGGCTCATCGAAGCGGCTCGCCAGCGTCGCGATGCGCGTCGGAGCCTCGGCGAGTCCAGCCTGCGCCAGCGCATCGTCGAGGCAGGCGCGGATATCCTGCGTGCTCGTGCCGGGACGCAGACCGATTCCGGCGATCAGCGTGCCCGTCATGGGTACACACCACCACTGGACAATACCGTGCCGTCATCCTGGACAAGCCGCGGAGCGGCGCAGCTCCGGGATCCATCGTAGGGCTCCGGTGCCTTACGATGGCTCCCGGGACTTCGCTGCGCGAAGCCCAGGATGACGGCGTGGGTGAGATAGGTGTCGCGCGAAGTCACGGCTTCACCACCCGCCATTGCGTCACCGCCATCGCGGCGCGCCAGCCATGCAGGCTGCCGATCGGGTCGAGATGGGCGATGCCGATCCGGCGCAGGTTTCCGCCATGCTGGGCAAAGAGTGCCGCGAGCCTGGCCTCGCCCTCGATCGTCACCGCATTGGCGACCAGGCGGCCGCGCGGCTTCAACGCGGCGAAGGCGGCCTCGGCCACGCCGGGATCGGTGAGCCCGCCGCCGATGAAGACCGCATCCGGCGTTGCCTTGCCGGCAAAGCTTTCCGGCGCCTTGCCCTCGACGATCTCGAGCGGCGGCGCGCCCAGCGCCAGCCGGTTGCGGCCGAGGCGCGCTGCCCGCTCTGGCTGTTCCTCGAAGGCGAGGGCGCGGTTATGACGATGGCGCAGGCACCATTCGATGCCGATCGAGCCGGCGCCGGCGCCGACATCCCAGAGCAGCTCGCCGGCGCGTGGCGCCAGTGCCGAGAGCGTGATGGCGCGGATATCGGCCTTGGTCAGCTGGCCGTCATGCTCGAACCATTCGTCGGGAAGGCCGTTGGCGAGCGGCAGGACGCGGGCCTCAGTGCCGGCTGCGACGCTGACCGCCAGCATGTTGAGCGGCACGATCCCGTCGAGCGCGAAATCCTCGGCGCGCGCCTCGCGAATGCGCTCCTTCGGGCCGCCCAGCGCTTCCAGCACGGTGATCGAGCTCTCGCCGAAGCCGCGCTCCGCGAGCAGCCGCGCCACTGCGGCCGGGGTCGATTCGTCCCAGGACAGGGCGAGCACGCGCGCACCGGGCTGCAGATGCGGGATGATCCTTTGCAGCGACCGCCCGTGCAGCGAGACCAGGGCGCATTCCTCCTGCGGCCAGCGCATCCGGGTACAAGCCATCGAGAAGGCTGACAATTGCGGGATCACCCGCATTTCCTCGGGCGCCACCGCCTTGGTCAGGCCGGCGCCGATGCCGTAATGGAACGGATCGCTGGTCGCGAGGACACAGACCGGCCGGCCACGCTCCGCCAGGATCGCCGGCAGCGCATTTCGGAAGGGTTGAGGCCAGGCCCGGGCCTCGCCGGGGACGTTTCCGATCAGCGCCAGATGGCGCTCGCCGCCGAAAACGACCTCGGCCTGCTCCAATGCTGCCCGTGCCGCTTCGCATAATCCGGCGCGCCCATCCTCGCCGAGACCGACCAGGGAGAGCCAGGGACCGGTCGGCCCCGTGCTCGACAGTTCATGGGTTTCAGGCGAAAACTGATTCATGACGGTCCTCATTCTTGGCGGCACGAGCGAAGCGGCTGCGCTTGACCAGCTCCTGGCTGAACAGGCGCCCGAGATTCGCGCCGTGATCTCCCTTGCCGGCCACACTTCCGACCCGCGGCCGATGTCGCTGCCGAGCCGCATCGGCGGCTTCGGCGGCATTGCCGGCCTGCGCCAGTACCTCGTCGAGGAGGGCGTGGTCGCGGTCATCGACGCGACCCATCCCTTCGCCGCCATCATGCCCTACCATGCCGAAGCAGCCTGCAAGGCGGAGGGCGTGCCGCTGCTGGCGATCCGGCGCGACAGCTGGAAGCCGCAGGCCGGCGACCGCTGGCGCAGCGTGCCCGACATCGCCGCTGCCGTCGAGGCGCTGGGGGAGACGCCGCAGCACGTCTTCCTGACCATCGGCCGGCTCGAATTGCCGCATTTCTTCGCCGCGCCGCAGCACCGCTACCTGATCCGCGTCATCGAGCCCGTCGGCGAGCTGCCGCTGCCGCACGCCAAGGTCCTGCAGCAGCGCGGTCCCTTCGAGGCCGAGGCCGAGGAAAGGCTGATGCACCGGGAGGGTACGCAGATCCTGGTCAGCAAGAATGCCGGCGGTCCGATGACTCTCGGCAAGCTCGTCGCCGCACGCCGGCTCGGCCTGCCGGTGGTCATGGTCGAGCGGCCGCCCAAGCCCGATGTCGAGAACGTCGCCCATATCGATCAGGTCCTGCCCTGGCTGGTGGCGCAGGGGCTCTTCGTCACCGAGCGCGGCGTATAGACGAACGGCGCCTGGCCCGCGCGCGCGATCAGGCGCGTGCCGCTCGCCCCGATCAGCACGAGGGTCGCCATGTCGGCGCTGCTTGCCGCTTCGGCTGCTTCCGCCAGCGAAAGGATGCGCAGCGCCTCGTCGGCCCGGCCGATGGCGCGCGCGAAGATCACCGGCGTCTCCGGCGCCCGGACCTCGAGCGCCAGTTCCAGCGCCTTGCCGAGCTGCCAGGGCCGCGCCTTCGAGATCGGGTTGTAGAGGGCGATCACGAAATCGGCCCGCAGCACCGCTTCGAGCCGGGCGGTGACGACCTCCCAGGGCTTGAGGTTGTCGGAGAGCGAGAGCGCGCAGAAATCGCCGCCGAGCGGCGCGCCGGCGGCCGCTGCCGCCGCCAGCATGGCGGTGATGCCGGGCTCGACCGTGATCGAAAGCGCCCGCCAGCCCGGCTCGCCCGCCTCCAGAGCCTCGAACACGGCTGCCGCCATGGCGAAGACGCCGGGATCGCCGCCCGAGACCACGGCGACGCACTTTCCCGAGGCAGCGAGCTCCAGCGCGTGCCGGGCGCGCTCGATCTCGACGCGGTTGTCGCTGGCATGCTTGGTCTGCCCGGCCTGCGCCGGGATGCGGTCGAGATAGGGGCCGTAGCCGACGAGATCGGTCGCCGCTGCGAGCGCCGCCTGCGCCGAGGGCGTCAGGTAGCGCGCCTCGCCCGGTCCCAGGCCGACGATGGCAAGCGAGCCGGTCACAGCCGCCGCCCTTCGCCGGGCACCAGGATCATCGAGAAATACGGCGCCTCGTCGTCGCCCTTCTCGGCCAGCCTGACGACGCACTGATCGGCCATGGTGGCGCGCTCGACATAGATCGCGCGCTCGATCAGCCCGGCTGCCTGCAAGGCTCGCCTGACCTTGGGCAGGTTGCGGCCGAGCTTCATGATCACCGCCGCGTCGGTATCGGTGAGCCGGCGCGTCAGCTCGCCCTCGGTGAGCGTGCCCGGCAGGACGGTCATGACATCGTCGCCCCAGGTGATCGGCGCGTCCGCCCTTGTCCAGGCGCCGGCCATGCCGGTGACGCCCGGCACCACCTCGGTCGGGAAACGCTGGGCGAGGCGCCGCCACAGATGCATGAACGAGCCGTAGAAGAACGGGTCGCCGTCGCAGAGCACGGCGATGCTGCGGCCGGCCGCCATCTCGCCGGCGAGCTGTTCGGCCGCCGCATCGTAGAAGGCGGCGATCGGTCCGGTATAGCCTTCGTCCTCGACCGGCACCTCGGTCGTCACCGGAAAGGCGAGCTCGATCTCGCGGGCGGCATCGGGCGCGATGATCGCGTCGGCCGTGACGCGGGCATTGCCGCGCCGGCCGCGCTTGCAGAAATGCACCAGCCGGTCGGCGCGCAGGATGATGTCGCGGGCGCGCACCGTCATATAGTCCGGGTCGCCGGGCCCGAGGCCGACGCCGTAGAGCAGGGTGCGGGGTGCCTGGTCGCTCACCCTCTCACTCCTTCGCCTGCGCCAGCGCGTTGACGGCCGCTGCCGCCATCGCCGAACCGCCGCGCCGCCCGTGCACGGCGAGGAACGGCACGCGCCCGTCCTCGGCCAGCGCCGCCTTCGATTCGGCCGCGCCGACGAAGCCGACCGGGATGCCGATCACCGCGGCCGGCTTCGGCGCGCCTTCGTCGAGCATGTCGAGCAGGCGAAACAGCGAGGTCGGCGCATTGCCGATGACGACGAGGGCGCCGGCAAGGCGGGGACGCCACAACTCCATCGCCGCGGCCGAGCGGGTCGTGCCCATCTCCTGCGCCAGGCTCGGTACGGCCGGATCGCCGAGCGTGCAGATCACCTCGTTCCCGGCAGGCAGGCGAGCGCGGGTGACGCCGTCGGCGACCATGCGCGCATCGCACAGGATCGGCGCGCCGGCAGCGAGCGCGGCTTCCGCCTTCGCCGCGAAATCCGGCGAAATCGCCACGTCCTTCGGCAGGTCGGTCATGCCGCAGGCATGGATCATCCGCACCACGACGCGCTCGGACGTGCCGGAAAAGCGCGACAGCTCGGCCTCGGCCCGGATGATGGCGAAGGAGCGCTCATAGATCGCGGCTCCGTCGCGGAGATAGGCGTGACGCGTGTTCAAACTTTCATTCCCGGTGGCGATGCGCTGCGTCGAGCCGCGCGCGGATGTCCTGACCCGGTTCGAGCCGGCGCACAAGCTCCGCCAGCGGCAGATGCGCGATCGGCAGGTCGCGGGTGCCCCCAGCGAGGATGACGTCATAGCCTGCTTCGCTCCCGACCAGGGTGAGGTCGGCGAGGCCGGGCCGGGCGCAGGATTTCGCGCAGCCGGAGACATGCAGCGTCAGCCCGTTCGCCAGCGATGGCGCCAGAACCTCCGCGAGGGCCGCCGCATCGGCGAGCGTCGGGGCCTGTGCGCGTTCACAGGCGGGTGCCCCGACGCAGGCCGAGACGGCGAGGCGCGGGTCGTGCGCCTCGATCACGAGGCCGTCCCGCGCCAGTGTTGCGTGGAGCGCCTCCGCATCCATGCGCGACAGCCCGCAGAAGCCGAAGCCGCGCCAGGGCGAGAGCCGGATCTGGTCGACCGCGAAGCGCTGCGCCAGGGCGGCGAGACGGCCTAGCCCTTGGGCGTCGCTGCGGCCGAGGGCTAAGCCGGCGAGCACGGCGAAGCGGCCGCCCCGCTCGGCGACGATGCCGACAGGGGCGGGCTTTGGCCGGGCTGCGGGCGCCGGCATGGCTGCAAGCCCGCAGGCGGCGGCGAGCGAAGTCAGCGCCGCCGCATCGAGATCGCGCATGCGGCGGATCGCATCGGGCCGCTTGCGGTTTTCGGCTGCGAATCCGGCGAGCAGGCCGGCGGCTGTCCGAGCGGCGGTGGCAGGCGCGACCGGCCCGAACCAGAGGTCGCCCGGCAGGCCGAAAGCGACGGCATCCGCCGCAACGGCGCGCAGCCTCAGATCGGCGGCGAACCCGTCGAGCGCCAGCGCGCCGCCGCCATCGACCGCGATCGAGAACTTCGCCGGCAGCCCGGCGATACGGCGGCCTTCGCGCTCGACCGCTTGCGTCAGCAACGCGGCGTCGAGCAGGTCGTCCCTGGCGCGGCCGGCGAGCGGCGAGGCGAGCGTTAGGCGGTGCGGCCCGTCGCCTTCCGCCTCGTCGACCAGCCCGGCGGCGAGCAGTTCCTCGACCAGTTCCGGGTGCGTCTCCTCGCGCACGCCGCGGAACTGG
Organism: Allobosea sp.; assembly: GCF_036675845.1. Classification (GTDB taxonomy): domain Bacteria; phylum Pseudomonadota; class Alphaproteobacteria; order Rhizobiales; family Beijerinckiaceae; genus Allobosea. Next base: position 22,468 of record NZ_JAKFED010000155.1, on the reverse strand, counting down.
AGGTTACCGCGCCCGGAGACCTCGACCTGGCCGTTGCCACACCGGTCGGCGAGTTCGGCGACGAGCGCGAGCTGTGCCGGCGAAAGCGTGCCGCGCGGCGGATGCAGGCGCACCAGCCAGCCATCTCCGGTCTGCATCGGCCGCAAGGTGCCGGGGCACCAGCCGCGCCGCATCGCCTCGGTGGCGGGGGCGTTCACTCCGCCGCCTCGGGCGCGGCGGCGAGAAGCGCCGTCGAGTTCAGCCGGCTCTGCCACAACCCGCGCTTCTGTGCCTCGGCGAGACGCGCGCGGATCGAGGCGGCGGCCGGCGCATTGGCCTGCTCGAGCGCCTGCCAGGTTGCCGCATTGCCGCAATAGGCCTGGAAAACCGCATCGAACAGCGCGTCCGAGACGGCGTCGGTGCTTGCGGCATAGACGAAGAGCGCGTCGACCGCTTCGGCGAGTTCGCCGGCGCCACGCCAGCCATGGGCGAGATGGCTTTCGATCCATTGCGGGTGGCAGAGCCGGCCATGGACGATGCGCGAGACGTCCTCGGCCAGCGTCCGGGCCCTGGGCTTTTCCGGATCGGAACTGTCGAGGCTGTAGAGCGCGGCCTTGCCGCCCAGCGTCTGCATCGCCGCGACGAAGCCGCCGATCACGTCGGCGGCGCTCGTCGCCTCGAGGATGTCGCGCCCGGCGGTGTCGCTGACATGGACGAAGGCGTCGGCCCGCGCGACCTGGGATGCAAAGCCGCGATCGGCGGCGCCGGCCGCCTCCGCGCCGCCATAGGCATGGCTGGTGGCGGCGAGATAGGCGGCGCCGAGCTCGTCGCGGGACTGCCATTGCCCGTCGAGCGCCCGGTCGGCCATGGCGGCGCCATAGCGGCCGGGTGCGGCGCCGAAGATCCGCGCCCCGGCCTCACCGCGCCGTCGTGCGGCAGCCGGCTCGTTCCATTCATCCGGCTCGTCGAGCGCCGCCACCGCCCGCGCCGCACCGTCGAGCAACGCGATCTGCGCCGGAAAGGTGTCGCGGAAGGCGCCGGAAATCCGGATCGTCACATCGAGACGCGGCTGGGCGAGCTTCGCCTGCGGCACGATCGCAAAGCCGGTGACGCGGGTCGAGCCATGGTCCCAGACCGGCAGGGCGCCCATCAGGTGCAGCGCATGGGCAATGTCCTCGCCACCCGAGCGCAAGGTCGGCGAGGCCCAGAGATCCATGACGATGCGGCGGGGATAGTCGCCCTGGTCCTGCAGATGGCGGGCGATGACGGACTGCGCGGCGCCTGCGCCGAGCCGGGCTGCGGCGCGGGTTGGTACGGCGCGCGGATCGAGCGTCGAAAGGTTGCGGCCCGTCGGCAGCACGTCGGGCCGGCCGCGATGCGGCGCACCGGCGGGGCCGGGCGGCACGAAGCGCGCGTCGAGCGCCGCGAGCAGGTTCCGGCGCTCGTTCGCGGCCGAGGCTGGATCGACCGGCGACTGCCCGAAGACGTGCAGCCCGTCGCGGAACTGGGTCTCGGCGAGGTCGCAGAGATGGGCATCGAGGGCGGCGAGCGCGCTCGGCATGTCCTGGTCGGCGGTTACGCCGCAGGCTGCTGCGAGCCCGCTCGCCTGCGCCCGGTCGAGGATTTCGCGCGCGACGATGCCTGCACGGCGCGGATCGAGCAGCTGCGCCTGCGAATATTCCTCGACGAGGTCGCGCAGCAGGGCCGCTTCGCCAGCTGCTTCATGTGCGGCCAGCGGCGGCGGCAGATGGCCGAGCGTCAGCGCCGAGAGCCGGCGCTTGGCCGGCGCCGCCTCGCCCGGATCGTCGACCACATAGGGGTAGATCACCGGCAGGGCGCCGATCGTGAGGCGCGGCCAGCAGGAAGCCGAGAGCGCCACCGCCTTGCCCGGCAGCCATTCGGTGGTGCCATGCGTGCCGAGATGGATCAGCGCGTCGATGCGGAGAACTTCGCGCAGGCCGAGATAGAAGGCGAGATAGGCGTGGCCGGGAGGTGCGTCGGGGTCGTGATAGCGCGCCTTGCGGTCCGGGGCGGCGTCGCGCGGCGGCTGCAGGGCGATGGTGAGCTTGCCCCATTGCACGGCGCGGAAGCGGAAGGCCCCGCCGTCGCAGGTCGGGTCGTCCTCCGGCGCGCCATGGCCGGCGAGGAGGGCCGCGCGAGCACTTTCGGGGATGGTCGCGAGCCAGTTGCGATAGGCCGAGAGCGGGACCGCGAAATCGGCGGGGCCGCTGGTCAGGGCACTCATGAGCGCAGAACTCGTCTCGTCATTGCGAGGAGGCGCAGCCGACGAAGCAATCCAGGGGCGGCAGAGCTCTACGTCCCCTTGGGTTGCTTCGCTGCGCTCGCAATGACGATCCATCGCAACATCGTATCCCGCGTCACCTAGCAACTCCCGGATCGCCAGCGCGCTGGCCGGCGTATCCAGCCCCACGGCGAAGCCGGCACGGCCGCCGCGGGCCGGGTAGTCGGACATCACCAAAGCAAGCCGGCGCTCCGCCGGCGGCCTGGCGCCGAGCGCGATCCAGTTGGCGGCGAGGTCGGCCAGCGCGACGACGCCTTCCGCATCGGGCGCGAGGCGGCGCAGCGTCAGGCCGGTCGCCGGGTCGAGCGTCTCCTCCTTGAAGGCGACGGGAACTGCCCCGAGGCGCCCGTCGAATTCCGGCAGCGCCGCCTGCATGGCAAGGTCGGCGGCGGAGAGCCCGCGCGGCGAGGCTTCCCAGGCCTCGCGCGCGCTGCCGACAGGCACCGCCTGCAGGATCGGGCAGTCGGCCGCGTCGAGCACGAAGCCGGCGCCGTCGCGGGCCGAGAAGGCGGTGGTGCTGACGATCAGCGCCGGCTTGCGTGCCGCGATCAGCGCCGCGAGTTCGACCGCGACGGCCGGGTCCTTGAGGCTGGTCAGCGCCAGCGGCAGTGCCGCGAGGCCCCGCACCGACATGGCGGCGGTGATCGCCTCGATCATGGCGGTGTCGCCGGCGCTGACGCCGGAGCGATAGGCGAGGATCGGCACCAGCGGAGCGTCGGCAGGCAGGGCGGCGAGCGCGTCCCGCCAGGGCAGGGGGGTGGCGTCCGGTCCGAGGGCGAAGAGGGTGGGGAGTGGGATTGGAGCGAGGTCGCGCCGGCCCTCATCCCCCTGCCGGGACCTTCTCCCCCGAGGGGAGAAGGGGGCTGCCGCAGCCGTCTCGACCTTCTCCCCTTGGGGGAGAAGGTGGCCCGGCGTAGCCGGGTCGGATGAGGGAAGTGCCGCGAAACGGCTCTCAATCCGCCCCAGCAGCCGGCGCATGTTCTCTGCCCCGCCGCCGGCATGGAAATAGCCGAGCAGTTCCGTAGCGAACGCCGACGCCACGGTGCCGTAGCCGGCCAGCCGCTCATCCGGCCGGTCGTCGCCCGGCAGCACCGCGAGCCCGACACCCTCGCGCCGGCAGGCTTCGGCGATCTGCTCGACGCCGTAGCGGAAATAGTCGAGCCCGCCGAGGCAGCGCAGCAGCACGAAGTGGGATTGCGAGATCGTCTTCTCGATCAGCAGGTCGACCGAGAGCGGATGCCTCAGCCGCCGCAGCGGCACGAGGCGAATGGTGAGCGCTTCGCCGTCATGCTCGCCCTTGTGGCGAGCATCCACGTCTCGAACACCGCCTTCGCTGGAGGAAGACGTGGATGGTCGGGACAAGGGCGAGCATGACGGGGAGGGCGTCGCCGCTTTCCGGGCCGCCGCCGCCAGCGCCGAGAGATCGCTGTCGGCGAAGGACAGCACCACGATGTCTCCCGGCGGCAAGGCGAGGTCGATGGCGTCCGCGCCGTCGTCGAGCCTCACCTCGCTGGTCGGGAGAAGGTGCATCGCATCATCCTGCCAGCGCCGCCTCCACGGCGGCGCGGTCGAAGCCCTTCAGCCCGATCACCACGAGCCTGCCGTCGCGCGGCTCGTCGGCGCCCCAGGCCCGGTCGTAATGGTGGCCGACGCGGCGGCCGACACCCTGGACGACGAGCCGCATCCGCTTGCCGGGGATGCCGGCGAAGCCTTTCAGCCGGAGCACACCCTCGGCCTCCGCCGCCTTGGCGACGCGGGCGACCAACTCCTCCGGCGAAGCGGCCTGCGGCAGCGGCAGCGCAACGCTGTCGAAGTCGTCATGGTCGTGGTCCTCGCCCTCGCCATGATGCGAGGGGCGCCCCGCAAGGTCGGCCTCGGCGGCGGCGCCAAGCCCGATGATCAGGGCCGGCTCGACCTTGCCATGGGCGGTCTCGACCACCTTGATCGCCTTGGGCAGGTGCTGCGCGATCTCGGCCTTGACCCGCTCGCGGCCGGCGGCGTCGAGGATGTCGCTCTTGTTGAGCAGGATCAGGTCGGCGCAGAGGATCTGGTCCTCGAACACCTCCTCCAGCGGGTTGTCGTGGTCGACGGAACTGTCCTGCGCCGCCTGGGCCTTCAGCGCTTCCGGATCGTCGGCGAACTGGCCCTCGGCCACCGCCGGTCCGTCGACCACGGCGATGACGCCGTCGACGGTGACTCTGCTGCGGATCGCCGGCCAGTTGAACGCCTGGACCAGCGGCTTCGGCAAGGCCAGGCCCGAGGTCTCGATCAGGATGTGCTGCGGCGGGTTCGGTCGGCTCAGCAGCTTCTCCAGCGCCGGCACGAAATCATCGGCGACGGTGCAGCAGATGCAGCCATTCGGCAGCTCGACGATGTCCTCCTCGGAGCAGCCTTCGATGCCGCAGCCGGCGATGAAGGAGCCGTCGAAGCCGAGATCGCCGAACTCGTTGACCAGCACGGCGAGGCGCTTGCCGCCGGCATTCTCGAGCAGATGGCGGACGAGCGTGGTCTTCCCGGCGCCGAGGAAGCCGGTGATGATTGTGCACGGCACTTTGCCGAGCGTCGTGTCCTGCGGAGCGTTCATTCGTTCAATCCTTGCTGACGCGGCAATGGCGGCACGCGCGCGACCACGCCCTTACGGAACGAGGCGGGTCTTTCTTTCCAGGGAACGATGCCGTTGGCGCTGGCCGCGAAGCTTTCGGCCGCGCCGACGATCTCGTCGAGATGGGTTTCGGTATCCAGGTCGCCGATCAGATAGGTCCATTTGCCGTCGGCGGCCAAGGCGATGGTGCAGGGCCGCTTGCAGACGGCCAGGCATTCGACCGGAACGACGGCGATGTCGCCGCCGGCCATGCGCTCGCTGAGCGCCGCCGCCAGCGCGATGCCGGGCTGATCGTAGCCTTCCGGCAGGTCTTCGCGCTGGCGCCGGCAGGCGGTGCAGACATGGATGGTGCAGCCTTGCTCCGGCCGGGCTGCGGTCGTCATGGCGAGATCGCCCTCGAGCATCAAACGCCTCCTTGGATTGGCGCGGCCATCGCTGGCCGCGCGAGGCGTCAGGCCGCAACCGCTGCGGCGCGGCGCGTGGCCCAGGGCCAGAGCACGCCGACGGCAAAGCCGGTGACGAGCCAGAGCGCGGCCTGGATGGCGAGCGAGAGCGCCGCGAAATGCGCCGCGATCTCGGCCGGCACCTTGCTCTCCGGCGCGGCCGGATGCGGGGCCCCGATCAGATGCGGCACCAGGATGGCGACGATCGCCAGCACTCTGAGCCAAGGCGCTTCCAGGCGCAGGAAGACGAAGAGCCCGCCGGCGGTGACGAGCGCGGTCGCAATCCACCAGAGCTGCCGGAGCTGCAACTCGGCCGCGGCGCTGCCCGGCAGTTCCGGCGCGAGACCGGTCGCCGGCACGAGGCCGAAGGCGAGGAAGCCGCAGGCCGCCCAGATCAGGGCCCGGCGTTCGTCGATGCGCTCGTTCGCCGCGATCATCCCGGCGAGCAGCAGCGCGGCGAAGCCGATCGCGGTGCCGACCGTCACCAGGCTGGTGAAGGCGGTGCGCTGTAAGCCGTCCTGCGGTTTCCAATCATGCTCGCCGATGTGCTCGGCGCCGGCGGCCGGGTGGTTGTGCACCAGGACGATCCGGGCGCCGTCGGAGAACGCAGCGCGCATCGGTGCCGCGCCCTGCCGCTGCGCCGCCTCGTAGCTTTCAGCCTTGAGGATCAGCGGCGTCGTGGTGAAATGCTGCAGGGTCGAGACCAGGAGCCCAGCCAGAAGCCCGGCCAGAAGACTGACCGTGAGAACACGTGTGACCATGATGCTTCCCCGTCAGTGGCAGGGGAAGGCGAGGCCGTGGCGCGTGTCGTGCGCCGCGTTGTGGACATTGGCCGAGGCGGCGAAGCCGACGGTATAGATCAGCACGAAGCCGAGGATCAGCGCGGCGGCGACGGCTTTCGCCCGTTCGGAGACGCTGGCCTGGCTGGTGACGGTAGCCGTATTCATCTTGCTTCACTTCCTGGCCACCCCACCGGCAGCCTGTTGGACGACATCGAACGACGGCAGGTCTCCTGGCTCACGGCTTGGTGTCCTGCTCCGCCTTCCCGGGAAACCCAGTGGCCGATGGCGCAGGACGCGCCGCTTACAGTTGCGGGGGCAGCCGCGGCATCGCACCGCGTTCCCTTTTCACCTCGTCGCCGAGGCACCGTCGCCAGGATCATTAGCCATGTGGCGGGTGGTGTGCAATGCAGGACACCGTCATTCTCGGGCGGAGCCCTCGGGTCCGACCTTCAGTCGGCCCAAGGATAAACTCCGCGCAGATCCGGGAAGCTCCGGCAGGAGATGGTCGGCTCGAGGCCGACCATGACGCGGAGTTCACGCGCCATGACCATTCCCCCGCTCACCCTCGTCCTCGGAGGCGCCCGCTCCGGCAAGAGCCGGCATGCCGAGGCGCTGGTCGAAGCCTTGCCGCCGCCCTGGGCCTATATCGCCACCGCGCAGGCCTATGACGACGAGATGCGCGCGCGGATCGCCGAGCATCGCGCCCGCCGCTCGCCGGACTGGCGCACGGTCGACGCGCCGATGGCCTTGCCCGAGGCGCTGCGTGCGGTGCCGGCCGGGCGGCCCATCCTGGTCGACTGCCTGACGCTCTGGCTGACCAATCTCATCCTCGCCGAACGCGACATCGCCATCGCGACCGGCGAACTGATCGCCGCCTGCCGCGAGGCTTCGGGGCCGGTCGTCCTGGTTTCCAACGAGGTCGGCCTCGGCATCGTGCCCGAGAACGCTCTGGCGCGTCGCTTCCGCGACGAAGCCGGACGTTTGCACCAGCGCCTTGCGAGGCAGGCCGACCGCGTGGTCTTCATGGTCGCCGGTCTGCCGATGCAGGTGAAATAGCAGAGTGAAACGATGAAGATCGATGAAGCCGAAGCCGCCCGCCACAAGGCGAAGATGGAAAAGCGCAAGGCGGTCCAGGACGCCGAGGTCGCCGGCAAGACGGTCGAGAAGGGCCTGCTGATCGTCAATACCGGCCCTGGCAAGGGCAAGTCGACCGCCGCCTTCGGCCTGATTCTGCGGGCACTCGGCCATGGCTGGCGCATCGGCGTCGTCCAGTTCATCAAGGGCGCCTGGTCGACTGGCGAGCGCAAGGCGCTGGAGGCCTTCGGCGAGCAGGTCTCCTGGCATTCGATGGGCGAGGGCTTTACCTGGGAGACGCAGGACAAGGCGCGCGACATCGCCGCCGCCGAGCGCGCCTTCGCCAAGGCGAAGGCGCTGATGGCTGATCCGGATATCCGCCTGCTGGTGCTGGACGAGCTCAACATCGCGCTGCGCTACGATTATTTGCGGCTCGCCGAGGTGGTCGAGACGCTCCGCCAGCGCCGGCCGGGCCTGCACGTCGTCGTCACCGGCCGCAACGCCAAGCCGGAGCTGATCGAGGCCGCCGATCTGGTGACCGAGATGACGCTGGTGAAGCACCATTTCGCGGCGGGGGTGAAGGCGCAGGAGGGGATCGAGTTCTGAAGGCTCAGGCCGGCGCGATGACTGCAGCGCCTCGGCGCCATGGGGCACCGCCGATGCATTGAGTCGGCGATCGAACGTGGCGAGCATGCCGCCATGTTTGACCGCGAGCGCGAGCAAATAGGTATCAGTGTTCTGGCGCGAGCCAAGAATCGCATCCAAATTGATCAGATCGGAATCGAGTAGGCTGACGTCATCTGGCCAGAAGACGTGGCCGGGTACGCTGCGAAGGTCGCGCAGAAGCGCGGCGATTCTCGCAGGTGTCCCAGAGCCACCTTCAAACGGGTAAGCAGAATTACCGAGAATGCGGATCACCCCGTTCTCGATGATCGGGCATGTCGCCCACCCCTCCGAGCAATGGGTTTCGAACCAACGATGGGCCGTTTGATGGCCGACATGCTTCGGGTCGATCATGGCGATCAGCACGTTGACGTCGAGGAGAAATATCACCTATCGTCGTCGTCGCGCAGGGCGTTGACAAGTTCCATTGTGACCGGCGGTCCGCCTCGTTCAGGGAGCAAGGGGAAGCCGTTCCGCCGATCAATCCGCTGCTCTGTCGGCAGCGATCTCCGCGCCAACTCGGATATCACCTCGCCGACCGACCGCTTCTGATCGCGCGCCAGCTTCTCGGCTGCGCGCACCACATCCTCATCGATCGTGACATGAGTTCCCATGGCAGGTCTTCGTTCAGCTCACCTGGGCAATATAACGCCTTCTGCGCTGCAAAGTAAGGCGACCACGGACTTAGACGGTGATGGTAAGGCAGGCTGCCGCGCCCAGCCCCGCCAACCCCCACAACAGCAGGCAGGCGCGCCGGTAGAGGAGAAGCGCCCGCCGGATGTCGGCTGCGTTCGCCTCGGCCCGGCCATCGCCCATCCAGCCATCCTCGACCCTGACCGCGCCGTACACACGCGGCCCGGCGAGCCGCAAGTCCAGCGCGCCGGCCATCGCGGCTTCCGGCCAGCCGGCATTGGGCGAACGGTGGCGCCCGGCATCGCGGCGGACCGCGCTCCAGGCGGCGAAGGCGTCGGCGTCCCGGGTCAGCGCTGCGGCTGCGACCAACAGCAGCGCGGTCAGCCGCGAGGCTGGCAGGTTGACGAGGTCGTCGAGCCGCGCTGCCGCCCAGCCGAAGGCGAGATGGCGCGGCGACTTATGGCCGATCATCGAATCGGCGGTGTTGATCGCCTTGTAAAGAGCAGCCCCCGGCAGGCCGCCGAGGCCGAGCCAGAAGGCGGGGGCGACGATACCGTCGGAGAAATTCTCGGCCAGGCTCTCGATCGCGGCCCGGGCGACGCCCGCTTTATCGAGGCTCTCCGGATCGCGCCCGACGATCATCGAAACCGCCTTGCGGCCCCCGGTCAGCCCGTCCCGCTCCAGCCCCTCGGCGACGCGCGCGACATGCTCGTGCAGGCTGCGCTGCGCCAGCAATGTCGAGGCGAACAGGGCGAGCGGCAGCAGCGCCCAGGCTCCCGCGAGACGGCAGAGCCAGAGCAAAGCGAGCGCCGCGGCCAGCGTGACGGCGAGCAGGATGGCGAGCGTCGCGATGCCGGCCAGACGCCGCACGGCGAAGGAGGCGTTCTCGCGGTTCAGGCCGTGGTCGAGCCCGGCGATCAGCGCGCCGATCCAGGTGACGGGGTGGCCGATCCATGCGTACAAGCGGCCCGGATAGCCGAGCCCCGCCTCGATGATCAGGGCGGCGAGCAGGAGCGGCAAGGTGTCGGGGAAGATCATGGCGGATGGAGCCGGGGCGGGAGAGGCGATCTGGCATGGCGGCGATCTCGCCACGGCCAAGGCGCTCTTTCCCGAAGCGCCCGAGCCCTGGATCGATCTCTCGACCGGTATCAACCCCATCCCCTATCCGCTTCCGGCGCTGCCGTTAAGCCTGTGGCAGCGCCTGCCCGGCGCGCGCGACGAGGCGGCGCTGCTGGCGGCGGCGCGCAGGGCTTATCGGGTCCAGCCGGCAAGCGGCATCGTCGCGGCGCCCGGCACGCAGATCCTGATCGAATTGCTGCCGCGCCTGGTCCCGAAGGCACGCGTCGCCGTGCTCGGGCTGACCTATGGCGAGCATGCGCTGGCCTGGCGCAAGGCGGGGTGCGAGGTCGGCGAGATCGCGGAACTCGCCGAGGCCGGCGGCGCCGATGTCGTGGTGGTGGTCAATCCCAACAACCCCGACGGGCGCGTCGTCGATATCGCCGCGTTGACCGCGCTGGCAGGGCGCCTCGCGGCGCGCGGCGGCCTGCTGGTGATCGACGAGGCTTTTGCCGATTTCCAGCCCGGGGCCAGCCTGGTGCCGGCGCTGCCTGTTGGGGCGCTGGTGCTGCGCTCCTTCGGCAAGGCCTATGGGCTCGCCGGCCTGCGTCTCGGCTTCGCCATCGGCGAGGCGCGCCATGTCGAGGCGCTGCGTGGCATGCTCGGCCCCTGGGCGGTGGCTGGGCCGGCGCTGCAGATCGGCGCGCAGGCCCTGGCCGATACCGGCTGGCTCGCGGAAACGGCCCGCACGCGGGCTGCCGACTCGGCGCGGCTCGATGCCGTGCTCGCATCGCATGGCCGCATCGTCGGCGGCACGGCACTCTATCGCCTGTTCGAGACACCGGCCGCTCCGGCGCTGTTCGAGCGCCTCGGGCGGGCCGGCATCTATGTCCGGCGCTTCCAGTTTGATCGCTCGCGGCTCCGCTTCGGCCTGCCTGGCGATGAGGCAGGCTGGGCGAGGCTAGCCAAGGTGCTTGCCGCCGAGGGCGCGGGGCGCTGATTGCGGCTTTTCGCGAGAAGCGCGGGCCGGGTCTTCCGCAGCGTTTGACTCAGGCCGGCTTCGCCGCCTGAGGGCGGGTCACGATCGCGATCCCGGCGACGACCAGGGCGAAGCCGAGGGCGTGGTAGGGCGCCAGCCTTTCGCCGAGGAAGACCGTCGCCAGCACGGCGCTGAAGATCGGCAGCAGGTGCATGAACATGCCGGTCCGACCCGGCCCGAGTACCGCGACCGAGCGGTTCCAGAAGATATAGGCCAGGATCGACGGGAAGATCGCGAAATAAAGGATCGCCCCGGCATTGGCCGGGGTGAGCGCGAATCCGCCCCGGGCCTGGTATTCCCAGGCCACCAGCGGCAGGTGGAAGAGTACGCCGAAGGCGACGGTGACGCCGAGCAGCGCCATCGGGTCGAGCCCGAGCGGCCGCCAGCGGATCAGCACCGTGTAGAGCGCCCAGAAGCTCATCCCGACCAGCACGAGCAGGTCGCCGCGATTGGGCGAGAAGCCGCGCAGCGCCGCAAGGTCGCCGCGCGCGATCACCACGGCGGCGCCCGCCAGCGAGATCGCCACGCCGAGGATCTGCCGGGGCGACAGCCGCTGCTTCAGGATCAGGAAGGCGAGCAGGAAGGTCGCGATCGGCAGCAGCGAGTTGACCAGCGCGCCATTGACCACGGTGGTGTGATGCAGCGCCGCATAGACGAAGCAGTTGAAGGCGGTGACGCCGATCAGGCCGAGGAAGGCGAGGAAGGGCAGGTTGGCCCGGATACGCGGCCATTGCGCCTTGATCGGCGGCAGGCAGAAGGGCAGCAGGATCAGAAGCGCCACCACCCAGCGCCAGAATGACATCTGGAAGGGCGGGATGGCGTCGCGCATGGCGCGGGCGAACAGGAAGTTGCCGGACCAGAACAGCGGCGGCAGGGTCGCCAGCCACCAGGCCGAGGCCGGGATGGCCGGGTTCTTGACGGGGATCGTCGTCACGCCTTCGTCCGCAGTTCGGTATAGCGCCCGAGCATGACGTTGATGCCGACCGCCAGCATGAAGACGATGATCAGCAGGGCGTACATCTTCGGCATGTCGAAGGTCGCATAGGTCCGGATCACCGCATAGCCCAGCCCCTGATTGGCGAGCTTGGTCTCGGCCAGCAGCGTGCCGATGATGGCGACGCCGAGCCCGATCCGGATGCCGTTGATCACCGGCGCGCGCATCGCCGGCAGGTAGATCTTCGAGGTCATCTGCCAGTTGGTCAGGCGGAAGCTGAGGCCGACGCGGATCAGCACCTTGTCGATCTCGCGCATGCCGCCGGCGACGCTGATCGCCACCGGGAAGAAGCATGAGAGCGCGCCCATCGCGACCTTCGAGCCCGGCCCGACGCCGAACCACATGATCAGGATCGGGAAGAAGATGATCTTCGGCGTCGGGCCGAGATAGTGCAGGAAGGGCTCGTAGGCCTGCTGCAGGAAGCGGCTCTTGCCGAGCGCCATGCCGGTGAGGATGCCGGCGCCGCCGCCGATCACGGTCGCCAGCGCGACCTCGCCGGTCGTGATGCCGAGATCGGCATAGAAGGACCGGTCGAGCAGGACGAGTCCGAGCTCGCGCACGATGAGGGTGAGGGAGGGGACCACGTCCTTGTAGAGCAGGCCGGACTGGGCCATCCCCTCCCAGAGCAGCAGCACGGTGGCGATGATGGCGACGCGCGTCAGCATGACCGCGCGGGCCTCGTCGGCGACGGGGCTGCGGGCGGCTGTCGTTGCGGTCGTCATCGTCATCGCAATGGCCTGCTCAAACTACCGTCAGCGCGGCGGGATCTGGATCAGCTCGGCGAGCTGTTCCTTGGTCAGCGGCTGCGCCGTGTATTTCAGCGTCACCGCATCGGGGACGATGGTTTCCAGCCCGACGACCTTGTCGGGGTCGATCGCCGCCTTGGGGAAGAAATCGTCGCGGGTGCGCTTGGCGATCGCCTCCGGGATGCCGACGAAATCGGCATAGTGCTTCAGCGCCGCCGGGTCGGAATACATCGCGTCGACCGTCTCGCGATAAGCCTTCATGAAGCGCTCCAGCACCGGCTTCTTCGACTGCAGCGTCGCGGTGTTGGTGACGAGCAGTCGGACCGTCTGGCTCTTGAAGGCCTTGGTGTCGTTGCCGGTGGCGATGACGCGGATCTCGCCCTTGTCGAGCTGCTGCAGGCCGAAGGGCGGCGCCGACCAGCCGACATCGACCTGGCCGGACATCACCTGCGTCAGCGTCGAGGCCGGGCCGCCGGTCGCGGTCGGGCGCGGCTTGATGTTGTTCTCCTTGATGTAGGCGTTGACCACGCCATGGGTCGAGGAGCCGTTGGTCGAATAGGCGACGGTCTTGCCGTCGAGATCCTTCAGCGTCTTGACCGGCGAATCCGCCTTCACATACCAGAACAGGTCCTGGCCGCCGGTGGTCTCCGCGCCGATGATGCGGATTGGCGCGCCCTTCGAATAGGCGCCGAGGGCACCCATGATGCCGACGGCGACGCCGATGTCGACGCTGTTGGAGAGCACCGCCTGCTGCGTCTCGCCGCCGCCCTGGGTGTAGAGCATCTCGAGCTCGAGCCCGTGCTTCTTGAAGATGCCGAGCCGGGTGCCGATCTCGGAAACCGAGGTGTCCCAGTTGCCGCGCTGGCCGATGGCGAGCTTGAGCTTGTCCTGCGCCGCGGCCGGCAGGGCCATGCCGGCGACGAAGCCGAAGGCGGCCAGCGCCAGCCCCAATTGCCTGAATCCTGTCATCTCATCCTCCCTTTGTCGCATCGTCTGGCGATGCGTTGTTGGTTCGGCGCCCGCACTCGCCGCTCTGCGGCGGTTTCGCGGGCACGGGCGCCGCTTGCGAAATCAGATCTTGAACCCCTCCAGCGTCGCGGGATGGAACAGCTCCTCGACGCCGAGCTGGCGCGGCGACAGGCCCTGCCGGTGATGGGCCTTGAGGAAAGCATCCAGCACCTGCCGGTTCGGCGCAACGCCATAGGACCAGAAGTCCGGGCCGAGCAGCGCGCGCGCCGCCTGCAACTGCTCCTCGACGAAGGGCAGGGTGACCTTGGTCGCCGAGGTGTCGGAGAGCTTGACCAGGGCCATCGCCTTCGACTGCTCGAAGGCCTTGAGCAGCGCCGCCGGCAGCCAGGGCTGCGCCTCGACGATGGTCTTGCGCACGCCGACGGTATGCATGATCGGGAAGATGCCGGTGCGGCGGTAATAATCGCTTGCGGCCGCCGTCGGGTCGGCAAAGAGCCGGCCGACCTGCGGATGGCCCTGGTCGAAGCAGGAGGGCGAGCGCGGGCCGATGAAGCCGTCGATCTCGCCTGCGGCCAGCATGGCGTTGAGCGAGCGGTCTGCCGGGGCCTGTTCGAGCCGGATATCGGCCGGCAGTTCGACCTTGATCTTCTCGGCCCGGCCGGGCTGCTCGATGCCGCCGCGCACCCAGGTCACGTCGGAGGGCTTCACGCCGTAGTCCTGCTCCAGCATGTCGCGGATCCAGACGCAGGCGGTGAGCTGGTATTCCGGACAGCCGATGCGCCGGCCCTTAAGATCCTCCGGCTTTTCGATGCCGCGGTCCTTGCGGACGAAGATGCCGGTATGGCGAAAGGCGCGCGAAAGGAAGGCCGGCACGCCGACATAGGGGTTCGTGCCCTGCGCGGTCTTGACCGTGAAGCTCGACAGCGAGGCCTCGCAGACGTCGAATTCGGCGTGGCGGAAGGCGCGGAAGAATATCTCCTCCGGCGCCAGCGTCATGAACACCGGATCGACGCCGTCGATCTGCACGGCGCCGTCGATCAGCGGGCGGTTGCGGTCATAGTCGCCGATGGCGATGGACAGGCGCAGTTTCGACAAACCATCCTCCCGGCGAGCTTTGCGAGCCCCGCCATTTCGGCCAGCATGCCGCCGGCCGAGGGGAGCGACAAAGACTTCCGCTGGCTGACTGGGAGACGCGTCCGATATGGCAGGGCTGCGCGGCCGGGGCTTGACGAGCGAGGCTGCATTCCCAGAGTTGGCTTGAACGCAGGAAGCGATTGCGGCGCGCCGCAACTCGCCCCTACGCGCCGTCATTCCGGCCGGAGCGAAGCGCAGCGCCGGAATCCATCGAAGGGCGCTGTCCTCTACGATGGATTCCGGAGCGGCGCGGCTTCGCCGCTTGTCCGGAATGACGGCTTTGAGGAATTCGACGTGGCGGCACCCCCTGCCCACGCAATGACCGGAGACGAAGACATGCAGCCCTGGCCGAAGCAGAACGCCCTGACCATCGGCTTCGGCCATGCGGCCTACCAGCTTCGGGACGAGTATCTGGCGCGGCGCGGCCCTGCGACGAGCTTTGAGGTCCGGACCGTCGACGAGTTGAAGGCGCGGGCGCATGAGGCCGATGTGCTGGTCGTCTCCGGGCTCTGGCGCAACGAGATGCTCGACCTCGCCGGCAAGCTGCGCTTCATCCAGTCGGTCAGCGCCGGCACCGACCAGTTCGACAAGCAGCGCCTTGCCGGAGCCGGCATCCGCCTCGCCAGCGGCCAGGGCTGCAATGAGCGCGCCGTTGCCGAGCACGCCATGTCGCTGATCCTGGCGCTGGCGCGCCAGCTCCATTTCGCCCGCGACAACCAGGCGAAAGCCTTCTGGCGGCCGATGATCGGCGACCGGGCCCGGCGCGAGGACGAACTCGGCGGCAAGACGCTGGTCGTGGTCGGCCTCGGCCGCATCGGCCTGCGCCTCGCAGGCCTCGCCGCCGCCTTCGGCATGCGCGTCATCGGCGTGCGCCGCCGCGGCGGCAGCGAGCCCGGCATCGACAGGATCGTGCCGCCGGGCGAGATCGCCACGGTGCTGGCCGCGGCCGACATCGTCGCGTTGACCTGCCCGCTGACGCCGGAAACCGAGGGCCTGATCGGCGCCGCCGCGCTTTCGGCGATGAAGCCCTCCGCCTTCCTGATCAATGTCGCGCGCGGCCGCGTCGTCGACGAGGCCGCGTTGATCGAGGCGCTGACGGCCGGCCGTATCGCCGGCGCCGGCATCGACTGCGTCCACGAGGAGCCGCTGCCGGCGGATTCGCCGCTCTGGCGCCTGCCCAACGCGCTGGTGACGCCGCACAGCGCCGGCGAGACGCGCGCCTATGAGGGCAATGTCATCGACATGCTGCTCGACAATCTCGGCCGGCTCGAGCGCGGCGAGACGCAATTGTTCAATCAAGTTGTGTGAGGCGCAGGTGGTGTGAGGCGGGCTGCGCCAGATCAGCCGATGCGCCTGGCGAGCGGCCCGAGCGATTCGAGCAGATGCTCGGTCACCGAGCCGAGGAAGCGCTCCATCGCCTCGTTCTGGCGCGAGGCCTGGCCGCCGGCGGCGCGCACCAGATAGAGCGTGCGCTTGACCGGCAGGTCGACGACGCGCCGGCCGATCAGCTTGCCGGCCTTCAGTTCCTCGATCGCGGTGCCGTAGGGCATCATGCTGGCGGCCGCCCCGCGCACCACCAGCGTGCGCATCGCCGGGATCGACTGCGCCTCGTAGAGGATGCGCAGCGGCAGCGCGAAGCGCTCGGCCGCCTGCTTCAGCAGCCTTTGCACCATGTCGCGCTCGCCGGCCTGGACCAGGTCATGCTCGAGCGCCTCGGCGAGCGTGATCGTCTCCGGCACCGGCTCGGGGCCCGGCGCCGTGACGAAGAGCAGCTCTTCCTCGAGGATCGGCTTGCGCTCGATGCCGGGCCGGTCCTCGACGCCATAGGCGAAGGCGATGTTGACCTCGCCGCGTTCCAGCGCCTGGACGAGGACATGGCTGAGTTCCTCGACCAGGCTGAGCGAGACGGTGGGGATGTCGTTCTTGGCGTCGACCAGGAGGTCGGGGCCGATCTGCAGCATGATGCTCGGCGTCAGGCCCAGGACGAGCGTTTCCTGCTCGCTGCCGGAGAGCGCGCAGATATCGCGGCGCGCCTCCTCGACATCTTGCAGGATGCGCGTCGCCCGTTCGAGCAGGAGCTTGCCGGCGGCGGTCAGCACGACGCCGCGCGAATGCCGGAGCAGCAGCTCCGTCTTCAGGTCCTGTTCGAGCTGGCGAATCTGCAGGCCGAGCGCCGGCTGCGCGACATTGAGCTGTTCTGCCGCCCTCGTGATGTTGCCGACCTCGGCGATTTTCACGAAGTAGCGGAGTTGGCGAAGATTGATCTGGGCCTCCCGGGCGTCGTTTGCGCGCTTTCCGTTCGGCCGGCACTATGCTGCCTGCCACCCGCGCCAACAAGCCCGTGCCGGCGCGGCCTACTGTGCCGGCCGGAGCCAGCGCTCCATCCGCTCCAGTGCGGCGAAGATCACGACGCTGACCAGGATCACGAAGATGATGGTCGCGAACATGCCGGGCAGATCGTAGCGCTCGGCGAGGTCGTTGATGAGCTGGCCGAGCCCGCCGAAATTGATCAGGAACTCGACGCCGACCAGGTTGATCAGGGCGAAGATCAGGCCGAGGCGCACGCCGACGAAGATGGTCGGCACCGCCGCCGGCAGCAGGATCATGCGGAATTGCTGCGCGGGCGTCAGGTTGTAGCTGCGCCCGACATTGATCAGGCTCTTCCTGACTCCGTTCAGCCCCTCCAGCGTCTTCAGGATCACCGGTCCGAGGCCGGCGGCGAAGCCCATGGCGACGATGGTCGCGGCGCTGCGTCCGAAGATCACCAGGAACAGCGGGTAGGCGAGCACGATCGGCGCCGCGGCCACTGCCGCGACCCAGGGCTCGGTCGCCAGCCGCAGAATGCGGAAACGATAGAGCAGCATGCCGAGCCCGATGCCGACGATGGCGACCAGCAGGCTGGCGGTCAGCGCTTCCGCCCCGGTCAGCAGCAGTCGGCGCGCCAGCTCCTCCTCTCTGAACAGTCGCCCGAAGCTGCCGAACACGGCCGAGGGCAGCGGGATGACGAAGGCGTTCAGGATCTGCAGGCGCAGCAGGATCTCGACCAGGCCGAGGAAGAGGCCGAGCGTGGCGAGGCCGACGAGAATGGGCGGGATGCGGGCGAGGGCCACGGCGTCAGCGCCCTTGGCGCCCGAGCGCCCCCTTTTCCGATTCGGCCATGCCGCGCGAGGCTTCCTCGCGCAAATCGTTCCAGATCTCGGCGACATAGCGGCCGAAGGCGTCGCTGCCGACGACGTCGCCGCGCCGCGGCCGCGGCAGCCGGATGTCGACGATGCGTTTCACCTTGCCCGGACGGAAGGTCATGATCACCACCCGGTCGGAAAGCTGCACGGCTTCGGTGATGTTGTGGGTGATCAGCAGGGTGGTCTGCTTCAGTTCCTGCTGGATGTTCAGCACCTTGTCGCCGAGCAGCAGCCGCGTCTGCTCGTCGAGCGAGGCGAAGGGCTCGTCCATCAGCAGGATCTTCGGCTCGAAAACCAGGGTCCGGGCGATGGCGACGCGCTGGCGCATGCCGCCCGAGAGCTCGGAAGGGTAGCGCTGCTCGAAGCCGGCGAGCCCGACCATGTCGATGAACTTGCGCGCGGTCGCGTGCCGCTCGGCCTTGGCGATGCCCTTCACCTCCAGCGGAAAGGCGACATTGTCGATCACCGTGCGCCAGGGGAAGGTCGACTCCTCCTGGAAGACCATGCCGATCGCCGGATGCGGCCCGCTGACCGTCTCGCCGGCGACCGAGACCGTGCCGTCATAGCCGCCGACCAGACCGCCTAGGATGTTGAACAGGGTCGACTTGCCGCAGCCGGACGGGCCGATGATCGAGACGAACTCGCCGCGCTCGATCGAGAGCGAGACCCGGTCGACCGCCGTGATCGTGCCCTCCCGCGTCTGGAAGCGCATGCTGACATCGTCGAGGACGAGGTCGTTCGGCGTCTGGCTCGAGGCCAGTCGCAGCCTGGCGGTCGAGGCGGTCATGTCGGTCCCGTTTCCTTGCGTTTCGCCGGTCATCGCGGCGCCCGCCGGCCGCCCGCATGCAAGCGGGCCCGGAGCGGCGTGGCGGCGGTGGCCGTCAGCAGCGGCGGCATCGTTTCATCCCCTCATGGCGCTCTTGGCAATGGCGGCCGATCTTGCGCCAAGCCTAGCGAGGGCAGCGGCTCCCGGTCCAAGACTATCTCGCTTGACCTCCCAAACTTTTACGGAGGGGCGCTCAGCCAGGGTGCGCTCGCCGCGCCATGGTCTATACTTGGCCGGCGCAATGTGGCGCGCGGGGACGATTCGCGCATGGCCGACCCGAAAGACGGCGCGGAGGATGGCGCCGAGCTGCCGCTCTCGACCAGCGTCGGCTATCAGCTGCGCATGGCCCACCGGGCTACGCAGCGCTACCTGCAGGAGCGGATCGAGCCGCATGGCGTCACCCTCGGCATGTGGTACTTCCTGCGCGTGCTCTGGCAGGAGGACGGGCTGACCCAGCGCGAGCTCTCGCGCCGGATCGGCACGATGGAGCCGACGACGCTGAGCGCCATCGCCAGCATGGAGAAGAGCGGCCTCGTCGTGCGCGAGCGCAACGCCGTCGACCGCCGCAAGCTGCATGTCCGGCTGACGCCGAAGGGCCGGGCGTTGAAGCCGCAGCTCCTGCCGCTGGCGGTCGGCGTCGTCGAGAAGGCCACGGAAGGCTTCTCCGCGCAGGACCGCGAGCGCTTCCTTGCCTATCTCGGCATGGTCCAGCGCAATCTCTCGGAAGCGCCGGCGGAGCAGGTCCCGGTCGAGGCCTGAGCCGGAGGGCGCGGCGGCCGCCGGCCGCCGCAAACTTCACCAGCGCGGGCGCGGGCCATAGGCGCCGTCGCAGCTGACCAGCGGTCCGCCGGGATAATAGTCGTCGATGATGATGTCGGGGCGCGGGCAGCCGCCCTGGCTGCGTGCGGCGCGCCGCCTGGGAGCATAATGGCCGTCGCGTTCGGCCATGGCGGTGCGGGCGACGGGGCGCTGGACAGGGGCGGGGGCGGCGAGCGCCGGCGCTTCCAGGCGCGGCGCACGGGCGCGCTGCGGCGCAGGAGCCGGCAGGGGAGCCGGCACCGGCGCCGGCGGATTCTGGGTCAGGCGCGGCCGTGCCGCCGGCAGCGGTGCAGTGGTGACCTCGGCGGCCTCCTTGTTGGCGCCGCTCTGCGGAGAGGCCGCGACCACGACATCCTCGGCGGTGGCGCGCACCAGCTTGGAGACGCCGGTGTCGAGCGCGATGGTCCGGAACGGCGTGTTGCCGCAGCCGCCGCAGCGCGCCGGGTCGATAGGCACGAGGTCGACGCGGGCCTTGCCGCTGTCGGCGCTCTGCCCCTCGCCGGCTGCACGCGCCGCGATCACGATCCGGCCGGCGTCCTCGAGCTGCTGCTCGATCAGGGCGGTGCGCAGGCCGCGCGCCCGGCGATAGTTGACGACCTCATCGCCCCCTGAGACCAGGATGGCGAAGGCGGCGCCCTTGGGGACGTTGCCGCGGAATTCGTTGCGCAGGCGGCCGATGGCGCGCTGCGCCTCGGAGGTGACCTCCCAGCTGCCTGGCGCGAAGGGGATGGCGCCCGTCGTCATGATCTCGCGGGCTGCCTGCACTACGCCGATGGTGACGGTGCGCGCCGAGAATTCGAGGCGCAGCGACTGCGGCCGTTCCGCGATCTTCGGCATGCCGGAAGCGACCGGCTCGTCGATGGCCGGCATCGGGTTGGCGGCGGCGCCGTCGCGGTCGGGCTGGGCCAGCGCGGCGCCGGCCGAGACGAGGATGGCGAGGGCGGCGACGGCGAGGCGCCGGCGGGTTTCGACCCGGGCGCCGATCACGGTGGCAATGTCGTTCTGGAAGCCCATTTCGGGTCTCCTCGTTGAGGGTGCGAGCACGTTGCCTGTCCCTTGGCCGGCTCTGGGCCGCTTTCGCAGATCGCGGCTTTCAGGTCCCGGACGTCGCTACCTTCCGTAGTGTTACCAAGAAAAGTTTCGGTCTTCGCGAAAAGGCGGCTGACGCATGCAAGGCTCGGGCAACGCCATTGCTGCGTCCGCTCGGCTGAGGGCTGGCCGCCGCATTGTCGAGGCAATATGACTATGCGACAAGACAACAAGGGGGATACGATCGTGAAGATCGCAGATAATCACCACGAAAACGTCGAGCTTCATCAGAACATGTCGCGCCGGACACTGGGCGGACTGTTCATGGCGCTGCCTTTGCTGGCTGCCGTGCCGGCGCTGGCGCAGACCGACCAGGCCGCGACCAGCATCCTGCGCTCGCTCGCCCCGCATGACCGCCGCCCCGGCGCAAGGCGCAGCGCCCCGGTGCCGCGCCGCGTCCGCACCCGTTCCGGCGGTGTCGTCCAGGAGATCGAGATCGATCTCAGCCGCCGCGTCGAGGTCACCGTCTTCTTCGACAACGACTCCGCGGCGTTGCGTCCGGGTGCGCAGCAGGCGCTGCTGCGCCTTTCGGTGGCGCTGCGCGATCCGATCCTGGCCGACCAGACCTTCCTGATCGCCGGCCATACCAGCCAGGACGGAGACTACGACTACAATGTCGAGCTGTCGCGGGACCGCGCCGCTTCCGTCCGCAGCTGGCTCACCGGCTATGGCGGGGTCGACGGCAACCGCCTGCAGGCGCATGGCTTCGGTCCCGACATGCTGCGCAATCCGCGCAACCCCTATTCGCCGGTCAATCGCCGCGTCGAAGTCATCGCCATCACCGGCTGATCCGCCGGTCGCCTTTCCGCTTCAACCGCCTGCCTCCAGGGGTAACCACCATGGCCTTCTTCAAGCGTCTCATGCTCGGCCTCGCGCTGCTGCTTTCCTTCGCAGCCGCCGCCAGCGCCCAGTCCACCAACTCCCGCATCAACCTCTTGGTGATGTCGGACGACGCCGACCCCGATACGGTGCCGCGCAACAACCGCATCTTCAACCGGGTCCAGCTCCAGCTCTCGGAGTATCTCAACACCCGCGGCTTCCAGGTCTATGACGAAACCAGCCTGGCGCTCGGCATCACGCCGACCGGCCGCGTCCGCCGCCGCGACGCCGAGCTGATCGAGATCGCCCGCTCCGTCTCGACCCCCGTCGATGCGATGGTGGTCTACCAGATCTACGCTTCGGCGCGCCGCTCGGTCGCCGCCGACATCCGCTTCCCGGAGATCCGCATCGCCGGGCGGGTGCTGAACGTCCGCAGCGGCCAGTTCATCGCGGCCTTCGAGGTCGGCGGCTTCCAGCTGCCGGCCCTGCCGAACCCCTGCGGTGCCGAGTGCCTGCTCGAGACAGTCGGCACCCATTCGCGCGTGCTGGCCACCGATCTCGGCGCGGCCATCGCCCAGAAGCTCGAAGGCTTCGCCCGCCAGCCCGGAGTCGGCGCCAGCGTGGGCAAGGACGGCGGCGTCGGTGGTGGCATCGCGGTCGCCCAGGGCGATGGCTGCGCCAACCTGCCGACCGATTTCGAGATCCAGCTGCGTGAGTTCACCACCTCCGAGGTCGACCGGATCGAGAGCGAGTTCGTGCGCTGGGGTTGCTATCGCAGCCACCGCACCGTGCGGATGACCGGCAACTCGGCCGACTTCTTCTACAGCACCTCGTCGGACTCCGCCCGCCTGACCCGCAATTTCCGTCTGATGATGGAACTGGTCGGCCTCAACGGGCAGATCACCTTCTCCGGCAACCGCCTCATCGTCAGCAAGGTCGCGACCCGCTGACGATTTGACACAAAAGGCTGCCGGGTAACCATTAATCCCGGTCCAGCTATACAAGAACGCCACCCGGTCGACAGGGGCCGGGTGGCTTGATATTTTAATTATGGCAGAAATTTGCATTGTGGACGGCGCAGGCGGAAGGGCTGGGTTTCCGCTTCTCGCGATCGCGCCCGGTGCTGGATGCGGGCGATAGTCAAATGGATTGGGGCATCGACCCGGCAAGGGTCGCGGAGATCGGCACGATTGCCTCTTCGCGCCGTTTCTCCGCCCGGGATACCGAGAAGTTCGTCCTCGCGATCACTGGCGGGGGCTCGGAGAACGCCGACCTCCCGCTCTGGGACATGCTGCAGGTGCTGTTCGCACTCGGCGC
>NZ_JAKFED010000158.1:0-4309 GCF_036675845.1 Allobosea sp. | reverse complement strand
GGCGTCGTCGGAGCGGCGGCGCGGTCCTGCACCTTGGCCGGCTCGGCGGCCGGCGTCGCGGCCGGTCGGCTGGGCGGAACCGGGCGGGCGGCCGGGGCCGAGCCGGTGACGATCCCCTGCTGCGCCGATGCGACCTCGCCTTCGCCTGCGGCAGGAACCGGCGTGCCGTCGGGCCGGATCGCGACAGTGCGGACCTTGCGCGGCTCGCCGAGACCCGGCACCGGCGGAACCGCGATCAGGCCGGGCTCGCCGGCGGCAAGCGCAGCGGCGATATCGGCCGGCGCGGCGCGCGGCGCCATCGAGCGCGTCGCCTGTTTCACGTCGACCGGCTGTTCCTCGCGGTTGACCACCTTGGTCTCCGCCGCAGGCGTCTCGCCGGAGCGCTCATAGATCTGCTTGTTCTGGTTCGGAATCTCGGCGCCGCCCGGATTGACGGGCGCGACCTTGACCGGCGCATTGTCGGCGCTGATCACCGGCGGCTGGCCGTCGGCCCCTGTGGTCGGACCGGAGCTGCGGAAGATCATCGCGACGCCGACGCCGGCGACCGTGACGGCGATCAGTGCGGCCGCGGCCCAGAGGCCCTTGCGCGAGCGCGGCTGCTCATAGGCGCGCTCCTCGTCCCCGGCCGGCGGCGGCTCCGGATACTCCTCCGGCAGGGAATGGTCATAATCGGCCGGGTAGTCCCGCCCGGTCGCCTCGTCGAGGTCGCGCGGCGGCTCGGGAACATAGGCGTGCGGGCCGGCCTCGACCTGCGCCGCATAGGCGTGGGGATCGACCGGCGCCTCGTCGAATTCCGGATGCGCCATCTCCTGACGGCGCGCCTGCACGGGAGCCGTGGGCGCGGCCGGCGGCCTGACCGGCTCGGTCCGGCGCAGCAGCGCCTCGAACTCGTCGAGCGCCCCCAGCATCTCGGCCGGCGGCGGCGACGCCTCGACAGGCGCCGGGTTCGCCGGGCTCGGCCGGAAGCTGGGTTCGACGCGGGCTGCGGGCCATTGCGCCGGCGCCTCGGCGGCAGGCCGGGCCGGAGCCGCGCCGCGGCCGTTGAACAGGTCCTTGAGCGGATCGTCCTGGCCGACGAGCCGGGTCAGCTCCATCAGCGGATCGACCGTCGAGCCGGGCTTCTGCGGCTGGGCGGCGCCGCGGAGCTGACGCTCGAGATCGTCGAGATCGAGGGCGAAACGGTTTCTAGCTGGCTCGCTCATGACATGATCCATTCCAGCGCGCCGCCACACTATCAAAGAACGGCAGCCGCGCGCGGTCAATCTGACGAAAGCCCGGCCGGCCTGCCTTTCGGCACGCCCGGCCAATCCCGCTCCCGCATCGGTCCCGGCGGACGCTGGCCGGATCTCCTGATCCGCAGGGCGTCCGAGACGACGGGGTCCAGTCCCGTCAGCGCATCTCTTCCGGCGCCGTCACCCCGACGACCGCCAGACCGGAAGCAAGGACGCTGCGCACCGCATGCACGAACGCCAATCTTGCTGTGGTCGACTTTCGGTCAGTTTGATTAACGAACCGTAATTGCGGCGAGTCTTTGCCCTTGTTCCACAGCGAATGGAAAGCGCTCGCCAACTCGTGGACGAAAAAGGCGACACGATGAGGCTCGTGTGACGCAGCCGCGGCATCGATCATCCTGGGATAGGCGGCGATCATCTTGACGATGCCGATCTCGGATTCGTCGGTCAGCAGCGCAAGATCGGCCTCGGCAAGGGCTTGCGGCGAAAGGTCGAGGCCCGGGAAGGCCTCCTTGGCCTGCCGGAAGATCGAGGCGCAGCGCGCATGCGCATACTGGAGGTAGAAGACCGGGTTGTCCTTCGACTGCTCGACCACCTTGGCGAGGTCGAAGTCGAGCGTCGCGTCGTTCTTGCGGAAGATCATCATGAAGCGCACCGCGTCGCGGCCGACCTCGTCGATGACCTCGCGCAAGGTGACGAAATCGCCCGAGCGCTTCGACATGCGGACCTGCTCGCCATTGCGCAGCAGCCTGACCAGCTGGCAGAGCTTGACGTCGAGCGCGCCCTCGCCCGCCGTAACCGCCTTCACGGCCGCCTGCATGCGCTTGACATAGCCGCCATGGTCGGCGCCCCAGACGTCGATCATCTCGGTAAAGCCGCGCGTGAATTTCGAGCGGTGATAGGCGATGTCGTTGGCGAAATAGGTGTAGCTGCCGTCCGACTTCAGCAGCGGCCGGTCGACGTCGTCGCCGAACTTGGTGGCGCGGAACAGCGTCTGCTCGCGATCCTCCCAGTCCTCGTCCTTCTGGCCCTTGGGCGGCGGCAGCCTGCCCTCATAGATCAGGTCGCGAGAGCGCAGATCCTCGATCGTCCGGTATACGGCGTCGGTGTTGCCGTTGCGCCCCTGCAGCGACCGCTCCGAGAAGAAGACGTCGTGGACGACCCCGAGCGCGGCGAGATCGTCGCGGATCATCGCCATCATCCCGTCGATCGCCGCCCCGCGCACCAGCGGCAGCCAGTCCTTTTCGGCCTTGTCGCGCAGGCCATCGCCATGGGCCTGCGCCAGCGCCTGGCCGACCGAGACGAGATAGTCGCCCGGATAGAGCCCTTCGGGGATCGGGCCGATCTCCTCGCCCAGCGCCTCGCGATAGCGCAGGAAGGCCGAGCGGGCGAGGACGTCGACCTGCGCGCCGGCATCGTTGATGTAGTATTCGCGGGTGACGTCGTGCCCGGCGAAGGCGAGCAGGCTCGCCAGCGCATCGCCGAAGACCGCGCCGCGGCCGTGACCGACATGCATCGGCCCGGTCGGGTTGGCCGAGACGTATTCGACATTGATCTTCGGCGCAGGCTTCGCCCGGCCGCGGCCATGCTCGGTGCCGGCCAGCACGGCCGATTTCAGAACCGCCGTGAACACAGCCGGTTGCAGCGTGATGTTGATGAAGCCTGGGCCGGCGATCTCGGCCTTCAGGACATCGGCGTCCTTGCCGATCTCGGCGACGATCAGCTCGGCCAGCGCCCGCGGCGCCATTCCGGCCTCCTTGGCCAGCACCATCGCGGCATTGGTCGCAAGGTCGCCATGGGCGGGATCGCGCGTCGGCTCGACCACGACGCGCGCGAGCGACAGGCCGGCCGGAATGCGGCCGCTCTCGGCCATCCCGGTCAGGGTGGCGGCGAGGCGCGTGGCGAAAGTCTCGAACAGGTTCATAGCGGCCAAACGGGGAAATTGAGGGACAGCCCGGGGGCCTACCACGAGGAAACCGATTGGGAAACCACGGCCGGCGGCCCGATCGGCGACGATGGGAGCGGCGGGACCGGGCGAAAGCCGGCCGCGGCCGAGCGAGACATCGCTCAAGCCGCCCTGGCCTGAAGGCGAGGCCCGCAGTGACTGTGTATCTTAGTTGACATTCGATCTTGCCTGCCTAGCATCGCCGTAATGGTCGAAATCCGCAAAACGGACGCCTTCGCCAGCTGGCTGGCCGAGTTGCGCGACCGCCAGGCCAGGGCTCGGATCATCGTTCGGATCGAGCGCATGCAAAGCGGGAACTTCGGCGACCACAAGGCGGTCGGCGAAAGCGTGAGCGAGATGCGGATCAGCTATGGGCCCGGCTACCGGGTGTATTTCACGGTGCGGGGCGCAACGATCGTCATCCTTCTCTGCGGTGGCGACAAGAGCACGCAGCGCATGGATGTCGCGAAGGCGAAGCAATTGGCGAAGGAGGTCTGAAATGGCCCTCGAAACCACCAAGTTCGACGTGCTCGATCACCTCGGCACGCCCGAGGACCGCGCCGCCTATATCGAGGCCGTGCTCGAAGAGGGTGATTCTGCCTATCTCATCGAAGCGATAGGCAATGTCGCGCGCGCGCAGGGCGCCTCCGCCTTCGCCGCGGAAACCGGCCTCAGCCGCGAGACCGTTTACAAGGCGTTCATTCGCGGCGGCAATCCGACGGTCGATACGCTGTTCAAGGCGCTCGCCGCGCTGGGCCTGAAGCTGACGGTCAAAGCAGCGTAGAACCTGACGGCCGCCGCGCCTATCGCAGCGCCGGGGTGACGTCAAACAGGCGCCGGTGCTCGTCGAGCGCGTAGGAGTCGGTCATCCCGGCGATGTAGTCGGCGATGCGGCGCGCCCGGCGCCCCTCGTCGAGCCCTGCCCAGCCGGCTGCCCATTCGCCCGGCATGGCGTCCGGGGTGGCGTTGAAGCGGCCGAACAGATCGCGCACCACGTCGGCCGCCTGCTGCCGGATGAGGCCGATGCGTGGATGCCGGTACATGTTGGGATAAAGAAAGCCCTTGATCGCCTTGTCGGCCTCGGCGATCCCATCCGAGAAGGCGACGACCGGCGCACCGGCCCGGCGGATCG
>NZ_JAKFED010000123.1:0-4325 GCF_036675845.1 Allobosea sp. | reverse complement strand
CCGTGTGAAAACAGCAGACTCTAAAGCCTGATCGATCCCGCGCCAGACCGCCACGGTAGATTGGAATTGCACGGGGTGATGCTGTCGTAGAAGAACTTTCTTGGTATGCGATCGTGTCGGCCTGACCGGCGATGCATCGGGAACCGAGATGATCGCAACTTCAAATTTTGACCTGCGGATCGACCGCCGCGGCAGCAACTGCGCGAAATGGGACAAGATGGAGGCCACCTACGGGGTGCCGGCTTCCGACGGCATCGCCATGTGGGTGGCGGACATGGATTTCCGGCCACCTCCTTGCGTGCAGGCAGCGGTCGAGGCGATGGCGGCGCATGGCGTCTACGGCTATTTCGGCAGCGAGCAGGCGAGCAGCGACGCGATCCGCTGGTGGATGAAGAACCGCCATAGCTGGGAAGTCGAGCCGCAGGCGATCTTCACCACGCATGGGCTGGTGAACGGCACGGCGATGTGCGTCGACGCCTATACGAAGCCGGGCGACGGCGTCCTCGTGATGACGCCGGTCTACCACGCCTTCGCCCGGATCATCCGGGCCGCAGGCCGGCGCCTCGTCGAATGCCCGCTGGCGAACGAGGATGGCCGCTATGTCCTCGACATCGCCGGCTGGGATGCGCTGATGACCGGCTCGGAGCGGATGCTGATCCTGTGCTCGCCGCATAATCCCGGCGGGCGGGTCTGGACGCAGGGCGAACTCAGGGAGATCGCGGACTTCTGCCGGCGCCACGACCTGATCCTGGTTTCGGACGAGATCCACCACGATCTCGTCATGCCGGGGCACAAGCACCTGGCCATGGCGGTGGCCGCGCCGGAGATCCTGGATCGGCTGGTGATGATGACCGCGACGACCAAGACCTTCAACATCGCCGGCTGCCATGTCGGCAACGTCATCGTTCCCGACGAGGCGCTGCGCGCCCCGTTCCGGGCGCGGATGAACGCCATGGGCATCTCGCCGAACGCCTTCGGCATGGCGATGGCGACCGCCGCCTACAGCCCCGAGGGCGCGGCCTGGGTCGATGCGCTGGTCAAGTATCTCGACGGCAACCGCCGGCTCTTCGACGCCGGGGTCGGCAGCATTCCCGGCGTGCGTTCGATGGCGCTGGAGGCGACCTATCTCGGCTGGGTCGACTTTTCCGGGACCGGAATGGAGGCAGCGGAGTTCATCGCGCGGGTCGAGAAGCAGGCGAGGATCGCCGCGAACCATGGCGCGAGCTTCGGCACCGGCGGCAGCAGCTTCCTGCGCTTCAACCTCGCGACCCCGCGCTCGGTCGTGGCCGAGGCCGTCGAGCGCCTGAAGGATGCCTTCGCCGACGTGCAGTGACGATTCGGCGGCGACCCGACGGGGGCGCCGCTGCCGCTCGCCCTACAGCCTCTGCGAGGTCGTGCCCTTGGCGATGATCGGGCCGGTCGGCCGGCCGGTCGGCGAGCCGGTGGCCGGCTCCAGCGTGATCTCGAAGAGCTGGTCCTTGCCGAGCGGCAGGTTGTCGAGGCGCAAGGGCGTCGTGCGGGCGCTGTCGATCAGGCCGACCGAGCGCGGGCCGACGGCGCGGTCCCAGAGCGTCCAGATCTCCAGCGCCTTGCCTTCCGGCACATTGATCGACTGCAGCGGCAGCATCTCGACCCGGCCGTCGGCGAAGGTGTGGACCACCGCCGCGGCGACGCTGGCGTCGGTCAGCAGCACCGCGACCATCACCGGCTGGCGCTTGGCGCGGTCGAGCGCGCCGAAAAGGCCGATGGCGAGCAGCAGGCTCGCCAGTGCCCCGGCAAAGGCTGCGCCGCGCCAGACGAACAGGCTGTCCCACCAATCGGAGAAGCGGCTGCGCACGGCTGGCGCGGCTCGCGACATGGCAGCCGGAGCGGCGGCGGCCGAGGCCACGACGCCGGCGACGCCGGCCTCGATCCGGCTCCAGAGATCGGCAGGAGGGGTGACCGGCGTCGCCGTGGCGTCGATCGCCGCGAGATGGCCGCGCCAGGCCTCCACCGAAGCGGCGAAGTCGCGGTCGCGCTCATGGCGGTGCTCGGCGGCGGCAAGCTCCGTCCCTTCGATCAGGCCGAGGACATATTCGCCGGCGAGCGCATCGCGCTCGGGCGGGGGCAGGGCAGTGTCGGCGGAGGGGCTCATCCGAGGCACTCCTTGAGCGAGATCAGCGAGCGCCGGATCCAGGATTTTACCGTGCCCATCGGCATTTTGAGGCGGCCGGCGATCTCGCCATGGGTCAGCCCCTGGACGAAGGCGAGCAGCACGAGGCTGCGCCGCTGCGGCGGCAGTGTCTCCAGGCAGGCGCGCAGCGCGCTGGCATCCGACAGCTTCGACATCACGGTCTCGGGATCGTCCTCTTCGCTCGCCATCTCCTCGGCGATGGGCGTGTCGCTGGTCTCCGTCCGTCTCTCGTCGCGCAGGATCGAGAGCGAACGGTTGCGCAGGATCGCGTAGATCCAGGTCAGGCCGCTGCCGCGCTCGGGGTCGAAGCGGGCGGCATGGCGCCAGATCAGTACGAAGGCGTCCTGCACCGCTTCCTCCGCCAGGGCCCGGCGCTTCAGCAGACGCTGCGCCACGCCGAGCATACGCGGCGACTCGGCATCGTAGATGCGCCGCAGCGCCGATTTATCGCCGGAGGCGCAGGCCAGCAGCGCCTGCTCGATCTCGCCCATGCCTCGCGGCGGCGCGGCGCCCGTCGCCATCCTCGTCTCCTCAACTGGCGCGCGCGTCGCGAAGCGCGCGCCAGTGCAAGTCTACACGGCTTCCCCGGTCGCGGATGCAGCGCTTCTTTTTATTTTTTCCGGCGCATCCGGCCGGCGGTGCCGCGGCTAACCCCCATGACGGCCGCGTTCCAGGCGGCTTTGTCCAGGCTTTCAAACGCGACGCGAACCGGAGGAAACCCCATGCGCCATTCCCGAACCCTGCTTCTCGCCTCGACCGTGCTTGCGGCGGCCATCGTCCCGCTGGCGGCGCAGGCTGCCATGCTCGCCGCGCTGTCCGGCGACAACACGCTGACCATGATCGACACCGCGACGCAGAAGGCCGGCAAGTCGATGAAGGTCACCGGCATCAACGGCAAGATCGCCGGCATCGACGTGCGCCCGGCCGACGGCATGCTCTATGCGCTCGCCACGGACGGCACGATCTACAGCATCGACGCCGCCGGCAAGGCGACGATGAAGTCGAAGATGGACACGGTGCTCGCCGCCAGCGCCATGGCGACGGTCGACTTCAACCCGGCGGCCGACCGGCTGCGGGTGATCGGCTCGGATGGCACGAATCTCCGGGTCAATGTCGATGACGGCAAGACCACGGTCGACGGCAAGCTGAAATTCGCCGAGACCGACATGCACAAGGGCGAGGCGCCGATGGTGGTCGCCGCCGCCTACAGCAACTCGGTGAAGGGCACCAAGGAGACGGCGCTCTACGACATCGACGGCAAGATCGGCGGGCTCTTGAAGCAGGCGCCGCCGAATGACGGCGTGCTTGGCGCCATCGGCAAGCTCGGCGTCAGCGCCAAGTCCGTCGCCTTCGACATCGAGACCGGAGCGGATGGTTCGAATACCGGCTGGCTGCTGGCCGACGGTGCTTTGCACAAGGTCGACCTCGCCACCGGGAAGGCCTCGATGGTCGGCAAGGTCAGCGGGCTGAATGCGCCGGTGCGCGACGTCGCAGCGCTACCGGCGATGTAGGGGCTGCATCGCTGCCTGACCATCGGGAGGGCCACCGCTCCGCAAGGGGCGGCGGTCCTTTTCGTTCGAGCTCAGGCCCAGGCGCGGGTCTTCAGCTTTTCCTCATAGGCCTCGATCTTCGGGGCCTTCGCCATGGTCAGGCCGATATCGTCGAGGCCGTTGAGCAGGCAGTGCTTGCGGAACGGGTCGATCTCGAAGGTCACCGTGCCGCCGTCGGGGCCCTTGATGGTCTGGTTCTCGAGGTCGATGGTCAGCGTCGCGTTGGAGCCGCGCTCGGCATCGTCGAACAGCTTGTCGAGATCCTCCTGCGAGACCTTGATCGGCAGGATGCCGTTCTTGAAGCAGTTGTTGTAGAAGATGTCGGCGAAGCTGGTGGAGATCACGCAGCGGATGCCGAAGTCGAGCAGGGCCCAGGGCGCATGCTCGCGCGAGGAGCCGCAGCCGAAATTGTCGCCGGCGACGAGGATCTCCGACTTGCGGTAGGCCGGCTGGTTGAGGACGAAGTCCGGGTTCTCCGAACCGTCCTCCTTGTAGCGCATCTCCGAGAACAGCGCGGTGCCGAGGCCGGTGCGCTTGATCGTCTTCAGATACTGCTTGGGGATGATCATGTCGGTGTCGACATTGATCACCTTCAGCGGGGC
>NZ_JAKFED010000183.1:0-80573 GCF_036675845.1 Allobosea sp. | reverse complement strand
CGACCGCAAGGCCGAGACCTTCGGCATCGCGCTGTCGAAGCAGCTCTGCGGCAAGCCGATCGCCGGCGCGCTCTGGAAGCTCGCCGAGGTCGAGGGCCATTGGGACGAGATCGAGATGCGCGCTTTCGCCGTGATCGACGGCAAGCGCGAGCTCTATCAGGAAGGCCGGCTCGCGAGCCTGCGCACGCCCGCCGACCTGATGGCGCGCAGGCCGGGCGGCGGCCTGCCGCCGGGTTCGGCGATGTTCTGCGGCACGCTCGGCGCGATCGGCGGCATCCGCCCGGCGAGCCGCTTCGAGATGGAGCTGCACGACCGCAAGCTCGGCCGGACTATCGCGCATGGCTACGATGTCGAGGTTCTGCCGGTCGTCAGCTGAACAATGCTGCGTCGACGGGGTACCGCGCCGTCATTCCGGGACATCGCGCAGCGATGGGCCTGGAACCCATGAACACGACGGTACCCGTTCTTGCGAGCGAAGCGAAGCAATCCAGAGGGCCAGAAAGCGCTCGCCCGGCGGCCCTGGATTGCTTCGTCGGCTGACGCCTCCTCGCAATGACGGGAAGCGTTCCGGGCCGCCGCGCCGCCTCAATACTTGATCACCCCAAACCGCCGGAAGGCGTCGTGGATGCGGTCGGCATAGGTGTTGAAGCTCGGATAGTCGCCGAGATGGGCCGGGCGTGGCCGCGGCAGCTCGATCCTGATCTCGTCGACGATCCGCCCCGGCGTCGGCGACATCACCAGCACCCTGTCCGACAGGCCGATCGCCTCGTCGATCGAATGGGTGATGAAGACGACGGTTTTGCCTGTCTCGAGCCAGAGCATTTCGAGATCGTGCCGGATCTGCGTGCGCGTGATCGCGTCGAGCGCGCCGAAGGGCTCGTCCATCATCAGCACGGAGGGGTCGTGGATCAGCGCCCGGGCGATCGAGACGCGCTGGCGCATGCCGCCGGAAAGCTGCTTCGGATAGCGGTCGACCGCATGGCTGATGCCGAGCTTGGCGAAGAGCTCGAGCGCCCGTTCCTTTGCCGGGCCGAGCGGCAGGCCGCGAATCTCGGCCTGGAGCATGACGTTTTCCAGCGCCGTGCGGAATTCCAGCAGCAGGTGGTCCTGGAAGACGATGCCGATATCGGTCAGCGGCTCGGTCAGTTCCCTGCCGTTGACCAGCAGTTCCCCGCCGCTGGTCGGGATCAGCCCGGCGGCCATCAGCATGAAGGTGCTCTTGCCGCAGCCGGAGGGACCGATCAGGCTGACGAATTCGCCGCTCCTGATGTCGAGTGTCAGCCCGTCGACGGCGGTGAAGCCGCCGAAGCTCTTGACGATGCCACGTCCTTCGATCGAGGCGGCGGAGGCGGTCATGCTTTTCTCGTCCAATCTCGCGGTCGTCCCGGGCGACCGCAGGGAGACCCGGGGCCCATGCCGGAACGGTTCAGGCATGGATCCCGGCCCTGCGCTGCGCTCCGGCCGGGATGACCGTTCAGGGGTGGTCGTCGACTACGGGCAGGCCGGCGCCGCGGCCGGCAGCAGCTCGGTCGTGTAATAGTCGGTGATCGGCTTGTCCTTGGGCAGGCCGAGATACTGCGTCAGCAGCTCGAAGCTCACATTCCAGTTCTTCTCCGGCACCTTGCCGAGCGAGGTCGCGCCCGGCGCGCAGAGCAGCTTGTTGACGACCTCGAACTGCCCCATCACCTGCGCCTTCTTCACCGAGGGGAACTGCGCGATGACGGCGTCGGCGGCGGCCTCGGGATTCTTGCGGGCGGCGTCCCAGCCCTGGAGGCTCGCCTCGACGAACTTCTTGTAGAGCTCGGCATCGGCCTTGATCTTGTCGTCGCGGGCGATGATCGACAGGCCGACCGTCGGCACCCCGATGTCGCGATAGAACAGGTCGCGGACCTTGAAGCCGCGCTCGCGGATCTGGATCGAATGGAAGTCGGCGCCGCCGAGAATGGCGTCGACCTTCTTCTCGAGCAGCGCGCCGACGAAGGCGCCGGGGTCGATGTTGATGATGTCGACCTTCGTCTTGTCGATCTGGTTGGAGGCGAGGATGGCGTCGAGCAGAATGGTCTGCGCCGTGCCGGGCTGGACCGCGAGCTTCTTGCCGACCAGGTCCTTTGGCGAGGCGATGCCGCTCTCCTCGAGCGAGATGATGGCGAAGCCATTGGTCTGCAGCACCGGCGCGATGATCTTCACCGGCGCGCCCTTGGTGCGCAGCTGCATGGCGGCCGGCGCATCGGCGAAGCCGACATCGGTCTGGCCGGTGGCGACCATCTGCGCCGTGGTGCCGGAACCCTTGCCCTCCTCGATGGTCAGGTTGATCCCGGCCTTCTCATAGAGCCCCATCTGCTTGGCCAGCATGAAGCCGGCATTGGGGGCGGCGGCGAGGAAGTTCAGCGTGATCTTCATCGGCTTGCCGCCGGCCTGGGCGAGCGCGCCGGTCGCGCCGAGTGCCAGCATGGCGGCGGCGGTGAGCAATGTCCTTCTCAGCATGGTCCTGTCCTCCCTGTGGTTCCGGTTTGCCCGGATTGATGGTCGAATTAGCGGTCTTCAACTCTTGCGCTGCCATGGCATCAGCAGCACCTCGAGCCCGTCGACGAGATAGCTGAACAGGATGCCGACGAAGCTGAGCGCCACCAGGCAGGCGAAGATCAGCGGCATGTCGAGGAAGCTGGTGCCACGCAGCAAGAGGTAGCCGAGCCCCGCATTGGCGCCGACGAACTCGCCGACGATCGCGCCGGTTGCGGCGAACACCGCCGAGACCTTCAGCCCCGAGAAGATATAGGCCAGCGCCGCCGGCACCCGGACATAGCGGAAGGTCTGCCAGGCCGAGGCGCCCATTGAGCGGGTGAGATAGAGCACGCGCTCGTCGAGCGCCCTAAAGCCGGTCATGCTGGCGACCAGCGTCGGGAAGAAGCAGAGCAGGAAGGTCAGCAGCACCTTCGGGAACAGGCCGAAGCCGAACCAGACCACGAAGAGCGGAGCGATCGCGATCTTCGGCACGAGCTGGAAGAAGACGATGACCGGGTAGATCGCCTTCTCGAGCAGCTTCACCGAGACGATGACATAGCCGAGCGGGATCGAGATCACCGCGGCCATCAGGAAGCCGAGCACGATCTCGTTGGCCGTCACCAGCGTGTGCTGGAAGATCAGCGCCCGGTCGATCCAGAGCCGCTCGAAGAAGGCGCTCGGAACCGGGAGGATGTATTCCGGGATGCCGGCCATCGGCACGAACCACTGCCAGGCGAGCAGCAGCAGGGCGAAGCTGGCGAGCGGCCAGGCGATGGCCGAGATCCAGGCGCGCGTCTGGCCGCTGCCGAGCGCCGCCGGAGCGGGATGGGTGCTGGCGCTATCCTGGCTCATGCCGAAGCCCTCGCGGCCGGCGCCGCGGCGCGCAGGCGCGGCGCCTGCTCGCCTGCCGGCGCGATCTGCCGGCGTCGCAGCGGCCAGATCTCGGCCATCGCCTGCGCGGCATGCTGCAGGGCCTCGGCGATCTCCTCGCGCCGCGCCTCCTGCATGCGCTGCAGCGGGCCGGCGACGCTCAGCGTGCCGGCGACGTCGGCCTCGGCTTCCGGGCTGGCGCGGAAGGTCGCCGCCATCGCGACCGTGCCGATCTCACCCTCCTCGACGGCGAGCGCGAAGCCGCGCCGGCGGGTCTCGTCGAGATGGGCACGCAGCGCATCGACGTCGCCGAGCGCATTCGGCCCGGTACGCCCTTCGGCCTTGAAGCCGCGGGCGCAGACGATGCGCAGCGCCTCGGCCTCGGGCAGGCTGGCGAGCCAGGCCTTGCCGGTCGCGGTGGCGTGCAGGACGATCTCGGTGCCCATCGGCGGCTCGTAGCGCAGGCCGGCCGTCGCGCCCTGGGCCCGGGCGATCCAGACCAGGTTCTCGCCCTCGACCACGGCGAGGCGGCAATATTCGCGGGTCGTACGCGCCAGTTCATCGAGCACGATCTGGCCGGCATCGGGCAGGCCGCGCAGATCGAGATTGCGGAAGGCGAGCTGCGCCAGCTTCAGCGTCAGGCCATAGGCGCCGGAGCTCGCATCCTGCGCTACGAGCCCGCGCTCGGCCAAGGTCGCCAGCAGCCGGTGGGTCGCGCTGACCGGCAGGTCGAGGCGTTCGGCGAGCAGGCTGAGATCGGCGCCTTCGGGCTCGCCCGCCAGCGCTTCCAGCATCTTCAATGCGCGCTCGACTGCCGCGATCGTCACTCGTTCCGTCCCCTCATGCGTTATAATTGGAAATGATTTCCAATTTGGATTTGATTTTCGTATAGAGGTCGCTCGAGGCCGAGTCAACGCGCCTCGCACGAGCCTGACGGAGGAACGATGAGCCTGGCGGGTGAGGGGGCGGTTGCGATCTGGCACGACATCGCGCCGGAGGGCAGGGCGGATTTCTATGCCTGGCATGGGCAGGAGCACATGCCGGAGCGGGTCGGCATTCCCGGCTTCCTGCGCGGCCGGCGCTATGTCGCGATCGAGGCCGATCTCGAATTCTTCAACCTCTACGAGGCGCAGACCGTCGAGGTGCTGAAGGGCCAGGACTACGCCGCCCGCGTCAACGCTCCGACGCCCTGGACCTTGTCGGCGGTGCAGCATTTCCGCGCCGTCGCGCGCTCGATCTGCCGCGTCGCCCATACCGCCGGTCCGGCCCAGGGCGGTATGATCGCGACCTTGCGCTACGATGTTCCCGACGAGCAGGCCGCCAGCCACAAGGCCTCCCTGCTGCGCGGCCTCATCCCGGACCTGCTGGCCAAGCCCGGCGTCGCTGGTGTGCACCTGCTGACGGCGGATGCAGAGGCGAGCGGCGTCGCCACCGCCGAGCAGAAGGCGCGCGGCGTCGCCAATGCGGTGCCGCGCTGGGTACTGCTGCTGGAGGGCTGGGGCGACGAGGCCGATTTCGTCGCGCTTGCCAGGGCCGGGCTCGGCGGCGACAGGCTGGCGGCGCTGGGCGGCGAGGGGCCGTTCACGCTCGGCTTCTATCGCCACCAGATCACCCGCACCAGAACGCAATGGAGTGCCGGCTGATGAGCGCGCGTTACGATCTCTCCGGCCGCTTCGCCATCGTCACCGGCGGCGCCGGCGGGCTTGGCCGCGGCATTGCCCGGGCGCTGCTCGCGGCCGGCGCCAGCGTCGAGCTCTGGGACCAGGATGGTACGGCGCTGACCGAAGCCGTGGTCGATCTCGGCCGGCGCGTCGGCCGCCGGCAGCTCGACATCCGGGTGGCGGGCGCGGTCGAGGAGGCGGCGCAGGCGGCTTTCGCCAGCCATGGCCGCATCGACATCCTGGTCAACAATGCCGGCGTGCTCGGCGAGGTGAAGCCAATCTGGGAAACCTCGCCCGACAATTTCCAGCGCGTGCTCCAGGTCAACCTGTTCGGCGCCTATCTGGTGATGCGCTCGGTGGTCGGCTTGATGCGCCGGCAGCCGCCGCGGGCTTCGAGTGCCGGCGGCCACCCCCTGCGCGGCCATGTCGTCAACATCGCCTCGATCCAGGGCAAGGAGGGCATGGCCATGGCCGGCGCCTATTCCGCCTCCAAGGCCGGGATGATCGCGCTGACCAAGAGCGTTGCCCGCGACGCCGCGACGGACGGCATCATGGTCACGGCGGTGACGCCCTCGGCCGCCGAGACGGCGATGGCCAAGGAGATCTCGGCCGAGCGCCGGGCCGAGATCCTCTCGCGCATCCCGATGGGGCGCTTCGTCGAGGTCGAGGAGGTCGCCCGCATGGTGCTCTGGCTTTCCTCCGACGAATGCTCCTTCTCGACCGGCGGCATCTTCGATCTGTCGGGCGGGCGGGCGAGCTATTGAAGGCTTCTGCCTGAGCGCCGCCATCCAGCGGCCGCTGGCGCTGCGACAGGCATGCGCCGGCGCCGCCCTGCGGTCGCGATCGGCCGGCTACCGCAGGGCGGCGGCTTCATGCCAGCATGGCCCCGTCCGGCCCGATCCTGCGGCCGCCATGCCACAGGAACGCTTCCATGCTTTCGGTTCGCGAGATTGCCCGCCGCGTCGCCAATGGCGAGATCACGGCCCAGGCCGCCCTGGCTGAAAGCGAGCAGCGAATCGCGGCGCGCGACGGCGAGTTGCACGCCTTCGCCAGCCGCCCCGACGCGCTGAAGCCGGGCGCCGGCCCGCTCGCCGGCATCGCCTGCGGCGTCAAGGACATCATCGACACGGCCGAATTGCCGACCGGCATGGGCTCGACGATCTATGAAGGCTGGCAGCCGCGCGCCGATGCGGCGATCGTCATGGCGCTGAAGGCGGCGGGCGCGACCGTCGCGGGCAAGACGCAGAGCACCGCCTTCGCCTTCCTCGACCCGGCGCCGACCCGCAACCCGCATGATCCGAGCGCGAGCCCGGGCGGCTCCTCGGCCGGCTCGGCGGCAGCCGTCGCGGCCGGCATGGTCCCGCTGGCCATCGGCACGCAGACCGGCGGCTCGGTGATCCGCCCCGCGGCCTATTGCGGCGCAGCGGCGATCAAGCCTTCCTACGCTCTGCTGCCGACCGTCGGCGTCAAGCCGTTCTCCTGGTCGCTCGATACGCTCGGCCTGATGGCGGGCAGCGCCGACGATCTCGGCTTCGCGCTGGCGGCGCTGACCGGCCGGGCGGAGCTCGACGCCGCGGCAGCGCCGCTGCAGGGGCTCAGGCTCGGCCTCGCCCGGCAGGAATTCACCGAGGCGCCGGAACCGGCCTGCGAGGAAGCCCTGCAGCGCATCGCTGCTCTGGCGCGGCAGGCCGGGGCGAGCGTGATCGAGCGGGCGGCGCCGACCGAGCTCGCCGACGCCTTCAAGGCGCACGGGCCCTTGCAGGATTGGGAGGCGACGCAGGCGCTGGCCTGGGAATACGCCAATCATCGCGAGGCCTTGTCGCCCAAGCTGCGCGCCTATCTCGACGAGGCGCGGAAAACGACGCCGGCGCAGTATGACGAGGCCCGGCGCCAGTCGCGGCGCGGGCGCCATGCCGCCGAAAGCTGGCTCGGCGAAGTCGATGTCCTGCTGACCTATGCGGCCCCCGGCGAGGCGCCGGCGACGCTCGCCTCGACCGGCGATTCGAAGTTCAACCGGCTCTGGACCCTGCTCGGGACGCCGTGCCTGACCGTGCCGCTGCTGCGCGGCCCGCGTGGTCTGCCGGTCTCGTTCCAGCTCGTCGGCCGCTTCGGCGCCGATGCGCAGGTGATCGCCGTGGCGAAGGCGCTCGAGCGCCTGATCGTGACCGCCGCTTGACGAAACGCCGGCAGGAGAATGGCGCCTGTCCCGGATGGAACAATATTGCGTCGCAACAATTCGGGCGCGAGTGTGATACAGGGGGTTCATCTTAGACTTGTGAATACTAAAGCCTTTTACAGAGAAGGTCTTGATCTTGACCATATACAAAGCGAGTCAATGCTTTAACCCTTGATTAAGGTCATTGCTCTCGCCGGGCTCGGCTTTCCGCGTCGTTTCCGCTTGCGGCGTCGCTCGATTCTGCTAACTTCGGCGACAGGTCAATGACAAAGGAGGGTTCGATGAGCCTTGCGCTAAGTCTCGACCGATTGGCCATGGGAGCGGCTTTTTTGCTGGTTCTGGCGATCGTGGTCGGAGCGTTCTGACAGAAGTCAGTCTGAAGTCTGGAGACCCTAGAGATGGTTCGGGAAGCGCCGCCGGAAGGATCCGGTGGCGTTTTTCTTTTCCGGCCGGTCCCTTTATCGCTGGTCCTTTTATAGCCGGCCTTGGCCCGGCAAGGCATCGTTCGATGCCGCCCTCCGCCGCCCCCTGCGGCGCTCAACTCTCGGGGCAGGGGTTCTCGCTGACTTCCCAGGACATCATGTTGATGACGCGGCCGCATTGGGCCAGCCGCCGCCCCTTGTTGGTGCGGATGCAGGCGATCGCGCCTTCGGCGATCTTCTTGCCGTCGCTCCAGCAGAAGCAATAGGGCTCGGGCGCCTGTGCGACACGCGGCCGGTCGAGCGCCTCGGCGGGCTCCTGAGCCTGGGCCGGGATGCAGAGCAGCAGGGCGGTGGCGGCCAGAATCGTCGTGGCCAGCATCGTCATGGCGGAAATCGCGACAGGGCGTGATGCCGTCGCGCGCGGGTGGTGCAGCCTCCGAAAGACCCGGATCATGGCTGGCTCCTTTCGTTCGCGTTCGAGGCGTAACGAAGCGGAAACGATACCACAGCCGTGTCGGCAGCCCAACGTTCCGGCAGCGGGTGAATCGCAGGCGTTTGCCGGGCGCCCACCTTGCGAAAGTCGTACGACCCCTCCATATTTGCGCGAAGAGGGCCACTCTGGCCCCGGGAGGGACCATGTCTTTGATTTCGCTTGCCCGGCGCGGCCGGATCGTCACCCTTCTCGCCGGCGCCTTGCTGCTCGTTCCCGTGCTGGCCGAGGCTCGCCCGGGTGGCGGCAAGGGCTTCGGCAGCCGCGGCTCGCGCACCACGCAGCAGGTCGCGCCGACCCAGACGGCGCCGACCGGTGCCGCGCCGATGCAGCGCACCGCCACTCCTGCGCCTAGCCCCTC
This sequence comes from Allobosea sp., assembly GCF_036675845.1. Classification (GTDB taxonomy): domain Bacteria; phylum Pseudomonadota; class Alphaproteobacteria; order Rhizobiales; family Beijerinckiaceae; genus Allobosea. The sequence goes on along the minus strand of NZ_JAKFED010000183.1, from coordinate 72,091 downwards.
GGCGGCCGCGCCCGGCGCCGCCGCGGCGCAGGCGGCGCGTCCGTCCTTCGCCCGCAACATGATGATGGGCATCGGTGCCGGCCTGCTCGGTGCCGGCCTGTTCGGCCTGCTCTCGGGCGCCGGTTTCGGCGGCCTCGCCGGCATGCTTGGCATGCTGTTCCAGGTTGCGCTGATCGGCGGCCTGATCTGGCTGGCGCTGCGCTTCTTCCGTCGCCGTTCGCAGCCGCAGCTCGCGAGCGCCGGCGCTCCGCTCGGTCGCGAGCCCTATCAGCCGGAGCAGCCTCAGGCTGCCCAGCGCGTGGGCGCGATGATGGGCGGTGCGGGCGCCGCCACCGCCGCTTCCGCCAAGCCGGTCGAGTTCGAGCTCGCCGGCGCCGACTATGCCAATTTCGAGCGGCTGCTCGGCGACGTCCAGCTCGCCTATTCGAACGAGGATAACGCCACGCTGCGTCAGCTGGCGACGCCGGAGATGGCCGGCTATTTCGCCGAGGACATCGCCGAGAACGCCGGCAAGGGCCTCGTCGACCGCGTCGCCGACGTCAAGCTGCTGCAGGGCGACCTCGCCGAATCCTGGCGCGAGGCCGGTTTCGAATACGCCACGGTCGCGATGCGCTTCAGCTCGCTCAACGCGCTCGTCGAGCGCGAAGGCGGCCGCGTCGTCGAGGGCCATGCGACGATCCCGCGCGAGGTCACCGAGCTCTGGACCTTCGTGCGTCCGCGCGGTGGCGCCTGGCAGGTCTCGGCGATCCAGCCGGCCGAATAGGGCCATCACCTATCGAGATCGAAACGGCCGGGTTCGCCCGGCCGTTTTTCGTTTCGGCCGGCTGCGAAGCGGCTTATAGGCAGTCGCGCCGCCCGGATCGGGCGTAGCCTGGCATTCTGGAGCGTTTCATCATGAGCGACATGCGCCTTGTCGTCGTCGGCGCCGCCGGCCGGATGGGCCGCTCGCTGATCAAGGCGATCGCGGAGACGCAAGGCTGCGTGCTCGGCGCCGCGATCGAGCGGCCGGGCTCGCCTGCGATTGGCCAGGACGCCGCGGTGCTCGCCGGATTGCCCGCAAGCGGCGTCGTCGTCACCGACGACGCGCTGCCGGCTTTCGTCGAGGCCGAGGGCGTGCTCGACTTCACTTCTCCCGAGGCGAGCGTCGCTTTCGCCGGCCTCGCGGCCCAAGCCCGCATCGTGCATGTCGTCGGCACGACCGGCCTGGAGCCCGGCCACATCGCAAGGCTGGAGGCGGCGGCGCGCCATGCCGCGATCATCCGCTCCGGCAATATGAGCCTCGGCGTCAATCTGCTGGCGGCGCTGGTGCGCAAGGTCGCCGCCACGCTCGGCACCGACTGGGACATCGAGATCGCGGAGATGCACCACCGCATGAAGGTCGATGCGCCGTCGGGAACGGCGGTGCTGCTCGGCGAGGCGGCAGCCCAGGGTCGGGGCGTCGATCTCGCGCAGGCGCGCGTCGCGGTGCGCGACGGCCAGGTCGGGGCGCGTCCCGCCGGCGCCATCGGCTTCACCGCATTGCGCGGCGGCACCGTCGTCGGCGACCACAAGGTGATCTTCGCCGGGGCCGGCGAGCGCCTCGAGCTCTCCCATGTCGCCGAGGATCGCAGCCTGTTCGCCCAGGGCGCGGTCCGGGCGGCGCTCTGGGGCCGCGGCCGCAAGCCCGGGCTCTATTCGATGGCCGACGTGCTCGGCCTCGACAAGCTCTGACCCTGATGGCTCCGCTCGCCGTCGCCCCCGGCGTGACGCATTGGCCGGGCTATCTCGATGCGGCCGAGCAGGCGGCGCTGGTCGCAGAACTGCGCGAGGTCGCCCGGCAGGCGCCGTTCTTCACCCCGCGCATGCCGAAGACGGGAAAACCCTTCTCCGTCAAAATGACGAACTGCGGCGCGCTCGGCTGGGTCTCGGACGAGAGTGGCTATCGCTACCAGCCCAACCATCCGGAAACCGGCACGCCTTGGCCGGAGATGCCTTCGCGCCTGCTGCGCGCCTGGGAAGAGCTCGCCGCCTATCCGCACCCGCCGCAGGCCTGCCTGGTCAATTTCTACGAGCCGACGGCGAGGATGGGCCTGCACCAGGACCGCGACGAGCAGGATTTTTCGGCGCCTGTGCTGTCGCTCTCGCTCGGCGACACGGCGATCTTCCGCATCGGCGGCACGGTGCGCGGCGGCAGGACGGTCTCGCTGAAGCTGGCCTCGGGCGACGCGCTCGCCTTCGGCGGCGAGGCGAGGCTGGCCTATCACGGCATCGACCGCATCCTTGCCGGCTCGTCGAACCTGCTGCCGCAGGCCGGGCGGATCAACCTGACCCTGCGCCGCGTGACCAAGCCGTCAGGCTGAGGCGTGAGGGCGAAGACGGCGACGTCGCCCGCCTTCGCATCACCCATCATTCGCCGGAAGCGGGCTTGTCCCCGGCTTCCGGCGCCGGCGCCTCGGAGGCTCCGTTCGCCGCGGGCTTGGACCCACCGGCCGAAACGCCGACCAGCGCCGGGCGAAGCACCCGCTCGCCGATCTTGTAGCCGGTCTGAACCACCTTCGAGACCAGCCCCTTGGCGACGCTCTCGTCGGGCGCCTCGAACATCGCCTGGTGCAGGTTCGGGTCGAATTTCTCGCCATGCGGCTCGATGCGCCGGACGCCATGGCGTTCCAGCGTCTTGAGCAGTTCGCGCTCGGTCAGCTCGACGCCGTCGATGACGGCCTTCAGCGTCCCATCGGCAGAATCATGTACCGCCTGCGGCACGCTTTCCAGGGCGCGGCGCAGATTATCGGCCGAGCCCAGCATGTCGCGGGCGAAGCTGGTGACGGCATAGGCCTTGGCGTCGGCGATTTCGCGCTCGGTGCGCCGGCGCAGATTCTCCATCTCGGCCAGCGTGCGCAGCAGCTTGTCCTTGAGGTCGTCGCGTTCGGCCTCGGCGGCGGCGAGCGCGTCGGGCGCCTGGCCCTCCGTCTCGACCTGGGTTTCCGTCTCGGGCTTCGGATCGTCCATCGCAGGGTTCCGCGTCATCGCGTCATCAAACTCCAGTCATGCAAACTGTCAGGGACGGAAGCCGGGTCCGCGCCTGTTTCGTGGCCGATATCGGATTTCGGGTGGCCGAAATCAAGCTCGGGCCATCGCTTTGGTCCGCGTCGCCTGCGCCTTGTCATGGTCGAAGCTGAACACGGCGAGCAGGGCCTGGCGGATGACGAGCTGGCGCGCCGTCGTGGTGATCTTCGCGCCCGTCAGGTCGGTGACGTAGAAAACGTCGACCGCCTTCTCGCCGAAAGTGGCGATATGGGCCGAGGCGATGTTGAGGTTGAGCTTCGAGATCGCGGTGGTGAGATCGTAGAGCAGGCCCGGCCGGTCGAGCCCCGAAACCTCGAGCACGGTGTGGCGGGTCGAGAGCACGTTGTCGATGATCACCTCGGGCGCGACCTGGAAGGTCTGGCCGCGCGGCGGTGGGGCGCGGCGCTGCGCCACCAGGTCGGCGATCTTGATCTCGCCCTTCAGCGCGCGCTCGATCGCGGCCGCGATGCGCTCGGCCCGGCGCAACTCGTCGTCGTCGCGCTCGAAGGCGCGCGAGACGAAGATGGTGTCGAGCACCAGCCCGTCGCTGGTGGTGAAGATCTGGGCGTCGACGATGTTGCCGCCGGCCGCCGCGCAGGCGCCGGTGACGATGGCGAGCAGGCGCGGATGGTCGGGCGCCAGGATGGTGAGTTCGGTGACGCCGCGGAACCGGTCGGTCTCGACCCTGGTCGCGGTGGTGCGCCCGGCGCCCTCCGCCTCATGCAGGAAGCGCGCATGCTGCTCCTGGCGGTCGAGCTCGACCTTGAGCCAATAGGCCGGGTAGTGCCGGGCCAGATAGGCCTGGCGTGCTGCCGGCGGCCAGTCGGAGAGCCTGGCGGCGAGCGCGTCCTGCTTCAGCTCCACCCGGGCCTTGCGCTCGATCGCGGAATGGCCGCCGGCGAGCACCACCTCGGTCTCGTAATAGAGCGTGCGCAGCAGCTGGCCCTTCCAGCCGTTCCAGACGCCGGGGCCGACGGCCTTGATGTCGGCGACGGTGAGCACGAGCAAAAGCTTCAGCCGTTCCAGCGATTGCACGATCGCCGCGAAGCTCTCGATCGTCTTCGGGTCGCCGAGGTCGCGGCTCTGGGCGACGGTCGACATCACGAGATGGTTCTCGATCAGCCAGACCACGGTCTCGGTCTGGGCCTCGGCCATGCCGAAACGCCGGCAGAGCTTGCGGGCGACGCGCGCGCCGGCGACCGAATGGTCCTCCGGCCGGCCCTTGGCGATGTCGTGCAGCAACAGCGCGACATAAAGCGCGCGCCGGTTGGCGATGGAGGCGAAGATCGAGTTGGCGAGCGGATGCTCGGCCACCAGCACCCCGGCATCGATCTCGGCCAGGATGCCGATCGAGCGGATCAGGTGCTCGTCGACCGTATAGTGATGATACATGTTGAACTGCATCATCGCGACGACGCGGCCGAAATCCGGGATGAAGCGGCCGAGCAGGCCGGATTCGTTCATCCGCCGCAGCACCGCCTCGGGCGAGCGCCGTGCCGTCAGGATCTCGATGAAGATGCGGTTGGCCTCGCGATCGTTCCGCAATTGCGCCGTGACCAGTCGCAGCGATTGCGTCACCAGCCGGCTGGTGGCCGGGTGGATGGCGATGTCGTCGCGGCTGGCGATCTCGTAGAGGCGCAGGAGATTGACGGGATCGCGCTTGAAGGCGTCGTCGTCGACGACGCTGAGGCGCTGGCTCTTCAGCGTGAAATCGGGGTGGCCGAGCGCGCGCACCCGCCTGCGCTTGGTCAGCGAGCCGAGCAGCCGGGTCAGGGTCGCGCGCGGCTTCTGCTGGCGGGCTTCCAGCGCGGCGCAGACGATCGCCGTGAGGTCGCCGACATCCTTCGCCGTGAGGAAATAGGCCTTCATGAAGCGCTCGACCGGGGCCTGGCCGCTTCTGCCCGCATAGCCGATCGCAGCTGCTACCTGGCGCTGCAGGTCGAAGGAGAGCCGCTCCTCGGCCCGGCCGGTGATGAAATGCATCCAGCAGCGCACGCGCCAGAGGAACTCCTCGGCGCGCCGGAAGATCGCGAGCTCCCGGGCGTCGAACAGGCCGGCCTCGACGAGATCGGCCGGATCGTCGACGCGGTAGGCGTATTTGGCGATCCAGAACAGGGTGTTGAGATCGCGCAGGCCGCCCTTGCCGTCCTTGACGTTGGGCTCGACCAGATAGCGCGAGGTGCCGGCCCGCGTGACGCGGGTCTCGCGCTCGGCGAGCTTGGCCTCGGTGAAGGCCGGGGCGCTGCCCTCGACCACCTCGGCGCCGTAGCGCCGCATCATCTGCGCGAACAGCGCCGCATCGCCGGCGACGAGCCGCGCCTCCAGCAGCGCGGTGCGGATCGTCATGTCGCCGCGCGCCTCGCGGATGCAGTCGTCGACCGAGCGGACCGAATGGCCGACCTTCAGCTTCAGGTCCCAGAGCGGGTAGAGCACCGCTTCGACCACGCTCTCGCCCCAGGCCGTCTGCTTGTCCGGGAAGAGGAAGAGCAGGTCGACATCCGAGCCCGGAGCCAGCGTGCCGCGGCCATAGCCGCCGACGGCGACGACGGCCATGCGCTCGCCCGAGGACGGGTTCTCCGCGGGATAGAAATGTCGCGTCGCCGCGGCATGGAGACTGCCGACCACGGCGTCCATCGCGGCCGAGAGCCGCTTGGCGCAGGTGAGGCCGTTGCGGGTGCGGGCAAGCAATTCCTTGGCCGAGGCGCGGCCTTCCTCGAGGGCGTCGCGCAGGGCGGCGGCGAGGGCGGCGCGCAGCGCCTCCGTGCCGCCGCCGGCCTGGCGTGCCAGCCGGGCGACGGCCGCGGCCGGGTTCTCGATCAGTTCGGCCAGTTTCGGAGCGGGCTTGTCGGTCGCTGGCGGCACGGCGGCGCTTTCGCGGGAAGGGTTCAGGAGCGATCCCTAGCACGATGGCGGCTACGGCAGAAATCCCTATTAAACATACTTGAAATGTGAAAATTTTCTATGCCGATTTCAGGAAGGGTTGTTTGACAAACAGAACGCATGCACCTAAAAATCGGACACGCGCCGATTTGAGCCACCAGCTTGCGGGCGCGAAACAAGTGCAGCTAAAGCGTGGGGCGCGGGAGGCCCGCAAGGCCTCCGATCCCTTCGCAGCCATTCGACGAAGGGAAACGCCATGACGAAGATCCTGCCTCCGAGCCGCCGCGCCGCAATTGCCGGCTTTGCAGCCGCCGCATTCGTCGGCGGCGCCGCTTTGGCCCAGGCGCCGAAGGAAATCCGCATCGACTACGCGACCTATAATCCGGTCGGCCTCCTCCTGAAGGAGCGCGGTATCCTCGAGAAGGCGCTCGAGGCCGACGGCATCAAGGTCCGCTGGGTCTTTTCCGCCGGCTCGAACAAGGCGCTCGAATTCCTCAATGCCGGCTCGCTCGACTTCGGCTCGACCGCCGGCGCCGCCGCGCTGATCGGCAGGATCAACGGCAACCCGATCAAGTCCATCTATGTCTATTCGCGGCCCGAATGGACGGCGCTGGTCACCGGCGCCAAGAGCGAGATCACCAAGGTCGCCGATCTCAAGGGCAGGCGCGTCGCCGTCACCCGCGGCACCGATCCGCACATCTTCCTGGTGCGCTCGCTCGCCGATGCCGGCCTGACCGAGAAGGACGTCAAGCTCGTCCTGCTGCAGCATGCCGATGGCCGGCTCGCGCTCGAGCGCGGCGATGTCGAGGCCTGGGCGGGGCTCGACCCGCTGATGGCCGCCGCCGAGATCGAGGCCGGCGCCAGGCTGTTCCACCGCAAGGCGGCCGACAACACCTGGGGCGTGCTCAATGTCCGCGAGGAGTTCGCCGAAAAGCATCCGGAGCTCGTCCGCAAGGTGCTGAAAGCCTATGAGGAGGCGCGCGCCATCGCGCTCGCCAACCCGGCCGAGGTCAGGAAGGTGCTGGTCGAGGCGACCAAGCTCTCCGACGCGGTGATCGAGCGCCAGCTCACCCGTACCGAGCTGACCCACAGCAGTATCGGCGCGGCCCAGGCCGAGACGATCCTGGCCGCCGGCATCGCCTTGCAGCAGGCCGGGGTGCTGCCCGCCGCGACGGACATCAAGGCGGCTGTCGACGCGCTGATCGACCGGCGCTTCGTCGCGACCAACTGAGCGGCATGGCCGGGCGGCGATGAGCGCGATCGAGATCGGGACGGCTCCGGCCGAAAGCATCGCCCGGGCCGGGTCGGCCGGGCGGACGCGGCTGCGTCTCGCCGGGCTGGTGCTGCCGCTCGTCCTGGCTGCGCTCTGGGAGGTGGCTGTCCGGACCGGGCTCGCCAATGGCCGGCTGATGCCGCCGCCGAGCGTCGTCGGCGCGACGCTCTGGGAGCTTGCGCTCAGCGGCGAGCTCGCCACCCATGCCGCCGCGACGCTCTGGCGCGTGCTCGCCGGCTTCGGCCTCGGCGCCGCCGCCGGCACCCTGCTGGGGGCGCTCACCGGCGCCCTGCCGGTGGCACGCGGCCTGCTCGACCCGACCCTGCAGGCGCTCCGCGCCATCCCCTCGATCGCCTGGGTGCCGCTCTTCATCCTCTGGTTCGGCATCTTCGAGGCGTCCAAGGTGGCGCTGATCGCGGTCGGCGTCTTCTTCCCGATCTATCTCGGCGTTGCCGCCGCGATCCTCTCGATCGACCGCAAGATCGTCGAGGTCGGCCGCGTCTTCCGTCTCGGAAGGTTGGCGATGGTTCGGCGCGTGCTGCTGCCGGCGATCCTGCCTGACTGGTTCACGGCGCTGCGCGGCGGCCTCGGCCTCGGCTTCATGTTCGTCGTCGCCGCCGAGATCATGGGCGCGAGCGAGGGGCTCGGCTATCTCCTCGTCGACGGCCAGCAACTCGGCCGGCCTGCCACCATCATCGCCGCCATCATCTCCTTCGCCGTGCTCGGCAAGCTGGCGGATGGCGTGCTGGTCGCGCTCGCCCGCCCCTTCCTGCGCTGGCAGGACACGGCGCGGGACAAGCTCTGAGGCCGCCGCGATGCTGACCTTCGACAACCTCTCCAAGACCTATGCCGACGGCACCCGGGCGCTGTCCGGCATCACGGCCGAGGTCGCGGCCGGCGAGATCCTCGCTCTGGTCGGCGGTTCGGGCTGCGGCAAGACCACGCTGCTGCGGCTCGTCGCCGGGCTCGACCGGCCGAGCGAGGGCCGCATCGTGCTGGGCGGCACGGCGATCACCGAGCCGCGCGCCGATGTCGGCGTCATCTTCCAGGAGCCACGGCTCTTTCCCTGGCTCAGCGTCGCCGACAATGTCGGCTTCGGCCTGGCGGACCTCCCGGCAGCCGAGCGCCAGCGGCTGATCGGCAGCGCGCTCGCCCGCGTCGGCCTCGGCGGCTATGACAGGCGCTGGCCGCGCGAGCTCTCCGGCGGCCAGCAGCAGCGCGTCGCCATTGCGCGCGCCCTGATCACAAGGCCCAAGCTCCTGCTGATGGACGAGCCCTTCTCGGCGCTCGACGCCACCACCCGCGCCAGCCTGCACGACCACCTGCTGGCGCTCTGGGAGGAAAGCCGGCCGACCGTGGTGATGGTGACCCATGATGTCGAGGAAGCGGTGACGCTGGCCGACCGGATCATGGTGATGCAGCCCCGGCCCGGCCGCGTCTTCGACGAGCTCGACAATCCCCTGGCCCGGCCGCGCGACCGGCTCTCGCCCGCCTTCGAGGCGGGCAAGCGCGAGGTGCTGCGCACGCTCGACCGCTCGCTGCGTGACGAGCAGCCGCAGCAGCACAAGGCGGCTGAGAGCGCCGGCATGTGGTGGTGATGGTCAACCGCCCCGTTTGACAAAACAGACGACTGGACCTTATTAAAGGATACGCGCCGATTTGAGCCTCAGCTTGCGGGCGCGAAACAAATGCCGCTAAAGCGTGGGAGACGAGATGACGGCTCAAGCCGTCGGCGCTTCCCTCCGCCTTGTTCTGGAAGGAATCGCCCGATGTCCGTCAGCTTTCTCGATCCCGATCTCTTCGCCGCAAGTTTCGATGCCGCCGCGCTGCGCCCGGCGCCCGGGCAGGTCGTCGCCTTGCTCGGCGGGCCCGCCGCCGGCCGCAGTGCGCTGCTGCGCGCCATCGCCGGCCTCGACGCCGATGTGGACCCGGTGCCGTCGGCCGAGCTGGGGCTGCTCGGCGCCCGGCCGCATTTCTTCCCCTGGCTCGGCCTGGCCGAGAACCTGGCCTTTGGCCTGCCCGGCGCGACGCCTTTCGCCCGCGAGGGACTGATCGCCAATGCGCTGGTCCGCGTCGGTCTCAGCGCAGCCGCCGACCGGCGCCCCGGCACGCTCTCACTGGGGGAGCTGCAGGGCCTTGCGCTGGCGCGCCTGTCGCTGCTGCGCCCGAAGCTGCTGCTGATCGACGAGCCCTTCGCCGGGCTGGACGAGCAGGCGCAGCACCGCCTTGCCGAACCCTTCGCCGATCTCTGCACGCAAGGGCGCCCGGCCGTGGTCATCGCCACAGCCTCCGTCGAGGAGTCCGTCCGTCTCGCCGACCGGATCCTCGTGCTGCCGCAGAAGCCCGGCCCCTTCGCCTATCGGCTCGACAATCTGCTGCCGCGGCCGCGCGATCCCCGCTCGGTCGGCTTCGTCGCCCTGCGCCGTGAATTGCGTCGTGCGCTGGAAAAGGAGTTCGGCGGCGAGCAGCCGGTGGTGGCCGTGGAAGTCGCCGCCTGACGCGGCGCCGCGATCGCATCGTCCTTTTCTGAAAACCGCATCCACTTTTGCGCCCGATGCAGTAAACCCTGCCAGCATCCATTTCGATCGAGGAACCGCCATCATGGACGTCACTGCGCTTCGCGCTCTTCAGGCCCCGCTCAAGGATAAATATCGCGAGGCGCCGGATGCGGCGGTGATCACGCTCAAGGCGAAGGGCGAGCTCGACGACCAGCACATCGCCTGCAAGGTCGAGACCGGGCGCGCCATCGCGCTCGCCGGCCTGCATCCGGCGACCGGCGGCTCCGGCGCCGAGCTCTGCTCCGGCGACATGCTGCTCGAGGCGCTGGTCGCCTGCGCCGGCGTGACCCTGAAGGCGGTCGCGACCGCGCTCGAGATCGAGTTGAAGAAGGGCGTCGTCCGCGCCGAGGGCGATCTCGACTTCCGCGGCACGCTCGGCGTCGCCAGGGATGCCGCCGTCGGCTTCAAGGCGATCCGGCTGTTCTTCGACGTCGAGACCGACGCGCCGCAGGAGAAGCTCGACAGCCTGCTCAAGCTGACCGAGCGCTATTGCGTCGTGTTCCAGACGCTGAACGTCAAGCCGGAGCTCTCGGCGGCGTTGACGCAAGCTAGAGCCGGATCCGATCAGATTGAATCAATCTGATCGGTGAATCCGTCTCTAAACTTGAGATGAGAGCCCGTTCCGATCAGCTTGCGGTGCAAGCTGATCGGAACGGGCTCTGAGTCGGCGCGATCAGCCGGGCAGGGCGCGCGGCGTCCCGTCCGGATCCGTCGCTTCCGGTTCCTGCGAGATCGAGGCGTTGAGCGGATCGATGACCGCGAACGGCCTCTCCGCCATCTGCTCCGCCGGCGCCCGCTGCTGGATGCGCAGGCCCGCGACCGCGGCGAGCGCAGCCGTCGCGGCGGCCATGAAGTAGAGCAGTCCGTTGATGTCGAGCCGCGCCATCACCTGGGCGCCGAGGATCGGACCGAGCGCCGAGCCGATGCCGCTGACCAGGATCAGCCGGCCGCTGACCGCGACGACGCGATCCTGCGGCATGCGGTCGAGCGCATGCGCGACGCAGACCGGATAGAGCGTCGACATGAAGCCGCCGAGCAGCGCCGCCACCGGCAGCACCAGCATCAGATCGCGCGGAACGAAACCGAGCAGCACGGCCGCGACCGAGAAGCCGAGCGCCAGCCCGGCCAGCACGATCCGGCGGTCGCCGCGATCCGAGAGCCGGCCGACCGGCACCTGGAACACGAAGCCGCCAAGCACGGCGACCAGCATGACCAGCGCGATCGTTTCCTGGGCGACGTTGTTCCTGGCCATCCACGCCGGGACGAGCGCGTAGAAGGCGCTGGTGACGATGCCCGAGACCACGCAGCCGATCACCGAGACCGGGGCCTGCCGCGTCAGCTCGCCATAGGGCAGCGAAGTCTCGGGCGGCAACGCCGGCGCCTCGGCGCGGGTCGCGCTGACCATCATCAGCGCCAGCGCGAACAGCGCGACGATGATGCTGAACGGCGTCGCCGAGGTGATCGGCAGCTTGCCGATCAGCAATTGCCCGGCCGCCAGGGCCAGGAAGGTGCCGACCATGTAGATCGAGAAGATCCGGCCGCGCTGTTCCGGCGGTGCCTTGGCGTTCAGCCAGCTCTCCGTCGTGATGAACAGGCCGACGCAGCCGGTGCCGATCGCCATCCGGCACAGGATCCAGCCGAGCGGCGAGACGAGGAGCGACATCAGCGCCGTGGCGACCACGACCATGCCCGCGAAGGCGGCGTAGGCGCGGATATGCCCGATGCGCTGGATGATGCCGCCGCAGCCGACGGCACCGATCGAGAAGCCGATGAAATAGGCGCTGAGCACGATGCCGGTCAGCGTCGCGCCGAAATTCTCGGTCGTCAGCCGCAGCGACAGGAACGTGTTGAAGAAGCCGTTGGCAAGCTGGACGAGGCTCGTCGCGGCGATGAGCGTTCCGATCTGGACGAGCACGTCTGGCAGCCCCCCGCGAATCCGTTCGAGCTGCTAGGCTAACCCCGAATGTGATCTGCCGATGGCGTCCAGGGTTTATTCTGCCGCCTTGAGCCGGGTTTCCCCTGCGAAGGGCAGGGTCGTCTGGCTGCCCGGGCCGTCGTCGAATTCCAGCGCGCCGATCTTCTCGGCCCGGCCGGTGACCTTGCCGGCGGAGGTCTTGATCTGGCCGACATCTTCCTGCGCCTGGCGGAAATGGTTATCCAGCCTGTCGACCCGCTCGCCGAGCCGGCGGACATCGTCGAGCAGCTTGCCGACCTCCGACTGGATCACCTGCGCCTCCTCGCGCATCCGCGCATCGCGGACCAGCGACTGCATCAGCTGGATCGCCAGCGCCAGCAGCGAGGGCGAGACGATCATCACGCGCTGGCGATGCGCCTTCTGGATCACATCGTCGAAATGCTCGTGCAGGTCGGCATAGATCGATTCGGACGGCACGAAGAGCAGCGCCATGTCCTGCGTCTCGCCGGGCAGGAAATAGCGCTCGGCGATGTCCTTGACATGCTGGCCGACATCGCCGCGCACCCGTGCCGCCGCCGCCTTCTTCTCCTGTTCGCCGCGCGCTGCGCGCAGCAGGGTGAAACTCTCCAGCGGGAATTTGGCGTCGATGACGAGGCCGCGCCCGTCACCCGGCAACGTGACGAGGCAGTCCGGCCGCTTGCCGCTGGAGAGCGTCGGCTGGAACGCGAAGAACGCAGCCGGGAGACCGTCGCGCACGATCGCCTCCATCCGGCCCTGACCATAGGCGCCGCGCGCCTGCTTGTTGGAAAGCACGTCCTTCAGCGTCACCACCTCGCCGGTCAGCTCGCTCAGGTTCTTCTGGGCGCTGTCGATCACGGCGAGCCGCTCCTGCAGCTTGCCGAGGCTTTCCGTGGTCTGGCGGACATTCTGCTCGAGCCCGGCGCCGACCTGCTGGCGCAGCCCGTCGATCCGGTCGGCGACGAGGCGGGCAAGGTCGCCCTGCCGGGTCGAGAGGATCTCGGCCATGGTCTGCATCCGACCGGTCAGCTCGGACTGCATCCGGTTCATCTCGGCGACCTTGTCGTCCATCTCGCGGGCCCGCTCGGTGGCGGCCGCGGCTTCCGCCTCGCGCCGGCGCCCGCCGCGCCAGGAGGAGAGTAGCGCCAGCGCCAGCAGCAACAGGGTCAGGCCGGCGAAGCCGAAGGTGGCCTGCGCCCAGGTGACGGGGCGGTCGAGCAGGACGAAGGCGATCTGGTTCATGCCGGGGAGCCTACACGAAAGCGAACGAAAGCGGAACAGTTTGACCGCCTCCGCACAAGTGCTTATGTCGCCTGAATCTCAGGAAATCTGCTTTAGAGCGTCCCATGGCCATTCGCCCTCTCGTCATCCTGCCCGACAGCCAGCTTCGGCTGGTCTCGGCGCCCGTCGCGGCGATTACGCCCGAGGTCCGCAAGCTCGCCGAAGACATGCTGGAGACGATGTACGACGCGCCCGGCATCGGGCTTGCCGCGATCCAGATCGGCGCGCCGGTCCGGCTCGTCACCCTCGATGTGTCGAAGAAGAGCGAGGAGGACGAGGAGACCCCGAAGGCGCCGATGGTCTTCGTCAATCCCGAGGTCACCTGGCGCTCGGAAGAGACGAACGTCTACGAGGAGGGCTGCCTGTCGATCCCCGAATATTACGAGGAGGTCGAGCGGCCGGCGCGGGTCAAGGTGCGCTATATGGGCCTCGACGGCGCGACGCAGGAGATCGAGGCCGAGGGCATCCTCGCCACCTGCCTGCAGCACGAGATCGACCATCTCAACGGCGTGCTGTTCATCGATTATCTCTCGCGCCTGAAGCGCGAGCGCGTGACCAAGCGCTTCGCCAAGGCGGCCCGCCGGGAGAGCGCGGCCTGAACGGCCGGGAAAAGACATGAGCTTGCGCATCATCTTCATGGGCACGCCGGATTTCGCCGTGCCCACCCTGACCGAGATCATCGGCCAGGGCCATGAGGTCGTTTCCGTCTATACGCGGGCCCCGGCTCCGGCCGGGCGCGGCATGGAACTGAAGCCGTCGCCGGTGCAGCGCACCGCCGAGCGTTTCGGCATTCCGGTATTCACGCCGAAGACGCTGAAGAACGCCGAGGCCGCCGAGATCATGGCCTCGCACCAGGCCGATGTCGCGGTCGTCGTCGCCTATGGCCTGATCCTGCCGGGCGCGGTCCTGGAGGTTCCGGAACTCGGCTGCCTCAACCTGCACGCTTCGCTGCTGCCGCGCTGGCGCGGCGCCGCCCCGATCCAGCGCGCGATCATGGCCGGCGATGCCGAGACCGGCGTCTGCGTGATGAAGATGGAGGAGGGGCTCGATACCGGCCCCGTCGGCATGGTCGAGCGGCTCGCCATCGACAGCGACGCCACGGCGGGCGACATGCACGACCGGCTTGCCGGGCTCGGCGCCGATCTGATGGTGCGGGCCCTGGCTGCTCTCGGCCGCGGCGGCCTGCGCTTCACGCCGCAGGCGCAGGAAGGCGTCACCTATGCCAGCAAGATCGGCAATGACGAGGCGAAGCTGAGCTGGACACGGCCGGCGCAGCAGGTGCACGATCTCGTGCGCGGCCTCTCGCCCTTTCCGGGTGCTTTCGTCGAGGTCGATCTTGGCAAGGGGCCGGAGCGGCTCAAGCTGCTGCGTACGGCGCGTGCCGGCGGCGCGGCCGAGCCTGGAACCCTGCTCGACGATGACGGCACGGTCGCCTGCAAGGTCGGCGCGGTGAAGCTGCTGCAGGTCCAGCGCGCCGGGCGCGCGCCGATGAGCGGCGGCGAGTTCCTGCGCGGCGCCCGGCTCTCTGCCGGCGCGAAGCTCTAGCGCGATGCCGCGCTACAAGCTGGTCATCGAATATGACGGCACGCCGTTCTCGGGCTGGCAGCGCCAGCTCAACGGCCCCTCCGTGCAGCAGAGCGTCGAGGAGGCGGTCGAGGCGTTCTGCGGCCATGCCGTGCGGCTGCATTGCGCCGGGCGCACCGATGCCGGCGTGCATGCCACCCATCAGGTCGCTCATGTCGATCTCGAGCGCGAATGGCGCACCGATGTCGTGCGCGATGCCAGCAATGCCAGGCTGAAGCGCCTGCCGGTGGCGGTGCTGAGCGCCGAGGCGGTGCCCGACTCGTTCGACGCCCGCATCTCGGCGCTGCGCCGCTACTATATCTACCGCATCCTCGACCGCCGGGCGCAACCCGCCCTCGAGGCCGACCGCGTCTGGCATGTGCCGGTCAGGCTCGACCACGAGGCGATGGACCGCGCCGCCAAGGCGCTCATCGGCCATCACGACTTCACCACCTTCCGCGCCGCCGAATGCCAGGCCAACAGCCCGCTGCGCACGCTCGACCGGCTCGACTGCCGGCGCGAGGGACCGGAGGTCGTGGTCTATGCCCATGCCCGGTCCTTCCTGCACCATCAGGTCCGCTCCATCGTCGGCTGCCTGAAGATGGTCGGCATGGGGCGCTGGCCGGAGAACAAGGTCGGCAAGGTGCTGGCGGCGCGCGACCGCTCGCAATGTGCCGCGCTGGCGCCGCCCTGCGGGCTCTATCTCGCCGGCGTCGACTACTGATTTGCCGATGGGCTGACGGGAGACCCCTAAGGTTGCAAGGCAGGGTTGCATATGCAACTTTAAGTAGAATAACCCTTGAGGGTCCCGTCGGAGTTGGCCATGAAGCGGAAACGGGGACTACGGCTCGCACTATGCCTTCTGGCCACGTTTCCCCTGGCCGCCTGCCAGGACGAAGACCGCCAGATCGAAAGCATCATCGCCAGATACGGCTTTTCGAGAAACGTCCCGCCCAGCACCCTGCATGGACCGGGCGCCCTGGTCGCCAGGGAGAATTACGACCCGAGCGACAAGAACCCGCGCTCGGTGCAGCTGACGTCCCTTTGCACGTCGCGGTACTCGGTCGATCTCTATAATTTCAAGCCGACCTTGAGCGACACCGAAAGTCGGGACGTCGCCAGTCAGCTTGGAGGAAGCTTCAACATCGAGGCGCCCGCTCTCAAGAGCCTGTTCAATCTCCAGGCGACGGCCCGTGCGGCCAGGAGCGCCGTGGTCACCGTCGCCGACGCCAAGATCTACACCTATGCGCAGGACGAGCTGGCGGAGATCCGCGCGCTCCTCAGGCCGGTTTGCCGTGAGATCGTCATGACCAATATCGGTCAGAGCAATGCGCATCAGGTCTTGAAGGTTCTCGAAGCCACGGTCGAATTGAAGATCAGCTTCGACGTGGCGGCCAGCGCGTCGATCAAGGCGAAAGCCGTCAACGAGCTGGTCAAGGCGGGTTTCGAGATCGCCCCTTCCTCGGATTCGGTCACGACCCGGGGCAAGGCCCTGTATTACGGCGTCGGCCTGATCCCGGTGACGAAAATCTAGAACCCGGCGAGCCCGAAGGTCCGGATGATCGCGTAGTCGGCGAGCAGGCTGGCGCAGGCGACCGCGCCGGCGATGCCGCTTTGTGCGCCGAAGGCGGCGCGGGCCACGCAATAGCGCAGGCGCAGGACGATCGCCGCGAAGGCGAGGGCCTGGACGCTCGCGATTCCGGCGTTCGACCAGCCCAGCGCGAAGACCGCCGCCGGCACCGCCATCAGGCTGGCGGAGAGAATGCTCGACCAGTTCCAGGCGATGATGAAGCCGGTGAAGCGCGGGGAGTGCAGCAGCCCCGGCGCCAGCATGACGAGCAGCACCGGCACCGTGATCACCGCCAGCAATTCGGCGACGATCACCGAGGCGAGCAGGACGGGGGCGTCGAACAGCCCGGTCGTGTTCGGCAGCCCGGCGAGCACGCGCTCGGCCGCCAGCACGGGGATGATCGCCGGCACGGTCAGGACCAGGGCCAGATAGGAGCGCCAGAAGCCATCGCGGGAGAGATCGAGATCGGGCAGGGCCTTGGCATCTGCCGAGAGCAGGCGCCAGGAGGCCCGCAGGGAACGCGTCACATCGTCGGCAGCAAGCCTCATGGCCAGACCCTCCGGTCTCAATGGCATTAGACTTTCGTCTAAAGCATGGAGAGCGGGAAAGGTTCCGTCAAGCCGGCTGGGTTGCGGCAAAATAGGTGGTCAGGAGCCGGTGGGTGATCCGCTCCAGCGCGATGAGATCGGCGACGGCGACGCGCTCGTCGACCTGGTGCATGGTCTGGCCGACGACGCCGTATTCGACGACCGGGCAATGGTTCTTGATGAAGCGCGCATCGGAGGTGCCGCCGGTGGTCGAGAGCGCCGGGCGCTTGCCGGTCTCGGCTTCGACGGCGTCGGCGACCATCGCGACGAAGGGGCCGGGCTGCGTCAGGAAGGCGACCGCATTGGTCGGGTTGAAGGCGATCTCGTAGCGCACGGCATTGCCGGCCGCCTCGCGCAGGCGCCGTTCGATCTCGGCGGCCAGCGTCTCCGGTGTCCAGAGGTCGTTGAAGCGGATGTTGAACACCGCTCTGGCCTGCGCCGGGATGACGTTCGTCGCCGGATTGCCGACATCGAGCGTCGTCACCTCGAGATTGCTCGGGTCGAAATGCTCGGTGCCGGCGTCGAGCGGTGCGGTCTCGAGCCCGGCCAGCAGCCGGACCATGCCGCGGATCGGATTCTGCGCCAGATGCGGATAGCCGACATGGCCCTGGATGCCGGTGACCGTCAGCTTGCCGGTGAGCGAGCCGCGCCGGCCGATCTTGATCATGTCGCTCATCGTTGCCGGATTGGTCGGCTCGCCGAGCAGGCAATGGTCGAAGCGCTCGCCGCGCGCCCGAGCCCATTCCAGCAGCTTGACCGTGCCGTTGACGGCGGGGCCTTCCTCGTCGCCGGTGATCAGGAAGGCGATCGAGCCCGGCGCCTGCGGGTTCTCGCGCCGGAAGCGCAGCACGGCGGCGATCATCGCGGCGAGCCCGCCCTTCATGTCGCAGGCGCCGCGGCCATGGAGCACGCCGTCGACGATCTCGCCTGCGAAAGGATCATGCGTCCAGGCGGCGAGGTCGCCCGGCGGCACGACGTCGATGTGCCCGGCGATCACAAGAACGGGGCCGTCGCTGCCGATGCGGGCGTAGAGGTTCTCGATTTCCGGCATGCCCGGCTCGGAGAACACCGGGCGCTCGACGGAAAAGCCCGCGGCGCTCAGCGCCGCATCGAGCAGGGCGAGCGTCCCGGCCTCGGCCGGCGTCACCGAGGGGCAGCGCACCAGGGCCTGGGTCAGGGCGACGGGATCGGCGGGGTCGAAGGCGAGGGCGGCTGGCGTGTTCTGGCTCATTGCGCCGGTTTATCAGCCGCCTTGTGCTCTGCAAGCGCTGCATCGGGTTCGGCCGCCGGCATCATGCCGAGATCGACCAGCGCGACCAGCCACGCCATCGTCGAGATCGCCTCCAGCGACGGCCGCCATCCGTAGCCGAGGAAGGGGCGCAACTGCGTCGGCAGGACGATGGCGCAGACCAGCAGGATGCCGAAGAGCGACGAACTGCCCCGGTCGGTGGCGCGCTTTGCCGCCAGCGCCGCCCAGGGAAACAGGGCGAAGGCGTTGGCGAAGGCGACGATGACGGCACCCGTGTGGCTGTCCGTAAGGCGTGGCGAAAGCCACTGGATCGCCAGCAGGCAGAGCGCGATCACGACGCTGCCGAACCAGAACTGGCGCAGGCCGATGCGGCCGTCGAAATCGGTGAACAGGCGGATTGGGGACATGCGTCGGGCTCCGATCCGGCATCGTCGCATGCCTCGGCGCCCGGATGAAGGACATGGTGAATAAAAGGTTAATGGCCCCGAACCGGTTGTATCGCTACAGAAAATGCTTGAACGCGGCGGAACGCACCGCTAGCTGCGGCAGGTTCGTCGGTTTTAGGAGGCCATCCGGTAGTCCGGCGGACGCAGGTATCTGAGCGGCGCGCTGCGCCGCTCGAGTGAGGTTTCCAGCATGACCATCCGTTTGCATCGCGGCGATCTGCCGGCCGACTTCCAGCCCGGGCCGGTCCTGGCGATCGACACCGAGACGCTCGGCCTCAACCCGCAGCGCGACCGGCTCTGCGTGGTGCAGCTCTCGCGCGGCGACGGTTCGGCCGATGTCGTCCAGATCCCGAAGGACGCGCCGGCCCCGGCCAATCTCTGTCGCATCCTGGCCGATCCGGCGGTGCTGAAGCTGTTCCATTTCGCCCGCTTCGACATCGCCGCCCTGCAGAAGGCGTTCGGCGTCGTCACGGCGCCGGTCTACTGCACCAAGATCGCCTCCAGGCTGGTGCGGACCTATACCGACCGGCACGGGCTCAAGGACCTGGTCCGGGAGCTGCTCGGCATCGACTTGTCGAAGCAGCAGCAATCCTCGGACTGGGGCGCCGACGCGCTTTCCGAATCCCAGCTCAGCTATGCTGCCGCCGACGTGCTGCATCTCCATGCATTGAAGGCGCGGCTCGACATGATGCTCGCTCGCGAGGAGCGGACTCATCTGGCCGGCGCCTGCTTCGACTTCCTGCCGATCCGGGCGGAACTCGATCTCGCCGGCTGGCCGGAGACGGACATCTTCGCACATACGTAAAGTTGATGTATTCCAGCTAGGTCATTCGTCGAGCGGTCGACATGGCGGTCGCGCGGTCTTGCCGCAGCGCTTCCGCCGACATCAAAAAGCCGCCGGCGGCTGGCAATGGGCGGGGCATGACCTTGGCGATGACATCTCCTGACATGGCGGGCGCGGCAGAAAAGCAGGTGCGGCTGCGGCAGTCCGCGTTCAACGCGGCGCGCCGCCATTCCGGCCTGGTGCGGCTGCTCCGGCGTGCCATCCCGGTCGGCGCCGTGACGGCGGTGCTGGTGCTCGTCGTCGCGCCCTTCCTCAATCCGCTGCGCGATGTCGGCAATTTCTCGCTCGGTTCGGTCGGCCTGTCCGGCGGCAAGGTCGTGATGGAAGCACCGAAGCTCGCCGGCTACCGCAAGGACAACAGCCCCTACGAGGTCACGGCCGATTCCGCGCTGCAGGACATCCGCAACCCGACGCAGATCGAGCTGGTGAAGATGACCGCGCGGATCCAGATGAACTCCGAGGAGGGCTGGGTCACGGTCAATGCCCGCAGCGGTCTCTTCGACCAGCAGAAGGAGCGGCTGAAGCTGGTCGACGATGTCAAGATCCGTACGGAATCGGGCTATGATGCGCGGATGCGGACGGCGGATGTCGATTTCAAGGCTGGCACGGTCGTGTCGCGCGAGCCGGTCACGGTCAATCTCGGCACCACCACGGTCAACGCCGATACACTCGATGTTAAGGACAACGGGGCCCTGATCGTGTTCGAAGGCCGGGTGCGTGTGGTCATCGAGAATGCGCCGGCCAACAGCCTGGCGGGGCCTGAGCGCCAGGGCAGTACGCCCAATCCCGATCTGCTGCGGCCCGCCGCGACGGCTGGCACCCCGGCCCCGCAGCGCTGACGAAACCGGCTCGAAACAGTGAAGCTCAAGCGAACGACAGGTCGGCGATGAAACCCACAACCCTCCTCTTCGCAATCGTGTCCGCAATCTTCTGCCTGCCTGCGGCGGTGGTGCTCGCCCAGCAGCCGCCGGCGAGGTCCGGTGCGGCGCCCGCCCAGCCGGCCAAGCCGGCCGCTGCGCCCGCGAAGGCGCGTGGCGGCGCTCCCGGCTCGCCCTTCGGCGGCATGGGCGGCGACAGCAAGGAGCCGATCAAGATCGACGCCGACAAGCTCGACGTGCTCGACAAGGACAACAAGGCGATCTTCTCCGGCAACGTCGTCGCCGTGCAGGGCGAGACGACCGTGCGCTGCTCGACCATGACCGTCTTCTATGAAGGGCGCGGCCAGAACGGCGCGGCCGGGGCTGCCAGGCGCCCTGCCGCCGCTACGGCGGCTGCGCCCGGCGCGCCTGCTCCGGCGCAATCGAGCGATGGCGCGATCAAGCGCATCGAATGCGCCGGGCCGGTGACCGTCGTCTCGAAGACGCAGGCCGCGACCTCCGACAACGCCGTCTTCGACCGCGCCAACAACAAGGTGATCATGACCGGCAATGTCGCGCTGAACGACGGCCCCAACATCACGCGGGGCGAGCGCCTCGTCTATGACACGCAGACCGGCATCGCCAATATCGACACCAAGCCCGGTGGCCGCGTGCAGGGCTTCTTCGTGCCGGACACGGCCGAGGCCGGCAAGGAGAAGCCGGGTGCCGCGCCCAAGCCCGCCGCGCCGACGAACTGACTTCATCCCGCAGCGGCTCTGGATGACGAAGGCGTTGCCAGGTTGGAGCGCCTCGAATACCAGAACGCACGCCATGCCGAACCCCAGCAGGTTGCGCCCTTTCCCGTGACGATTTCCCAGCCATCGCCAGCCGAAGCCGCCGAAAGGGCGCAGCGCCAGCCGTCTGCGGCCGCGCCAGGGGCGCCCGCCGCCGGGGGCGGGGCGCTGTCGCGCCTGGGCCGGCTCTTCGGCGGCAAGGCCCGGCGGGCGGCGGCGGAGCCGTCGGCGCAGGCGGAGCCGATCGCTGCCTCGGTGGGCGGTTCCGGCATCCTGGCCGTCAGCGGCCTGCGCAAGAGCTATGGCGGCCGCAATGTCGTCAGCGAAGCCTCGCTCTATGTCCGCAATGGCGAGGCGGTCGGTCTGCTCGGCCCCAACGGCGCCGGCAAGACCACGATCTTCTACATGATCACCGGGCTGGTGGCTGCCGATCTCGGCGTCATCACGCTCGAGGGTCATGACATCACCAATCTGCCGATGTACCAGCGCGCCCGGCTCGGCATCGGCTACCTGCCGCAGGAGGCCTCGATCTTCCGCGGCCTCTCGGTCGAGGACAATATCCGGGCGGTGCTCGAGGTCGTCGAGCCGAACCGCAGGACGCGCGAGCGCGAGCTCGACAAGCTGCTCGAGGAATTCAACATCGCGCGGCTGCGCAAGGCGCCTTCGATCGCGCTCTCGGGCGGCGAGCGGCGGCGCTGCGAGATCGCCCGCGCGCTCGCCGGCCGGCCGTCCTTCATCCTGCTCGACGAGCCCTTCGCCGGTATCGATCCGATCGCGGTCGGCGACATTCAGGAGCTCGTCCGGCAATTGACCGATCGCGGCATCGGCGTTCTGATCACCGATCACAATGTCCGCGAGACGCTGGGCCTGGTCGATCGCGCCTATATCATCCATACCGGCCGGGTGCTGACCGAGGGCTCGCCGGCCGAGATCATCGCCAATGCCGACGTCCGGCGCGTCTATCTCGGCGAGGATTTCCGCCTCTGACCCGGCGCGGCGGCCGGTTGCGGCGGCCGATATTGCGGTGCGTCAATTTCTTCCCTCGCGCGCCCGCAAAGAGCTTTGACGCGACCGCGGCCCAAGGCTAGGCTCCGCCCACAGGCAAGAAGCGTGCCGAGGTGGCGCGGAGGAAAGGAGCCGGATCGCGATGGCGATGATGCCGCGCATGGAGCTGCGCCAGGGGCAGTCCCTGGTGATGACGCCGCAACTTCTGCAGGCGATCAAGCTCCTCCAGCTCTCCCATCTCGAACTGCAGGATTTCGTCGAGGGCGAGCTCGAGCGCAACCCGCTGCTGGAACGCACCGACGACGCCGGCGAGCCGGCGCTGCCCAATGGCGGCGGCGAGGCGGCGATGGCGGCCGATCAGGCGAGCTATGAGCGCGCCGAGCGCCTGAATACCCAGGAGGGCATGGAAGGCCGGCTCGGGACCGGGCTGGAGAACGTCTTCCAGAACGAGCAGCCGCAGGTCGCCAGGCTCGACACGCAGGGCGCCGATAGCCTGCCGATCACCGGCGGGGCCTATGGCGGCGCCGGCGGCTCCTTCGAGGAAGGGCCCGAGGGCTTCGAGAGCAGCCTGACCGTCGAGGCCTCGCTGCACGAGCATCTTTCCGCCCAGCTCGACCTCGCCGTCGCCTCGCCCGCCGAGCGGCTGATCGGGCGGCACATCATCGACGGCGTCGACGATGCCGGCTACCTCGCCGAGCCGCTCGCCGACATCGCCGCGCGGCTCGGCGTCGACGAGGCCAGGGTCGAAGCGGTCCTGCGCATCGTCCAGAGCTTCGATCCCAGTGGCGTCGCGGCGCGCGATGTCGGCGAGTGCCTCGCCATCCAGCTCCGCGACCGCGACCGCTGCGACCCGGCCATGCTGGCCCTGCTCGCCAATCTGCCGCTGCTCGCCAAGCGCGACTACGCCGCGCTGAAGCGCATCTGCGGGGTCGATGACGAGGATATCGCCGACATGGTCGCCGAGATCCGGCGCCTCGACCCCAAGCCCGGCCGCGCCTTCGGCGGCTCGGCGGCCGAGACGGTGGTGCCCGATGTCTTCATCCGCGCCGCGCCGGACGGCTCCTGGCTGGTCGACCTCAACCCCGACACCTTGCCGCGCGTGCTGGTCAACCAGACCTATCACGCCCGCGTCTCGCGGGCGGCGCGCAATGACGAGGAGAAGGCCTTCATCGCCGAATGCCTGCAGACGGCGAACTGGCTGACCCGTTCCCTCGAGCAGCGCGCCCGCACCATCCTCAAGGTCGCGAGCGAGATCGTGCGCCAGCAGGACGGCTTCTTCGCCCATGGCGTCGAGCATTTGCGGCCCCTGAACCTGAAGACCGTCGCCGATGCGATCGGCATGCACGAATCGACGGTTTCGCGCGTGACCTCCAACAAATACCTGACCTGCCCGCGCGGCGTCTTCGAGATGAAGTACTTCTTCTCCGCCGCCATCGCGGCGACCGGCTATGGCGAGGCCCATTCCGCCGAGGCGGTGCGCTACAAGATCAAGCAGATGATCGACGATGAGACGCCGGCCGAGGTGCTGTCGGATGATGCGATCGTCACCAGGCTGAAGGCGAGCGGCATCGACATTGCCCGGCGGACCGTGGCGAAATACCGGGAATCGCTGCGCATTCCGTCCTCGATGGAGCGTCGGCGCGAGAAGCTCGCCATGGCCAATGGCGGGCGCTGAGCCCGCCCGCGCCGCCTGGAGCGCTCCCCTGCGGGCAAGGCCGGCGCAAGCGTCGCCGGAAACTGCCCGGCCGATTCGGTTGCCCTTGCGGCATGCGCCCCGTTCGGGGCAACTCCTTCGGAGCAGCGGCTTCCGGGCTCATTGACAAGCCGGTGACCCCGTCCTTACCTCCAGTAGATGGTCGGCTACTGGCCATGGCGACAAGAAGGGGAAGCACTCCATGAGCTTGCGAATCTCCGGCAAGAATCTCGATGTCGGCGAGGCCCTGCGCGGCCAGGCCGAAGCGCGTGTCGCGGCGGCCCTGGGCAAGTATTACGAGGGCGGCTATCAGGGCCATGTCACCGTCGGCAAGGACGGTACCGCCTTCAAGACCGACGGTGTCCTGCACCTGTCCTCCGGCATCACGCTCGAAGCCTCGGCGGTCGCGCATGATCCCTATGCCAGCCTCGACAAGATGGCCGAGCGTATCGAGAAGCGGCTGCGCCGCTACAAGCGCCGGTTGAAGGATCGCTCCGCCGCGATGAACGGACGCGAGGCGGGACTCGAAATCCCCAGCTATGTGATTGCGGCTCCCGACCACGAGATCGAGGAGCATGACGCCGATCAGCCCGGCGAAAACCCGGTCATCGTGGCCGAATCGACCAAATCCCTGCACCGGATGACGGTTGGCGACGCGGTTGCCGAACTCGATATGACCGGCGCGCCTGTCGTCATCTTCCACCACGCTGGCAATGGCCGCATGAACGTCGTATACCGCCGCCGCGACGGCAATATCGGCTGGATCGATCCGCCGGCTTCTCTTTCTTGAAGTTCCGCCGCTGACGAATCTGGGCGCCCTGTCGGACTTGCCGGCTCGGTCCGGATTCCAGGCACGGGACATGCATGGATTGGCCTATGACGCTGACCGATCTTCTCCGGCCCGATGCGGTGATTTCGCCGCTACGCGCCAACAGCAAGAAGCAGGCGCTTCAGGAACTGGCACAGCACGCGGCTCTGCTCACCGGCCTGCCCGAGCGTGAATTGTTCGAGGCGCTGCTGCAGCGCGAGCGCCTCGGCTCGACCGGCATCGGGGACGGCATCGCCATCCCCCATGGCCGCATGGCTGGCATCGACAAGCTCGTCGGCCTGTTCGCGCGGACCGAGAAGGCGCTCGATTTCGAGGCGCTGGACGGGCAGCCGGTGGACATCATCTTCGTGCTGATCGCGCCCGAAGGGGCAGGCGCCGACCATCTCAAGGCGCTCGCCCGCGTCGCCCGCGTGCTGCGCAACCAGGCGGTGCTGGAGCAGGTGCGCCATGCGCATGATCCGGCGGCGATCTATGCCATCCTGGCCGAAACGGCGGCCAAGGCTGCCTGACCGGCAAGGCCGCCTGACTGGCAAGGCGGCTTGGCAAGGCCGCCTGACTGGAAAGCTTTCAGTCTGGGCTTGGAGGCCTCGGGCCGAGGGGCTATGACGCGGCGCAACGCCAAGGCGCCGCGCTCTTTCGCGCAGGGCGCCGCCGAATCGCCGGAGTGCCGCCCGATGGCCTACACCCATGTCGATCTTTTCCCGCTCGGCGAGGACAAGACCCCCTACCGTTCGCTCGGCAAGGAGGGCGTCGCGGTCGAGAAGCTCGGCGATCGCGAGATCCTGACGGTTTCGCGCGAGGCGATCCGCCGGCTCTCGGAGCAGGCCTTCATCGACATCAACCACCTGCTGCGGCCGGGCCATCTCGCCCAGCTTCAGAAGATCCTCGACGATCCCGAGGCGACCTCGAACGACAAGTTCGTCGCCTATGACCTGCTCAAGAACGCCAATATCGCCGCCGGCGGCGTGCTGCCGATGTGCCAGGACACCGGCACCGCGATCATCATGGGCAAGCGCGGCCGCAAGGTCTGGACCGATGGCGACGACGAGGCCGCGCTCGGCGAGGGCGTCGCCGATGCCTATTTCAAGCGCAATCTGCGCTATTCGCAGGTCGCGGCCCTGTCGATGTTCGAGGAGAAGAACACCGCGACCAACCTGCCGGCGCAGATCGACATCTATGCCGAGGGGCAAGGTCCTAACGACTCCGCCTATAAATTCCTGTTCGTCGCCAAGGGCGGCGGCTCGGCCAACAAGACCTTCCTGTTCCAGGCGACGCCCTCGCTGCTGACCAGGGAGCGGATGCTCGCCTTCCTGAAGGAGAAGATCCTGACGCTGGGCACGGCCGCCTGCCCGCCCTACCACCTCGCCATCGTCATCGGCGGCACCTCGGCCGAGCAGAACCTGAAGACCGTCAAGCTCGCCTCGACCAAATATCTCGACGCGCTGCCCACCAGGGGCTCGGCCAGCGGCCACGCCTTCCGCGATCTCGAGATGGAGGAGGAAATCCACAAGCTGACGCAGTCGCTCGGCGTCGGCGCCCAGTTCGGCGGCAAGTATTTCTGCCATGACGTGCGCGTCGTCCGCCTGCCGCGCCATGGCGCCTCGCTGCCGATCGGGCTCGGCGTCTCCTGCTCGGCCGACCGTCAGGCCAAGGGCAAGATCACCAGGGACGGCATCTTCCTCGAGGCGCTGGAGACCGATCCGTCGAAATACCTGCCCGAGGTCGACGAGGGCAAGCTCGGAGGCGATGTCGTCCGGATCGACCTCGACCGGCCGATGAGCGAGATTCTCGCGACATTGAGCAAATACCCGGTCAAGACCCGGCTCTCGCTGACCGGGACGATCATCGTGGCGCGCGATTCGGCCCATGCCAAGATCCGCGAGCGGCTGGAGAACGGCCAGGGCATGCCGGATTATCTGAAGAACCACCCGGTCTACTATGCCGGCCCGGCCAAGACGCCGGATGGCATGGCCTCGGGCTCCTTCGGCCCGACCACCGCCGGACGCATGGATTCCTTCGTCGATCAGTTCCAGTCCTTCGGCGGCTCGATGGTGATGCTGGCCAAGGGCAACCGCTCCTCGGCGGTGCGCGAGGCCTGCGCCCGCCATGGCGGCTTCTATCTCGGCTCGATCGGCGGCCCGGCGGCGCGCCTGGCGCAGGACTGCATCAGGAAGGTCGAGGTGCTGGAATATCCGGAGCTCGGCATGGAGGCGGTCTGGCGGATCGAGGTCGAGGATTTCCCCGCCTTCATCGTCATCGACGACAAGGGCAACGACTTCTTCAAGGAGCTGAACCTCGGATGATCGGCCGTGCCATCCTCACCCTGACGCTCGTGCTCCTGCCGACGCTGGTGCAGGCGCAACCGCGTTCGGCTCCGGCGAGTTGCTCGCGCGACCTCTTCCAGAACGAGGCGGCAATGCGCCAGCGCCAGTACCGCATGCAGCAGGTCGCCAATGCGGACCAAGGCACGCAATGCCAGGCCTGGCGCGAGCATGTCGTATTCATGCAGAAGGCCCGCGCCGTCTTCGCTACCTGTCAGAGCGGGCGCCAGCGCGAGCAGAATGTCGGCCAGATGGACCAGTCCCTCGCCGAATATCGCGTGCTGCTCGCCAATCGCTGCGGCAAACGCTAGAGCATCGGACCGAAAAGTGGAATCCGGTTTTCGGTTGAATCCGATGCTACAACAAAGAGCTAGACCGCCATGTCTGCGTCCGAATGGACGCACGGCGATCTAGCCGCGCCGGTTCGAAACAGATCAGAAAGCTCCGCGCATTTCAGCGAAAGGCCCCCGCATGACCGACCAACCGCAGGCCCCGCTCAGCATCGCCGTGGTGCCGGTGACGCCGTTCCAGCAGAACTGCTCGCTCGTCTGGTGCACGCTGACCAAGGAGGCGGCGATCGTCGATCCGGGCGGCGATGCCGTGCGTATCCAGGAGGCGCTCAAGGAGACGGGGGTCAAGCCGGTGGCGATCTGGCTGACGCATGGCCATATCGACCATGCCGGCGGCGCGGCCGAGCTTGCTGAGGTGCTGGCGCTGCCGATCATAGGCCCGCACGAGGCCGACAAGTTCCTGCTCGACGCCCTTCCCGAGCAGGGTTTGCGCTTTGAGATGCACGGCATCAAGGCGGTGGTGCCGACGCGCTGGCTCAGCGAAGGCGACAGCGTTTCGGTCGGCGAGGTCAGCTTCTCCGTGCAGCATGTGCCGGGCCATACGCCGGGCCACGTCACCTTCTTCCAGAAGGAGCTGCGCCTCCTGCTCGCGGGCGACACGGTCTTCGCCGGCTCGATCGGCCGCACGGACTTTCCCTATGGCAGCCATGCGACGCTGATCGCCGGCATCAAGGGCAAGCTGCTGCCGCTCGGCGACGATGTGCAGTTCCTCCCCGGGCACGGTCCGGCGAGCACGCTCGGCGAGGAGCGCCGCAACAACCCGTTCCTGCAGGGCTGACATGAAAATACCCGCCGCGAAGGGTCGCGACGGGTCTTTGAAATGGCCAACGGCCATGTCCGGAACGGGCGCGCGTACATCCGGCGTCACACGTTCGGCTCATGGCCGTCTTCAACGGCGCTGGAGGACAGTGGAACGCCCTCGACATCGCCGTGAACCCTAGATGGGGATGCAATCGCGGATTGCAAGCCCTCGCGGCTCAGGCGTCGAACACGCCCTTCAGGAAATCCTGCTTGCCGATCGAGAAGCAGTTCTCGCGCAGGATCGCGTAGGCCGTGGTGGCGTGGAAATAGAAGTTCGGCACGGCAAAGCGGGTGAGGTAGTCCGCGCCCTTCATGGTCACGGTCGCCGACTGGCCGCGCGGGAAGGTGACGTCCTTCTCGAGCCCGGCATCGAGCGCGCTCTGGTCGACGGCGGCGAGGAAGTCGAGCGTCCTGGCGATGCGCGCCTTGAGCTCCGCAAAGCTCTTCTCCTCGTCGGGGAAGCGCGGGTTCTCGCCGCCGGCGACGCGCGCCGCCGCGTTCTTGGCGAAGTCCGACATCAGCTGGATCTGCCGGGTGAAGGGCAGCATGTCGGGCGCGAGCCGGCTCGCCAGCAGCACCTCGGGCTGGATCTTGCGGGTTTCCGCCTCGGCCAGCGCCTTGTCGAGGATGGCGTCGAGCGCATTCAGGGTCTGGATGAAGCCGGCGAAGGCGGCGGCATGGGCGGAAAGCGGCATGGTCTGGCTCCAGAAATGGAAACGGGCCCGGAAGGGCCCGCTACCTCAATCTATAGCGCACGACCTGCGGGCAGGTCGCCCGGTCGGATCAATCTTTCGCGCGCTCGACATAGGAGCCGTCGGCGGTCATCACCACGATGCGGGTGCCGACGCCGATATGCGGCGGCACGGCGGAGCGCACGCCATTGGCGAGGATCGCCGGCTTGTAGGAGGAGGAGGCGGTCTGGCCCTTGGTCACCGGCTCGGTCTCGACCACCTCGAGCGTCACGCGCTGCGGCAGTTCGATCGCCACCGCCCTGTCCTCGAACACCGAGAGCGAGACCTTCATGCCTTCCTGGAGATAGGGCGCGAGATCGCCGACCACGTCGCTGTCGACATGGATCTGGTCATAGGTCTCGGGGTTCATGAAGACGTATTGCTCGCCGTCCTGGTAGAGATAGGTGAAGTCGCGATCCTCGACATAGGCGCGCTCGACCTGCTCGGTCGTCTTGTAGCGCTGCGTCATCTTCACGCCGTCGGCGATGCGGCGCATGTCGATCTGGGTGGTCGGGGTGCCCTTGCCCGGGAAGAAGCTCTCGGCCGAAATGACCGTGCAGAGATGCCCGTCGAGCTCGAGGACGTTGCCCTTGCGGACTGAGGAGGCGATGACCTTGACCACGTGAACTTCCTTGCTGGTGCGCGGCGGAGGGGCGCGCTATGCCGGTTTCGTCGCCGCGCAACTACCGCATTTGCGCGCAAAACGGAAGCTGGCTGACGGTTTTGCCAGAGGATCCATGAACGAAAACCACCCGCCCTTCTGGCGGCCGGGCATCCATGCCGACCGGCGCCCCGCGCTCATGGCGCGCGGCCGGGTCAAGGCGGCGCTGCGGCGCTGGTTCGAGGCGCGCGACTTCGTCGAGGTCGAGGCGGCGATCCTGCAGCACTCGCCCGGCAACGAGACGCATCTGCACGGCTTTGCGACGACGCTGATCGACGATGCCGGCGCCGGCCATCCCTATTACCTGCACACCTCGCCGGAATTCGCCGCCAAGAAGCTGCTGGCTGCCGGCGAGCGGCGCATCTTCGATTTCGCCCGCGTCTTCCGCAATCGCGAACGCACGGCGCTGCACCATCCCGAGTTCACCATGCTGGAATGGTATCGAGTGGGCGAGCCCTACGAGGCGCTGATGGCCGATTGCGCCGCCTTGCTCGCGGAAGCGGCCCAGGCGGCCGGCGCGACCAGCCTGCGCTGGCGCGGCGTCGAGGTCGATCCCCTGGCCGAGCCTGAGCGGCTGACGCTGGCCGAGGCCTTCGACCGCCATGCCGGCATCGACCTGCTGGCGACGCTCGCGGCCGATGGCGCGGCCGACCGCGAGGCGTTGGCAGTGCAGGCGACGGAGGCAGGCATCCGCCTGGCCGGCGACGACAGCTGGTCCGACATCTTCAGCCGCGTCCTCGCCGAGAAGATCGAGCCGCATCTCGGCCGCGGCCGCGCCACCATCCTGTGCGAATATCCGATCTCGGAGGCGGCATTGGCGCGGCCGAAGCCGGGCGATCCGCGCGTCGCAGAGCGCTTCGAGCTTTTTGCCTGCGGCGTCGAGCTTGCCAATGCCTTCGGAGAGCTGACCGATCCGGACGAGCAGCGCCGGCGTTTCGAGGCGGACATGGACGAGAAGCAGCGCATCTATGGCGAGCGCTATCCGATCGACGAGGATTTCCTCGCCGCGCTCGGCGCGATGCCGCAAGCTTCCGGCGTCGCGCTCGGCTTCGACCGGCTGGTGATGCTCTGCACGGATGCGCGCCGGATCGAGGATGTGCTCTGGACGCCGGTGGCCCGACCGGGCAGGGGAGAGGCATGACGATCCACCAGCCCCCCGGCGGCCAGCCCTTGCGCAATATCGAGGCGCTGATCGAGCGCGGCCTCGTCGCGCCGGAGCGGCGCGAGGCGCTGCAGGCCGTCGCCGCGCGCTACGCCGTCTCGGTGACGCCGGCGATCGCGGAACTGATCGACCCCACCGACGCTGCCGATCCGATCGCGCGCCAGTTCGTGCCGGACGCTGCCGAGCTTGAGACCTTGCCGGAGGAACTGGCCGACCCGATCGGCGACGCGGCGCATTCGCCGGTCGAGGGCGTGGTCCACCGCTATCCCGACCGCGCCTTGCTCAAGCTCGTCCATGCCTGCCCGGTCTATTGCCGCTTCTGCTTCCGCCGCGAGATGGTCGGCCCTGGCGGCGATGCGCTGACCGGGGCGAAGCTCGACGCGGCGCTCGCCTATCTCGCCGCCCGGCCGGAGATCTGGGAAGTGATCATGACCGGCGGCGACCCGCTGATCCTCTCGGGCCGGCGCCTGCGCGAGGTCGGCAGGCGGCTCGCTGCGATCCCGCATATCAAGGTCGCGCGCTGGCATACGCGCGTGCCGATGGTGCAGCCCGAGCGGGTCACGCAGGACTATGCGAGGGCGCTGCGCGTCCCCGGCAAGGCGAGCTATGTCGCCGTCCACGCCAACCATCCGCGCGAGTTCACCCCGGCGGCGCGCGAGGCGCTCGCCCGCCTCGCCGACGCCGGTCATGTCCTGGTCAGCCAGAGCGTGCTGCTCAAGGGCGTCAATGCCGATCTCGCGACGCTGTCGGCGCTGATGCGCGCCTTCGTCGAGAACCGGGTCAAGCCCTATTACCTGCACCACCCCGATCTTGCGCCGGGCACCAGCCATTTCCGGCTCTCGCTGGCGGAGGGCCAGGCGCTGGTCAAAAGCCTGCGCGGAACACTTTCCGGGCTGTGCCAGCCGACCTATATCCTCGACATCCCCGGCGGGGCCGGCAAGATACCGGTCGGCCCCGCCTTTCTCTCGGGCTGCGAGACGCCCGGCGCGCAGGGCTTCGCGGAGGATCGCCATGGCGACCTCCACGCCTATCCGCCGGCTTGAAAGCCCGCTGCGGCGCGCGCCAAGGAAGAAGCCATGCAAGACAAGCTGCCGATCGCGATCGTCTCCGATCTCGCCTGCCCCTGGTGCTTCATCGGCAAGGCGCGGCTGGAGACGGCGCTGGCCAATCTCGGCCTGACCGAGCGCGTCGCCATCACCTGGCTGCCCTATGAGCTCAATCCGGAGATGCCGGAAGAAGGCATGGATCGCACCGCCTATCTCGACGCCAAGTTCGGCCCCGGCAAGCGCAAGGAGATCGAGCTGCGCCTGTCCGAGGCGGCGCTGGAGAGCGGCGTCACCTTCAACTGGGCCGGGGTGAAGAAGAGCGTCAACACCCGCCTGGCCCATATGCTGGTCGCCGCTGCCGCGACCGTGCAGCGCGGCAGCGAGATGAAGGCGGCGCTGTTCAAGGCCTATTGGCAGGATGGCCGCGACATCGGCGATCTCGACACCCTGGTCGCGATCGCGGGAGAGGAAGGCTTCGACGAGCAGGCCGCCCGCGAGGAACTCGCCAATGACGAATTGCGCGAAACCGTGATCGGCCTGGAAGCGCATGCCCAGAAGGTCGGTGTCACCGGCGTGCCCTTCTTCATCGTCGACGGCAAGCTCGCGGTGTCCGGCGCGCAGACGCCCGATGTCTGGACGAAAGTCTTCGCGCAGGCGCTGAACGGCACGGCGTCCTAGCGGCCAGGCCCGAGCCTTCGCGGTCAGCTGAAGAGCCGCCAGCTGACGCTCGCGGCGTTGAGGCCGATCGTCTCGTATGGAGGCGAGCCGCCGGGGGAAGTGAAGCTGTACCCCGTGATGATCGTCTTCGAGAGCTTGTAGATCAGGTAGGGCGTGGGGCTGCCCTGTTTGCGATATTCGATCGTGACGGTCTCGAACTGGGTCCCGTCGTTTGCGTGCATCATCAGCTTCGCCGACAGGAAATCATGCTCCTTGGTGAAGGTGACATCCTCGGGCTGGGCCTGGGTGGCGATACCGCCGGGGGCGACCGTGGGGCGGGAATGGGCCAGTTGCGCGCTCACTGCTTCGCAACTGTCGCTGATCGGGCTGCTGAACCGGACATGGATCGGCATGACGGCTCCTCGCTACAGGCGCCCCGGGGGCTGATGGCGAAGGCATGGAAGCGGGGCTGATCCACCCCTGCTGCGGTCAAGATAGCGCATCGCATGCCCTTACGGAAGGCAGCTCGACCTTGCGTCCGCCGTCGAATCATGTCCCTTCGCCGCCGGGCAGCGAGGAGGCAGATCATGGCGCAGAAAATCAACGACCTCCGGGACCGCATGATCGTCGCGCTCGACGTGCCGACGATCTGGGACGCCTATCGCATCGTCTCGACGCTGGGCGACGAGGCGAGCTTCTACAAGATCGGCTACCGGCTCGCCTTCGCCGGCGGGCTCGACCTTGCCCGCCAGCTCGTCGGCGAGGGCAAGAAGGTCTTCCTCGACCTCAAGCTGCACGATATCGGCAACACCGTCACCGAGGGCGTCGAATCGCTGACCAAGCTCGGCGTCACCTTCCTCACCGTGCACGCCTATCCGCAGACCATGCGCGGCGCGGTCGAGGGCCGCGGCGAGGCGGCGCTGAAGCTGCTCGCGGTCACGGCGCTGACCTCCTATGACGACGGCGACCTCAAGGATGCCGGCTACGGGCTGGCGGTGCGCGATCTCGTGCGCATGCGCGCCCAGCAGGCCCGCATCGCCGGTGTCGACGGCATCGTCTGCTCGGCCGCCGAGACCGAGATCGTGCGCGGCGTCATCGGCCCCGACATGGTCATCGTCACCCCCGGCATCCGCCCGGCCGGCAGCGCGGCCGGCGACCAGAAGCGCACGCTGACGCCGGGCGAGGCGATCGCCGCTGGTGCCGACCATCTGGTGATCGGGCGTCCGGTCATCCGTGCCGCCGACCCGCGCGCCGCAGCGGCCGCGATCATGGACGAGATCGCCGGCGCCGCCTGAGGCAGCCGCATGCCGGGCCGGTCTGCGATCGGCTGCATATCCGGCTTTTGATTTTGCACGGGTTCTTTGCGCCGGGCCGATACCGCGCCGGCGCAAAGCGCGCTAGTCTTCGGGTTCACTCACGCAGGAACGGAAGCGGCAATGCCCAAGGGATATGTGATCGCGCGCGCCAAGGTCAGCAACGCCACGCAATGGGCGGCCTATGCCGCCAAGGCCTCCGAGGCGATCCGCCAGTATGGCGGCACGCCGATCGTGCGCGGCGGTCAGATGACGGTCGGGGAAGGCGAGGGGCGGGCCCGCAACATCGTCATCGAGTTCGCCGATTTCGCCGCGGCCAGGGCCTATGTGATGTCGCCGGAATATGCCGAGGCGCGCAAGCTGCGCGAGGGCGCCGGCGAGATCGACATCGTCGTGGTCGAGGGGGTCTGACCATGGCGAAAGGCTATTGGGTCGCCCGCGTCGACGTCCAGAACGAGGCGGAATACGCCACCTATCGTTCGCTCAACGCCATCGCCTTCGCCAAATATGGCGGCAAGTTCATTGTCCGCGGCGGCGAGTACAAGCTCGCCCGCGGCGAGGGCCGCAAGCACAATGTCGTCGTCGAGTTCAAGGACGAGGCGACGGCGCGCGCCTGCTATGATTCACCGGAATACCAGGCGGCGGTGCAGCACCTCGCCAAGGTCGGGCCGGTCGATCTCGTCATCATCGGCGGCTATGACGGAGCCCAGCCGGGCGATTGAGGTTCGCTTCGACCATGCGCGGGTTTACGCCGTCTTTCCGGGGCAGCCCGCAGGGCTGAGCCCGGAACCCATGAACACGACGGTTCCCGTCATTGCGAGGAGGCGTCAGCCGACGAAGCAATCCAGGGGTCTTCGAGCGAGCCCTCCTGGATTGCTTCGCTTCGCTCGCAATGACGCTCTTGCCAAATATGTCGTGTTTATGGGTTCCAGGCTCTTCGCTTGCGCGAATCCCCGGAAAGACGGCGCGGCTCTACCGCGTCAGCTCCCGAACAGCTCCTTCAACCGCGGCGGCTGCGAGCGCAGATACTGCTTCGGCGCCCTGACGCTGGCGCCGAGATGCGCCGCCGCATGCCAGGGCCAGCGCGGATCGTAGAGCATGCCGCGCGCCAGCCCGACCATGTCGGCCTCGCCGCCGGCGACGATCGCCTCGGCATGCTCATATTCGGTGATCAGCCCGACCGCGATGGTCGGCAGGTCCGTCGCCGCCTTCACCGCCCGCGCCAGCGGAACCTGATAGCCCGGCCCGAGCGGGATCTTCTGCTCGGTCGAGACACCGCCGCTGGAGACGTGGATGAAGCTCGCACCGCGCGCCTTCAGCGCCTCTGCGAACGCGATGGTCTGCGTGATCTCCCAGCCGCCCTCGACCCAGTCCGTGCCCGAGACGCGCACGCCGACCGGGATTTCGGCCGGCACCGCCTCGCGCACCGCCTCATAGACCTCGAGCGGAAAGCGCAGCCGGTTCTCCAGTGCGCCGCCATAGGCGTCGTCGCGCTGGTTCGACAGCGGCGACAGGAACTGGTGCAGCAGATAGCCATGGGCGCAATGGATCTCGATCGCCTGCAGGCCGAGGCGCACCGCGCGCCGCGCCGTGGCGGCGAAGGCTTCGCGCACGCGTTTCAGCGCCGCCGCATCGAGGGCCTGGGGCGGCCGGTCCTGCGGGTTCATCGGCAGGCCCGAGGGCGCGACAGTCTGCCAGCCGCGATCGTCGAGCGGCCTCTGCCGGCTGCCGTTCCAGGGTGAGTGGACGGAGGCCTTGCGGCCGGCATGGCCGAGCTGGATGCCGATCGGCATGTCGGAATGGCGCCGGACGGCGTCGAGCACGCGTCCCAGCGCCGCTTCGTTCGCGTCGTTCCACAGGCCGAGATCGTCGGGGCTGATCCGACCTTCCGGCTCCACCGCGGTCGCCTCGATGATCAGCAGGCCGGCGCCGGAGAGGGAGAGGTTGCCGAGATGGATCAGGTGCCAGTCGGTGGCCGAGCCCTCGTCGGCGGAATACTGGCACATCGGCGCGATGACGATGCGGTTCGGGAGCTGGAGCCCGCCGAGCGCGAGCGGGCGGAAGAGCTGGCTTGTCATGCGGTGTCTCTGGGGTTGCGGGCCATGGAAGGGCGAAGTGTCGGTCGGGCCGTCGGCTCAGCCCGAGACCAGCCAGATCGCGAACGGGAAGGTCAGCGCCGCGGCGGCGGTGGAGATCACGATGGCTGCCGCCAGCGGCCGGCTGTCGGTGTCGAAGCGCTCCGAGATCACGAAGACGTTGGCAGCGATCGGCAGCGCCGCATAGAGCACGCCCGCCTGCACCCAGAACGGGTCGAGCCTGAGCACGATCGCGAGCACGAACCAGGTCAGCAGCGGATGCAGCACGAGCTTGCCGAAGACGAGCGGCAGCACGCCCCGCAGCGGCAGCCTGCCTTCCCCGCTCCATTGCCAGGCGGCGACCCCGAGCACGAAGATGCCGACCGGTGCCGCCGAGGCGCCGAGGAAGACGAGGAAGCGGTCGATCGGCTCGGGAATGGCGAGCCCGCTGAGCGAAAGCGCGACGCCGCCCATGATCGAGAGCATGAACGGGTTGACGATGGTGCCGCGCACCAGCCTGAAGGCGATGCGCCAAAGCGAGCCCTTGCCGCGCCCGGCCTCGATCAGCCCGATCGCGAGGGGCACCACCAGCGCCGTGTCGCAGATCAGCCCGATTGCGATCGGCGCTGCTGAACTGTCGCCGAGGAAGGCCAGCATCAGCGGAATGCCGAGGAAGGCGAAATTGCCGCCGACCAGGCTCTGCCCGCGCGAAACCGCATTGGGGAAAGGCATGCCGAAGAGGCGGCGCGCCAGCAGGATGCCGCAACCCATCACCACGATGCCGATCAGCGCCAGCGCCGCGAAGAACAGGCTGTTCCAGAGCTCGGCGATCGGCTGGCGCGACATCACCCTGAGCACCATGGCCGGCGTCGCCACCATGAAGGCGTAGGTGTTGAGCACCCTGACCGCCTCGCTGCCGAACAGGCCGCGCCAGGCGGAAAGCGCGCCGAGCCCGATGACGGCGAAGAAGGGCGTGCTGGTGGCGAGGAATTGCAGCATCGGGAGATCCGCCGGCCCGGGAAGCGAGCCGTCGGCGCTGCGCTAGAGCAGGATGCGAAAAAGTGGAAACCGGTTTTTCGCGATCATCCTGCTCTAACTCCTCGATGAGAGACGGATTCAGCTTTCAGACGGAAGCGCTTCGCGATTCCGTCTGAAAGCATCCGGTTCTAGCAGATTTCGGCAGAGCAGGGGCGGGCGCAAACGCCTAGTGGCCCTGCCTTTCCGGAACGCCTGGCGCTTTCGTTCTCCGCCAGGCTTTCAGCAGCGGCTCGACGATGAAATGCATGCCGACCAGGCAGAGCCCGCCGACGATGAGCCCGAACACCGCCGAGGCGCCGGCGGTGGTG
This sequence comes from Allobosea sp., assembly GCF_036675845.1. GTDB lineage: Bacteria > Pseudomonadota > Alphaproteobacteria > Rhizobiales > Beijerinckiaceae > Allobosea. Next base: position 35,224 of record NZ_JAKFED010000183.1, on the reverse strand, counting down.
AGCCATTCGAGCAGGCTGGAGAGCGTCGGCAGGACCTGCCCGACAGCCACCGCGACGCCGTGAATGGCATGCTCGATGCCGGTCAGGCCGTAGCCGGCGAGGCCGTGGATGATGATGCCGCCGCCGACCCAGAGCATCGCCGCCGTGCCCACCGCGCTCAGGGCCTTGAGGAAATGCGGCATGCCGAGGACGAGGCCGCGGCCGATGGGCGCGATGAAGGGCCGGCCCTTCCGCGCGAGCGCGGCGCCGGCATCGTCGGCCTTCACGATCAGGGCGACGGCGCCATAGACCAGCATGGTCATGCCGAGGCCGACCACGGCGAGCACCAGCGCCTGCATCCAGTAGGAGGAGGTGGTGACGGTCGCGAGCGTGATCGCCATGATCTCGGCCGAGAGGATGAAGTCGGTCTTGATCGCGCCGGAGATCTTCTGCTGCTCGAGCTGCGTGGCATCGAGGATGGCGGTGGTGCCCGTGCCGGCCGGCTCGTCGGTATGGGCATGCGGGACGACGAGCTCGTAGACCTTCTCGAAACCCTCGAAGCAGAGATAGGCGCCGCCCGCCATCAGCAGCGGCGTGATCGCCCAGGGCGCGATGAAGCTCAGCACCAGCGCCGCCGGCAGCAGGAAGAGCAGCTTGTTCTTGAGCGAGCCCAGCGCGATCTTCCAGATGATCGGCAATTCGCGCTCGGCGGCGAAGCCGACGGCGTAGCGCGGTGTCACCGCGGCATCGTCGATGACGATGCCGGCCGCCTTGGCCCCCGCCTTGGTCGCCTGGGTCGCGGCATCGTCGAGCGCGGCGGCTGCGACCTTGGCGAGGCCGGCGATGTCGTCGAGAAGCGCGAACAGTCCTGAGCTCATGGCGGTCCTTGGGGATGGCGGACGGGTGGCGAGGCGTGGCCGTAGCAAGCCGATAGGCGTTTCCTTGATATGACAGAACCGCGGCGTTTGGCGACAGGCCGGCCGTGCAGGCGGCTGCTCATGGCTGGCTTCCTTGCCCCATGGGCAAGGACCATGCCGCATATCCGGGCTTGACTCGGGGGCGGTTTGGGAGTGGTTTTGCATGTGAACAAATAGTGAACACGAAACCCATGACCGATACCTCCTCCCGCACCCTGGCCGGTCTCCGGCAGAGCCTCGCCCTGGCGGGGCTCGCGCGTGAGCTTGCGCCGGTGGAGCGCGTCGCCTTCGGCATGGCGGCGCTGGACGAGCCGCTGGGCGGTGGCATCGCCCGCGCCGCCCTGCACGAGGTTTACGCGCCGGGCGGGGCCGACCTTCCCGCCGCGACCGGCTTTGCCGCAGCCCTGGCGCTGCGGGCGGCAGGGGCGGGGCCGCTGCTCTGGGCCCGGCAGGATTTCCTCGATGCCGAGGCCGGCCGGCTGCATCCGCCTGGCCTCCTCGAGCTCGGACTCGATCCGGCTCGGGTGCTGCTGGTGCGCGCCCGCGACGCCGAGGGCGTGCTGCGGGCCGGCGCCGAGGCGGCGCGCTGCTCCGCCCTCGGCGCGGCGCTGATCGAGCCCTGGGGCGAGCCGCGTCAGCTCGACCTGACCGCCAGCCGGCGCCTCGCGCTGGCGGCCGAGGCCTCCGGCGTCATGACCCTGCTCCTGCGGGTGGCGGCTTCGCCGGCGCCGAGCGCGGCCGCAACGCGCTGGCTGGTGCGGGCGCTGCCGTCGCGGCCGCGCGAGGCCGGGGCGCCGGGCGACCCGGCTTTCAGTCTGAGGCTGCTGCGCCATCGCGGTGGCCTCGGGGAGTGTGAGTGGCGTGTGGAGTGGAGCCGTGAGCGACGATCTTTCCAGGAATGGAGCCGAGAGGATGGAGGCCAAAGGGATGCAGGGAGGAGGGATGCAGCGCCGCTATCTCGCCCTCTGGTTCCCCTTTCTGGCGACCGACCGGCTGCACAGGCTGCAGGCGCTATCGGCTGGCGCCGGGCCGGGTGAGCGGCCGCTCGTCCTGGTCGAGAAGGAGCACGGCGCGCTCCGGCTCGCCGATTGCGACCGGCGCGCCGTGGCGCTCGGCCTGACCCGCGGCCTGACGCTGGCCGACGCCCGTGCCCGCATCCCGGACCTCGCTATCGCCGAGGCCGATCCTGCCGCCGATGCGCGCTTCATCGAGCGTCTCGCCGGGCTCTGCGACCGTTTCACCCCGCTGGTCGCGCTCGATCCGCCGCATGGGCTGGTGCTCGACATCAGCGGCTGCGCCCATCTCTTCGGCGGCGAGGCGGCGCTGCGCCAGGAGATCGGCATCCGGCTGCGCCGGCTCGGCCTCCAGCTTCGCGCCAGCATCGCCGGTACGCCCGAGGCGGCCCGCGCACTGGCCCGCTTCGGCGATTGCGCCATCTCCCCGCTGGGCGGCGATGCGGAGCGGACGCAGCCTCTGCCGGTGGCGGCACTGGAGGTGCAGCCCGAGACGGTGCTCGCTCTGTCGCGAGCCGGGCTGAAGACGCTCGGCGATCTCGCCGCCCGCCCTTCCGGCACGCTGTCGGCGCGTTTCGGCGAAGCCCTCGCCCAGCGGCTCCGGCGCATCCTTGGCTGCGAGGATGCCCGCATCACGCCGTTGCGGCTGCCGCCCGACTGCATGGTCGAGCGGCATTTTCCCGAGCCGCTGCAGGATACCGACGGGCTGGAGGCGATCGTGCTGCGCCTGCTCGACGAGGCCGCCCGCATCCTGGAACAGCGCGGCGAGGGCGGGCGCGCTTTCGAGATCAGTTTCTTCCGCAGCGACGGGGCGGTCCGGCGGCTTTCCCTCGAAACCGGCCGGCCCTCGCGCGATACGGCGGCGATCCTGCGGCTTTATCGCGAGCGCATCGACACCTTGTCGGACCCGCTCGACCCCGGCTTCGGCTTCGACGCGGTCCGGCTCGCCGTGCCGGTCTGCGAGGCGCTCGCGACCCACCAGACCAGCCTCGACGGGCGCGCCGTCGCCGACGAGGCGGTGGCCGATCTGGTCGACCGGCTGGTCGCCCGCTTCGGCCGCGACCGGGTGCTGCGCTTCGTCGCCCGCGATTCCCACCATCCGGAGCGGGAGGCGCATGCGATCCCGGCCGCTGGCGCGCCGGTTGCGGCTCCGCCTTGGCCGAAACCCGAGCCGGGCGAGCCGCCGTCGCGCCCGCTCCAGCTCTTCGAGCCGCCGCAGCCGGTCGAGACGCTGGCAGAGGTGCCGGACGGCCCGCCCTTGCGCTTCCGTTGGCGCCGCGTGCTGCACGAGATCGCCCGGGCCGAGGGGCCGGAGCGGATCGCGCCGGAATGGTGGCGCGATGGGCCCGACGAGCCGACGCGCGACTACTACCGCGTCGAGGACGCACAGGGCCGCCGCTTCTGGCTGTTCCGCGCCGGGCTCTACGAGCGCGAGAGCGCCGAGCCGCGCTGGTTCCTGCATGGATTGTTCGCATGAGCCCTTACGCCGAGCCCGTCGCCGCCACGAATTTCTCCTTCCTGCGCGGCGCCTCGCCCGGGCCCAATCTCGTGATGACCTCGCTGCTGCTCGGCCATTCCGGCCTTGGCATCGCCGACCGCAACACGGTGGCGGGCGTCGTGCGCGCCTGGAGCGCCTTGCGCGATCTGCGCGAGGACGGCCTGCCTCCGGCTGAGAAGCTGCGCGAAGGTGGCAGCCCCGGCGAATATGTCTGGGTCGAGAATCCCGCCTTTGCCGGACTGCCTTTCACCGCCGACCGGCTGCAGGCCATGGCGAAGGCCTTCAGGCTGGTGGTCGGCAGCCGGCTGGTCTTTTCCGAAGGCGCGCCCGACATCGTCGTCTACCCGGTCAACCGCGCCGGCTGGGGCCGGCTCTGCCGCCTGCTGACGACGGGCAATCTGCGGGGGGCGAAGGGGGAATGCATCCTCCATCTCGACGATCTCCTGAACGATGCGCGCGACCTGCTGTTGATCGTCATGCCCGAGAGGGCGCTGGAAGGTCTGCCGGCGCTGCTGTCCCGGCTCGACGCGGCGGCCCCCGGCGCGGTCTGGCTCGCCGCCTCGATGCATCGCAGGGGCGACGATCGCCGCCGGCTCGCCCGGCTGAAGGCGCTTGCCGCTGCGACCCGCACGCCGCTGATCGCGACCAACGACGTGCTCTACGACGCGCCCGAGCAGCGCGACCTGCAGGACGTGCTGACCTGCATTCGCGAGGGCACGAGCATCGACCGGGCCGGGCGCCTGCTCACCGCCAATGCGGAGCGGCATCTCAAGACTTCTCGGGAGATGGCCCGCCTGTTCCGCGAGGCGCCGGAGGTGCTGGAAGAGACGCAGCATCTCCTCGGCCGCATCGCGTTCGATCTCGGCGAGCTCAGCTATGAATATCCCGACGAGCCGGTCCCGCCCGGCTGGGCGCCGCAGGGCTGGCTGGAGGAACTGGTGTGCCGGCGCCTGCCGATGCGCTATCCGCAGGGCATTCCGGACAAGGTCCAGAGGCAGGTCGACGACGAGCTCGCCCTGATCGCGAAGCTCGACTACGCCCGCTATTTCCTGACCATCAGGCAGATCGTCGAGTTCGCCGAGAGCCGCGGCATCCTCTGCCAGGGCCGCGGCTCGGCCGCCAATTCGGCGGTCTGCTATGCGCTCGGCATCACCGCGGTCGACCCGGCCGAGCACCAGCTCCTCTTCGCTCGCTTCATCTCCGAGGAGCGTCGCGAGCCGCCCGATATCGATGTCGATTTCGAGCATGAGCGGCGCGAGGAGGTGATCCAGTGGATCTACAGGCGCTATGGCCGCGAGCGCGCCGGCATCGCCGCGACCGTGATCCGCTACCGCCCGCGCAGCGCCATCCGCGAGGTCGGCAAGGCGCTCGGCCTGACCGAGGACGTCACCGCCCGGCTCGCCTCGACGCAATGGGGCAGCTGGGGCAGCGACATCACCCGCAACCAGATCCGCCAGGCCGGGCTCGACCCCGACAATCCGGTGATCGCCCAGGCTGTCGGCTTCGCCGTGCGCCTGCTCGGTTTTCCGCGCCATCTCTCGCAGCATGTCGGCGGCTTCGTGCTGATGCGCGGCCGGCTCGACGAGACGGTGCCGATCGGCAATGCCGCGATGGCGGAGCGCACTTTCATCGAATGGGACAAGGACGACATCGACGCGCTGCGCCTGATGAAGGTCGATGTGCTGGCGCTCGGCATGCTGACCTGCATCCGCAAGGCCTTCGAGATGCTGAAGCTGCATCACGGCGTCGAGCTGGGTCTCGCCGACGTCCCGCAGGACGACAAGCCGACCTACGACATGCTCTGCCGGGGCGAGTCGCTCGGCGTCTTCCAGGTCGAGAGCCGGGCGCAGATGAACATGCTGCCGAGGCTGAAGCCGAGGGAGTTCTACGATCTCGTCATCCAGGTCGCGATCGTCCGCCCCGGCCCGATCCAGGGCGATATGGTGCATCCCTATCTCAGGCGGCGCTCCGGCATCGAGAAGGTCAGCTATCCCTCGCCCGCCCCGCAGCATCCTCAAGACGAGCTATTTCATGTCCTGAACCGCACGCTGGGGGTGCCGCTCTTCCAGGAGCAGGCGATGACGCTCGCCATGGTGGCGGCGAAGTTTACTGACCCGGAAGCCAATGGCCTGCGCCGCGCCATGGCGACCTTCCGCAATGTCGGCACCATCGGCAATTTCGAGCAGATGATGGTCGGGCGCATGGTGGCGCGCGGTTATGAACCCGCCTTCGCCCAGCGCTGCTTCGAGCAGATCAAGGGCTTCGGCAGCTACGGCTTCCCCGAAAGCCACGCCGCCTCCTTCGCCAAGCTGGTCTATGTCTCCTCCTGGCTGAAATGCCATCACCCCGCGATCTTCGCCGCGGCGCTCTTGAACTCTCAGCCCATGGGCTTCTACGCCCCGGCCCAGATCGTGCGCGAGGCGCAGGAGAACGGCGGCGTCGAGCCGCGCCCGATCGACGTCAATTTCAGCGCCTGGGACAATCTGCTGGAGCCTGTTGCCGATGGTCTCAGCCCTCATCCTGAGGAGCCGCGCAGCGGCGTCTCGAAGGATGTTCCAGAGTGCACTGGAGCCATCCTTCGAGACGCGCCCTTGGCGCTCCTCAAGATGAGGGCTGAAGGAGGCAGGCGAAGCCCGCATGCGCTCCGCCTCGGCTTGCGCCAGCTCGACGGCTTCACGGAAGAATGGGCGATGCGCCTCGTCGCGGCCCGCAGTGAAGGCTATGGCGATGTCGAAAGCCTCGCCCGCCGGGCGCGCCTGCCGGCGCGGGCCATGCGCCTGCTCGCCGATGCCGACGCCTTCCGTTCGCTCGGGCTCGACCGGCGCGAGGCGCTCTGGGCCGTGCGCCGCCTGCCCGATGACGAGGCCCTGCCGCTGTTCGAGGCGGCGCAGGCCCGCGAGCTCGGCGCGGAGCCGGCGGTTGCCCTGCCGGCGATGCCGCTGGCCGAGCACATCGTCGCCGATTACCAGACGGCGCGGCTCTCGCTGAAGGGCCATCCGATGGGTCTGCTGCGCCGGCGCTTCGCCAGCGAGCGCGTCGCGACCTGCGCCGAGATCGCCGCCGGGCGCGACGGCGCCCGGGCGAGCGTCGCCGGCGTCGTGCTGGTGCGCCAGCGCCCCGGCAACGGCAATGCCGTCTTCATCACCCTCGAGGACGAGACCGGCATCGCCAATATCGTGCTCTGGGCCCGCGACTTCGAGCGCTTCCGCCGCGAGGTCATGGCGGCGCGGCTGCTGCTGGTGGAAGGGAAGGTGCAGAAGAGCCCGGAAGGCGTGGTGCACCTGATGGCGCAGCGCGTCGTCGACCGCTCGGCCGAGCTGCTCAGCCTCTCCGATACGCATCGCGCCGAGATCGCACTCACCCGCGCCGACGAGTTCCTGCATCCGCAGCATCCGCGCGCCGGTCATCCGCGCAATGTCCGGATCCTGCCGAAATCGCGGGATTTCCACTGAAAGTCTCGCATGCACAGAAAACGACATGATTGGCAGGCAGATGAATCCGGCCCTGCCGCGCCTCGACCGAGATAGAGACGGATGACCGACGGAAAACAGGCTCTTCGACTGGCTTTCAAGCACCTGGAGCGGGAATTGCCCGCCGGGCTCGCCGCGACGAGCCGCTGGCTCAGGCATCCATCGTCGCGTCTGGTCCGTATTCCGGTGGCGCTGCTGCTGATGCTCGGCGGCGTCTTCTCGATCCTGCCCTTCCTCGGCATCTGGATGCTGCCTTTGGGCCTGATGCTGATCGCCGCCGACATCCCCTTCCTGCGCAAGCCGATGGCACGCTTCGCCATGGAGAGCGTGCGCCTGCTCAATCGTTTTCGTGCCTGGCGCGCCAGGCGGAGAACCGCGCCGTGAGGCTTTTGCCTTCCCGGCCGCGGGCTATCCTTGGGGGTATTAGAGCAGGATCAATGCGAAGGGGCGGGAAGAAGGGCCGGGAGGGAGAAGCTCCATGATCGGCATCCGGCTGCTCGCCAGCCTGTTCCTGGCGAGCGCGGCCACGGTTGCAGGCGCTGCGGAAGTCAGCTTCGTGACCTGCGACAACGGGCTTCGCTGCTTTCGCCCGCCATGCCCGGCGCAGGATGTGGTGCTGCTGCCATCCGGCCGGCGCCTGGCGAGGACCGGGCCCGATCTTGCAGGCCTGACCAGTGCCGAACGCCAGCGATTGGTCGAGAGCGACGGGCTCTACTACGGCACCATGGTGCTCGCCGGAACGGTCGAGCAAGGCCCGGCAACGAAGGTCGTCGCCCGCAGCATCGTCCGCCCGGCGACCCGGGCTGAAGCCGATCTCTGCCGGAGACGGCGATAGTCCGGCCCCCGCGAGCTTCCAGATCAGTAAAACAGGCAGGTGCTGCTGCCGGTCGGCTAGGCACCTGCCTCCGGGACGCTCATGTCCGGAGCGTCATCATCGACATGACCATCGTCCAGCGGACGCTGATCGCGCTCGTTTGGGGCCGAGCCTTGGCCCGGTCCCGGCCCGCCGGGGGATGTCCAGGCGGGCCGGGTCATGCGGCTACCAGCGACGATAGCGGCGATGGCGCCGGCGGTATTGCGGGAATTCCGTCGGTGCGTCGTCGAGCGCGGCCGAGGTTTCGGCCGGAAGCGCAGCGGCCTTTGCGGCGTCGGTGCCCACAGTCGCCGCTGCAGCGGTGGCCGCTATGCCGCCGAACAGGCCGCGAGAAACGAGCGTCGATTCATCTGGTTCTCCTTGAATGGACACTGCCTCAATGAACGGCAGTGCTTGGTTCGGGCACGTCGTGCCCGTCTGCGGCATAGGCCGCAATCCTGTTCCTCAGCGTTCTGATCGAGACGCCGAGGATATGGGCGGCATGCGTGCGGTTGCCGCGGGTTTCGCGCAGTGTGGCGAGGATGAGGTTGCGCTCTACCTCTGCGACGGGCAGGCCGACGAGGTCATCAACGGCCGTCTGTTCCGTCCCGGCATCGCTCATGGCTCGGTCCTTCCTTGGCTGCCCAGCCCCCGGATGGATGCCCCCAGCAGACGGCGATAGGGTTAACAAAGGGTGAAGCCGCCCGGCCCGCTGCGGCGGGCGGCATTGCGCCGAAAAATGGGCGCGCAAAATGGGCGCGAGGGGAGTCCGAACTCGGGGCGCTGCGGCACGCGTCCGGACAGAATCGACGAAGGCGAGCCATGCCGCACGCGGCACAGCGGAGCCAGCCTGCGGCTCTCCGTGAAAGTCTTACAGGTTCATGCGTGCATCGCCCGGCGGCGACCGGCTGACCGAGGGCGCACAGGGTCCACGAGCTTCGCGTCGGCGTCCCACCGACGTCGATAAGAATCAGCGGAGGTCGATGGTTGTCTCGACGACATGCTGAAGCGAGGGCGCATCTTCCGAGGTGAGCGTCATGCGAAGGCGCACGGTGCGCCCTTGAAGCGCGCCTTCCCGGGCAATGCGCTCGATCTCTCGTTGCGAGGTCACGCCGACCTCCTTCAGGAACTTCCGGACAGCCATGTTGAAACGGTCTTCATCCATGATCGATCTCCCAACTCGCTGCTCGGATCACGCGTTCTCTAATGTGCCCAGGCAAGCTCACCGGCAGGAGTTATGGACTGTTTTGTAACGGTGTGACGAGCGGTGAAATGATCCAAGGCACAGCCACGGCGGCTTAAGGGAACCTCCCGATATCGTAGGCTGGACCGCGCCCGGAGGAAAAAGGCGTCATGCGGGAATTTGACCCCGCCACTTTTCCGCCCTACTCGTAATCGCGACGGTTCCCTCACGGGATCAAAAGGGAACGCAGTGCGGATGGTTCGCCATTCTATGCTGCGGCTGCCCCCGCAACTGTAAGCGGCGAGCCTTATCGCCACACGCCACTGGGACCTCGGCCCTGGGAAGGCGGTGACAAGGCAGCGACCCGCGAGCCAGGAGACCTGCCGTCAGTCGTGGTCACACGCGAACACGTTCGGACGGGGTGTTTCGATCGCTGCTCGACTGTCCGCCCCCTGACCGGGGCGAACGGGAGATCGCGTTCGCGGTGACGTGCCACAGACGTCAACGCCCGAGGTCTCATCGTGATCCGCTTCCCCAAGGCCGCCAAATGCGGTCCTTCCTCCGTTTTTCGCTGTTCTCTCGCTGCCGCCGGCATCGTGCTGTCTCAAGCAGCCCATGCCCAGGCGCAGGCTGAGACCGTCGAGCTCGACCGGCTGATCGGCGGGGCTGCGCTCAGCGTCGGCAGCGCGGTCGCGGTCACGGGCGCGATCGGCTTCGTCGGCCTCGTCGTGCCACATCTGCTGCGCCCGCTCGTCGGGCATCGGCCCGGACGTCTGTTGCTGCTCAGCGGCTTCGGCGGCGCCATATTGCTGCTCGCCGCCGACACGGCGCTTCGCCTGCTGCCGATCCGCCCGGAGCTGAAGCTCAGCGTGGTCACGGCTCTCGTCGGCGCGCCCTTTCTCTTCGGGCTGATCCATCGCTTGCGGCGGGGGGCCTGATGCGCATCGAAGCCAAGGACATCGCCGTCGCGCTCGGCGGCAAGCCGGTTCTGCGTGGCGTCGACCTCGTCCTGCAGCCCGGCGAACTCGTCGGGCTGATCGGCCCGAACGGTGCCGGCAAGACCACCCTGCTGCGCATCCTCGCCGACATGCTCCCGCATGAAGGCAGCGTTCTCTATGACGGCGAACCGGCGCGGGTCGTCGGCCAGAAGGGGCTGGCGCGTCGGCTCGCCTTCCTCGCACAGGGCGGGGCCGTGCATTGGCAGATGCGGGCGCAGGCCGTGGTCGCGCTCGGCCGCCTGCCGCATCGCCGGCCCTTCGCCGGGATGACCGCAGCCGACCATGCCGCGACCGCACGGGCCATGGCGGCCGCCGATATCTCGGCCTTCGCCGACCGCACGCTCGACACGCTCTCCGGCGGCGAGCGCATGCGCGTGCTCCTGGCCCGGGCCCTGGCGGTGGCGGCGGAGATCCTGCTTGCCGACGAGCCGCTCGCCGGGCTCGACCCGCGCCACCAGCTCGAGGCGATGCTGCTGCTTCGCCAGGCCGCCGCAGCCGGCACCGGGGTGGTGGTCGTGCTGCACGACCTGACGCTTGCGGGACGCTTCTGCGATCGGCTGGTCCTGCTCGACCAGGGCCGCATCCTTGTCGACGGCCCCCCGGAACGCGTGCTGGGCGACGATCACCTCGCCCAGGCCTTCGGCGTCACCGTCGCGCGCGGCAGCCGCGACGGCGAGGAATTCGTGCTGCCCTGGCATCCGCTCGAACGACAGGAAACCGCCCCATGACCGCACCGGACATCCGCGAGCTCATCCGCACCCAGCTTCTCATCGAGACGACGCAGTGGAATCTCGGTACCTTCGGCGCCATTGCCGAGTTCATGCGCGATCCCGATGAGCCTGCGACCCCGATCGACGAGCCCGGGCGGCTCGCGGCCGTGACGGCGCGCGGCGGGATCGGCTTCGGTGACCTCGCGCAGCTGCGCCCCTTCGCCTCGGAGAGCGTCGTCGGTGCGGGCTGGAGCCATCGCGTCGCGCTCTGCCTGCCGGCCGAATCCTGCGCCATGAACCGGCGGACCGTCCTGACCGAGCTCGGCCGGGACAGGGCTGCGCTGCGCGCCGAGGATCGCGACGGCCTCCTGTTCGACATGGGGCTCGGCACCCTGCAGGTCGATGTCTGCATCCGCACCGCCGATCCAGGCCTGATCGCGACCTTGCGCTCGTTCGTCGGGCGCCCCCTGCTGGAACCGGGCAATCCGGCGATGGGAGCCATCGTCGCCGCGGGGCCGCACCGCGTCTTCATCGCCCGCCCGGGGCGCTGCGAGGTCTACCAGCCGATTCCGCCCGCGGACGGCCGCAGCCCCGAAGGCCCGCATACCCATGTCCTGCCGAAGCTGCTGGCTGCGGGCCGCACCCACGCCGCGACGGAACCGGTGCCGGATGATTTCGTGCCTTGCGCGCATTTCGTGCCCGCTCATCCGGTCAAGGATGCGATGGGAAGGCCAAGGGCGTGGGACGCGAAGGCGCATGCCCATTTTCAGAGCTTGCTGGCGAGCTTTGGCGATCGGTCTCTCGTCGCATTGAAGCAAAGCCTCGTCGCGGCGATAGAGGCTCAGGAGCGTCCCGAGCGCATTCCGGAGCCTGCCAGTCGTTTCGAGCGCCATTCGATGCGCGTGACCCTTCGACAGATGGCTGCCGCCCCCCAGCGCCTCATGAACCTCCCTGCCTGGCTCTCCGCGTTCGACAAGAAGGAGACGTCCAGCGAGGATGACTACGGTCACGCCTGACCTGCGTTGGCGACGGGGGAGTGGCTGAAACAGCGCGAGGCTGGAAGCCCATGACCTTCGCAGTGAAGGTCTCAACCGCGTTGCATGACGGATTCGCGGTCGGCCCAGAGCTGAGCTATGTTACCTTGCGTCATATCTGCGTGGTGGGACGATCATGCGTCGCGCATTGCCCCTGAAGATCTGCATCCGCGCCTTCGCCCCATTGGCGCTGTTTGTGCCATTTGACGCCTTGGCGCAGTCGGATCCCTGGGTTGGCCGCTGGGGAGCGCCGGACTGCGGCCCGGACAAGACGGAAATTGTGCTCAGTCGTTCCGCGCTCGATCTCTCCACCTTCGAGACGGTCTGCAGCGTTCGGCGCGTGCGCCAGCGCGGCGAGGTCTTCGAGCTTGACGCAAGCTGTCAGGGCGAGGGGGGCAAGAGCCGGGTCTCGCTGTCGATCCATGTCGGCGGAAATGTGCTGACCTTTGTCGGCCAGCGGGGAATAGCGTTCGACCCGAAACGGTTCCAGCGATGCGTGGCGCAAGATTCGCGCGGAGCGGGTCCATCCGCAGGCGCCAGTGCTTCTCCGGCTGCGACGGCGCCCGGGCTCCCGCTGCTGCGCGGCTACTACGTTTCTGACGACACGCCCTGCGCTCTCGCCTCGAACGCCACGCTCAACCTTCTGCGGCGCAATGCCATGGGCGCGGCGCGGGAGCTATGTGAATTCGATGCGATCGAAAGGATAGGCTCGGCGCGCTACCGGGTGGTCGAGAACTGCCGCGAAGACGGCAAGCGAACGGTCGTCTACGAAATTCGAAGCCCGCGTAGCTACCGCAGGATCGGCCCAGACGGCTTTCGCTACAGTGCGCGCTATTGCGCCCAAAGCGAGCTGCCTGCCCCCTGGAAAACAAACGCCATCGGCGACCTGATTCGTTAGATCGCCGCGCGTCCTTTCGGACGCGGAGTGGCGATCTATCTCTTTGTCTCAGCATCGGATCTTGCCGAAAAGTGCATTCCACTTTTCGGTCCGATTCTCTAGCTCGGCATCGGGAGGCGGCCGCCCTCGAAACAGGCCAGGGCATTCGCCAGCAAGGGCGCCCCGGTCGACAGGGTGATCCAGCGACCGGCGTCGAAGCGCTCCCGGCCGGTGTGACCACCCCTGCCGGCAAGTTCTCGGCGATTGGCCGCTGCCCGGCTGTCAGCAGGTTGACGCCACCTGCTCCATGAACGCGATCCCGATCTCGACATCCCGGAACCACAGGATCGCGAAGCTGATCCGGCAGACGCTGGGCACGGCTGGGTGCAGTCCGCGGATACCATAAATCAGGATTGTATAAATTTTGGCCACATGTTATCCGCGTCTCCGAGAGGGGATTGCGGATGCAACGCAGCGATGTCGTCATCGTCGGAGGAGGCGCGATCGGCGCGAGCGTCGCCTATTTCCTGCGCAGCCGTCCGAACCCGCCGAGCGTTGCGGTCGTCGAGCCGGACCCGACCTATGCGAAGGCCTCGACCCCGCGGGCGTCGGGCGGAGTCAGGCGCTTGTTCTCGATGCCGGAGAACATCGCGCTCTCGAATTTCAGCATCCCGTTCTTCGAGCGCTTCGCCGACGACATGGCCGTCGACGGGGAGCGGGCCGAGATCGGCTACCATCGCGGCGGCTATCTCTTCATCGTCGGCGAGAGCGGAGCGAACGTCCTCGAAAGCAATGCCAAGGTTCAGGGCCAGCTGGGCGTCCGGCTCGATGTCCTGACCCCGGCGGAGATCAAGGGCCGCTTTCCCTCGATGCGGGTGGACGATCTCGCTTTGGCGGCCCATTCGGTCGAGGATGGCTGGCTCGATCCGAACAGCGTGCTGCAGGGGTTCCGCCGCAAGGCCAGGCAGCTCGGCGCGTCCTTCCTCACCGACCGCGTCGTCGGCCTGCACGGCGACGGCCGCATCCGTTCCGTCGAACTCGCAAGCGGCACGCGGATCGCGGCCGGCTGGGTGGTGAACGCCGCCGGCGCCTGGGCTGGCGAGGTATGCCGGATGATCGGGATGATGGCGCCGATCGCGCCGATGCGGCGCTTCGAGCACTACTTCGAATCCGAGTACAGCTTCGAGCCGCTGCCCTACGTCAAGGATATGAACCGGCTCGCCTTCCGCCCGGAGGGCAAGGGCTTCACCGGCGGCGTCCCCGACGGCGACGAGCCGCGCGGCTTCAACTTCGAGGTCGACCATGGCTATTTCGAGCGCGTGGTCTGGCCTGCTCTCGCCCATCGCTTCCCCGGCTTCGAGCGGACGCGCGAGAAGAACGTGATGCCAGGGCTCTACGACCAGAACGAGCTCGACGGCAACGGCATCGTCGGGCCTTGGGCTGGCGGCTGCGACAACTTCATTCTGGCAGCCGGCTTCTCGGGGCATGGCCTCATGCATGCGCCCGGTGTCGGACGTGCCGTCTGCGAGCTGATCATGGACGGCGCGTATCAGACGATCGACCTGTCGCGACTCGGCTGGGCGCGGGTCGCGAACAACGAACCCTATCGGGAACGGGGAATCCTGTGAGCGTGGCCTGTCGGTTCATGCGTTCAACAAGCCTGAATCGAGGAGCCTGAGGTGGCCAACCTATCGGAACGCTCGGCTGAAGTGGCGGTGGTCGGCGCCGGCATCATCGGCATCGCCTGCGCCTATTACCTCGTGAAGCAGCACGGGATAGGCAACGTCACCCTGATCGACCCTCGCGATCCGATGAGCCTGACCTCGGCCCAATCCGGCGAAAACTACCGCAATTGGTGGCCGCATCCAGTCATGACGGCCTATACGGACCACAGCATCGACCTGCTGGAAGCGATTGCACGCGAGAGCGGCGAGCGCATCAACATGACGCGGCGCGGCTATGCGCTGGTGACCCGCCGGTCGCTCCCCGCCGACCTGATCGACGATCTCCATCGCGGCTATGCGGCAAGCCCCGACCAGCCCATCCGGATTCACGAGAAGGGCTCTGCCGGCGCCTACAGCCCACCGGCTTCGGCCGAGTGGGACGGGGCTCCGCAGGGCGTCGATGTGCTTTGCGACCCGGAGCTGATCCAGGCGGCCTTCCCGGGCTGGGCGAAGGATATCCGCACGGTCCTTCACATCCGCCGCGCCGGATCGATCAGCGGCCAGCAGCTCGGCCAATACATGCTTGAGACGATCCGCGAGGCCGGCGGGCGGCTGATCCGCGGCGAAGTTGCAGCGATTGAAGGAACGGCGCCTTTTGCTCTCGACATCAGAACCGCGGACGGGAGCTTCGTCCTGCGCGCGGGCAAGGTGGTGAACGCGGCCGGACCGTTCTTCGCGGATGTCGCGGCGATGCTAGGCGAGAGCCTGCCGGTCACCTGTGTCTTCCAGCAGAAGATCGCCTTCGAGGATCGCGAACAGGCGATCCCGCGCAACATGCCGTTCACGATCGATCTCGACGGCCAGACAATCGCCTGGTCCGAGGAGGAGCGGGAAATCCTGGCCGGGGAGCCGGAGGCCGCGAAGCTGCTGCAGCCGATGCCCGGTGGGATCCATTGCCGGCCCGACGGGGCCGAGGACGGCAAGTGGATCAAGCTGGGCTGGGCCTATAACGAGCGCCCGACCGATCCGCACGAAGAGGATCCGGCCGACCCTCAGTTCCCGGATTCGGTCATCCGCGCGGCGAGCCGCCTCCATCCGGAGCTCAAGGCCTATATCGGCCGCCTGCCTCGCGGCGCGCACCATTACGGTGGCTACTATGCGATGACCGCCGAGAACTGGCCGCTGATCGGCCCGATGAGGACGTCGGGCGCCTTCATGGCGGGAGCCCTGTCCGGCTTCGGTACCATGGCCGCCTGTTCGACCGGCTCCGTCTGTGCAGCCTGGGTCGCAGGCGGCGAACTTCCCTCCTATGCCCGGCCTCTGAGCCTCGCCCGATACGACGATGCGGCCCTGATGTCCGAGCTCGCCGCGCTGTCGAGCCGTGGCGTCTTGTGAGCTGTCAGATGACGAACCGATTGGGAGGTCAGGGATGACGATGACCGGCTCCGACAAGCTTTCAGCGCCAGAGATGGTCCGGGATGGCCTGCGGCAGGCCATCTTCGACGGGACTTTCGAGGCTGGCGAGCAACTGCGCCAGGACGAGCTGGCAGCGCGCTTCGGCACGAGCCGCATCCCGGTGAGGGAAGCCTTGCGGCAACTGGAAGCTGAAGGGCTCGTGACCCTCGTCGCCAACAAGGGGGCCGTCGTCACACGCCTCTCGCTGGACGAGGTTCAGGAACTCCTCGACATCCGGATCGGGCTGGAATGCCGGGCCCTCAAGCTCGCGATCCCGAATATGGCGATCGAGGATTTCGAGCACCTCGATGAAATCCTGCGTTCCTACGACGGCGCCACCACGCCGGTGACATGGAGCGACCACAACGAGCTTTTCCATTTCGCGCTCTACGACCCCTGCCGGCGTCCGCGCCTGCTTTCGATGATCCGGTCGACCTGGGGACATATCGGGCGCTTCTCCCGAGCCCAGGTCTCGCTCGCCGCCGGCAAGGAACGGCCGATGCAGGAGCATCGCGAACTGGTCGCCCTCTGCCGCACCGGTCAGCTCGACCGGGCCGTCGGCCTGCTCGAGGAGCACATCGGCCAGACCCAGAAATCCCTTGTCGCGGCCGCGAGGCGCGGGAGCCGCCGCCTGGATCGCTGACTACTGCCTGCCCCGACGCATGCTTGAAGGAGAGAGCATCATGAAATGCCTGACAGTCGCCTTGTTCGGAGCCGCATCTCTGACCTTGATCGCCCCGGCCCATGCCGGCTCGACCCTGGACGCCATCAAGTCCCGTGGCGCGCTGAAATGCGCGGTGCAGGGCCCGTCGAACCCCGGCTTCGGCGTGCCCGGCTCCGGCGGCAAATGGGTGGGCTTCAACGTCGATCTCTGCCGCGCGATCGCGACGACGATCTTCGGCGATCCGGAAAAGATCGAGATTTCGGCCCTCACCACCCAGACCCGCTTTCCGGCGCTTCAGTCCGGCGAGGTCGACGTGCTCACCAACAACACGACTTTTGTTCTGACGCGCGACACGCAGCTCAAATTCAACTTCCCGGCCCTCAGCTTCATGGATGGCCAGGGCATCCTCGTGCCCAGGAAGCTCAATGTGAAATCCGGCAAGGAGCTCAACGGCGCGACCGTCTGCGTTCAGCCGGGCACGACGACCGAGCTCGCGCTCACCGACTATTTTCGCAAGCACAACATGAAGTTCACGCCCGTCGTCATCCAGTCGCGGGATGAACTGACCCGCGCCTATGCGGACGGGCGCTGCGATGCGCTGACATCGGACGCGACCACGCTCGCTGCGCAGCGCTCGACGCTGGCCAATCCGGCCGACCACGTCATCCTGCCCGAGCGGCTCTCCAAGGAGCCGCTCGGGATCGCCGTCCGGCATGGCGACGAGGAGTTCCGCGACATCGTTGCCTGGAGCTTCAACACATTGGTCAATGCCGAGGAGCTCGGCATCACCCAGGCCAATGTCGACGAGATGGCGAAGAGCTCGGACCCCGAAATCCGACGGTTCCTCGGTGTCGAGCCCGGTCTCGGCGGTGCCCTCGGCGTGGATGAGAAATACGCCTACAACATCGTCAAGAAGATCGGGAACTATGGCGAACTCTATGAAAAATATCTCGGCGAGAAGACCCCGCTCGCCATCCCGCGCGGGGTAAACCGGCTCTATACGCAAGGTGGTGCCCTCTATACGCCGCCGTCCCGCTGAGCCCGACGGCTGAACCGGGGCCACCGCCATGACACCCGTCGCTCCAGCCAGATCGCGCGATCTCGCCAGTCTGTGGAACGATATCGGCGTCCGGAAAGTGGCCTTTCAGGCGGTGCTGGTGGCCTGCGTCGCCGCGATCGTCTTCATCCTCTGGTGGAACGCGTCGGGCAACATCGCCCGGCGCGGCCTGGAGGTCGGCTTCGCCTTCCTCAGCAAGACGGCCAACTTCGCCATTGGCGAGAGCGTCATTTCCTACTCGCCGGCCGATACCTACGCCCGAGCGCTTCTGGCCGGGCTTTCCAACACGGTCGTGATCGCGATTTCCGGCTGCCTGCTGACGACCGTCTTCGGCGTTCTGTTCGGCATCCTGCGGCTCTCACCCAACCCGTTCCTGTCGCGGCTCGTCGGCGTCTATGTCGAGATCGGCCGGAATGTCCCGCTGCTTCTGCAGCTCTTCTTCTGGTACTCGCTCTGCACCCGCCTCAACGGTCCGCGCCAGGCGACCTCGCCTCTTCCCGGTGTATTCCTCTCGAACCGCGGCCTGAGACTGCCCTCATTCGTTGCCAATGACGGCCTGCTCTTCGCGGCGTTGGGCTTCTTCTTCGCAGGCATCGTCTGGCTCGTGCTGCGCGCATGGGCTCGCCGCCTCCAGGAGCGCACCGGCCAACGACCGCGCATCATGCCATGGGGGCTGGCCGTCCTGGTGCTGGCGCCGCTGGCCGGCGCACATCTGGCGACCAACCCGATCGCCGTCGATATGCCGGAACTGCAGGGCTTCAATTTCGTCGGCGGCCAGGAGTTCAGCCCCGAATTCGTCGCGCTGCTGTTCGGCCTCGTCTTCTACACCACCGCCTTCGTCACCGAGATCGTCCGCGGCGGCATCCAGAGCGTCTCGAAGGGGCAATGGGAGGCAGCACGCTCGCTCGGACTGCCCGCAGGGAGCATCATGCGGCTGGTGATCCTGCCCCAGGCCATGCGCACGATCATTCCTCCGCTCGCCAGCCAATATATCAACCTGACCAAGAACTCGTCGCTCGCGGTCGCGATCGGCTTCCCGGACCTGATCAACATCTCCAACACGGTGATCAATCAGACCGGCCAGGCGCTCGAAGTGATCTTCATCTTCATGGGCAGCTATCTGGCGGTGAACCTGCTGATCTCCGCACTGATGAACCGCCTGAACGCGGCCTTCCTGGCGAAGGAGGGCTGAGATGGAGACCGCGACGCTATCGCGCCCGACTTCGGGCTGGTTGCCCGAAGGGCTGAAGCCTCTCTTCTCGAGCTGGGCGAACATCGCGATCACCGCGGTCTGCACCGCCTTCACCCTCTGGCTGGCGGCGAAGCTCTATGCCTGGGGCTGGGCCGAAGCCGTCTTCCGGGGCGACGCCGCGGCCTGCCGGGCGGCCTCGGGCGCCTGCTGGGCCTTCATCGCCGACAAGCTCGACTTCTTCATCTTCGGCTTCGTGCCCGAGGCCGCGCATTGGCGTGTGGGGCTCGTGCTCTGCCTGATCACCGCGATGATCGGCGCCAGCCTCTACCGCGCCTTCTGGGGACGCAGCCTGCTGCTGGCCTGGGTGGCAGTGCTCGTCTTCACCGCGCTCTTCCTGCAAGGCGGCGCATTCGGCCTGACGCCGGCGCCGCTGCGGACCTGGAGCGGCCTCGTGGTCACGGTCTGGATCGCCGTCGTCGCGCTCGCGACCGCCTATCCGCTCGGGCTGATCCTCGCACTCGGCCGCCTGTCGCAGATGCGGGTCGTCCGCCTGCTCTCGATCGCCTGGATCGAGCTCATCCGCGGCGTGCCGCTGATCTCGATCCTGTTCCTGGCCTCGATCATGGTCCCGCTCTTCCTCCCCGAAGGAGTCGAACTCGAAGTGCTCGTCCGCGCGCAGGTCGGCTTCACGATCTTCGGCTCGGCCTATCTCGCAGAGATCTTTCGCGCGGGCTTGCAGTCCGTGCCCAGGGGGCAGTCGGAGGGCGCTTCGTCGCTTGCTCTGACGCGCTGGCAGGCGTTGCGTCTCGTCATTCTTCCGCAGGCGCTGAAGGCCGTCATTCCGGCTCAGGTCAACACCTTCATCATGATCTTCAAGGACACCAGCCTGGTCCTGGTGATCGGTGTCTTCGACCTGCTGGGGACCTTCAAGGCGAGCCTGTCCGACCCGGCCTGGTTGGGGTTCTCGACGGAAGCTTACGTCGCCGGCGCGCTGTTCTACTTCGCAGTCTGTTTCGCAATGTCGCTCTACAGCCGCCACCTCGAAGCGGCTTTGTCGCGCGGCCATCAGAAATAGAGCGCCCTACGCGCCAATAAAGGACATCGGTCGAGCGTCCAAAAGCGGACATTTGGACCGGCCCATAGATATCAACCCATAGATATCTGTTGGCGACGCGCTTCAGTCGTCTACCAGAGCCTGGTTCGTCGGATTGGTTAAATCGGCACGGCCATAGCGGCCCGAATGCATTACCGCCGGACCGTGATCTCTGAGCGGCTATTCTGCCGCTCTTTTCGGCCGTAGGCGGCAATTTCAGCCGAGGTAAGGGTTGTTGGCCTGGATTAGTCGAGCATTTTGATCCCTGAATGCTTCGACAAACTCGCGGGTGATGCGTGACATCGGGCGCAGGGTGGGTTGGAACATCGCATAGCGATAGTCGAGCCTCGGTTCGAAGGGCCGCGCGACCAGGCCGACCTTGCGGAAGTGAAGACTGGTGATCACGTCGACGATGGTCACGCCGACATTCTCCATGGCGAGGGCGCAAGCCGTGCCGAAGAACTCGACATGGACGGCCATGCGCAGCCGCGCCGACTGCTCGGCGAAGGCGCGCTCGATCGCTTCGTGCAGGAAATGGTCGGCGTAGAGCGAGATGAAGGGAACGTCGTCGAGATGGCGCGGCGTGATGACGGTCTCTGCCGCGAGGGGATGGCTCGCCGGCAGCATGCAGACGCAAGGCACCTCGATCGTGTCGATGACCGAGGCCGGGCTTTCGATCGGCAGTTCCGCAAAGCCGATGTCGAACGCCTCGATGCGGCCAAGGTCGCGAACGGTCGGCGAGGATCGGGTGATGAAGCGTACCGTGCCTTCAGGCCACCGCTCCAGCAACCGCGCGATGATCGGTGGCAGGACATAGGTCGCGAGGCCGGGCTGGCTCGCCAGTGACAAGGTGCCCGAGCGCAGGCTCTTCAGATCGCGCGCCACCTGGCGCGTGCGTTCGAGCACGCCGAGCGTGCGCCGCGCCTCCTCGTAGAACAGCATCGCCTCGGGCGTGACCTGGAGCTTTCCTTTCTTCCGCTCGAACAGCGCGACCCCAAGCTCGTCCTCCAGCCGCGTGATCAGATTGCTGATCGCCGGCTGCGATTTCGCCAGCAGCACCGCCGCCGCGCTCATCGAGCCGGTCTCGATCACCGCGCGGAACGCCTCCAGATGTCGTGTGTCCAAAGCCAGCCTCCCTCGCCAAGGTTATAATGCAAGATTATACCTTTTAGGCCATTTCGTTTTTGACGTGGCCCGCGAAACCGCGACCATTGCGCCAAGCCTGAATAGCGTGGGGAATGGGACCGGATCGGTGAAAGACACTCTCGTCCTCGACAAGGTCGAGAAGCGCTATGGCGATTTCGTCGCGCTCGAACCGACCGATCTGACGATCGGCGCCGGGGAGTTCGTCACGCTGCTGGGCCCTTCCGGCTCCGGCAAGACGACGGTCCTGATGAGCATCGCCGGCTTCGTCAGCCCGAGCCGCGGGCGCATCCTGCTCGACGATCGCGATGTGACCGCGCTGCCGCCGGAGCGGCGGAACTTCGGCGTCGTCTTCCAGGGCTATGCGCTGTTCCCGCATCTCACCGTCTTCGACAACGTCGCCTTCCCGCTGCGGGCGCGCGGCATCACCGGAGAGGCGGCCCGGTCGAAAATTCTGGCGGCGCTCGAGATGGCGAAGCTTCAGACCTTCGCCCATCGCTATCCGCGCCAGCTCTCGGGCGGGCAGCAGCAGCGTGTCGCCCTGGCGCGCTCGCTCGTGTTTTCCCCCGAGCTCCTGCTCCTGGACGAACCTCTGAGCGCGCTCGACCGGGCCCTCCGCAAGGAGTTCCAGACCGAGTTCAAGTCGATCCACCGCGAGGTCGGCACGACCTTCATCTACGTCACGCATGACCAGGAGGAGGCGCTGACGATGTCGGATCGCATCGTCATCCTCGACCGTGGCCGGATCCTCCAGATCGCTCCGCCATCGGAGCTCTATGAGCGGCCGGCCACCGAATTCGTCGCCGGCTTCCTCGGCAAGAGCAACTTCCTGCGCGGCAAGATTGCGTCGGCCGGTCGGGGGCAGGTCGAGCTTCACATGCCGGGCTTCGCCTCGACAGCAGCCGAGAACGGCATCGCCCCGCAATTGGGCGCCTCGGCTGTCGCCGCGCTCAGGCCGGAGAAGATCAGGCTCGCTGCGTCGGCGAACGGTACCGGCGGATCACCCTGCCAGGTCCGGGGCAGGGTCAGCGACGTCACCTATCTCGGCGCCTCCGTCGAGGTCGAGCTCAAGCTCGAGGACGGCCAGCCGCTGCTTGCGACAGTTCCGGCCGGGCAGCGGTCGTTCGTCGAGGGTGAGGAGATGGTCGCATCCTGGGAGCCGGACGCAGCCATCCTCGTGCGCCCGAGCGAGGCATCGCCGTGAGCGCCCCAGCCGCAAGCTCCAGCGGGACCGAGCGGCTTTACTGGCTGATGATGCTCGCCCCTTGCGTGCTCCTGGCGCTGTTCTACCTCGCGCCGGTTCTCAACGTGCTGGTGCTCAGCTTCACCGTGCCGCGGCCCGGCGTCGCGAACTACGCCGAACTCGTCAACAACGGCGCCGTGCAGCGTGTGCTCTGGACGACGGTGCGGATCGGGGCGATCACCACCGTTCTGGCGCTCCTCATCGGATACCTCGTCGCCTATGCCCTGCTGCATTGCGGGCCACGCGAGCGCCAGGTCCTGCTCGGGATCGTGGTGGCGAGCTTCTGGATCAGCGCGCTCATCCGGGCCTTCGCCTGGGTCGCTCTGCTGCAGTCGCGCGGGGTGGTCAACTCGCTCCTGATCTCGGCCGGGGTCATCGACAGCCCGCTGAGCCTCGTGCGCAACGAGTTCGGCGTGATCGTCGGCATGGTCCACTACATGCTGCCCTATGCGATCCTGCCGCTCTATACGAGCCTGCGCGGCATCGACGACCGCTTGGTCCCTGCGGCCCGCGCGCTGGGCGCCACGCCGTCACAGGCGTTCCGCTGGGTGTTCCTGCCCCTCAGCCTGCCGGGCCTGATCGGCGCGGGGGTGATCGTGATGATCTTCTCGCTCGGGTTCTACATCACCCCGGCGATCCTCGGCGGCGGCCGCACGATCATGGTCGCGGAGTTCATCAGCGTGCAGATCTCCGAGACCTTGCGTTGGGGGCTCGCCGCGATGCTGGCGACCGTCCTGCTCGGCACCGTGCTGCTGCTGGTGATGTGGCTCAGCCGGTTCATGGACGTCGAGCAGGCGCTGAGGAAATAGCCATGGCCCCTCCCGCCTCCCCGACGAAAGGACAAGGCCTGTCGCTCAAGCGGATCGTCGCCTGGCTCGCCGCGGCCTTCCTGCTGCTGCCGGTCCTGGTCATCATCCCGATCTCTTTCACGCCGGAACGTTATCTCTCGCTGCCGAAGGGCGCGATCTCGCTGCGCCATTACGAGAGCCTGGTGACCGACGGCCGCTGGTCGAAGAGCATCGTCGACAGCCTCATCGTCGGGCTGGGCGCGACGGTGCTTGCGACCGTGCTCGGCGTCGCCTTCGCGGTCGGTGCCTGGCGCCTCGGCGTGCCGCTCGCCAAGCGGCTGAGGCTGCTGCTGCTCGCGCCGATCATCGTGCCGCCGATCGTCCATGCCGTCGCCTTCTACCGGGCCTGGGCGACGCTCGGACTGCTCGACACCTATCTCGGCCTGATCCTCATCCACGCGATGAAAGGGCTTCCCTTCGTCGTGCTCACGGTCGCCGGCACGCTGGCGAACGTCGATCCGCGGCTCGAGCAGGCAGCGCGCAGTCTCGGGGCCGATGCGCGGCAGGCGATGAGCTGGGTGATCCTGCCGCAGATCCGCGCCGGCATCGTCGCCGGCGCCGCCTTCGCCTTCATCACCTCCTGGGACGAGACGATCGTCGCGCTCTTCGTCACCAGCCGCGCCGTCACCACCCTGCCGCGCCGCATCTGGGAGGGGCTGGCGGATAATATCGACCCGGCGATCGCCGCGCTCGGCACGGTGATGATCGTCCTGACCTTCGTCGTCGTCGCGATCACGACGGCGCGCAGCGCTTCTGCAAAAGCCTAAAAACAGAGGGGACCATGCCATGACGAGAGAACATCAGGAGTTCCGTGAAGACTGCCTGGCAATCCTGCGCGAGCAGACCGAGGGCAAGCGCGTGCATCGCCGGCGCTTCCTGCAGGCGCTCGCCATGCTCGGCGCCATCCCGGCCGGGCTTCGCCTGACGCCGGCGCACGCCGCCGCCGGCGAGATCATGATCGTCAACTGGGGCGGCGATGCCGTGCCGGCCTATGACGCGATCTGGGCACAGCCCTTCAATGCCGCCAATCCAGGGGCGAAGGCGATCATCAACGGCTCGGGTCCGAGCTCGGGCAAGATCAAGGCGATGGTCGAGAGCGGCGCCGTGACCTGGGATGTCTGCGACCGCACGGTGCCGGCGTCGATCGAGCTCGGCCGCCAGAACCTGCTGGAGAAGGTCGACTGGTCGATCGTCGCGCAGGACAAGCTGCGGCCGGCCCACCGCTCGGATTGGGGCGTCGGCGCCTATCTCTACTCCTTCGTGCTCACCTACGACGCCAAGACCCTGCGCGGGCCGGCGCCGAAGAACTGGAAGGACTTCTGGAACGTCAAGGACTTCCCGGGCAAGCGGACCCTGCGCAACAACATCGAGGGGATGCTCGAGGCGGCGCTGCTCGCCGACGGTGTCAGCCGCGACAAGATCTATCCGATCGACGTCGACCGGGCGCTCGCCAAGATCAAGGAAATCAAGCCGCACACCATCTTCTGGGCGACCGGCGCGGAGAGCCAGCAGCTCTTCCGCAACCAGGAAGTCGTGATGGGCAATCTCTGGCACACGCGCTCGATGCTGCTCGCCAAGGAGGTCGGCGACCACATCAAGTTCACCTTCGAGGATGGCATCCTCTTCCCCGGCGCCTGGATCGTGCCGAAGGGCAACCCGGCCAAGGCTGGTGCCTGGCAGTTCGTCGCCTCGACGCAGGATCCCAAGAGCCAGGTGGAGCTGTTCAAGCGCGTCGGCAACGGACCGGTGAACCCGGCCGCCGCGGCGATGGTCCCTGCCGAGATGAAGGCGCTCGACTGCGGCTCGCCCGAGAACTTCGCGCGTCAGGTCGCCGTCGACAACGAGTGGTACGCGCAGCACTACGCCGCGATCCTCGCCCGCTACCTGGACACCATCGCGTCCTGAGCCCGACATCCACGGGCGGCGTGCAGCCGCCCGTTCCTCGCTTCCCGAACCAAACAGGTAGATCAATGACGACCGCCCCGTTTTCGCTCGCCCAGACTTTCATGGGCGTTCCGCATCGCACGGAGATCGGCGACGCCAAGGCGGTGGTACTCGGCCTGCCCTTCGACTGCGGGACCCATCCCCAGCGCGTCGGCTCGCGGCTCGGGCCGTCGTCGATCCGGGAACAGTCGCTGCTGCTGCGCGCCTTCGATTTCGCCAACGGCATCAACCCGCTCGATGCACTCGGCGTCGTCGACGTCGGCGACGCCAGGGTCGGCCCCGGCGACCTCGAAACCTCCTATGCGGCTATCGAGGCGGCTGTCGGGGCGATCGCCGAGACGCGGGCGGTAGCCATCACGCTTGGCGGCGACGGGGCCATCGCGCTGCCGGAGATGCGCGCGCTTCACCGCGTCTACCCCGATCTCGTGACGGTCCACATCGACGCCCACACCGATGCCTACCCAATCGACGGATACAATACCGCTACCGCCTTCGGGCGTGCCGCAGAGGAAGGCCTTGTCGACCCGACGCGCTCCTATCAGGTCGGCATGCGCGGCACGACGATGCTGCCCGGCGTCGGCGAATATGGCCGAAGCCTCGGCTACAACGTGATCCCGATGGGTGAACTGCTCGAACGGGGCATCGAGACCGTCTTCGCGGAGATCCGGGCGCGCATCGGCGACCGGCCCGTCTACCTCTCCTACGACATGGACTTCTTCGACCCCTCGGTCGCGCCGGGCGTCTGCACCCCGACCTGGGGCGGCGCGACCTCGCGCGAGGGCCTCGCGGTCCTGGAAGCCTGTGCCGGCCTCAACCTCGTCGGGGTCAATATCAATACTGTGAGCCCTCCCCATGACGTGGGAGGCATGTCGGCTCTGCTCGCGGCCCAGGTAACCTTGAACGCTCTGAATCTGATCGCGAGGCAACACCAGTCGAAGTCGGCAGCGAACTCGACCATCGGAGCATGAGCGCTGGAGTGGCGCCCCTGTGCGCGAGGTTGCGGTGCTCCACGTCGTGATCAGTCGACATCGGTTGGCGCGAGGCGACGGGCATAGCGCCGCAGGATCGTTTCGAACGCGGCAAGTGCGGGCGATATCGAGCGCCCGCTGGGCCTGATCATCACGATGTCCCGCGCGATCGCCGGATTTGACAACGGCCGGGCGACGAGCCTGCGATGCGGTGCTGCGGCGCGTGCATAGGTCGGGAGCACGGCGACGCCGAGACGAGCCTCGACCAATGCCAGCGCGGTGGTGATCTGCGACACCTCGTAGGCCGGCATGAGCGGGATGCCGACGGTTTCATAGGCGACCTCGACCAGCAGCCGGATGCCGCTGTCGCGCGTCAGCGTGATCAACGGCTCGTTCTGCAACTCCCGCCAGTCCACCGTCGTGCCGGCGAAGCGGCTGCCGGGGCTGCAGAACAGCATCAGATTGTCGCGCGCCATCGGAATGCGCTCGATACCGTCCTCGACGGCAGCGAAGGTCCCCAGGCCGCAGTCGGCGCGATTCGTCCGCACGGCCTCGACGATCGTGTCCGTGCGTGCGTCGAGCACCGCCACCTGCACGCCGGGAAACCGCTCGCGCATCTCGGCGATCGCCTCGGGCAGGATCGCCGCCGCCAGGAGCGGCGGGGCGGCGACGGTGATCCGGCCGCGCCGGCGCTCGGCGAGGTCGTTGGCGTTCTGAATGGCGAGGTCGAGATCGTGGACGATCTTGGCCGATGCGCCCTGGAACTCCCGCCCGCCTTCCGTCAGCTCGACCCGGCGCGTCGTGCGGTCGAAAAGACGGACCCCGAGTGCGTGCTCCAGCTCTCGTACCAATTGCGACAATGCCGGCTGCGCCATGTGCAGCCGCTCAGCCGCCTTGGTGAAGGTGCCCAGCTCGGCAACCGCGAGGAAGGCCTGGATCTGTCGCAGCGTAACCGCCATGGCAGATTTATAATCAGATTATCTGAATTAAGACAAATAAGCTGAATTCCATATGGTCGGAACCATGGCCATCATGCCTCGACATCACGCCGCGTGCCGCTCCGATCGAGGCTTTCATGACCGCCTATCCCGACCTGCAGCTCTATATCGGCGGCGCCTGGCGCAAGACCTCCGACAGCCTGCCGGTGCTCAATCCAGCCGATGAGAATGTGATCGGCGCGGTCCCTGTGGCGACGCGCGCGGATCTCGACGATGCGCTGGCTGCGGCCAAGGAAGGTTTCAGGGTCTGGAGCCGGACGTCGCCGCGCGCCCGCGGCGAGATCATGCTCAAGGCGGCGGCGCTGATGCGGGCCCGTATCGACGAGATCGCCCATGCGATCACGCTCGAGCACGGCAAGCCCTTCGCCCAGGCGCAGCTCGAGGTGATCCGCGGCTGCGAGTTCTTCGAATGGGATGCGGCCGAGGGCCAACGCACCTATGGCCGCGTCATCCCGAGCGAGCCCGGCATCAAATACGTCGTGATGCACCAGCCGATCGGCATGGTCGCGGCGTTCTCGCCCTGGAATTTCCCGATGAGCCAGCCGGCGCGCAAGATCGCCGGGGCGCTCGCGGCGGGCTGCTCGATCATCCTGAAGGCCGCCGAGGAGACCCCGGCCGGGGCGCTCCACATCGCCCGCGCCTTGCATGATGCCGGCCTGCCGCCCGGTGTGTTCAATCTGGTCTTCGGCATCCCGGCCGAGATCTCCCAGTACCTGATCCCGCAGGAGCAGACCCGGCTGATCGCCTTCACCGGCTCGACCGCCGTCGGCAAGCACCTGACCAGGATCGCCGCCGACCATATGAAGCCGGTGCTGATGGAGCTTGGCGGCCATGCCCCGGTGATCGTCTGCGACGATGTCGACCCGGTTGCCGCAGCAACGGCCTCGGCGATCCGCAAGGCCCGCAATACCGGCCAGGTCTGCACCTCGCCGACGCGCTTCTTCGTGCAGAAGCCGATCTACGAGGCCTTCGCCAGGACCTTCGCCGAGAAGGCGCGGTCCGTGGTGGTCGGCAACGGCCTCGACAGCGGGACACAGATGGGTCCGCTCGCCAACCATCGCCGCATCGAGGCGATGGAGGTGCTGGTCGCCGACGCCAGAGCCAAGGGCGCGCGCGTGCTGGCCGGCGGCGAGCGCATCGGCAATCGCGGCTATTTCTTCCCCGTAACGGTCCTAGCCGACGTGCCGGACGAGGCCCGCGCCATGCGCGAGGAACCGTTCGGACCGCTCGCCCTGATCAGCCCGGTCTCCTCGCTCGATGAGGCGATCGAAAAGGCGAATTCACTGCCCTTCGGCCTCGCCGCCTACGCCTTTACCCATTCTGCCAGCAACGCAGACCGCCTGGCCGACGGGATCGAGGCTGGCAACGTTTCGATCAACACGCTCGAGGCCTCGGTGGCCGAGACACCCTTCGGTGGCGTCAAGGATAGCGGCTATGGCCGCGAGGGCGGGGCCGAGGGGCTTTCGCACTACACGATCATCAAGAACGTCTCGCACCGCATGGCGATCTAGCCGGCGAACGAGGAGGAGGCAGTCGCATGAACTACGCCAGGAAGGACGCCAAGGCCTACGCCCGCGCCAACATGAAAGGCATCTGGGCGGCAGCGCTGACGCCTTTCACCCAGTCGCTCGCCATCGACGAGGACGGCTTCCGGCAGAACATCCGGCACTGGACCGACGATCTGAAGATCGACGGCCTGTTCATCGCCGGCAAGCAGGGCGAGTTCTTCTCGATGTCGGTCGAGGAGCGCAAGCGCAGCTTCGAGCTCGCCGTCGAGGCCACGGCCGGCCGCGGCCAGACGATCATGTCCTGCTCCGACCAGAACATGGACGTCGTCATCGATCTGGCGAAGCACGCGCAGAAGGTCGGCGCCGACTATATCGTCGTGCACGCGCCGCTGCTGCACTTCTTCAAGGCGCAGGACGAGACGCTCTACGAGTACTACCGGACGATTGCCGAAAAGGTCGATATCGGCATCGCGCTGTGGAGTCACCCCGACAGCGGCTATCTGATGAGCCCGCAGCTCTGCAATCGTCTGGCCGACATCGAGAACGTCGTCGCGATCAAGTACAGCGTGCCGCGCGCCATGTATGCCGAGCTGACCCGCCTCGCCGGCGACCGCATCCTGGTCAGCACCGCCTCGGAGGAGGAATGGCTCGACAACATCGTCGAGCTCGGCTGGCAGCTCTATCTCTGCTCCTCGCCGCCCTATCTGATCCAGAGTGCGAACGATCTGCGCATGCGCGAATACACCGATCTCGCCTTCGCCGGCGAGGTCGAGAAGGCGCATGCCGTGCGCGACAGCCTGGCGCCGGTGCGCGAGGCGCTGCGCGTGACGCGGCCGGCGGAGAAGCCGCATGCGCATCAGAAATACTGGCAGGAACTGCTCGGCCAGGTCGGCGGGCGCGTGCGCGCGCCCCTGCTTGAGCTGACGGAGACCGAGAAGGCGGCGACGCGCGCGGCCTTCGAGAGCTGTGGGCTGAAGCTCGCTGCGGGCCGGCCCTTGGCGAAAGCGGGCTGAAACTCGGGTAGGACGGACAAACGGGAGAGGTGAGACCATGGCGACCGAAGGACGGCTGAAGGCCTTCAACTTCAAGAAGTGGATCGAGGAGCACGAACATCTGCTCAAGCCGCCGGTCGGCAACAGGAAGGTGTTCGACGATGGCCAGATGACGGTGATGGTGGTCGGCGGGCCGAACCAGCGCGCCGATTTCCATGACGACCCGGTGGAGGAGTTCTTCTACCAGCTCAAGGGCGACATGATGCTGAAGCTCGTCGACGACGGGAAGCACTATGACGTGACGATCCGCGAGGGCGATGTCTTCCTGCTGCCGCCGCATGTGCGCCATTCGCCGCAGCGCCCGCAGGAGGGCTCGATCGGGCTCGTCGTCGAGCCGGCCCGCCATCCGGACCAGGTCGATGGCTTCGAATGGTATTGCTTCGAGTGCAACGGGTTGGTGCACCGCATCGAGCTCAAGGTTGGGGATCTCGTGAAGGACCTTCCGCCGCTCTACGAGGCCTTCTTCGCCGACGAGAAAGCCCGCACCTGCAAGCAGTGCGGCGCCCTCCATCCGGGCAGGAAGCCGCCGGCCGGTTGGGTCGCTCTTTGAAGATGATTGGCGCCGCTGCCCGTCAGCGGCGCCACAAAAATTGAGCGCGGCGGCGCAGAAACGCCGCGTCGAATGATCTCAGAGGCAAAACCAGAACAACGGGAGCTCAAGATGAAACTGCGCGGATTGCTTTTCGGCATCGCGGCCGCCCTTGCCGCGACGACCGCTCTCGCCCAGCAGCCGGTCAAGATCGGCATGGTCACCACACTGTCCGGACCGGGCGGCTATCTCGGCCAGGATATTCGCGACGCGTTCAAGCTCGCGATCGACATGGGCGGCGGCAAGCTCGGCGGCGTGCCGGTCGAGCTCGTCGTCGAGGACGATGCGCTGAAGCCCGGCCAGGGCAAGCAGATCGCCGAGAAGATGCTGAAGACCGACGGCATCAAGATCATGACGGGCATCGTCTTCTCGAACGTCGCCGGCGCGACCGTGCCCGATATCGTCGATGCCGGCGCGCTCTATGTCAGCCCTAATGCCGCGCCGTCGAACTTCGCCGGCAAGGAGTGCAACGAGAACTATTTCGTCGTCTCCTGGCAGAATGACAGCCTGCATGAGAGCGCTGGCCAGCACGCCACCAATCTCGGCTACAAGAAGGCCTTCATCCTCGCGCCGAACTACCAGGCCGGCAAGGATGCGCTCTCCGGCTTCAAGCGCCTGTTCAAGGGCGAGATCGTCGGCGAGGTCTATACCAGGCTCGACCAGACCGATTTCGCGCCGGAGATGGCGCAGATCCGCTCGGCCAATCCGGAGGTGGTCTTCCAGTTCCATCCGGGCGGGCTCGGCATCGCCTTCCTGCGCCAGTACCAGCAGGCGGGCCTCCTCGGCAAAATCCCGATGGTCCTGGCCGAGCCCTCGCTCGACGCGACCACGCTCAAGGCCGTCGGCGACGCCGCGCTCGGGCTCAGCGTGACGGCCCATTGGAACACCGACTTCGACAACGCCTCCAACAAGGCATTCGTCGAGGCCTTCACGAAGGCCTACAACCGCGTGCCGACCTACTATGCCAGCCAGGGCTATGACACCGCGCTCGCCATCGCCTCGGCGCTGAAGGCGACCGGCGGCAAGACCGACGTGCCGGCGCTGCGCAAGGCGCTCGCCAAGGCCGATTTCCAGTCGGTGCGCGGCGCCTTCAAGTTCGGCACCAACCAGCATCCGATCCAGGACTGGTACGCGCTCAAGGTCGAGAAGGGCGCGGATGGCACCCCGGTGCTGAAGACCGCCGGCAAGGTGCTGAGCAATCACGGCGACGCCTATGCGGCGCAGTGCAAGCTCTGACACGATAAGCTCCCGCATCGACGGAATGGGTTGCGACCGGCCCATTCCGTCGCCAGCCGGACGTGACCCGCGATGACGCTCGTTCTCGAACAATTGCTCAACGGCCTGCAGTTCGGCGTGATGCTGTTCCTGCTCGCCGCCGGGCTGACGCTGATCTTCGGCATCATGGGCGTGATCAACCTCGCCCATGGCTCGCTCTACATGGTCGGCGCCTATGCCGCGGCCTTCGCCGCGGCGCAGACCGGCTCTGTCCTGCTCGCCGTGCTGGCAGGCCTCGCGGCAGCCGCCCTGGTCGGCATGGCGATGGAAGTTTTCGTGCTGCGCCGGCTCTATGCCCGCGACCATCTCGATCAGGTGCTGGCGACCTTCGCGCTGATCCTGATCTTCAACCAGAGCGTGACCATCCTGTTCGGGCGTCAGCCGCTCTTCGTCTCCGTGCCGCCCGCGCTCAACGGCTCGGTCGAGCTGTTGCCCGGCCTCGTCTATCCGGTCTATCGGCTCATCATCATCGCCGTCGGCCTTGCCGTCGCGCTGGGGCTCTATCTGCTGATCAACCGCACCCGCATCGGCATGCTGGTGCGGGCCGGCGCGACGCATCGCGAGATGGTCCGGGCGCTCGGCGTCGACATCCGGCTGCTCTACACCGCCGTCTTCGGGTTAGGAGCGCTGCTCGCCGGCCTCGCCGGATTGATGGCCGGGCCGATCCTGGCCGTGCAGGTCGGCATGGGCGAGCAGATCCTGATCATGACCTTCGTCGTGGTGGTGATCGGCGGCGTCGGCTCGATCCGCGGCGCCTTCTTCGGCGCCCTGCTCGTCGGCCTCGTCGACACGTCCTTACGCGCCTTCCTGCCCGGCCTGCTGCGCCAGGTCATGACCGGCTCGGAGGCCGATGCGCTCGGCGCGGGCTTAGCCTCGATGGGCATCTACATGCTGATGGCCGTGGTGCTGCTGGTGCGGCCCAAGGGACTTTTCCCCGCCAATGTCTGAGGACGCCATCACTCACGCAAATCCAGCTGCGCCGAACGCAGGCCGCGCCTTGGCGCTGCTCGCGCTGGCCCTCGGCCTCGTCGCCTTGCCCTTTCTCGTCCAGGCGCTCGGCCAACCGGCGCTGGTGCCGCTGGCGACCCGCGTGTTGATCTACGCGATCGCCGCCGCCAGCCTGAACCTCGCGCTTGGTTTCGGAGGGATGGTTTCCTTCGGCCACGCCGCCTTCTTCGGCGTCGGCGGCTATGTCGTCGGCATCCTCTACCGGACCTATGTCGACGATGGCCTCTTCCTCGGCCTGATCCCGGGCACGAGCCAGCTTCTGATCACGCTGCCGGCCGCGATCCTGGTCGGCGGCCTGCTCGCCCTGATGATCGGCGCACTCTGCCTGCGGACCAGCGGCGTGCAGTTCATCATGATCACGCTCGCTTTCGCGCAGATGCTGTTCTTCCTGTTCGTCTCGCTCAAGGCCTATGGCGGCGACGACGGCATGACGATCCGCCGCCGCAACGAGCTCTTCGGCCTCAACACCCGCGACGACATCACCTTCTATTTCATCTGCCTCGCGGTCGCGGCGCTGGTCTTCCTGGTTCTCTGGCGCATCATCGGCTCGCGCTTCGGCATGGTGCTGGCCGGCATCCGCCAGAATGAGCGGCGCATGGCGGCGATCGGCATCGCGCCCTATCGCTACAAGCTGGCGGCTTTCGTGATCTCCGGCATGGGCACCGGTCTCGCCGGCGCGCTGATGGCGAACTATCTGCGCTTCGTCAGCCCCGACATGCTGCACTGGACCAAGTCGGGCGAGCTGATGATCATGGTCATCCTCGGCGGTGTCGGGACCTTGCTCGGCCCGCTCTTCGGCGCTGCCGCCCTCGTCATCCTCGAAACGGTGCTGACCTCCTCGACCGAGCATTGGCAGCTCGTGCTCGGGCCGATCCTGCTGCTCGTGGTCCTGTTCACGCAGGGCGGGCTCAACGGGCTGTTCAACCGGATCGGCATCGGCAGGAGCGAGCGATGAGTCAGCCGCTCCTCTCGGTTCGCGGGCTGCGCAAGCGCTTCGGCGGCCTCGTTGCCACCGACAGCGTCGACCTCGACGTCGTCGAAGGCGAGATCCATGCGCTGATCGGTCCCAACGGCGCCGGCAAGACCACGCTGCTGACCCAGCTCTTCGGCGAGCTCAGCCATGACGCCGGGCAGATCAGGCTGGATGGCGAAGCGATCGACACGCTGGCGACGCCGCAGCGCGTCCGCCGCGGCCTTGCCCGCACCTTCCAGATCAACCAGCTCCTGCCGGACTTCACCATGCTCGACAATGTCGCGCTCGCGGTCCAGGCGCGGCAGGGGCACAGCTTCCGCTTCTTCGCCGATGCTCGCCGCGACAAGAGCCTGCGCCAGCGTGCCCGCGAGCATCTGAACGCTGCCGGCCTCGCAAACCGGGCCGAGGTCAAGGTCGCCGACCTCTCCCATGGCGAACAGAAGCAGCTGGAATTCGCCATCGCGCTCGCCTGCGAGCCGCGCCTGCTGCTGCTCGACGAGCCGATGGCGGGGCTCGGTCATGCCGAGAGCGAGCAGATGGTCGCGATGCTCCTGGGGCTGAAGGGCCGCATCACCATGCTCCTGGTCGAGCACGATATGGATGCCGTCTTCGCGCTCGCCGACCGGATCTCGGTGCTGGTCTATGGCCGCGTCATCGCGACCGGAACGGCGGAGGAGATCCGCGAGAACCAAGAGGTCCGCATCGCCTATCTCGGCGAGGGAGACGCCTGATGCTGAGCGTGCGCAACCTGCAATCGGCCTATGGCGCGAGCCAGGTGCTGTTCGATGTCGGGCTCGATATCGGCGATGGCGAGGTCGTGACCCTGCTCGGCCGCAACGGCATGGGCAAGACCACGACGGTGCGCTCACTGATGGGGTTGCTCGCGCCGAAGGGCGGCGAGATCCGCTTCGACGGCCGCGCGCTGCAGGGCAGTGCACCCGAGACGATCGCCCGTTGCGGCATCGGCCTGGTGCCGGAAGGCCGGCAGGTCTTCCCGACCCTGAGCGTGCGCGAGAACCTCGTTGCAACCGCCGCGAACCGGCTCGGGCGCGCCTCGCCCTGGACGCTGGACCGGGTCTATGCCCTGTTCCCGCGCCTTCAGGAGCGCGCCGGCCAGTCCGCCCGCACGCTTTCGGGCGGTGAGCAGCAGATGCTCGCGATCGGCCGGGCGCTGATGACCAATCCGAAGCTCCTCATCCTCGACGAGGCGACCGAGGGGCTGGCGCCGGTGATCCGGGCCGAGATCTGGCGCTGCCTCGAAGCGCTCAAGGCGCAGGGGCAATCCATCCTCCTGATCGACAAGAACATCGCCGTGCTCAAGCGGCTCGCCGACCGCCACTACATCATCGAGAAGGGGCGTACGGTCTGGTCCGGTTCCAGCGCCGAACTCGCGGCCCAGGCGGAAATGGTGCATCGCTATGTCGGCGTCTGACATCGGGACCGCGGAGATCGTCGCGCATAGCGCCGAGGCCGATCCCGTCGAAGCGTTGCGCGACGCCTTGAGCAAGGTTCTCGCCGGCCTGATTGCGGCCGGTTGCGGCCCGCATCATCTGACCGGCATGGACTGGCAGGCTGCCGATCCCGCCGCCTTCCACCTCTCGCGCCTTGCCATTGAACTGGCCTATCGCGAGGTCTTCGCCGGTTTCCGGCCGCCGATCCGGCTGCAGCCCGGAACGGAGCCCGGCCTGACGATCCGCGCCCGTTTCGGTCCGCCGCAGCCGCCGCCGGACACCGAGGTCGAAGGCTACACGCTGCGTGAACTCGCACGACAGTACAGCCCGCGCCTCCAGGCCGACATGACGGCGCTGTTCCGGCAATGGAGCCGCGATGGCGCATCCTTCCGCGCCGGCCATGCCGGGCTCGATCTCGCCTATGGTCCGGGCCGCTTCGAGACGCTTGATCTCTACCATCCGGCCGGCGCGCGACGCGCTCCGATCTGGGTCTTCATCCATGGCGGCTATTGGCAGGCGTCCGACAAGATCCAGCATGCGCAGTTCGCGCAAGGTCTGCTCGATGCC
>NZ_JAKFED010000186.1:0-4340 GCF_036675845.1 Allobosea sp. | reverse complement strand
CGCGTCGCGAAGGATGCTCCAGATGCCATCAGAGCGTTCTGGATCATCCTTCGAGACGCCGCTTCGCGGCTCCTCAGGATGAGGGCTGAAGCAAGCCAGCCTCGGAACCGTGCTAATGCCCGTCTTCGCCATTCCCTTTCCGGTGATCGACCCGGTCGCCGTCTCCTTCGGGCCGATCGCGATCAAATGGTACGGGCTGGCCTATGTCGCCGGCCTGCTCGGCGGCTGGTGGTATTGCCGCAGGCTGGTGATGGCCGAAGGGCTGTGGAACGGCCGGGCCCGGCCCGGCGCCGACCAGCTCGACGACATGCTGCTCTTCGTCGCGCTCGGCGTCGTGCTCGGCGGGCGCCTCGGCTTCGTGCTGTTCTACGATCTCGAGCGCTATCTCGCCCGGCCGCAGGACATCGTCGCGGTCTGGCAGGGCGGCATGTCCTTCCATGGCGGGCTCGTCGGCGCCGTGACCGGGCTCTGGCTCTTCGCCCGCCGGCGCGGCGTGCCGGTGCTGAGCGTCTTCGACCTTGCCGCGGCGGTCGTGCCGGTCGGGCTCTTCCTCGGGCGCATCGCCAATTTCATCAATGCCGAGCTCTGGGGCCGGCCGGCGCCGGACGTGCCCTGGGCGATGGTCTTCCCGCATGCCGGGCCGGTGCCGCGCCATCCGAGCCAGCTCTACGAGGCGTTCGCCGAGGGCATCCTGCTCTTCATCCTGCTGGCGCTGGTGGTGCGGGCCGGCGGCTTCCGGCGGCCCGGCCTCGTCGCCGGGGTGTTCGGCATGGGCTATGCCGTGGCGCGCATCGTCTGCGAGTTCTTCCGCGAGCCCGATCCGCAGCTCGGCTTCCTGTTCGGCACCGGCAGCGGGGCCGGCGGCGGGCTGACCATGGGCATGCTCCTGTCGCTGCCGCTGTTCCTGGCCGGGCTCGTGCTGTTCCTGCGCGCGCGGCGAGGGCAGGCCGAATCGTGACGCCACTGGCGCAGGAACTCGTGCGCCTGATCCGCGACGAGGGGCCGCTCAGCGTCTCGCGCTACATGGCGCTCTGCCTCGGCCATCCGCGCCATGGCTACTACATGAAGCAGGACCCGTTCGGCGCGGCCGGCGATTTCACCACGGCGCCCGAGATCAGCCAGGTCTTCGGCGAGCTGATCGGGCTATGGGCCGCGACGGTCTGGCGGATGATGGGCGAGCCGGCGGCGTTGCGGCTGGTCGAGCTCGGCCCCGGGCGCGGCACGCTGATGCAGGACGTGCTGCGGGCGGGAAAGCTCGTCCCCGGTTTTCGTGCCGCGCTCTCGGTCCATCTCGTCGAGACCAGCCCGGTGCTGCGGGAGCGGCAGGCGGAAAGCCTCGCTGCCGCCGGCGCAACGGCCATCTGGCATGAGCGGGTGCAGGACGCGCTCGACGGACCGGCGATCGTCATTGCCAACGAGTTCCTCGATGCTCTGCCGCTCGACCAGTTCGTGCTGACGCCGGAAGGCTGGCGCGAGCGGCTGGTCGGCCTCGACGGCGAGGGCCGGCTCGCCTTCGGGCTGTCGGGCGAAGCCGAGTCGGCGCTGGCCCGCGCGGCGCCGCAAGGGGCCGTGCTCGAGCAGCCGCTGGCGGCGCTGGAGACGGTCGCGATCGTGGCGCGTCATGTCGCGGGGGAGGGCGGGGCGGCGCTGTTCGTCGATTACGGTTCGCCGCGCAGCGGCTTCGGCGATACACTGCAGGCGATGCGGCGACACGGCTTCGTCGACCCGCTGGCCGAGCCCGGCGACGCCGATCTCACCGTGCATGTCGATTTCGCCCGGATGGCGCAGGCGGCCCTGGCCGCCGGCGCAGCGGCGCACGGCCCGGCGACGCAGCGCGATTTCCTGCTGGCGCTGGGGCTCGAACAACGCATCGAGGCGCTGACGCGCCGCGCCACGCCGGAGCAGGCTGCGGCACTTAGCGCCGGGGCGGCGCGCCTGGCCGAGACCGGCACGACTGCGATGGGCGAGCTCTTCAAGGTGCTGGCGCTGGCCGATCCGCGCCTGTCGCTCCTGCCCGGATTTGACCTTCATCGCCTGCCAGAGCAGGGCTGACACGAACCGCGGAGCCAGCGATGTTCATCACCTCTCCCGATCTTGCCCATGAAACCGGCATCCGCCACGCCTTCTTCACGCGCGAGGGCGGGGTCTCGAGCGGGATCTACGCATCGCTGAACGGCGGGGTGGGGTCCCAGGACGACCAGCGCCATGTCGCCGAGAACCGGGCCCGCATGGCGGCGCATCTGGGGGTTGAGCGCGACCGGCTGGTCAGCGTCTACCAGGTGCATTCGCCGGATGTGGCGATCGTGACCGGGCCCTGGCCGGCCGAGCGCCCCAAGGCCGATGCGATGGTGACGATCGCCCATGGCGTCGCGCTCGGCGTCTCCAGCGCCGATTGCGGGCCGATCCTGTTCGCCGACAGCGAGGCGGGCGTCATCGGCGCGGCGCATGCGGGCTGGAAGGGCGCCTTTGGCGGCATCGTCGGCGCGACCGTGACGGCGATGGAGAAGCTCGGCGCGCGGCGCGAGCGAATCATCGCCGTGCTCGGCCCGACGATCAGCGCC
Organism: Allobosea sp.; assembly: GCF_036675845.1. Lineage (GTDB taxonomy): Bacteria > Pseudomonadota > Alphaproteobacteria > Rhizobiales > Beijerinckiaceae > Allobosea. The sequence continues at coordinate 1,779 of NZ_JAKFED010000186.1, read as the reverse complement.
GCAGCCTATGAGGTCGGGCCGGAATTCATCGAGCGCTTCAAGGGCGAGAACGCGACCTTCGCCCGCTTCTTCCACGCGTCGGAACGGCCGGCGCATGCGCTGTTCGACCTGCCGGCCTTCATCGCCCATCGCGCCCATGAGGCGGGAATCGGCCGTTTCATCGATCTTGGCCTGTGCACTTATGGCGACGAAGCCCGCTTCTACAGCTATCGGCGCACGACCCACCGTCAGGAGGGGGATTATGGCCGGCTGATCTCGGCGATCGTGCTGGCCTGAAGCCGGCGCAACCTGCCGCTGCATTCCCGACCCTTGCGCCACGCCGGTTGCGTCCGGGCGGGGGCGGAGTCATCCTCTCGCGGCCATCCACCACTAACCATGGCTTCGGGGGACAAATGGAACAGATTCTGATGAATTTGGTTGCCGGCGCGCTCGGCGGCAATGCGGCCGGCAAGGCGTCGCCGACCTTCGATCTGGGAACCATCGGCAACACCATCGCGGGACTGGTCGGCGGCGGCGTGCTCGGCCAACTCATCCCGCTCGTCCTGCCCGCCATTTCGGCCGCCGCGACGAGCGGCAATTTCAGCATCGGCGGCATCCTCACCAACCTGATCGCCGGCGGCGCCGGCGGCGCGATCCTGACGGCGATCATCGGCGCCGTGAAGAACAAGGCCGCCGCCTGAGTGCGGAGATTGCGCGCCGGGCGCCAGAGCCGGTCAGGTTGAACACCTGGTCGCGAGAATATCCTCCAGCGCCCGGCGCGGCATTTCCTTGATCTGAACGATCACGACTATTCGTGCCGGCTGCGCTTGCCGCGCGGTCTCGGGAAAGGGCACTGTCGCGCTCCTTCCTGGAGGCCGGGCCATGCCGCGACAGATCGACTATTACTTCACCCTCTATTCGCCCTGGACCTATCTCGGCCACGAGCTCTTCCTCGATATCACGCGGCGGCATGGCTGCACGGTGCGCTATTGGCCGACGCCGTTGCGCTCGGTCTTCGACGAGACCGGCGGCCTGCCCCTGCCGAAGCGCCACCCGGTGCGGCAGCGCTATCGCATCATGGAACTGCAGCGCTGGCGCCAACGTCGCGACCGGCCACTCAACCTGTTCCCGCGCCATGCCTCGGCCGATATCGCGCTCGCCGACCGGACGCTGATCGCGGCGACGCTTGCCGGCAGCGATCCCGGCGCCTTCATGGAACGGGTGCTGGCCGGCGTCTGGGCGCAGGAACTCGACCTGTCGCAACGCGACCTGGTCGTCGAGATGGCCAATGCCTCCGGCCTCGACGGCGAGGCGCTGGTCGAGCAGGCTGGCTCGGACGCGGTTGCGGCCCGCTATGCGCGGACGATCGAGGCGGCGGTCGCCGCCGGCGTCTTCGGCGCGCCGAGCTATGTGCTCGATGGCGAGGTGTTCTGGGGCCAGGATCGGCTCGAATTGCTGGATGAGGCGCTGGCGAGCGGGCGTGCGGCCTACCGGGCCGACGCCACCGCCTGAACCGCCCGGCCGTCAGCCGACGATGTCGGGCGTGCGCCAGGCGAGGTGCTGGCCGGCGTCGACGGCGATCATCTGCCCGGTGATCGCCTCGGCGCGGGCCAGATAGAGCACGGCGTCGGCGATGTCGCTTGCCTCGACCTTGCGGTTCAGCACGGTGCCCTGCGCCTCCGCCTCCAGCAGGGTCTCGCCGTCATGCGGATTGGCGAAGGTCGGCCCGGGGCCGACCGCATTGACCCGGATGCGCGGCGCGAGCGCCTGCGCCATCGTCGTCGTCGCGGTCAGCAGCGC
>NZ_JAKFED010000055.1:0-20819 GCF_036675845.1 Allobosea sp. | reverse complement strand
GTGTAATGCGCCCAGAGCGACGCCATATGGCGCGGCACCACCGTCGGCCGCTTGCCGAGATCGGCGCCGTTGCTCTTCGTGACTTCGGCATCGGTATAGGCATAGGCCGCGACCAGATCGAGATTTTCCAGCACCGTGGCGCGCGCCTCGAGCTCGACGCCGCGGGCGCGGATTTCGCCGGTCTGGATCTGGAAGCCGACATTATTCAGGTCGGCCGTCGCCACATTGGTCTGCGTCAGATCGTAGACCGCCGCCTGGAAAAAGGCGTCGTATCCGGGCGGCTGGTATTTGAAGCCGACCTCATACTGCTCGCCCTCGGTCGGCTTGAACGGCGTGCCGCCGAAGCTCGTCCCGGCCAGCGGCTCGAACGAGGTCGAATAGCTGGCATAGGGCGCAAAGCCGTTGTCGAAATTGTACATCAGCGCGACGCGGCCGGTATTGGCGGTGTCGTCCTGCTTGGTCAGGGCGCCGTTGTTCAGGTTGCGGGTGCGGGCCATGGCGCGGTCGAAGCGGCCGCCGAGCACGATCGAGAGCCGGTCGAGCTTGATCTGGTCCTGCAGGTAGATGCCGTATTGCTGCGTCTCCTGCTGGGTGCCGGGCAGGGTCGGCACCGCGAAGGGCCTGCGGCCATAGACTGGGTTGAAGGCATCGAGCGTCTGCACCGTGCCGCCGGCGCCGGTGAAGGCGGTGCCGTCGGTCCAATAGCCGTCGACGCCGAAGAGCAGCTTGTGGGTCAGCAGGCCGGTGCGGAAATCGGCCTGGAGCTGGTTGTCGATCCCGAAGGTCCTGGCCTCCTCGTTCGAGGCCGTGACGCGGCGGGTCAGGGTGCGCTGGTCGGCGCCGAGCGCGGCGGCGGGGACCGTGCGGAAACGCGATTCGAGATCGCTGTAGCGGACGTTCTGGCGGAAGCTGAAGACGTCGTTGAAGCGATGCTCGAAGGCGTAGCCGAGATTGAGCGCGTTGCGGCTGTAGCCTTCATAGCTCGGCTCGCCGGGGAAGAAATTGCTGCGGATGCGGCCGTTGCGGTTCGGCAGCACGGTGCCGACCGCCGGGATGAAGCCGTAGAATCCGGTCTCCGGGTCGCGCTGATAGGAGGTCAGCAGGGTCAGGCTGGTCGCCGCATTCGGCTGGAAGGTCAGCGACGGCGCGATGTAGAGCCGCTCCTCCTTGGTGAAGTCGACCTGCGTGTCGGCGGCGCGCCCGAGTCCGACGATTCGGTAGAGCACGGTCTTGTCCGGCGTCACCGGCCCGCCGATGTCGAAGGCGAGCTGGCGGCGCTTGTCGGTGCCGAACAGCACCTGCACCTCGCCATGCGCCTCGGCCTGCGGGCGCTTGCTGATCATGTTGATCAGGCCGCCGGGCTTGACCTGTCCGAAGGTCACCGAGGCCGGGCCGCGCAGCACCTCGACGCGCTCCAGCCCCCAGGGCTCGGCGATCGGCACCAGGAAGTTGACGCCGCGCTGCAGCCGCAGGCCGTCGAGATTGTTGATGAAGCCGGCATTCGAGCCGGAGCCGCCGAAGCCGCGGATGAAGACGCTGTCGTAACGCCCTGAGGAGAGTCGGGTTTCGCCCAGCACGCCGGCGCTGTAGCGCACCGCCTGGCTGACGCTCTGCACGCCCTGGTCGTCCATCTGGGCGCGCGGCACGACGGTGACCGATTGCGGCGTCTCGATCAGCGGCGTGTCGGTCTTCATCGCGCTGTCGCTGCGCCGCGCGACATAGCCGTCGACGGGGCCGCTCGCCCGCTCGCCCTGGACCTCGATCGTCTCGAGGCCGATCGTCGGCGCGGTCTGCGCCTGGCCGGCCGCCGACCAGGCGACGATGATTGCCGCGAGCGCGACCCCTGTTCTTGCTGCCGCGCGATTGCCGACGATGACCAAATTCATGAACCCGACCTTTGCCCCGACCGCCTGCGGCGGCTTGCCCGTGCGGGTTGTTCAGGAACGCTGCCCTGCGGGCAACGAAGTCGGCTTTCGATTCCGGAAGTAATTCTTTCGCTGCAGTTTCGAACCGGTTCAACGAGAGAAAGGCCGGCGGGCCGGGCGTCGCCGATCAACGCAGCGCGCTCGGCGAAATGCCGAAACGCTTGCGGAAGGCGCTCGAGAAATGCGCCGGGCTGTAGCCGACGCGAAAGGCGGCGACGGCGACGCTGGCCTCGCCGCTGGCGATCATGCCGTGCGCCTGTTGCAGGCGGTATTCCTGCAGGTAGCCGAAGACGCTGGTGCCGAACTGCGCCCGGAAGGCCGAGGTCAGCTTGGTCGGGTTGAGGCCGCTGCGGCGCGCCAGCTCGGAGAGGCTGGGCGGATCCTGCAGGCTCCCTTCCAGGAGCGCGCGCACGGCATGGATCTGCTCGCGGGTGCGCGCGTCGAGCTTCGCCGGCCGGATCGGGCGCTCGCCGATGATCTCGTTGAGCGCCAGCGCCCCGAGTTCGAGGGCCTTGCCGGCGAGATGGAAGGCGCGCAGCGGCTCGGCGACGCGGCATTCGGCCATCTGCAGCGCCAGCGAACGCAGTTCGGCGCTCGCCGGGCGGACCCAGAGCCCGGCATCGCCAGGGCCGGAAAGGGCCAGCAGCCGGGTCAACTCCGCGCCGAACTCGCGCGCCACGAAGTCGAGGTCGAACTGCATCAGCGCGCAGCGCAGCGCCCCGCCGCTGAGGCCGGTGCGCTGCTGGATATGCTCGCCGCCATTGGCGGCGACCAGCAGGGCCGGGCCCTCGATCAGCACCGGCGGGCGGTCGTCGAGCTCCAGCGTCTGGCGGCCATCCAGCATCACCCCGACCTTGAGCCCCGCCCGCATCGGGCCGGTGACACTTTCTCCCTCGGCGATGAAGAAGGTTCCGGCAGAGAGCGACAGGCTGCCTGAAAACAGCTTCAGCGTTTCGCCGGATGAGCGTTCGGAAGCAGGACCAGGTGACATCGCAACCTCAGGGAGATCGGCGATGATACCGGGCGGAGGTTAAAATACAAAATAAGTCAGTACTTTATATGTATTCCAAGGTTCTTGGCGCGCGGCGCCTCAGGCCTCGGGACTCCAGGGCTTCATCCGCAGGATATTGCCGCCGAGCTGGGCGAAGGCCCGCTGCCGGCAGGAGAAGACGATGATCTGCTGGTCGCTGGCTTGCCGGTGCAGGGCGTCGAACATGCGCTCGATGCGGTCGTCGTCGGAATAGACCAGGGCATCATCGAGGATCACCGGCGCAGGCTGGCCGTCCTTGGCGAGGAGCCGGGCGAAGGCGAGCCGGGTCAGCACGGCGAGTTGCTCGCGCATGCCGCCGCTCAGCACGCCGACCGGCTCCTCCAGGCCGTTGCGGCGAACGCTGCGCGGTAGCAGCGTCTCCTCGTCGAAGGTCACCGAGGCATCCTCGAAGAGCAGGCCGAGCAGCGGCTTCAGCTCGGCCATCACCGGCCGGAAATAATGGTCGCGCGCCGTGGTGCGCGCGGCTTCCAGCGCATCGCGCAGCCGCGACAGGATGGCGACCTCGCGCTCCAGGCCGCCGACCCGCTTTTCGGCGGCGGCGAGCTTCTCGGCGGTCTCCTGCCAGGCCTCTTCGACGGCGGCATCCGAGCGGGCGCGGATCTGGCCGTTGAGCTCGGCTGAATCCTCCCGCAGCTTCGCGACCTCGTTTCCGGTCGCCTCGACGATGGAGCGCATCCGCCGCAGCTTGGCCTCGGCCCCGGCGAGATCCGTCGCACTTGCCTGCAGGCTGGCCACGCGCGCCTCGACCGCCACCAGATCCTGCTCGGCGGTGGCCTGCGTGGCCTGAAGCCCGGCCTCATGTGCGCCACGGCCACCCTCGGCGCCCAGCATGGCGGCGAGGCCGTCGCGCTCGGAGGTGATCGTTGCCAATCCCCGCTCGGCGGCGAACACGGCGGCGTCGGCGGCCTCGCGCTGCGGCTGCGCTTCCCGCGCCGCGTTGCGCGAGGTGGTGACGCGGGCCTCGGCCGCTTCGAGGGCCAGGCGGGTCGCTTCCGGATCGCCCTTGGCCTCGATCGTCTCGCCGCGCTGCGCCTCCAGCCTGGCGATGCTCTCTTGCAGCGCCGCCAGGCCGCGCGGCGCCAGCAAGGCAAGGCGCTGCTGGCCGAGCCCGAGCGCCGTCGCCAGCTCGCGGAGCCGGGCTTCGCGCTGGCGGGCCTCGGCCAGGCTCTCGACGCCGAGCGCCTTCAGCAGCGCCTGGCGCTTCGCCTCGGCCCGGGCGAGCTCGGCCTGGCCATCCTCGCTCGTTGGCAGCGTCAGCGTGATGCGGCCGATATCGGCGATCTCCAGGCTGGCGCTGCCGGTCAGGGCTCGTTCCTCGCCATCGGCCAGCGCGGTGCCATCGATGCTGACCGCTTCGCGAACGTCGTCGCGATAGTCGACGCGCAGCAGCGGCAGCCGCGCCGCGACGACCGCGCGCAGGCCGACGAGCTCGGTCTCGAGCGCCTCGAGCTGTCGCAAGGCCGGCGCCGGCAGCGCCAGCGCCTTGATCTCGGCCTCGACGGTTTCGATCGCGGCGCGCTCGGCCTCGGCGCTGGCATGGCTCTCGCGCAGGCCGGCGAGCTGCTCGGCCGCCTCACGGGCCCGCAACGCCTTTTCCAGCCGCGTCAGTAGCTCGCGCGCCTGCCTCTCCTCGCGTTCGGCAATCTCGACCGCAGCAGTCGCTGCCTGGCCGGCGCCGGCGGCGGCGCGCTGCCGGGCCAGCGCCTCGTCGCGCTTGGCGGTGCCTTCGCCTTCGAGCGCCTGCAATTCGGCGAAGCGCGCCAGGCTGCGCCGATAGGCGGCAAGCTCCTGCCCGGCGGCGTCGCGGTGGCTGCGGGCAAGCGCGGCTTCCGCCTGCGCCGTCTTCAGGGCCTCGCCATGGGCCTTGGCCGCGGCGAGCTCCTTCTCGGCCTGCGTCAGGGCGCCGCGCCGCGCGCTCTCCTGCTCGCGGTCTTCGAGCTCCGCCAGCCGGGCGCGGAGGGCGCGCCGTCGGTCCAGCGCGACGCGCAGCTCGGTGACCTCGGCCGCCAGCCGCCGCTCGGTTTCGGCCAGGCGGTCGCGCTCATCGAGGGCGATGGCATAGGGGCCGCCGGCCTTGGGCCGCCCGGTCGCCGTGACGAGCCGCGAGAGCTCCTCCTCGCAGGCCGCCACCGCCTGCGCCATGCGCCTGCCGCCGGTGAGCGATTCGACCTCGCCCTGGACCGAGACCAGCACGGATTCGCGGGCACGCTTCTCGCTCTCCTCGTCGCTCTTCGCCCGCCTCTCGATGCCGGTGACGCCCTGGCGGACCCAGAGCAGCCCGGCCGGCCCCGTCGTGCCGCCCTGCACCAGGGCGGCGATGAAGCGTTCGGCCTCGTCGGCCTGTGCGACGAGGCGGCCGGACGCGAGCTCGCGCACCATCGCCCGCTTGCCGCCATAGAACTGCTTGGTCAGGCGGAAGGCCCCGGCTTCCGTCGCGATATCGGCCTCGACCAGCGGATTGCCGCCGCTATAGGGCCGCAGCGCCTGCACCGCGCCGGGCGTGCCGGTATGCGGCTGGAAGAACAGGGCGTGCAGCGCGTCGAAGCAGGTCGACTTGCCGAATTCGTTGACCGCGCAGAGCACGTTGACGCCGTCGCCGATGCCCTCGACGGCGACGCCGCTGCCGGCGAAACGCCGGACATTGTGGAGGCGCAGCGCCGTCAGCTTCATGGCTGCATCGCCTCGCAATAGGAGAACAGCCGGATCAGGGCCTCGCCTGCGATCTCGCGCTCGCCGCCTGGGCGGCTTTCGTCGCGGCTCTCGGCCAGCAGCAGGTCGGCCGCCTGGCGCAGCGCCCCGGCGCGGTCGATCGCGTCGAGGTCGGAATCCTCGCAATCGGCGGCCAGTCCCTCGCTATCGAGCTGCAGATGGGCGAATTCCGGCGCCACGGCCGCGATCTGCGCCTCGAGCGCCATGCGCGCCGCCGGGCGCAGGCGGCCGGAGGCAATGAGGCGCAGCAGCGTCTGCCGACGGGCGGCGCCGGCGGGCAGATGAACCGCCAGCGCGGCTGCCGCATCGTCGCCCGAGAGCAGCTCCAGAGCGAGATTGCGCCAGGCGAAGCTGCCGGTCTCGACGGGGACGACCTCGGGCAGGACACCGGGGCCGGGCAGGGCGACCAGCAGCGCCCGCCCGGGTTCGCCATGCTTGAAGCGGTCGGGCTCCGGCGTGCCGCTGTACCAGCTGCGGGCATTGATCGCCATCTGGCCGTGCCAGTCGCCGAGGGCGAGATAGTCGAGCCCGGCGCGCGAGGCCCGGTCCGGCGCGATGATGTCGAGCCCGGCGCCATCCTCGGAGAAGCTCTGGATCGCGCCATGGGCGAGGCCGATCCGCAGGGCGCCTTCGGCGCTCGCCGCTCCATCCATCCAGTCGGTGAGGTCGCGGCCGGGGCGGCGCGTCGTGCAGGGCGCGGGCAGCAGGACGACGCCGGGCTCCAGCGCGATCGGCTCCGGTTCCGTGGCCAGCAGGATATTGGCCGGCAAGGCGGCGCGGGCGGCGGCCCACAGCTCGTCGGCGAGCAGGGAATCATGGTTGCCCGGCAGCATGACCCAGCGCAGCCCGGCATGGCCGGCCATGGCGGCGAGCGCCTGGCGCAGCATGGCCGGGCTCGGCGTCTCGGTATCGAAGCAGTCGCCCGCCAGCAGGATCGTGCCGGCGCCGGCGGCGCGGGCCTGGGCGGCGAGCCGGTCGAGGACGGTATGGCGGGCATCGCGCAGCCGGCCGCGTAACTCTTCCGGCATGCTGCCGAAGCGCTTGCCGATATGCAGGTCCGAGCTGTGGATGAAACGGAACATCATGCCTCTGCCCGGATGAAGTCAGCGCGCGGCGGGATTCGTCAAGGCGCGGCCGGGAAGGAGGGGCTCAGCCCGGGAGCTGAGGGGTCTGTTGCAAAGGGGCCTGCCTCTTCGAACCGGAACCGTCATTCTGGCCAGCGCGGCGCTTCACCACTCCTCCGGAAGGACGCGGGGGCTCGTCTTTCGCCCGAGTTGCCAGGTATTTGTGCGCGAACGCGGAATCGATCTCTCAGCCGCCGAGCGGAAAGATCTCGGAGATCGCCAGCTCCCGCCCGACGATGCCCTGTTCGCGGGAATAGCGCGCCATGGCCTCGATCGCCGCCCGGTTGGGCTCGATGCCATAGGCCCAGTAATCGGTCCCCATCACCGCCTCGGTCTCGCGCAGCGCCGCCTCCTGCCAGGGCAGCATCGCCGTGTCATAGGCGTATTGGTGCAGTTCCCGCGCGGCGAAGGCCTTGGCCTGCTCGAAGGCGGTGGCAAGCGCCGGCGCGAGCTCGGGATGGCGCTCTGCCACATCCTCGCGGATGCCGATCAGGTGCATCGGCGGGAACAGCCCGGTCTTGCGGAAATAGGCCTTCTCCGCCGCCGGGACATCGGCGAAGAGCCGCCTGATCGCCGGATGGCCCTCGGCGAAGCCCTTGGGCGCGCGCGGCGCGATGATTGCGTCGAGCCGGCCCTCCAGCAGCCATTGCCATAGAGTCTCGCCTTCCGGCAGGCGCGTGGTCTCGAAGTGCCGGGGCAGGGCGACCGGCACCTTCTCCTCGCGTCCGGGCGCGTCGAGGCCGCCGATGATCCAGCGGATCGATTCCGGGCGGACGCCGTATTCGTCGGCCAGCAGCCCGCGTACCCAGACATTGGCGGTGAGCTGGTATTCCGGGACGCCGACGCGCCGGCCGGCGAAGTCTTCGGGCCGCTCGATCCCGGCATCGCTGCGCACATAGAGCGCGCTGTGGCGGAATTTCCGCGAGACGAACAGCGGCAGGCCGAGATAGCGGCAGCTGCCGCGCGAGCGCAGCAGCAGATAGGTCGAGAGCGACATCTCGGTGAGGTCGAACTCGCCGCCGAGCATGCCGCGCAGGAAGACCTCCTCCGGCGGCAGGATCGACCAGTCGAGCGAAAAGCCTTCCGGCCTGACGACGCCGGCGATCAGCGGCCAGGTCCGGTCATAGGCGCCGCAGCCGACGCTGAGCCGCCGGCCGGCTGGTGTTTTGCCGCTCATCGTTCGGAATAGCCCGGCGCGATCAGGGCATCGACGATGTAGCGACCGCCGGCCGCGACCACCGCCGCGCCGCGCTCGAGCTCGGCGATGAGCTCGTCGACGCTGCGCACCGGCGTTCCGCCCTCGAAGCCCTGCGAGCGCGCCAGCCCGATCAGGTCGGGCGCCGGATCGTCGAGCCGCTGGCCGATCCACTTGTTCTCGACCGGCCGGCCGCGCTGGCGCGCCATGCGCTCCTGATGCACCTCGTCGTTGAAATAGGAGCGGTTGTTGGCGATCACCAGCAGCAGCGGCACGCGCTGATGCGAGGCGGTCCAGAGCGCGTTGACGCCCATCAGATAGTCGCCGTCGCCGATCACACCGACGGTCATCCGGCCGCTGTCGCGCAAGGCGATGGCGGCGCCGACGCTGTGGCCCGGCCCGGTGCCGACCGCGCCGCCGCCATCCTTGCCGAGGAAGTCGAGCGGCGTGCGGAAGCGGCAGGCGCTGCGCGGCCAGCCGAAGGAAAGCCTGGCGAAGGTGACCTCGCGGTCGCGCGCGAACTCCGAGACGGTGAAGGCGAGCTGCTCGGAATTGAACACCGCGCTGCGGTCCGGCCCCTCCGGCGCGTCGAGGGTCCAGTGCCGGTCGGCGGGGATGAGGGGCGCGGCCGGGCGCCAGTCGGCGCCGATGGCCTCCAGCAGCTGCGCGATGAACCGGTCCGGGTCGGCCGCCACCTTGATGTCGCAGGCGGGCAGGGCCTGATGGTCCATGCTCCAGCCATTGGCGACCTGCGCGTCGAGCGAGCAATGCACGATCGGGGTCGCCAGCGGCTTCTGGGACTGCGAGGCGCCGCAGCGGGCGCTGAGGAAGCCGGCGAGATCGTGCCAGTCCAGGCTGACGATCGCATCGGCCTCGCGCAGCAGCGCCATCTCGGCGTCGTTCGGGCGCTCGCCGACCGGCGCCAGCCCGTGCAGCGGGTGCTCGGTCGGGAAGCCCGGTGCGTTGTGCGTGGTGGTCAGCACGGTCGCGCCCAGCCTTTCGGCCAGCGCGATGCGGCGCTGCCAGTCGGCGCTGCCGCGCGACACCCGGCCGATCAGCAGGACGGGCGCCCGCGCCGCACGCAGGATCGCCAGCGTGCCGGCCAGATCCTCCGCCGGCGCGGCGGCCGGGCGCGGCGGCGCGAAGCGCCGGACATCGGGCACCGTGACCTCGCGGTCTAGCCGGGCCTCCTGCATTTCCGCGTCGAGGCAGACATAGACCGGGCCGGTCGGTGCGGTGCGGGCGATCTGGTCGGCCCGCAGCAGCGATTCCACCGCGGCCTCGGCCGAGGCCGGCTGGTCGTCCCATTTGGTGTAGTGGCGCACCAGCGCGCCCTGATCGCGGGCGGTGTGGATCCAGTCGATCCAGGGCCGGCGGCGATGCGCGTCGACCGGGCCGGTGGCGCCGATGATCAGCATCGGCCTGCGGTCGCACCAGGCGTTGAAGATCGTCATCGTGGCGTGCATCAGCCCGACATTGGAATGCAGGATCACCGCCATCGGCTCCTGCGCGACGCGCGAGAAGCCGTCGGCGATGGCGACCGCATGCTCCTCGTGCAGGCAGACGATCATCGCCGGATCATGGTTGCCGAGATGGTTCACCAGGCTGTCGTGCAGCCCCCGGAAGCTCGCCCCCGGGACCAGCGCGACATGGCGATAGCCGAGCGCCCTGATCGTTTCCGCGACGACGTCGCTGCCCCATCGTTCCGTCGTCGGCGCCGCGGCGCCCGCCTCGCTCTGCATGGTCTTGTCCATTTTTCTGTCGCGGCCTTGCCGCATCTACTCGCTGAAGACCTCGTCGCGGCCCTTGCGGATCGCCGGCACGATGGCGATCGCGAACATGGCTGCGGCGATCAGGATGAGGACGGCGGCGATCGGCCGCTCGAAGAAGGTCATCGGGTTGCCGCGCGAGATCATCAGCGCCTGGCGCAGATTCTCCTCCATCATCCGGCCGAGCACGAAGCCGAGCGTCAGCGGCGCCGGCTCGAAGCCGAACTTGGTGAGGCCGTAGCCGAAGACGGCGAGCGCCCCCATGATCAGGAGGTCGGCCGGCTCGTTGTTGATCGAGTACACGCCGATGCAGCAGAAGATCACGATGCCGACGAACATCAGCCGATAGGGGACCTTGAGCAGCTTCACCCAGAGCCCGACCAGCGGCAGGTTGATGACGAGCAGCATCAGGTTGCCGATCCACATCGAGGCGATCAGCCCCCAGAACAGGTCGGGCATCTTGGTCATGATCTGCGGGCCGGGCACGATGCCGTGGATGGTCATCGCGCCGACCATCAGCGCCATCACCGCATTGGGCGGGATGCCGAGCGTCAGCAGGGGGATGAAGGAGGTCTGCGCCCCGGCATTGTTGGCGCTCTCCGGGCCGGCCACGCCCTCGATGGCGCCGCGGCCGAAGCGCCGGGGATCGCGGGCGAGCTTCTTCTCCAGCGTGTAGGAGGCATAGGGCGCCAGCACCGCGCCGTTGCCGGGCAGGATGCCGAGGATCGAGCCGAGCAGCGTGCCGCGCAGGATCGGCTTGGCCGAGGCGCGCAGCTCGTCGGGGCCGGGCAGCAGCCGGCCGATCTGGGTCTCGCGGACCTTGCGGGCCTCGCCATGCTCGAGGCTGCGGAAGACCTCGGCGATGCCGAACAGTCCCATGCCGAGCAGGGCGATCTCGATGCCGTCGGAGAGCCAGATCGCGCCGAAGGTCAGCCTGAGCTGGCCGGTCGTCAGATCGGGCCCGACGGTCGAGAGCAGCACGCCGACCAGGATCATGATCACCGCCTTGAGCACCGATCCGCGCGCCAGCAGCACCGCGAAGGCGAGGCCCATCAGCATCAGCGCGAAATACTCGGCCGGCCCGAAGATCAGCGCGATGCCGGCCAGCGGGGCTGCGAGCGCGGCGATGACCAGCGTCGCGACCGTGCCGGCGATGAAGGAGCCGATCGCCGAGATCCCGAGCGCGATGCCGGCCCGCCCCTGCCGCGCCATCTCATGGCCGTCGATGGCGGTGACGACCGCGCTCGATTCGCCCGGGATGTTGAGCAGGATCGAGGCGGTGGAGCCGCCATATTGCGCCCCGTAATAGATGCCGGCGAGCATGATCAGCGCCGCCGTCGGATCCAGCCCGAAGGTCAGCGGAAGCAGGATCGCGATCGTCGCGATCGGCCCGATTCCGGGCAGGACGCCGATCAGCGTCCCCAGCATGCAGCCGGCAAAGCAGAGCGCGATATTGGCCGGCGACAGGGCGATGCCGAGGCCGAGCCCGAGATTCTGGACGAGTTCCATGCGCGCCTCAGAAGTTGATCGAGAACGCCGGCAGCACCAGCATCGGGATCGGCTGGTTGAGCGCGAAGCGGAAGAGCAGGGCGCAGGCGGCGGTCATCACCAGCGTGAAGATGACGAGTTCGCGCGGCCGGACCTCGCGCGAGCCGAAGCCCGCGACGAGCATGGCGAGCGGGGCGGCGACGATGAAGCCGGGCTGGCGGATCGTCGCCGCAAACAGCGCGATGCCCGCCAGCACGAAGGCCGGCCCGCGCAGATGCCAGCGCTCGAGCGCGTCGCCCTCCTGGATGAAGGCGAGCACGACGAGCGCCAGGCCGGCGAGGCCGATCGCCGCCGCCGACCAGCGCGGCACCATCGCCGGGCCGATGACGCGCAGCGTGCCCTGCGAGAGATTGCCGAGCATCCAGACCACGAAGACCGCCGCAGCGACCAGGATCAGGCCGGAAACGAGGTTCTGCGGCGAGCGGACCGCCGGTTTCGTCCGGCGGTTCGGCTGGGACTGGCTCATGGGTTCGCCCTGCGCGAGGGAAGAGGCGGGTGCGGCCGCTGGCTAGGCGATGCCGTCATTCGACGGTCACGCCGACGGCGCGCACCATCTCGCCCCATTTGACGACCTCGTCCTTGAGATAGGCGGCGGTCTGCGGCACCGTGCGCTGGTGCAGCTGGTAGCCCATGCCGAGCAGCTTCTGCTTGGTCTGCGGGTCGGCGATGATCTCGGCGATGGCGGCGTTGAGCTGCTCGACGATCGCCGGCGGCGTCTTGGCCGGCGCCAGCACGCCGACCCAGGATTCGGCGACGAAGGGAAAGCCGGACTCGGTATAGGTCGGCACGTCGGGCATGGCGGCGACGCGCGTCTCGCTCGCGACGGCAAGGCCGGTCAGCTTGCCCTCGACGACCTGCGGGATGATGCCGAAGGAGGAGGCGACCATGTCGACCTGGTTGCCGAGGGCCGCCTGCACCGAAAGCGCCCCGCCGCGGAAGGGGATATGGGTCGCGGGCTGCTTGGCCATGGTCTTCAGGAAGAACTCGGCTGCCAGATGCGAGCCCGAGCCGACGCCGGCGCTGGCGAAGGTGATGTCGTTGCCCTTCGCCCAGGCGAGATATTCCTTGAGCGTGCGGGGTTTCGACGGGTGGCTGGCGATCGTCTCGGGCGAGGACACCGCGATCGCCACCGGGACGAGCTGGTCGAGCGAATAGTCGCGATTCTTGTAGAGCGTCTCGTTGATCGCGATCGCCGTCGAGGTGACCAGCAGGGTCAGCCCGTCCGGCTTGGTGTTGGCGATCAGCGCCGCCGCCGTGTTGCCGCCGGCGCCGGCCCGGTTCTCGACCGTGACCGCCTTGCCCCATTTCTCGCTGAGCTTCTGGCCGATGATCCGGGCGAAGGTGTCGACGAACCCGCCGGCCGCGAAGGCCACCGTCATGTTGATCCGGTCGGAAGGGTAGGCCGGCGCCTGCGCGGCCCCGGGCGCCGCCGAGAGCGCGAGCAGGGCGGCGGTGGAAAGGAGGCAGGTGAAGCGTCCACGGATATTTGGCATGTTCTTCTCCCTTTCGAGTTCGGTTCAGGAAGCTCTCTGACGGAGCTTTTCAGGTTGTGGATTCGATGGAATCAGGTCCTGGCGGGCCGCTTGAGGTTGACGTGGATGTGCTTTTCCTGCGTGTAGCTCAGCAGCTCCTCGAGGCACTCTTCGCGCCCGAGGCCGGACTGCTTGTAGCCGCCGAAGGGCGTGCCGAGAAAATGCCGCGAGACTTCGTTGATCCAGACGAAACCGGCCTGGACATCTGCGGCAAGCCGGTGCGCATCGCGCACGTCATTGGTCCAGATCGAGCAGGTCAGGCCGTATTCGACGCTGTTGACCGTTTCGAGCATGCCGGCTTCGTCGGTCCAGCGGAACACGGCCAGCACCGGGCCGAAGACCTCCTCGCGGGCCAGGCGCATCGCCGGCGTCACCTCGGTGAACACCGTCGGCTCGACGAAATTGCCGCCGGCCAGCGCCGGGTCCTGCGGGCGTCCGCCGCCGCAGAGCAGCCTGGCGCCTTCCGCCCTGGTGTCGGCGATGAAGCCCATCACCTTGTCGAGCTGCTGCGGGCTGATGATGGCGCCCATGGTGGTGGCCGGATCGCTCGGGTCGCCCGGCCGGAAATGCTTGACGCGCTCGGCGATCCTCTCGACCACCGCATCGTGGATGGCCTCGTGCAGGAAGGCGCGGCTGGTCGAGCCGCAGGACTGGCCGCACCAGGTGAAGTTCATGCCGGCGACGACGGCGGCGGCGACCTCGTCCGGGTCGGCATCGGCGAGCGCGACCAGGGCGTTCTTGCCGCCGAGCTCGAGCAGCACCGGCTTGATCGTGTCGGCGCCGGCCTTCATCACGGCGCGGCCGGCCTGGACGCTGCCGATCAGCGAGATCATCGCGACATCGGGATGCGAGGCGAGCGCTGCGCCAGCGTCGCGGCCGCCGGGCAGGACGCTGAACACGCCCGGCGGCAGCAGGCCGTCGATCAGTTCGGCGAAACGCAGCGAGGACAGCGGCGCCTGGTCCGGCGGCTTGACGATGACGGTGTTGCCGGCGGCGAGCGGGGCTGCCGATTTGGCGGCGCAGAACATGAAGGGGTGGTTGAACGGGATGATGCGGCCGATGACGCCGCGCGGCTCGCGCACCGAGAAGTTCACCGAATCCCGCCCGAGCGGCACCGAATGGCCCTTCATCTCGGTGACCAGCCCGGCGAAGAAATCGAGCTGCGCCGCGGCGTTGGCGACGTCGCCGAGCATTTCGTGGACCGGGTTGCCGCCATCGACCGCGTCGATCAGGGCGAGCTCGCGGGCATTGGCCCTGACGATCTCGGCGATCCGGCGCAGGATCTTGGCGCGCTCGGTCGGGGCGACGTTGCGCCAGCTCCGATAGGCCAGCTTCGCCGCCTTCACCGCAGCGTCGACATCGCCCGGGCCGGCCTGGGCGACCTGGCCGAGCGAGGCGCCGCTCGCCGGGTTGACCAGCTCCAGCAACCTGCCTTCGGCGGGGGCGTGCCAGCCGCCGTTGAAATGGAGCTGGCGGTTCTGCGGCAGGAAGGCGGGCAGAGGGCCGGCCGCGGCCGGAGCATCCGTCTCCCGACGATCCGCGACGATCGGCTGGCTCATCTGGTCTCTCTCCCTGTTGGCGCCGGCCGGCCGCATCCTCGCACCCGCCGGCGTCGCCATTCCTGCTTGTGATTGAGGTATCGGGTCCGGGTGGCCCGGTCTTCGCCCAGTCTTGGGCTCGATCTATAACTTTTGAGAATATCGCCCGTCGGACTCCGCCGCGGCGAGCGCCGTGTCGACCTCGTCGAGCATGGCCATTCCCATTTCGGGTTCGAGGCGCAGGCCGAGCCGGCCGAGTCGCTCCTGCTGGGCGACGACACCCTCGGTCACCGCCGGGTCGAGCCCGAGCTCGCGCAGGGTGAGCGCCACTTCGCGCATCTCGGCGGCGCGCCTGACGCCGTGCTGCAGCATCCGGCTGACATTGTAGGGAACGGCCACCGGCCAGTCGAAGCCCGGATAGCTGCGCGCCAGCGAGGCAAGGATGGTCTCCTCCACCCCGGCTCTGTGCGCCGCCATGAAGCACTCATAGCTCAGCGCCTCCAGCCCCTTGACCATGACGCTGCGGACCATCTTGACGATCGTCGCCGCGCCGATCTCAGGCCCCGCCGGCGAAAGGCTCATGCCGAAGTCGCTGAAGATTTCGATGAAGCGCGGGCCGGCCTCGCCGGCGACCAGGCATGGCGTGGCGTGGCGCTTGGGATGGACCGGCGCCATGATCGCCAGGTCGAGATAGTCCCCGTCGTCGCGGCCGAACAGCGCCGCGGCCTCGCGCTTGCGGCCCGGCGAGACCGAGTTCACGTCGACGAAGACCTGGCCGGCGGCAAGATGCGCCGCGGCCTGGCGCGCCGCCTCGACGCTCGAGGCGGCCGTCACCGCCGAGAAGACGAAATCGGCCCCGGCCAGCGCCTCGCCGAGGCTTGCCGCCAGCCGCACGCCGAGCTTTTGCGCCGGCTCGCGGACCCTGGCCTCGTCGCCGGCGATGTCGAAGGCGGCGATCTCGGCGATGCCGGCCTCGCGCAGGCCGCGGGCGAAGGCCTGCCCGGCCTCGCCGAAGCCGATGAAGCAGAGGCGGGGCGGATTGGCGCGCGCGGGAATGGCTTGGCGCATGGCTCTGTCCTTTCGGAAGGGCGGCAGCGGATCGCGATCAGAGGATCCGGCAGGTCTCGTCGAAGTCGAAGCGGGCGGCCCGCGGCTTCACGCCTGAAGGGTCGCCATAGCCGATATTGATCAGGAAGTTCGACTTGACCGCGCCGCCGGGAAAGAACTCCTCGTCGACGACATCGTGCAGGAAGCCCGACATCGGCCCGCAATCGAGGCCGAGCGCGCGCGCCGCCATCAGCAGATAGGCGCCCTGCAGGGTGGCGTTGCGGAAGGCCGCCCGCGTCGCCAGCTCCGGATCGGCGAGATAGGCGGCCCGGCGGTCGACCGCATGCGGCGCCAAGAGCTCGAGATGGTCGAAGAAGCGGCTGTCGATCCCCAATACGGCGGTGACCGGGGCAGCCATGGTCTTGTCGACATTGCCGGGCTTCAGCCCGCGCCGCAGCCGCTCCTTGGCCTCTGCCGAGACGACGAAGACGATCCGCTGCGGGCTGATATTGTTGCCGGTCGGCGGCATGCGGGAGAGCGCATAAAGCGAGCGCAGCTGCGCTTCCGTCACCGGCCGGGGCAGCCAACGATTATGGGTCCGCGCCTCGCGGAAGAGCAGGTCGAGGCCCTGCTCGGAGAGGATCTGTCTCGGGGTCTCTTGAAGCCTTGGGGTCTCTTGAAGCATGCCGGTCCGCCGCCAGGAAATCGATGCAGGAAATCGATGCAGGAAATTCGATGGCGGCACGCTAGCCCTGCGGCTGCGCCTGCGTCTTCGGCGCCTGCGGTGGAAGAGCTATAAGCGCGGGGAATATCAGCGCCCGGCTTCGGCCGTCGGGGTCTCGTCTTCGTCGAGCAGGCCGGTCGCCTGCAACTCGCGCATATGGTCGCGCAGGGCGGAAACCAGCGCCGCCACGGCGGCCGGGCGGCGGCGGTGGCGCAGGGTGATGATGCCGGCCGGGCGGCTGCTCGAGGCCATCGCCACCGGCAGAATCTGTACCGCCCCGCGCCCGAGATCGCCGGCCAGCATCAGCCGCGGCAGCACCGTGATGTAGTCGCTCGACAGGATCAGCTCGCGGATGAAGGAGATCGAGGTCGAGCGCAGCGGCGCAGCCGGCAGGCCGAGCCCGGAATAGGCGATCACCGCGTCGATTTCCTGGCCGAGGCGCTGTTCGAGCGAGGGCAGCACGAGGCCGCATTCGGCGGTCTCGGCCGGCGCGATCTGCTGGCGGCCGATCAGGGGATGGCCGGCTCGCACCAGCACCGAGATCGGCTCGTGATAGATCGCCTCGCGATGGACGTCATGGGCGGTTTCGAGTTCGTAGAGACGCCCGACGATCAGGTCGAGCTTGCCGCTTTCGAGCTGCGGCATCAGCTCGGCGGTCCGCCCCTGCACCAGCCTGATGTCGAGTTCGGGGTTGGAGGCGCGCAAGCGGCCGAGCGTCGGCGGCAGCACGCTGGTCGCCGCCGTCGGCAGCGCGCCGATCACCAGCGTGCCGGCCCGGCCCTGCTCGATCAGGCGGACATCGTCGCTGAGCCGCTCGACCAGCGACAGGATCGCCCGCCCGCGCTCGACCAGGATCCGGCCGAAGGGGTTGATCATCACGCCGCGCGCCATCCGGTCGAAGATCGGATGGCCGACGATGCCCTCGACATCCTGCACCGCCTTCGAGACCGCCGGCTGGGTGATGCTCAGCATATGCGCCGCCGCGAGGAAGCTGCCCTGCTCGGCCACGGCGATGACGATCTCGAGCTGCCGCAGCTTCAGCCGCGCCTTGATCCGCGAGCGCATGGCAGGTGGTCGCCCCCGTTTCCATCTCCCTGGCTGCGCCCTGGCGCGCTGCCTCAGCTTCGGCTTGCAGCAGCGCGGCGGCGAAGACAAATTGAAACAATGGCGGGTTTGATGAATATCTTGCATCAGAAGCGGCGGCGCGGGGCGCGGGAGAGACCTTTGTGAGGATCGACGTGCTCGGCCTGCAGGCCTTCGTCAGCATTGCCGAGCGCGGCAGCTTTCACGCCGCCGCCTCGCATCTCAACCTGTCGCAGACGGCGCTGAGCCACCGTATCCGCAAGCTGGAGGAGGGGCTCGGCACGCAGCTCCTGCAGCGAACGACGCGCCAGGTCTCGTTGACCAAGGCCGGCATCGCGCTGCTGCCCAAGGCCCGCAGGATCTTCGACGAGCTCGGCTCTTCGCTGGATGAGCTGCGTCTCGACGCCAGGGAGGCGAGCGAGAGCGTCGAGGTCGGCTGCCTGCCGACCATCGCCATGCGCTGCATGCCGGAAGTGATCGCGAAGTTCGTGCGCCGTCACGAAGGCATCCATGTCAGGCTCCACGACAATTCGGCCTCCGAGATCGCCGACAAGGTCCAGTCCGGCGAAGCCGAGTTCGGCATCACCATCGTCGCCGCCAATCGCTGGGACCTCGATCTGAAGCCGGTGGTCAAGGAGCCCTTCGTGCTGGTCTGCCAGCGCAGCTCGCCGCTCGCGGCGGAGACCTCGCTGACCTGGTCGCAACTCGAGGGCCTGCCGCTGGTCCGGATCAGCGCCGAGACCGGCAACCGCATCCTGATCGACGATGCGCTGGGTTCCCGCCGCGAGACGCTCGCCTGGCGCTACGAGGTGCAGCGGGTGGCCACGGCGGTGAGCCTCGTCCGCTCCGGCATCGGCTGCACCATCGTCCCGCAACTCGCGCTCGACGTGGTCCCCGGCGACGATCTGGTTGCGATCCCACTGCGCTCGCCGACGGTGAGCCGCACGCTCGGCATCATCACGCGCAAGGGGCTGCCGCTGAAGCCCGCGGCCCGCGAGCTGCTGTCGCTGGTCGTCGAGGCCTTGAAGAAGGAGCGCCTGGCGACCTGATCGACTGCTGAGGCTTTTTCATGAATGCCTGCATTCTTGTCATTTGAATAAGCAATGCCCTGCGGCCATCGTCCCTACAGGAGCCCGAGCGGTGGCGCTGCCCGGAAGGCAGGGCAGGATCGGCCGCCAACATCACGGCCGGAGGCTGAAAGCCGATGCAGATCGCGATTCCGTGCATGCTGATCCGGGGCGGCACCTCGAAGGGCGCCTATTTCCTCAGCCAGGATCTGCCTGCCGATCCCACCGCTCGCGACGCGCTGCTGCTCGCGCTCATGGGCTCGCCGGACAAGCGCCAGGTCGACGGGCTGGGCGGCGCCCATCCCCTGACCAGCAAGGTCGCCATCGTTTCGCGTTCGACCGAGCCGGGCTGCGACATTGATTTCCTCTTCGCCCAGGTCGGCATTGAGACGGCGAGCGTCGATACCACGCCGAACTGCGGCAACATCCTCGCCGGAATCGGGCCCTTCGCCCTTGCCCGTGGGCTCGTCGCCGCGACCGGCGCCGCGACTTCGGTCAGGGTCAGGACACTGAACACCGGCACGCTCGCCGATCTGGTGATGGAGACCGGCGACGGCCAGGCCGGCACCGTCGGGCAGGCCCGCATCGACGGCGTGCCCGGCACCTCGGCGCCGATCGACATCAGCTTCCTCGGCACCGAAGGCTCGGTCTGCGGCGCCCTGCTGCCGACCGGCAATGCGGTCGATGTCGTCGACGGCGTCGAGGTGACGCTGATCGACAACGGCATGCCGGTGATCGTGCTGCGCGCCGCCGATGTCGGTCGCACCGGCCATGAACCGCGCGACGAGCTCAACGACGATGCCGCGCTGAAGCAGCGCCTCGAACGCATCCGGCTCGCTGCCGGGCCCTTGATGAATCTCGGCGACGTCTCGGGCAAGGTCGTGCCGAAGATCGCCCTCGTCGCCGCCCCGCGCGCCGGCGGCGCCATCGCCACCCGCAGCTTCATCCCGCATGAATGCCATGCCTCGATCGGCGTCTTCGCCGCAGTCACGGTCGCGACCGCGGCGGCCTTGCCCGGCTCGCCGGCCGCCTCCGTCGTCGCCATGCCGCAGGGGCGCGAGCGCGCCCTCTCGGTCGAGCATCCGACTGGCGAGTTCACGGTGCGGCTGACGGTCGGCGGCACGGCCGAGCGCCCGGTGATCGAGCGCGCCGGCCTGCTGCGCACCGCCCGCATCCTGATGGACGGCCAGGCCTTCGTGCCCGAGCGGCCGGCTTCCTGAGTTCGAGAAAAAGAGGATTATCGATCGATGTCGAGCCTGCAGAAGACAGGTCTGGTGATCACCGCCCATCCGGGCGATTTCGTCTGGCGCGCCGGCGGCGCGATCGCGCTCCATGCCAAACGGGGGTTCCGCGTCAAGATCCTCTGCCTGTCCTATGGCGAGCGCGGCGAGAGCCAGTTCGCCTGGAAGAAGGCGGGCGTGAAGATGGAAGACGTCAAGGCCCAGCGCCGCGACGAAGCCGAGCGCGCCGCCGCGCTCCTCGGCGCCGAGATCGAGTTCATGGATGCCGGCGACTATCCGCTGCGGACGACGGAAACCATGCTCGACCGGGCGATCGACATCTTCCATGAGCTGGGTCCGAGCTTCGTGCTGACCCATGCACTGGAAGACCCCTATAATGTCGACCATCCCGAGGCGACGCGCTTTGCCCAGGAGGCGCGGATCATCGCGCAAGCCGCCGGCCACAAGCCGAACCCGGAGCGGGCCTATGCCGCGCCGCCGCTCTTCCTGTTCGAGCCGCACCAGCCCGAGCAGTGCAATTTCAAGCCGAACGTCATCCTCAACATCGACGAGGTCTGGGAGGTGAAGCGCCAGGCCTTCGAGATCCTCGCCGCCCAGAAGCACCTCTGGGAATATTACACCCGCGTCGCGCTGAACCGCGGCATGCAGGGCGGGCGCAATTCCGGCAAGGCGATGACCTATGGCGAGGCCTATCAGCGGCTCTTTCCCGAAGCATTGGAGACGCTGGCATGAACCCCGTCGTCATTCGCACGAACAAGCGCGCCGCCGCTGCCGATATCGCGGCGCTGGCCGAGCTCGGCGTCTCGACCACGCATGAGGCGATAGGGCGCAGCGGCCTGATGAAGCCCTATATGCGGCCGATCTATGCCGGCGCGCAGATCGCCGGCAGCGCCGTCACCGTGCTGGCCCAGCCGGGCGACAACTGGATGATCCATGTCGCGATCGAGCAGGTGAAGCCCGGCGACATCCTCGTCGTCGCCTGCACCACCGACAACACCGACGGCATGTTCGGCGACCTGCTGGCGACCTCGCTGAAGGCGCGCGGCGGCGTCGGCCTGGTCATCGATGCCGGCGTGCGCGATGTGCGCATCCTCACCGGGATGGGCTTCCCGGTCTGGTCGCGGGCGATCTCGGCCAAGGGCACGGTCAAGGCGACGCCGGGCTCGGTCAATGTGCCGGTGGTCTGCGCCGGCGCGCTCGTCCATCCCGGCGATGTCGTCGTCGCCGACGATGACGGCGTCGTCGTCGTGCCGCGGCTCGATGCGG
>NZ_JAKFED010000054.1:0-20833 GCF_036675845.1 Allobosea sp. | reverse complement strand
CCTGACCTACGGTTTAGGAAACCGTTGCTCTATCCTGCTGAGCTACCGGGACGCACGCGATTGCGTTTAGCATAAAGCGCATGCGGGTGAAGCCTTCCTTTATCGCGTTTCTGGCGCTCGCCGTGGTTTCTGGCGTGCCGCGGCCCGGTGCGGCCCAGTCCGGCAGCGAGAGCTGCGAGGTTCCGCAGGAAATCCGGGACGTGCGGCTGGCGGGGCTCGACCGCCATGGCGACCTCCTGCTCGAGGACGGCAGCGTCATCCGCCTTGCCGGCCTGGCACCGCGCCAGAGCGAGGCGGAGCGCGGGCAGCTTGCAACCGCAGTCCGGCCCTGGCTCGGCCGCAGTTTCCGCCTCGCCGCGCTCGGCAACGCCGATCGCTGGGGCCGGGTCCCGGCGCGGCTGCTGGTCCCGGCCGAGTCTCCGGGAGCGGCGGCCGGCCGCGACCTCACCGCCCTCCTGCTCGCGACCGGGGCGGTGCTGCGCCTGCCCGAAGCCGGCCTCGGCGGCTGCAACGAGCTCTGGCGGGCAGCCGAAGCCGGGCATATCGCCAGGACAGCCTCCGACCGTGCCGTTTCCGCCACGCCTGCGACAAACCTCGCCCCAACCGGCCTGCCCGTGATCGACGGCCACGATCCCGCCGCGATGCGAGCGCAGGCGGGCAGGATCGCGCTGGTCGAGGGGCGCATCGCCGCGGTTGGAGAACGCGCGCAGCGAACCTATCTCAACTTCACGCGGCGCCGCGGCGCGGGCGGCAGCATCGTGTTGTCACGCGCGCTCTGGCGGGAACTGCAGCGCGCCGGCTGGACCGCGTCCACGCTGACCGGTAAACGCGTGCGGGTGCGCGGCGTGATCGAAGGGCGCGATGGCCTCCTGATCGCGATCGAGTCGCGCGCCGCCCTGGAGATGATCGACTAGGTTGATGCAGGCAGTGCAGCGATATCGACAGCCAGCCCGGGGGCGCCTGGTCGCCATGGCGCTGCCGGCTTTGCTGCTGGCGGCTTGCTTCGGCGACCAGAATTCCCTGCTGCCGCCGTTCGACCAGCCCGGCGGCGAGCCGGCGCCGCGCGTCGCCAGCCTGCAGCGCGGCACCGATCGCGAGCATCTGCGCCTGCTCCAGGCCTTCGGCGGCGAATATCGCGCCGGCAATGCCCGCGCCGTGCTCGACGAGATCGTCGCCCGCCTCGCCAAGGCCAGCGACGGCCAGATCGGCAATTACGAGATCACCATCCTGAACTCGCCGATCGTCAACGCCTTCGCGCTGCCCACCGGGCGCCTCTACGTCACCCGCGGCCTGCTCGCCCTCGCCAACGACACCTCCGAGATCGCCTCGGTGATGGCGCATGAGATCGCCCATGTCACCGCGCGCCACGCCACCGAGCGGGCGGAGATGGAGCTCGAATCGGCGGTCGTCAGCCAGGTCGTGGCACAGGTGCTGAAGGACCCGGCCACCGGGGCCGCGGTCCAGGCCAGCTCGAAGCTCTCGCTGGCGAAGTTCTCGCGGCAGCAGGAACTGCTCGCCGACCAGATCAGCGTGCGCAACATCGCCAAGGCCGGCTACGACCCTTATGGCGCCGGCCGCTTCCTCGGCTCGCTCGGCCGCAACACCGCCTTCCGCGCCGGCCGCCAGGGCGGCGGCGACAAGAAGCTCGACATCCTCTCCAGCCACCCCTCGACGCCCGAGCGCGTCGCCGCCGTCACCTCGGGCGCCCGCCAGATCGGCGCGCCCGGCATCGGCGAGCGCGAGGCGGCGCGCTGGCTCACCGCGATCGACGGCATCGCCTTCGGCGACGACCCCGCCGACGGCGTCGTGCGCGGCCGGCGCTATCTCAACAGCGCGCTGCGCCTCGCCTTCACCGCGCCCGAGGGTTTCGAGCTTGAGGCGGCGCGCGAGATGGTGGTCGGCGTCAGCGGCGACGGGGCCCAGGCGCTGCGCTTCGATTCGGTCGCGCTCAAGCCGGGCCAGACGCTCGAAACCTATGTCGCCTCCGGCTGGATCGACGGCGTCGCCACCGGCGACGTGCAGTCGCTGACGGTCGGCGGCCTGCCGGCCGCGGTCACCACCGGCAAGGGCACCGACTGGCGCTTCAGGCTGGCGGCGATCCAGGCCGGCCAGCGCGTCTACCGCTTCATCCTGGCCGCCAAGGGCGAGAACGATCCCGAGCGCGACATGCGGGCCGTGCTGGAGAGCTTCCGCAGCCTGACGCCGGCCGAGGCGCAGTCGGTCAAGCCGATGCAGATCCGGCTCGTCAATGCGGCCGAGGGTGACACCCCGACCGCCCTTGCCGGGCGGATGGCGACGCATGACCGGCCGCTCGAACAGTTCCTGATCCTGAACGGCCTCGAGCGCAGCGCCAGGCTGAACCCCGGCCAGCGTTACAAGATCGTGACCGAATAGGCCTGCGGCGAGCCGCCGGCGCCTCTGACCGGCCGCCCCGCTTCATGCTAGCCTGCCGGCGAAATGCCGCCATCGCCCCGTTGACGCGGTCGATTCCCGCGCTTCGGCAGGAATGGCGGATTCCGCAAAGCGACGGCGGAAAGCCGTCCGATCAGGGAGGCGACCATGGCGCTCGACCGCCGCATCGTCGAACTCTACGACGAGTACACCCATAAGCCGCTCGACCGGCGCAGCTTCATGAACCGGCTGGTCGCGCTCGCCGGCTCGGTCGCCGCGGCGGAGGCCGCGCTCATGCTGCTCGAGCCGAATTACGCCCAGGCCCAGCAGGTGGCGCCCGACGACGCCCGGCTCGAGGCGAGGCGCATCGCGGAGACCGTCGACGGCATCGCGCTGAAGGGCTACCTGGTCACGCCGAAGACGACTGCCAAACGCGGCGGCGTGCTGATCATCCACGAGAATCGCGGGCTCAATCCGCATATCGAGGACGTCACCCGTCGCATGGCCCTGGCCGGGTTCACGGCGCTCGGCCTCGACTTCCTCAACCCGCTCGGCGGCACCCCGGTCGATCCGGACGCCGCCCGCGCCCTCTTCCCGCAGCTCAAGCCCCAGGACGTCGTGGCGCAGGCGCGCGCGGCGCTGGCCCTGCTCGCAGCCCGCCCGGACGCCACCGGCAAGGTCGGAGCCGTCGGCTTCTGCTGGGGCGGCGGGGCGGTCAACGACCTTGCCGTCGCGGCGCCGGAACTCACCGCCGGCGTGGTCTTCTACGGTCGCTCGCCGGAGCTTTCGCGCGTGCCGCAGATCAAGGCGCGGTTGCTGATCCAGCACGCCGCGCGCGACACGCGTCTGGTCGAAGGGCTGCCGGCCTATGAGGCCGCGCTGAAGGCCGCCGGCATCCGCTACCAGGCCATCGTCTATCCGGATGTCGACCACGCCTTCCACAACGACACCAGCACCGAGCGCTACAATGCCGCGGCCGCCAGGCTCGCCTGGGAGCGCACGGTCGCCTTCCTGGCGGCCGAGACCGGCGCAGCCTGACGGGCCCCGCCCCTTCGAACAAAATCGTGGGCATCCCGGACAAGCCGCGTCAGCGGCGTCGATCCGGGATCCATACCGGAACGGCTCAGCCATGGTTCCCGGGTCTACGCTGCGCTTCGCCCGGGACGACCGGCACGATCGCTGCAACGAAAAAGCCCGGCGGATCGCTCCGCCGGGCTTTGTCCGATTCGCGTCTGCGGGGGCCGCCTCAGGCCGCCTCTTCCTGCAGGTCGTCGTTCTCGCTTTCGGCCTCGCCTTCAGCTTCGGCCTCCGCCTCGGCCTTGCCCGAACGGCGCGGCGACTTGGCGAGCTGGGTCTCGATCTTCTTCAGCGCCTCGGTCTCGGTGATCTCGTCGACGGCCGCGATCTCGCGCGTCATCCGGTCGATCGCCGCCTCGTAGAGCTGGCGCTCGGAATAGGACTGCTCGGGCTGCGCCTCGGAGCGATAGAGGTCACGCACCACCTCGGCGATGGCGACGAGGTCGCCCGAATTGATCTTGGCTTCGTATTCCTGGGCGCGGCGCGACCACATGGTGCGCTTGACCCGGGCGCGGCCGGTCAGCGTCGCCAGCGCCTTGCCGACGATCTCGCCATCGGCGAGCTTGCGCAGGCCGACGCTCGCCGCCTTGGCGGTGGGAACGCGCAGCGTCATCTTGTCCTTCGCGAAGCTGACGACGAAAAGCTCGAGTTTGAAGCCAGCAACCTCCTGCTCCTCGATCGCCGTGATCTGACCGACGCCATGGGACGGATAGACGACGAACTCGCCAGTCTTGAAACCCAGGCGCACAACAGCTTTCTTCGCAGTGGTCATGCCGTTTCAACTCCTCATCGGTCCGCAATATGCGGAGACGCGACTTTCAGTCGCTGGTCGGGATAACCAGCGACACTCTGCCGACGCGGCGGATTGCGACTTCGAAAGTCGTTTCCCGGCGCGACACGCTCCCTCAGCCGCTCGTTTCTTGCTGACCGCCAGACACGAAGGCGGCATCGCTCCGGACTTGGTGGCCGGTAGCTCTGCTGGCTGCGTCTAAGGGGGTGCCCCGTTTATGAATTCTCGCAGGGGCAGGCGGAACGAACTCGACTGTGGCAAATGGATACCACAAAAAACCCGCCGAATCAAAGGTAAACGCTTTTCGCGCCGGTTTGCGGGCCTTGCAGGCCGGCCTCGATCGATCGCACCGGCGGCCTGCCGCTGGGGCAGGATCAGTCGCCCTCGCCGGGGTTGGGCGAGAAATGCTCGTCGAGTTTGCCGGGCACGCCGTCGAACTCCTTGGCGTCGACCGGCGCGTCCTTCTTCTGCGTGATATTGGGCCAGCTCGAGGCATATTTCGAGTTGAGCTGCAGCCAGCTGTCGAGGCCCGGCTCGGTGTCGGGCTTGATCGCCTCGGCCGGGCATTCCGGCTCGCAGACGCCGCAGTCGATGCACTCGTCGGGATGGATGACGAGCATGTTCTCGCCTTCGTAGAAACAGTCTACCGGACAGACTTCGACGCAATCCATGTACTTGCACTTGATGCAGTTCTCGGTGACCACATAGGTCATGGCGCTGTCCTTCCGATCGACCGGCGCATCCTTAGAGCCGGGCGAGAGAGTGTTTCAAGGCCTGAGTTCGGCCGAAAACGAGATAGAAATTCTGCCGAAACGGGCGTTTCGGAACAATCTTCGCAGGCCGCGCCAACGCCGGCCGCGCAATCTTCGCGATCTATCCCTTCGGCTCGCCGGGTGCAAGCGACGCATCGCCGCGCTCGTCGCCGCCGAGGATCTCATAGAGCGTCTGCGCCTGCTCGTAGGAACCCCGGCGTTCGCCGAGCGCCCGCAGCCTCACGACCAAGGTCGCATGCGGCAGAGCCAGCGTCAGGACATCGTCGAGCTGGAGCCCGAGCGCCGGGTTCACGACACGCTTGCCTGCGACCCGCACATGCCCGTCCTCCACCAGCCGCACGGCGGCTGGACGGTTGCGTGCGAAGCGCGCGAACCAGAGCCATTTGTCGAGACGCTGCCGGTCTTCGCGCAATCGGACCTCGTGCCTTGCCCTCTCAGCTCTTGCGCTCGTCGCGGCCTTCGAGCTGCGCCTTCAGGGCGAGCAGCTTGGCGAAGGGCGAATCCGGATCCGGCTGGCGCTCGGCGGGGCGGGGCTTGGCCGGCGCCTGGAAGCGCTCCTTGCCGCCGCGCTCCTCACGGCGCGGACCACCGCCGGCTCTGCCCTCGTCGCGCCGGCCGTCATTGCGCCTGAACTCCGGCCGCGGCCCGCGCTCGGGCCGGTTGCCGCCTTCCGGCCGGCCGCCACGCCCCTGCCGCTCCGGCGCAGCCCCGGCAGCTTCCGCAGCGGGAGCCTGCCCGCCCGCCGCCGGGCGCGGCCCGTTCCAGCCACCCTCGCGCCAGCGATTGCGGTTCGGCCGCTGGCCGCCCTCCGGACGCGGACCGCTTCCGGCCTCTCCGGCCGGCGCAGCCTCGCCTTGGGCACCGGGCCGGCGGTCATGGCGACGCCCGCTCGCCCCCTGCTCCGGCCGCCGGCCGCCCTGATGGCGATGCGGGCGCCAGATCTCGATCAGTTCCGGCTCCGCCGGCGTCGCCGCCTCAGCGGCAGCCTCGGAAGGCTCCGCAGCGGCCGCCTCGGCCACCGGCTCGGCGGCAGGATGGGCGAGCATCGACATGGCGTCGGCCGGAACCGGCTCGGCCGTGACCGGCTGCTCGGCCTCCGCGGCCGGTTCGACGACCGCCTCGGGCTCGATCTCCGGCGCGGCGGCCAGCTCGACCTCGGTCAGGATCGGCACATCCGGCGCCTCGGTGCTGGCCGTCTCGAGCTCAGCGGCCGATTCGCCGGCCCCAGGCTCGGCATTCAGCGCTGCGATATTCTCGGCCGCGACATCTTCAGCCGCGGTATTCTCCGCCGCAACCTCGCCCTCGGCCGGCACGTTCGCCGACTCCTCTGCCGCCGGCTCCTCTGCCGACGGCGCCACCACGACGGGCTCAGCGACGACGGGCTCCGGGGCGGCCGCGAGCGGCACGGTGATCGCCGGCCCCGGACGCTTCAGCGAGACATAGCCGAGCGAGCGCAGGATCGAGGCGAAATCCTCGCCGGCACAGCCGACGAGCGAGGTCATGGCGCCGGTCGCGACGAAGCCGTCCTGATCGGCAGCGCCCACCGGAGGCTGGCCGAGCGTGACGCCGGGGCGATAGGCGATGGCCGGGCGAATCAGGTCGGCCAGGCGCTCGAGAATGTCGACGCGCACCGCCCGCTCGCCGCAGACGCGATAGCCGGCGGCGCGATAGAGGCCCTTGGGGATATCCTTGTTGGCGGGGAACGAGGTCCGGCCGGACGAGGCCAGATGCGCGATGTCGTCGAGCCCGGTCAGTTCCGGCCCACCATGCTTCAGCGCCCAGAGCTGGGCGGCGAGCGCCCGCGGTGCCGGCTTCAGCAAGGCCGGCACATAAAGGTGGAAGGCACCGAAGCGGATGCCGAGCTGGCGCAGGCCGGCGCGGCCCTCCTGATCCAGCGTCTTCATCTCCTCGCCGACCTTGGCGCGCTCGAGCACGCCCAGCGCCTCGCCCGCCTGATAGGCGATGCCGCGGGCGATGCCGGTCAGGCTCGTCGCCTCCTCGAGCACCTGCAGCGGTCCGAGCAGCCTGGTGATGTGATTCTTCAGCCAGAGCGTCAGCCGCCCTTCGACCTGCTCGCGCGCCTGGCCGGTGAGGTGTTCCTCGACCAGCAGGCGCAGGCGCGGCTCCAGGGCCTTCTCGCCGGCGACCAGGCGGGCCACCGGCTCGCCGATCCAGCGGATGAAGCCGTCATGCGACAGCACGAACGCCTCGTCGCCCGCGAGCACGACGCGCGAGGCGCGCGCCTCCATCTCGCTGGCAAGCGCCTTCATCGCGGCGGCGTTCAGCGCCTTGGCTTCCGGACCGCCTGCCTTCGGGTCCGCCGTGAAGCGGAAGCCTTGCAGCAACCCGACATGCTGGCCCTCGACGAGCACGTCGCCCGCCGCGGTGACCTCAGCTTCCAACATCGCATTCTCCCGCAGGCGACGCATCAACACGCTCGTGCGCCGATCGACGAAACGGCTGGCAAGCCTCTCGTGCAAAGCGTCCGACAGCTTGTCCTCTACAAGACGCGCCACCCCCTGCCAATGCTCTGGATCGGGCAACCAGTCAGGACGGTTGGCGACGAAGGTCCAGGTCCGCACCTGCGAGATGCGCGCCGAGAGCGTATCGATCTCGCCATCGGTGCGGTCGAGCGCGTCGAGCTGGGCCCGATACCAGTCCGGATCGAGCCGGCCGTATCGCATCAGCCGCAGATACAGCATCGTCGCCAGATCGGCATGCTGCATCGGCGCGATCTTGCGGTAATCCGGCAGGCCGCAGACCTCCCAGAGCCGTTCGACCGCCGGCTTGCCCTTCGCCAATCTGGCGATGTCGGCGTCGCGCGCCAGGATTTCCAGCGTCGTCATGTCCTCGGCGATCAGCGCCCGGGTCAGGCCCTGCTCCTGCGGCTGGACATTGAGGCTGTCGAGCAGCCCCTCGACCGAGCGCAAATCGAGATCGGAATTGCGCCATTGCAGCTGCCTGACCGACTCGAAGCGGTGATTCTCGATCGCCTCGACGAGTTCGGCGTCGAAGGGCGGCGCCCGCCCGGTGGTGCCGAAAGTGCCGTCGCGCAGATGCCGCCCGGCCCGCCCGGCGATCTGGCCGAACTCGGCCGGGTTGAGCTTGCGGAAGTGATGGCCGTCGAACTTGCTGTCGCCGGCGAAGGCGATGTGGTCGACATCGAGATTGAGCCCCATGCCGATGGCGTCGGTGGCGACGAGATAATCGACATCGCCGGACTGGTAGATCTCGACCTGCGCGTTGCGCGTCCGCGGCGAGAGCGCGCCCAGCACCACGGCCGCCCCGCCCTTCTGCCGGCGGATCAGCTCGGCGATGGCGTAGACCTCCTCGGCCGAGAAGGCGACGATGGCCGAGCGGCGCGGCAGGCGGGTGATCTTGCGGTCGCCGGAGAAGCTCAGATTCGACAGGCGCGGCCGCGTCACCACATTGGCGCCCGGCGCCAGCTGCTCGACCAGCGGCCGCATCGTGCCGGCGCCGATCAGCATCGTCTCGGCCCGGCCGCGATGGTTGAGCAGGCGGTCGGCGAAGACATGGCCGCGGTCGAGGTCGGCGGCGAGCTGGATCTCGTCGATCGCGACGAAATCGACGGCGACGTCACGCGGCATCGCCTCGACCGTGCAGACCCAGAAGCGCGGCCGCTGCGGCTTGATCTTCTCCTCGCCGGTGACGAGGGCGACCGCCTCCGGCCCGACCCGGTCGACGACGCGGCTGTAGACCTCGCGCGCCAGCAGGCGCAGCGGCAGGCCGATCATGCCCGTCGGATGCGCGACCATGCGCTCGATGGCGAGATGGGTCTTGCCCGTATTGGTGGGCCCGAGCACCGCCGTGACGCCGCGCGCGCGGAGCGAAGGCGGAAGAGAGCGAGGCAACGTCAAAACGCTGGAACTTCCTGCGGCTGAGGCGACCGGCATGGCGCTTCGAAGCGGCCGGGGAGCCGCCCCAGCCCTACCGCTTCATGGCGCCTGCGGGCAAGCCGTTTAGGGAACAGAACGAGTCCGGAACGAAGCAGGCCCGAATCGCTGACTCCGGCAGAATCGGGATTCGTTCTCTACGAGATTTCGTCCCGCCGGCGGCCCCGACCACCATATCTGGAATCGCCCAAGCATGCTGGCCGCCCTCCGGCTCGGCGGCGCGCCGTGAGCGCCGCGCCTGTGAGATAGGAGCCCGCGGGCCGGTCTGCGAGGGGCGCCCGCGACGCCCCTGCCTGCTGCCGGTTCAATGCGGCGCAAAGAAGTCGGCAAAAACCTCGGCAGCCTCGTCCGGCGCCTCGACATGGACGAAATGGCCGGCGCTTTCGCAGAAGCTCACCACCGCATCGTCGAAATGCTCCGGGATGAAGGCGGCCCATTCCGACTTCAGGACGGGATCGTGCCGGCCCCAATGCACCCGGGTCGGCTGGTGGATGTTGACCGAAGGCGCCGGATGGCCGTCGATCGCGGCGAGACGGGCGGCATTCTGGCTGCGATACCAGTCGAAGCCGCCGCGCAGATTGCCGGGCTTGAGGAAATTGTCGATCCAGAGCTCGAAGGCCGGGGCGAAGGCGTCCTTGCGATGGCACCAATGCGTCAGGAAGTGCCCGAAATACAGTGCACAGGCTTCGCGGCCCAGCCCCACCATCTGCTCGGCCAGCGCCAGCTGGTGGTAGGACTGGTACCAGATCTCGTTGACATGGCCGTCGCGGACCCAGGCCGAGCCGACGCTCGGTGTCGGGCAGTTGAAGAACAGCAGCCGCTCGACCCGCTGCGGATGGCGCCGCGCCAGCCCCTGCGCGACATAGGCGCCGACATCGTGGCCGACGACGCCGACGGCGCCGAGATCGAGCGCCTCCAGCAGCGCCGCGACATCGTCGGCATGGCTGTTGGCGCCGACATCGCTGCGCGGGGCAGGCGCCTTGGCGCTGTCGCCGAAGCCGCGCAGATCCGGCGCGATCAGCCGGAACTCGCCATGCAGGCGGTTCATCAGCGGCAGCCAGGTCATCCAGAATTCCGGCCAGCCATGCAGCAGCAGGACCGCCGGCCCGTCGCCGACCTCGGCGACATGCAGCACGGTGTCGCGCACCACCACGTCGCGGCGCCGCAATCCGGGCGGCAGGGCAAAATCGCCAAGCATGCAAGCTCCAGGGTCGAATCGCCGAGCGAGGCTAGCGTCCGGCGGGCCGCGGCGGCAATGCCCGCGGCCGCGCCCTCGCCATACATTGACGTTAGGTCAGTATTGCCGGCTCGACGGCCGGCCTTCCTGCGGAAGCTCAGTTGCGCGAGGTCGCCGCGGTAACGCCCGGATCGACCTTGAAGCGCGAAGCCTCGATCACGGCGGTGCCGATCATCGTCTTCACCGAAATCCGCACCGGCAGCATCATGCCCGTCCCGGCGATCGGGGCGAGCCAGGTGCTGATCTCCTTGTTCTCGGCCATGAACTTGGTGCTCGGCCGCAAGGCCCGGTGGCCGGCGATCGGCACATAGCGCGCCTGGCAGATCGAGACCGGGCCGCTATAGCCGTCGAGCTTGACCTCGCGGGTGCCGGCATAGCTCAGCTTGATGTCGTAGCGCGCCGCGCCGTCGAAGATCGGCAGGGTGCGGTTGCAGGCGGCCGCGCCCGAATTCCTGCCGCCCTCGACCGGCATCAGGAAGGCGCTGAGCGGGTCCATGACATTGCGGCGATGGGCCTCGCTGATCGGCACCCGGTCCGGCTTGGAATCGATCGGCGGCTCGATCTCGACCGCCTGGACGGCGTTGCGATCGAGCGCCATGCGCACGGTGCGGCTTTCGCTCGTGCTCGCCGAGGAGATGGCGAAGGTCGCAGGCGAGAGCCTGCCGGCGTTGAGGTTGCCGGTGGCGGCACCCGAGCCGCGCCCGCCGGTGAAGCCGCCGACCAGGCCGGTGAGCTTGGCCGTGACGTCGAGCTTGTAGCGGTTGCCCTCGATGTCGCCGCTCAGGCTGGCCTTGCCGAAGCGCATGCCGAGCAGGGAGACGTCGTAGGATGCCTCGACCGAGGCGGCGCCGGCGGGAATCGCGCCCGTAACCGGAATCGCGCCCGCAAGCAGAACAGCCGCCAGGCAAAGGCCGGACAGGGACGGCGTGAGGGCGGGCTTCATCTCGATGCTCCGGGCGGCGCGACCGTTCGACTGCTCGCATGCACTGCGAATCGGTCCGAATCGTGACCTGATTAACGGAGTCTGACGAGAGGAGGTTACCGAGATGTTTCCAGCCCCCAACTCCGCACTGCGCCTTGACGCGGCGCCGGGGCTTGGCTATAGACCCGCCACTTCAATTTGACTTCCGGTGCTCGCCTGCCGGCACGTCGCGTGTCGGCGTTTTGCGTTGGCGCCCTGGAAACCTTGGGAACGATATCATGGCCCGCCGTTGCGAACTGACCGGGAAAGCCACCCTTACCGGCCACCTCGTCAGCCACTCGAATCGCAAGACCAAGACGGTCTTCCGGCCGAACCTCGTCAACGTCACGCTGCAGTCCGATGCGCTCGGTCGCTCGTTCCGCCTGCGCGTCTCGGCCAATGCGCTGCGCACGGTCGATCATCGCGGCGGGCTCGACGCCTTCCTGGTCAAGGCCCCGGCCGGCGACCTTTCGACCGGCGCGCTGACGCTGAAGCGCGACATCGAGAAGAAGCTCGCCGCCAACTGAGCGGGCTTTCCTTCCGGATTGAATGAAGCGGCCGCAAGGCCGCTTTTTTCGTTTGAGCTGTGCTCGTCATTCTCGGGCGAAGCCCTCGGGTCCGGACCTTCGGTCGGCCCAAGGATAAACTCCGCGCAGACCCGAGAATCTCCTGACGAGAAGGCGCTGATGGGAGCCTCGTCCTGCCTGAGATGCTCGGGTCAAGCCCGAGCATGACGAGGACGGCTACTGCACCAGCTCGAATTCCAGCAGCAGCGTGCGCTGCAGGAACGAGAAGTTGTCGTCCGAGATCAGGGTGAGGATGGTTCGCCCGCTCTCCTGATGGACGGCCATCCCCTCCATATTGTCGATTTCCTGGCCGAGATCCGCCGCGAGCAGGACCGGCCCGTCGAGGCGCGCGCCCGGCCGCAGCAGGGCGCCGGGAATCCGGCGGATGCGCATGCCGACGCCGCGCAGCGGCCGATACCAGCGTTCCAGCAGCAAAAGGTCGCCACCGGGCAGGAAGGCGAGATCGGTGAGGTCGAAGCCGTCGCGGCGGACGACATGGAAGCTGCCGGGCTGGCGCCCGCCGATGATGAAGCCGATCGTCGGCTCGTCCTCGCCGCCCGAGCGCTCCGCGATCGCGACCAGGGCGCCGGCCAGCGGCTGGCCGGCCGGAACGACGCCGAGCGCCTCCACCCCGCGATTATTCGGCAGGCGCTTGCCTCCCGGTGGCATCGGAATCGGCCGCGCCCGCGCCTCGACGCCATATCTCGCCCAGTCGAAGCGCAGGATGTCATGCGTGCGCTCGACGCTGAGATAGGCGATGCCGTCATGGATCGCGAGCGCTTCGGTGTCGTAATAGCGCGAGCGGTACAGCGGCCGCCCCGAGGCACCGAGCACCGGCACCAGTTCGGCCTGCTCCAGCCCGGCCAGGCGACCATCGCGCCTGGCGACCGTCGCGGTCAGCCAGAAGCCCTTGTCGCTCACCGCCGCCAGTTGCCCGCCATCGGCCGAGCGCCAGAGGCCGGAGAAGCCGCCGAAGCGCGGATGGCTGCCTGAAAGCGCAAGCCCGCCGCGAAAGACGAGCTGGCCGAAGCGCGCCTTCGTCGGATTGCCGGGCTCGAAGGCCAGGAACGGCCGGGCCGCGACGCTGAGCGGGACACGTCCGGGCTCGATCGCCTGGGCGCGAGCAGGCGGGGTCAGGGCCGCCGCACCGAGGCCGGCGAGCAGGCCGCGGCGGGTCTGCATCATTGCAGGCGGCGTGAGACGCGCGCGCCTGTAGCGGCGCCGGGATCCTCTTCAAACAGTTCCGCCAGCTTCTCGGTCATCACCCCGCCGAGTTCCTCGGCATCGACGATGGTGACGGCGCGGCGGTAATAGCGGGTGACGTCGTGGCCGATGCCGATCGCGATCAGCTCGACCGGCGAACGCGTCTCGATCTCGGCGATGATGTGGCGCAGATGCCGCTCGAGATAGCTGCCGGCATTGACCGAGA
The DNA here is from genome assembly GCF_036675845.1 of Allobosea sp. Classification (GTDB taxonomy): domain Bacteria; phylum Pseudomonadota; class Alphaproteobacteria; order Rhizobiales; family Beijerinckiaceae; genus Allobosea. The sequence continues at coordinate 7,695 of NZ_JAKFED010000054.1, read as the reverse complement.
GCGTCGAATCGTCGACCGGCGCGCCGTCCGAGATCACCATCAGGATCTTGCGCTGCTCCGGCCGCGCCAGCAGGCGCTTATGGGCCCAGTCCAGCGCCTCGCCGTCGATGTTCTCCTTGAGCAGCCCTTCGCGCATCATCAGCCCGAGATTCTTCCGCGCCCGGCGCCAGGGCGCATCGGCGGCCTTGTAGATGATGTGGCGCAAATCGTTGAGGCGGCCGGGATTCGCCGGCTTGCCCGATTGCAGCCAGGTCTCGCGCGAGAGCCCGCCCTTCCAGGCCCGCGTGGTGAAGCCGAGCAGCTCGACCTTGACGCCGCAGCGCTCCAGCGTGCGGGCCAGGATGTCGGCGCAGGTGGCGGCGACCGTGATCGGCCGGCCGCGCATCGAGCCGGAATTGTCGATCAGCAGCGTCACCACCGTGTCGCGGAAATTCGTGTCCGATTCCTGCCGGAAGGAGAGCGGCTGGAACGGGTCGATGATGATCCGCGGCAGGCGCGAGGGGTCGAGCGCGCCTTCCTCCAGGTCGAACTGCCAGGAACGGTTCTGCTGCGCCATCAGGCGCCTTTGCAAGCGGTTCGCCAGCCGGGCGACGACGCCCTGCAGATGCGCCAACTGCTTGTCGAGATAGGCGCGCAGGCGGGTCAGCTCCTCGGCGTCGCAGAGTTCCTCGGCGGTGACCGTTTCGTCGAACTTCTGCGTATAGGCCTTGTAGTCGGTCTGCGGCCGGTCGTTGGCGCGGCTGTCGCGGGGGCGCGGCGCCTCGCCGGCTTCCTCGGCCTCGGAGCTGTCGTCCTCCTCGTCCCAGTCGCCGGCCGGCGCGTCTGCCGCCTCGGAGGCGCCCTCCTGCAATTCCTCGGCCGCGTCGTCGCTGACCTCGGTCTCGGAACGCTCGCCCTGGCTCTCCTGCTCGGCCTCGCCTTCCTGCTGCTCCTGGTCCTCGGAGGACTGGTCCTTGTCGTCCTCGTCCTCGTCGTCGTCCTGGCCCTGACTGCTCTGCTCGGCCATGTCGAGCGAAGCCAGCATGTCGCGCACGGTGCGGGCGAAGGCGCGCTGGTCCTCGACCGCCCTGGCGAGCCGGTCGAGATCGCCGCCGGCCTTGCTCTCGACATCCTCGCGCCAGAGCTCGACCAGCTTCTGCGCCGCCTTGGGCGGCTTCAGGCCGGTCAGGCGCTCGCGCACCATCAGCGCCAGCGCGTCCTCGAGCGGCGCGTCGGCCCGGTCGGTGATCTCCTCATAGCGTCCGCCGCGGTGATAGCGGTCCTCGAGCATGGCGCTGATATTGCCGGCCATGCCGCTCATCCGGCGCGAGCCGACGCATTCGACGCGGGCCTGCTCGACGGCATCGAACACCGCCCGGGCGGCATCGCCCTCGGGGGCGGCGCGGCGATGGATCGTGGCATCGTGGCAGGCGAGGCGCAGCGCCATGGAATCGGCATGGCCGCGCAGGATCGCGACGTCGTTCGGCGTCAGCTTGCGCGGCGGCTCGGGCAGGCGGGCGCGCTCGCCGACGAGCGAGGGTTTGTCGGCGGCGAAGACGATCTCCATCTCCGGCTTGCGCGCGATCGCCTTCATCGCGCTGGAAACAGCCCGCTTCAGCGGCTCGGCCGGCGCTTCCTTGGGTTGTCCGGGCTTGCGGTTCGAGATGCTCATAGCGTCTTCATGAAATGATGGAGGGTCTGGCCTGCGACCGGATAATCCTCCATCCGGCCGCATTCGCGATAGCCCATGCGGGGATAGAAGCCCGGCGCCTGAATGCTCATCGTCCCGAGATAGACGCCGCGTGCGCCGTAATCGCGCGCCGCCTGCTCGGCCATGGCGAGCAGTGCCTCGCCGTGTCCGCCGCCGCGATGGGCCTCGTCGATCCAGAACAGGTCGACATGGAGCCATTCCCATTTAAGCTCGCCGACGAGGCCGCCGACCATCGTGCCGGCCTCATTGCGCAGGCTCAGCGCCAGTGGCTGCGCGTTGCGCGGGCCGACCTTCGCCTGGTTATGCGCGCTGAGGCCGCGCAGGACGGCCTCGCGCGTCGCGGCGAAATCCGCCTCGCGCTGGATCGTGGCCTTTTGGCTGTCAGAAGCAATGCTCACCGGCGCGTCCCGTCAGCGCGAGCGCCCGTCGAACATCGTCGAGTTCAGCTCGGTCGGCTCGACGCCGGCGAGGCAGCGGGCATTGATCGCGACCATCGGCGTGCCGTCCGGCATGCTGCCCCGCGCGAAGGATTCGATGCCGCAGCTCTCGCAGAACAGATGCTGGATCTTCTGCGTGTTGAAGCGGTACTCGGTCAGCGCCTCCTCGCCCTTGGTGAGCGTGAAGTTCTGCGCCGGGGTGAAGGCCAGCACCGAGCCGCGGCGCTGGCAATAGGAGCAGTTGCAGGTGATCGTCTGGCCAAGGTCGGCCTCGACCTCGTAGGCGACCCGTCCGCAATGGCAGCTACCTTCGTAACGGGTCATGGCCGGTTTCCCTTTAGTTGAGCATGTTCTGATCGCAAAAGCGGTGCCCACTTTTGCGGAACATGCATTAGCTCAGCACGACGTTGACCGCGCTCTCCGGCAGGTCCTTGCCGAAGGAGCGCTGGAAGAACTCGGCCACCAGCGCACGCTCCATCTCGTCGCATTTGTTGAGGAAGGTGACGCGGAAGGCAAAACCGATATCGCCGAAGATCGCCGCGTTCTCGGCCCAGGTGATCACCGTACGCGGGCTCATCACGGTCGAAAGATCGCCGTTCATGAAGGCGTTGCGGGTCAGGTCGGCGACGCGCACCATCTTGTTGACGATGTCCTTGCCTTCCGGCGAGGCCTGGTAGTGCTTCGACTTGGCGAGGACGATCGCGACCTCGTTGTCATGCGGCAGGTAGTTCAGCGTGGTGACGATCGACCAGCGGTCCATCTGACCCTGGTTGATCTGCTGGGTGCCGTGATAGAGGCCCGATGTGTCGCCGAGGCCGACCGTGTTGGCGGTGGCGAACAGCCGGAAGGCGGGGTGCGGGCGGATGACGCGCTTCTGGTCGAGCAGCGTCAGCTTGCCCGACTGCTCGAGCACGCGCTGGATCACGAACATCACGTCCGGGCGGCCGGCATCGTACTCGTCGAAGACCAGCGCGATGTTGTTCTGCAGCGCCCAGGGCAGGATGCCGTCCTGGAACTCGGTGATCTGCTTGCCTTCCTTCAGCACGATCGCGTCCTTGCCGACGAGATCGAGCCGCGAGACATGGCTGTCGAGGTTGACGCGCACGCAGGGCCAGTTCAGCCGGGCCGCGACCTGCTCGATATGGGTCGACTTGCCGGTGCCGTGATAGCCCGAGATCATGACGCGGCGGTTATGGGCGAAGCCGGCCAGGATCGCGATCGTGGTGTCGCGGTCGAAACGGTAATCCTGGTCGAAATCGGGGACATGCGCCTCGGCTTTCGAATAGGCCGGCACTTCCAGATCGCTGTCGATGCCGAAGACCTGACGAACCGACAGTTTCATGTCCGGCATGCCGGGGGCGGCGGTAGTCGCTGCTGTCATCATTCTTCTCCGGGCGCAGGACAGGCCCGGCAAACACCCGGTGTCCTGGAGCCGACCGAAAGGGAGGCGTGTCCAATCTCATTAGAGCGAAAGCGCCGTAGCGGCAATTCGCAAGAGGTATTCGCGGCAGGCATGCCGACGCTTTGCCGGCGCGCATTCGCGCACAGGCTCAGGCCCGGCCGGTGAGCAGGCGCGCAACCGCCGAAACCACGCCCGCCGCCCCGTCGAGATCGACCGCGAGCGGCGCCGGCTGTGCCTGTGCCAGCCCGGCCTCGATGATTGTCGCCAGGGCCTGCGGCCCCGCGCCGCGCGGGCTGATCCGTGCCAGCCCGGCCCGTTCCAGCGCCGCGGCGCGCAGCGCCTGCTCGGTCTCGTTGCCCTCGTCGAAGGGGACGAGCAGCGCCGGCCGCCTCGCCTGCACCAGATCGAGCACGGTGTTGTAGCCGGCTTGGCTGATGCTCAGGGCACAGGCATGCAGCAGCGCCGGAAAATCCGGCCGCGCCCGTTCGACGCGCGCGTTGCCGGACGCCGTCCGGCGCAGGCTCTCGAATCGCGCCTCCGTGACGCCTTGGCCGACGAGCAGGTGAAAGCGCCGATGCGGCAGCAGGTGGGCGGCGGCGAGCGCGGCCTCGAACAGCGGCAGGGCGGCGGCCGAGCCGCCGCCGGAGACCAGGATTTCGCCTTCGCCGCCATTGCGAGCGCAGCGAAGCAATCCAGGGGCATCGGGTGCGCTGATGCCTGGATCGCTTCGCTGCGCTCGCGATGACGGTTGCGCCAGATAGCCCGTATAGATCAGCTTCGTCGCGATCGCCGGCGTCACCGGCCAGGAGGCTTCGAGCGGCAGGAAATTCCGGTCGCCATGGACGAGCACGCCGTCGAACAGGCCGGCGACGCGCTGCGCCGTCTCCGCCAGCCGCTCCGCCCGCTGCGGCGCCACCAGCACGTCCCGGATCGAGGCGAGCACCAGCGCCCTGGGATCGGCCGCCCTCGCCGCCTCGATCAGCGCCAGGAACTCAGCCGCGAGCTGGCGCCGGCCGAAGGGGAAATGCTCGGTGATGACGATATCGGGCCGGATCTCGCTGGCCAGCGCCGCGAGCCCCTCCCGCCGCGCCGCCAGGCGCTCCGGCGTCACCGCGGCACCCGCCGCGTCGAGCAGGTTGCGGAAATCCGTGCCCTCGGCCCGGACCGGCGGCAACTGCACCAGGCGATAGCCGCTTTGCGCCTTGCCGTCCGGCATGCCGCCGCTGGCGAGCGTCACCTCATATCCGGCTTGCGCCAGCGCCCGCGCCAGATGCCGGGCCCGCACCAGATGGCCGATGCCGAGCAGATGCGTCACGCCGATCAGGACGCGCCGGCTCACGGCGCCGGCCCGCCGATCCGGCCGGTCAGCGCCGCGTGGATCCGCGCCAGCCCGGCCTGCGCCGAGAAATGCCCGGTGAGGCGGGCATAAGCTGCCCCGCCGAAACCGGCCCGGCGCTCCGGCGCGCGGGCAAGGGCAGCGAGCGCGCCGGCCAGCGCCGCGACATCGCCCGGCACGACGAGAAGCCCGTCGGTGTCATGGCGCACGAATTCCGGGATGCCGGCGAAATCGGTCGCGACGATCGCCAGCCCCTGGCTCGCCGCCTCCATCACCACATTGGGCAGGCCGTCGCGGTCGCCGTCGCCGGCCTGCTTCGAGGGCAGCACGAACAGATCGGCCTCGCGCAGCGCCGCGATCACCCCGTCCTGGGCGAGCGGCCCGCGCCAGTCGATGCGGCCGGCGAGACCGAGCGCCTCCGCCCGGGCCTTCAACGCCGCGAGCTTCTCGCCGCCGCCGATATGGACGAGCCGCCAGGCAAGATCGGCCGGCAGGGCGGCAAGCGCGCTCAGCAGGTCGTCGAAGCCCTTCTTCTCGACCGCCCTTCCGATCGTGACGAAGCGCACCGGATCGGCTGCGTCGGCGCCATCGCGCGGCGGCCGGGCCGGCGGCGGCGGAAAACGGTCAAGGTCGAGGCCGTGATAGACCAATGCGACCTTGTCCGGCCGGTCGGCCAGCCGCGCCAGCTCGGCATGGCCGTCGCGGGTGCAGGTCACACCCCATCGGGCATCGGCGATCTTCTCGCGCTTCTCCCAGTCGGGCGTCGTCCAGATGTCCTTGGCATGGGCCGAGAATGACCAGGTGAGCCCGCGGCTCAGCGCGGCGTAGCGGATCACCGACGCCGGGGTATGCAGGTAATGGACATGCAGATGCCGCGTGCCCGGCGGCAGCTCGCGCGCCATCACGCAGGCCTGGCCGAGCCGGCGCAGGCGGTTGCGCGTGCGGTCGCGGCCGAGGTCGCGCAGGAAGGCGGCGAGCAGCCGCAGGATCGAGGGCCGCAGCAGCGCCCGGCCGAGGCCGCGCAGCACGCGCAGCGGCTCGTCATGCAGGTATTCGGGCAGATAGTGCAGCGGCGCCGTGATCTCGCTGTGCATCAGATGGCGCGCCGCGTCGGTCGGATGCCGCAGCGACCAGATCGCGAAGGGCAGGCCCAGTTGCTGCAGGCCGAGCAGTTCCTGCGCGATGAAGGTCTCCGACAGGCGCGGATAGCCCTTCATCGCGATCGCGACCGGCGGCCCGGCTGGCTCGTCTCGGTTCATCGCTGCCCGATCAGCATGAAGCGGGTGTAGTTCTTCGTCGGCAGCGCCCCGGAAAACCAGGTCTCGGACAGGCCGGCCTGCGCCGCGAAGGCCGCGAGCGAGGGCACGCAGCTGCGATGGTCCGGCTCGCGGACATAATCGTTCGACTGCAGCACCAGCGGCAGGCCCGGCGGCAGGCCGGCGAGCCAGCCCGGCACATCCTCGAGATGCTCGCAGCTGGTGTTGATCACCAGGCCCGGCCGCGGCTCGCGCGCGCCGGAAAGATCGAGCCCGCGCATGTCGGCGGTCAGCGTGCGGAAGCGGCCGGCGGCGACATGGCGGTGGTTCAGCGTCTCCGCCACCGCGGCGCAGGCGGGGTCGACATCGACGCTGACGATCTCCGGGATCGCCAGCCGGCCGTCGGCGAGCAGCATCGCGCCGAGCACGCCATGCCAGGCGCCGAGCACGAAGACCGCCCCTTCCGGCCGCGGCAGCACCTGCGCCAGGGCGTCGACGAGCCAGCGCTTCGAGGCGATCTGCTTGTGGTTGAAGGCGATCGAGAGGTCGGCCGGCGCCCCCTTGCCGACCAGGCGGGCGAGATCGGCGACGATCGGATCGCCGCTCAGGGCAGCGGCTCCCCGCAGGATGTCGTACAGAGCGTCGGGAGGCAGGGCGTTGGTCATGCCGGGAGGAACGAAGGTGACGATGCCGGAGCGGGAAAAAGTCGCGGGACCATATTCACAGCCGCAGGCAAAGGCCAGCGCCGCGCAGCCGAGCGAGACGCCGGGAGCCGGGACGCTGCTGCCGCATCTCGCCGGCCCGGCGGCGGCGCTGCGCCAGGTGCTCGCCGCCCATCTCGTGCGGCGCTGCCCGCACATCATCGAGATCGGCGGCGCCGGGCTGCCGATCACCGGCTTCCTGACGCATTCGCCAACCTCCGTGACGGTGATCGACCCGAAGATTCCGGCCTTCGCCGCCGAGAGCCTGAACGGGGCGCCGTGCCGGGTTCGCCATCTTGCGGCGAAGTTGCAGCAGGTCGCGCTGACGCCGCCGCCCGAAGCCTACGCGCTGGTTCTGCTCGGCCTCTCGCTCAAGCCGTTCGGGCGCAGCGCCGCCGTTCCGGCCGAGCTCCTGGCGCTGGCGCGCGCCGCCGATGTGCTGGTGATCGAGCATGCGCTCGACCTCGGACGCGCCTCGGGCCAGATCGGCACCCTCCCGGCAGCGAGGCAGGACAGGCCGGCGATCGACCTCGAGCTCAGGCTCAATGACGCCGCGCTGGCGCTGGCGGGCTACGATCGCCGCCGTTTCCTCGCCTTCGGCGCGTGACGGGACATCATCTCGGCGTCTCGCCGGGGGGAGTTGCGGCCGCTTTCTCCGCCTTCTTGCTCTTTCCAGCCTCGGGTTTGCCAGCCTCGGGTTTGCCAGCCTCGGGTTTGCCAGCCTCGGGTTTGCCAGCCTCGGGCTTGCCGGCCTCGGGCTTGCCGGCCTCGGGCTTGCGCGCCGGCGAGGTTTCGGCGAGCGCCGGCTCAACGACGACTTCGGGCGTGCCGCCGAAGCCGTAAACCTGCATCGGCTTGTCGCGGCCCTTGATC
>NZ_JAKFED010000144.1:0-21187 GCF_036675845.1 Allobosea sp. | reverse complement strand
TCGGTCGCGATCGTCGTCGAGCGCATCTCTTCGGGGCGCAGATAGCGCATCGTATCGGCCGGCGTCGACACGGTCAGCTTCAGGAAGGAGCGGTCGAGCCCCATCGCATCGAGATGGCGGGCGATCTTCGTGTCGATCTCGCCAGTCGCCTGCTCCTGCTTGACCGTGCGCTGCTCCTTGGTCTCCTTGACCAGTTCGCGGGTCTCGACGATGCGGTCGCCCTCGCGCCGGCGCACGATCTGGTAGTCGCGCACCGTCGTGGTCTCGGTCTCGACGATGGTCTGCTGGTGCACGCCGATCCGCGATTGCGGCGGGATGATGCGCCTGACGCCGCCGGCGAGGACGAAGGTGCAGGCCGAGGAACAGAGCGGGCTGCGCTCGTTGATGTTGCCGAGGGCGGGATCGCGCTGGGTGAAGACGGTGCGCGCCACGGCGATGTCGAGGCCTTGCTGGCGGATCAGCTCGCCCATCGCGATCGCGACCTCGACCGTGCCGCCGGTCGAATAGATCAGCACCGGCAGCTTGCGGCCTCTCAGCCCGGCAATGGCGCGGCGCAACTCCTCGAGCGTGTCCTTGGTGATGGCGCCCTGGGCGGCGAGCCACTCGCGGCAATTGGGCTCGCAGCCCGGCTCGGCGCTGCGCACCGCGATGATCCGCATCGGCTCCGGAGCCGGCGCGGGCTTGTCCTGCGCCGCTGCCGGCCAGGCAAGCAGCGAGAGGGCGAGCGCCAGGAAGGAGGCGATGCGCATCACGAGACCAGGCAACTCCAGGAAAGGGCCGCGCAAGGGAACCCCAGGCGCGCCGATTTGACAACCGTTTCCGGCGCCATTGCGGCTTCGGCGGCAGGGCTGACGCTTCACACCGCCGGTTGGGCGGCTTTGAGGCGTTCTCGCGACGGACCGGTGGCCCGGGCTCAGGCCGTGATCTTGTCGATCTCCGCGAGCTCCTCGGCCGTCAGTGCCCATTCGGCCGCCTTCACATTCGCCGCGATCTGCTCGGGCCGGGTCGCGCCGGCGATGACGCTGGAGACCACCGGCTGGGCGGCGAGCCAGGAGAAGGCGAGCTCGACCAGCGTCCTGCCGCGCGCCTCGGCGAAGCCGGTCAGCTTCTCGATCCGCGTCCAGTTGGCGTCGCTGAAGATCTCGCCGGCGCGCTGCGGCAGCTTGGTCAGGCGTGCCCCGTCCGGCATCGGCGCATTGCGCTTGTATTTGCCGGTCAGCGCGCCGTTCGCCAGCGGGAAATAGGGCAGCAGGCCCATGCCGTAATGCCGCGCCGACGGGATCAGCTCGCGCTCGGCACCGCGGACCAGCAGGCTGTACTCGTCTTGGGCTGAGGCGAAGCCTTCGACGCCGAGATGGCGCGCCGCCCAGGCGGCGTCCGCCATCTGCCAGGGCGCGAAGTTCGAGCAGCCGATATAGCGCACCTTGCCCTGGCGGATCAGGTCTTCGAGGGCGCGCAGCGTCTCCTCGATCGGGGTCAGCGGGTCGAAGCGGTGGATCTGGTAGAGGTCGAGCCAGTCGGTCCTGAGCCGGCGCAGCGAATCCTCGACCGCGTTGATGATGTAGGCGCGCGAGCCGCCCTTCTTCACGCCTTCGTCGTCCATGTTCATGCCGAACTTGCTCGCCAGCACGATCTGCTTGCGGCGGGCGCCCAGAACCTCGCCGAGCGCCGTCTCCGAGCCGCCGCGCTCGCCATAGATGTCGGCGGTGTCGAACAGGGTGATGCCATTCTCGATCGCCGCGTCGACGACCTTGCGGGTGGCGTCGAGATCGATCCGGCCGCCGAAATTATTGCAGCCGAGGCCGACGAGCGAGACGCGCAGGCCCGAGCGGCCGAGGTTGCGGGTGAGCATGGCAGGAATCCTCCTCGGAAAAGCCGCCCACAGGATCAGAGCCGCGACCGGGCGGCAAGCGCGGTGATCGTGACCTGTGTGCTGCGCCGGGCGCAGGGCAGGGCCGCCCAGCATCCCCCCGAGGCGGCCGTCGCGCAAGGCGGCCGCAGTTGATCGAGCGCAATGCAGCGACAGAATGATCGGGTAGGCTCGCTTCCCGGAGCCCCTGAAACAATGGAGATCCCATGGCCCCGTCGATCAAGAGCGTCTTCACCGCCCATGCAGAGGAAGGCGCGGGCGAGCACAACACCGCGCTCGGCTACGCCCTGTCGCTCGCAGAGCAGGCCGGCGCGCATCTGACGATCCAGGCCGCTGCGATGTGCTACAGCATCCCGGCCTCGGTCGTCAGCGCTTTCGGCACGGCCTTCATCGCCGCCGAGAATCGCCGCATCACCGCGCTGGCGGAACGTTTTGCCGGACTCGCCAGGACCAGTGCCGGCCTCGCCGGCGTGACCAGCACGATCGAGACGCCGCAACTGGTCTATGCCGAGCTCAGCGACAGGCTGACCGGCCAGGCCCGCGTCCACGATCTCAGCGTGCTCGACCTGGAAACGAATGCGGCGGAGCGCGACCGCGGCCTGATCGAAGCGGCCCTGTTCGAGAGCGGCAGGCCGGTGATCATCGTGCCGCCCGGATCCGAGAGCTTCGCGGCCGGGCGCATCCTGGTCGCCTGGGACGGCAGCGCGACCGCGGCCCGCACGATCGCGGAAGCGCGGCCCTTCCTGCCGGGAGCCGAGGTCGAGATCCTCTCCGTCACCGGCGAGAAGGACCTGTCGCGTTTCGTCGCCGGGGCCGAGCTGGCGCCGCATCTGGCGCGGCACGGCGCCTCCGTCAGCGTCCGCAACGTCGCCCTGTCGGGAGGCAAGGATGTGGCCGAGACAATCCGGCAGGCCGCCGTCGATTTCGGTGCCGACCTCATCGTCTGCGGCGCCTACAAGCATTCGCGGCTGCGCGAATGGCTGCTCGGCGGCGTCACGCAATCGCTGCTGAAGTCGAGCCCGAGGCCGCTGCTGATGAGCCACTGAGCCGGCGCCGCCGGCGGTTGCTCTCAGATGGAATCGCGAGGCGCTTCCATCTGAAAACGGAGCCCGGCCCGGCGGGCGAGAGCCGCCGGGCGATGGTGCTCAGGCGACTTCCGCCTTCTGCTTCTGCGAGCGCTTGCGCTCGTTGGGGTCGAGCACGCCCTTGCGCAGGCGGATCGACTTCGGCGTCACCTCGACCAGCTCGTCATCGTCGATCCAGGCGAGCGAGCGCTCCAGCGTCATCCGGATCGGCGGCGTCAGGCGCACCGCCTCGTCCTTCGAGGTGGTGCGGATGTTGGTGAGCTTCTTGCCCTTGAGCACGTTGACCTCGAGATCGTTCTCGCGGGTGTGCTCGCCGACGATCATGCCCTGATAGACCTTCCAGCCGGGCTCGATCATCATCGGGCCGCGGTCCTCGAGGTTCCACAGCGCGTAGGCCACGGCCTCGCCGGTCTCCATCGCGATCAGCACGCCGTTGCGGCGCCCGCCGATCTCGCCCTTATAGGGCAGATAGTCGTGGAACAGCCGGTTCATGATCGCCGTGCCGCGGGTGTCGGTGAGCAGCTCGCCCTGATAGCCGATCAGGCCGCGCGTCGGGGCGTGGAAGACCAGGCGCAGGCGATTGCCGCCGGAGGGGCGCATCTCCAGCATGTCGGCCTTGCGCTCGGACATCTTCTGCACGACGACGCCGGAATGCTCCTCGTCGACGTCGATGATGACTTCCTCGATCGGCTCCAGCAGCTGGCCCGCCTCGTCGCGCTTCAGCACGACGCGCGGACGCGAGACGCCGAGCTCGAAGCCTTCGCGGCGCATCTGCTCGATCAGGATGGCGAGCTGCAATTCGCCGCGGCCCGAGACGATGTAGCTGTCCTTGTCGGTGGCTTCCTCGATCTTCAGCGCGACATTGCCCTCGGCCTCCTTGAACAGGCGGTCGCGGATGACGCGGGTGGTGACCTTGTCGCCCTCGGTGCCGGCAAGCGGCGAATCATTGACCATGAAGGTCATCGAGACGGTCGGCGGATCGATCGGCTGGGCCTTGATCGGGGTCTCGACCGACGGGTCGCAGAAGGTGTCGGCGACCGAGCCCTTGACCAGGCCGGCGATCGAGACGATGTCGCCGGGAATGGCCTCTTCGATCGGCGTGCGCTCGAGCCCGCGGAAAGCGAGAATCTTGCTGATGCGGCCGGTCTCGACGACGGTCCCGTCGCCGGAGAGCACCTTGATCGTCTGGTTCGGCTTGGCCGTACCGGACACGACGCGACCGGTGATGATGCGGCCGAGATAGGGGTTGGCCTCGAGCAGCGTGCCGAGCATGCGGAACGGACCTTCCTCGATGCGCGGCTCCGGCACATGGCTGAGGATCAGGTCGTACATCGGGGCGAGGCCCTGGTCCTGCGGGCCTTCCGGCGAATGCGCCATCCAGCCCTGCTTGCCCGAGCCGTAAAGGATCGGGAAATCGAGCTGCTCGTCAGTGGCGTCGAGCGCGGCGAAGAGGTCGAAGACCTCGTTGATCACCTCGGTGACGCGGGCGTCGGGCTTGTCGACCTTGTTGATCGCGACGATCGGGCGCAGGCCGAGCTTCAGCGCCTTGGAGACCACGAACTTGGTCTGCGGCATCGGGCCTTCGGCGGCATCGACCAGCACGATGGCGCTGTCGACCATGTTCAGGATGCGCTCGACCTCGCCGCCGAAATCGGCGTGGCCGGGGGTGTCGACGATGTTGATGCGGGTGTCCTTCCAGACCACCGAGGTGGCCTTGGCCAGGATGGTGATGCCGCGCTCTTTCTCGAGCTCGTTGGAATCCATCACGCGCTCGATCACACGCTGGTTGTCGCGGTAGGTGCCGGACTGCTGCAGCAGCTTGTCGACCAGCGTGGTCTTGCCGTGGTCGACGTGGGCGATGATGGCGATGTTGCGCATGGACATGCGGGAAGCGGCCTTGTTTCAAGACCGCGAGCCGGCGGGGAAGTCCCGGCCGGCGCAGCCCGTACGTGAATGGAATCTGAGGTTAGTTGCGCTGCACATAAACGCTTGACGCCGTTTGGGCAACTGCGGCGGCCGCTTCAGCTGCACGCGACCCGCCGCCGGAGCCAGCAGGAATAGACCGCGCTTTTGGCGAGAGCAGGGCGAGCCCACCCCGGCAGGCAGCGGCCAGCGCGAGCGGCGCCGCTCTTGCGGACGCAAGCGCAACGAGGCCAAAGCCAAGCCCCATGGAGGCCCAGCCGTCGAACCTGTGCGTCTTTTCCCGGACATTCCTGTCGGCGAGCGCTTTCCGCCGGCGATTGCGCGCAGCGACGTCGTCGCGTGTTCGGAGAGTGGGCTCGGCCATCTGGCTCGACAGACGTCGGAAGGGGCATCGCCCCCAGGCCCGTCGGCCACGCAGGCAAGTCGTTCGACCACCTATTGTGTCGCGGCTGAACTTGGCCTTTATTCCTGAGTCTTGCGAAGTCATCCATTCGCAATTTTCTCGCTTTGCAGACCGAATCCCCGAGACCGGCAGTAGATTTCAAACCGGATTGCTTTTGAAAATGGAGAGGTCCGATGTTGAAGAAAATAAGCGTGATCTTCGCAGCTTCGCTCGCGGTGGCGGGTGCGGGTTGCGCGACCTATCCGACGGTCACCAGCCAGACCGTTATCGTTGCCGGTATCGGGCCGGTGGAAGTCGAGCGGCTTGATGTCGAGGTCGCCGATGTGCAGCCCGCCGAGCGCATCGTGGTCGTCCGGCAGGGCCGCCAGACATGGCCGGTCGCGGTGCCGGAAGTGTTCGGAAACCTACAGAACATCAGGGCTGGTGACAGGGTCGAGGTTCGACGCGTCGAAGGCGTGATCCTTGGTGCCAGGCGGGCTCGGAGAGGCGCCAAGCCCGCGATCATCTATACGGAGGCGACCAGTGCCGGCTCCTTCCAGAACCTGCCGGAAAAATTTGTCGTGCGGTCGCTGACGGTGACGGCGAGGTTCGAGAGTTTCGATCCGGCGACTGGCGTCGTGAGCTATGTCGGACCGGCCGGAGCCCGGACCCATACGGTGTCGGATCCCGACATCCAGAACGATGTCAGGCGCCTGAGGCGTGGCGACATGGTCGAGCTTACCTTCGCCCAGGCCTTCCACTTCCAGAAGGTCTGAACTCGTCGGCTCGCCGCCGCAGTGGATGGATCAGGCGTTCTCCAACGATCGCTTAGAGACGGATTCACCGATCAGGTTGTTTCGACCTGATCGGGTCCACCTCTAAGCGCGAGCTCCAATCCGGAAGGCGGCGAGCATCGCGCCTGGTTGCAGCCAGAGCGTCAGTTCCTGCCAGCAAAATGCCGTCAGCTGGCGCCGGAGGCTCACTTCCGGCAGGCGAACGGCATGAAGGTGCTCGCCATCCCGGCGTTCATCCCGGCCATGACCATGATGTTGGCGAGGTTGAGCTCTTCGATGCTGCGCGGGCAGACATCGGGCGCCGTCTGGCAGCCCGAGGCCATGAAGGCGTCGTGGCGGGCGAGGAACTCCGGCCCCAGCCCCTTGGTGCCGAAGCGGCGGGTCGCCTCGTCATAGGCCTTGCGATAGCGCTCGCATTTCACCGCCGGCCAGTTCTCGCCGCCGCGTGCCTGCGCCAGCGCGGCGGTGGAGAGGCCGACGACGAAGCTGACGGCGAGCACGCCCGCCAGAACCGAAAAACCGCGCCGCCGCATGCCTTGCCCGCTTTCGCCCGCCTTGTCCGCAGCCCCTCTCGACCGCGATCATGTCACAAGTGCGGCGGCGGGAGTGCGGTCAATGTTCCCGCGATCCGGCGCGAATGGTTGCGAGTCGTCCCGGACGCAGCGAAGCGGAGATCCGGGATCCCTGCCGGAGCGCTCCTTGTCCATGCTCGGGCATGGGTCCCGGGTCTCCCGGCGGTCGCCCGGGACGAGCTGGAGTTTTCGCGCGAGGCCGATTGCGCTACAGCCTAGCCATGACGCACACCGTCGACGCCTTTCGCATCAAGATCTGCGGCCTCTCGACCCCGGAGACGCTGGAGGCGGCGCTGGCCGCCGGGGCCGACATGATCGGCCTCGTCTTCCATCCCAAGAGTCCGCGCTTCGTCACGCCGGAACGGGCGGCAAGGCTCGCGGCCCAGGCCCGCGGCAAGGCCGAGATCGTGGCGTTGATCGTCGATTTCGACCCTGCAAAGGCCTCCGAGCTCGCGCAGGCGGTACGGCCGGACTGGCTGCAATTGCACGGCGCCGAGACGCCCGGCGCGCTGGCGGCGATCAAGGCGGCGACCGGGCTACCGGCGATGAAGGCGCTCGGCATCGCGACCGCGGCCGATCTCGGCCGCGTCGCCGCCTATGCCGCCGTCGCCGATGCGATCCTGCTCGACGCCACGCCGCCCAAGGATGCCAGCTATCCCGGCGGCCACGGCCGGCCCTTCGACTGGACGCTGCTTGCCGGCCTCGACCCGGCTTTCCGCTTCATGCTATCGGGCGGGCTCGATCCGGGAAATGTCGCCGAGGCGATCCGCATCGCGCGGCCGGGCGGCGTCGACGTCTCCTCCGGGGTCGAAAGCGCGCCGGGCGTCAAGGATCCCGGCAGGATCGCGGATTTCGTGGCGGCGGCCCGCAGGGCTGCCGGAGAATTGCAGAAGGCAGGCCAGGCATGAACGCGCCGCATATTCCGAACAGCTTCCGCACCGGGCCGGATGAGAACGGCCGGTTCGGCCAGTTCGGCGGCCGCTTCGTCGCCGAGACGCTGATGCCGCTGATCCTCGAGCTGGAGGGCGCCTACAACGCGGCCAAGGCCGATCCGGCCTATCATGCCGAGACCGCCTACGGGCTGAAGCACTATGTCGGCCGGCCCTCGCCGCTGTATTTCGCCGAGCGCCTGACCGAGCACTTTCGTAGCCAGGCGACGGCCTCCGGCCTGTCGGGCGGTGCCAAGATCTATCTGAAGCGCGAGGAGCTGAACCACACCGGCTCCCACAAGGTGAACAATGTGCTCGGCCAGATCCTGCTGGCCAGGCGCATGGGCAAGAAGCGCATCATCGCCGAGACCGGCGCCGGCCAGCATGGCGTCGCCACCGCGACGCTCTGCGCCCGCTACGGGCTGGAATGCATCGTCTATATGGGCGCCGTCGATGTCGCCCGGCAGGCGCCGAACGTCTTCCGGATGCAGATGCTGGGCGCCACCGTGGTGCCGGTCGAATCCGGCACCAAGACGCTCAAGGACGCGATGAACGAGGCGCTGCGCGACTGGGTGACCAATGTCGCGACGACCTTCTACTGCATCGGCACGGTTGCCGGCCCGCACCCCTATCCGGCGATGGTGCGCGACTTCCAGTCGATCATCGGCAAGGAGACGCGCGAGCAGATGCAGGAGCTCGAAGGCCGGCTGCCGGATTCGCTGATCGCCTGCATCGGCGGCGGCTCGAACGCGATGGGTCTGTTCCATCCCTTCCTCGACGACAAGGGCGTCGAGATCTACGGCGTCGAGGCGGCCGGTCACGGCATTCCGTCAGGGCTCCACGCCGCCTCGCTGACCGGCGGCCGCCCCGGCGTGCTGCACGGCAACCGCACCTATCTGCTGATGGACGATGACGGGCAGATCAACGACGCCCATTCGATCTCGGCCGGGCTCGACTATCCCGGCATCGGCCCGGAGCATTCCTGGCTGCACGAGACCGGCCGCGTGTCCTATCTCTCGGCCACCGACGAGGAGGCGCTCGAAGCCTTCCAGCTGATCTCGAAGCTCGAGGGCATCATCCCGGCGCTGGAATCGGCGCATGCGCTGGCCCGCGTCGCCGAGCTCGCCCCGCAAAAGCCGCAGGACCATCTGATGGTGGTCAATCTCTCCGGCCGTGGCGACAAGGACATCCCGCAGGTCGCCGAGATCCTGGCGGGGCGCTGACGCGTATCGTCCTGATGCTGCCCCAATAGGTTGCGCATGGTCGTGCCGCAGAAGCAGTGCTCGCTTCTGCGGCCCATCCGTCAGCGAAGGACGATCATGTCGAAGACCAAGAAGGCCCTGCTCATCGCCGCGCTCGCGGCGCTCTCCGCTCCCGTTCAGGCCCAGACTGCCGGCCCGCTCGCCCCGGCCGAAGGCATCGTCATCCGCACCGAGGGCGAGGTCAGGGTGAGGCCGGATCTCGCCACGATCCAGGCCGGCATTGTCAGCGAGGGCAAGACCGCGGCCGAGGCGCTGGCGAAGAACACGCCGGCGCTCGCCAAGCTGGTCGAGGCGGTGAAGGCGGCCGGTGTCGCCGCCGGCGATATCCAGACCTCGCAGGTCGCGCTGGTGCCGCGCCTGACCCAGCCTTCCGCCTCGTCCTCGCCGCAGCCGCGCGCGCCGAAGATCGACGGTTACGAGGCCCGCACCGGGCTGACCGTGACCGTGCGCGACATCGCCAAGGCCGGGCCGCTGATCGACGCGCTCGTCGCCGCCGGTGCCAACGAGATGTCGGGGATCATGTTTGGCCTCGCCGACGAGGGCAAGGCCAAGGACGCGGCGCGCCAGAAGGCCGCCGAGGCGGCGCGGGCCCGCGCCTCGCTCTATGCCGAGAAGCTCGGCGTCAAGGTCGGCGAGCTGGTCTCGATCGTCGAGGCCGAAGCCGAGCCGCCGGTCCGCCCGATGGGCGATGTGCGGGCCTTCCGCATGGCGGGCGCCGCGCCGATCAGCGTGGAGCCGGGAGAGCTCACCGTCACCAGCTCGTTGCGCACCGTCTGGCGCATCGAGAAGTAGGGGCGCCTCAACCGGCGTGGCGCAAGGCATCCGCGAGCAGCGGATGCGGCGGCTCGGCGAAGGGGTTCACAACCGTGACGCCGCGATGCACGAAGCCATGCTGCATGTCCTCGGATAGCAGCATGGAGCACCCGGCTTCCGCAGCCGTGACCAGGATGAGGGCGTCCCAGAACTGCAATCCTTGCGTGGCCGAAAGCGACAAGGCTTCGGTGAAGTCCTTTTCGGTCGCCGCCCGAACATGGGCGCTGAGGCGGAGCCATTCGCAGGCGCGGGCCGCCTCCTGTCGGTCGATCCGGAACTTGCCGGCGATCGCGTGATAGAATTCGCCGATGACCTGAGTGGGGATGACCGATCGCTCTGGCGGCAGGGCGTTGCGGATCGCGTTCGCTCTCGCCGCGCGCTCCTGATCGTTGAAATGGCCCGCATAGATCAGGATGTTGGTGTCGAACGCGACGAGCATCAGTCGTAGAAGTCGTCGCGCGTCAGCTTCGGAAAATTCTGGGCGGGCCGACTGTTCAGCCAGGTGGTCATCTTGTCGAACGCCTCGCGCCGCCGCACTTTCTCGGCGTCGGGCTCCTCGACGCGGGTGATCTGCACCTTGGGCTGGCCGCGCGAGGTCACGACGACGCGTTCGCCGCTTTCGGCGAGCTTCATCAGCTTCGAGAATTCGCGATTGGCCTGGGCGGCCGAAACCGTCTTCACCATGGCGGCCTCTGAAAGTAGTGATATCACTACTTGATGGCCGCCAGGTCAATGGCGCATCAGGTCAATGGTGCAGGCATCGGTCCGGAATCCGTACTCCTTGCGTGCTTCGCTCATGCTAGGCTGTCGCCATGACGAGCTATGGCCAGTTCTGTTCGATGGCGCGCGCGCATGAGGCGCTTGGCGGGCGCTGGACCTTGCTGGTGGTGCGCGAGATCCTGTGCGGCAGCAGCCGCTTCAACGACATCCGCCGCGGCATTCCCCGCATTTCCAGGACCATGCTCTCCGAGCGGCTGCAGGAACTGGTGCTGGCCGGCGCGCTCAGCCGCAGCGAGGGCGTGCACGGCCCCGAATACGCGCTGACCGAGGCCGGGCTCGAACTCGCCGGACTGGTCGAGGCGATGGGGATCTGGGGCCAGCGCTGGTTGCCGCGCCATGCCGATAGCGAGGACAACGACCTCGAGCCCGTGCTCGTCGACATGCAGCGGCGGGTCCGCTTCGAGGCCCTGCCGGAGGAGCCGCTCGTCGTCCGCTTCGAGATCGGTGGCGAAAAGCCGCGCTTCATGCTGCTGAAGCCGGGCGAGGCTTCGCTCTGCACGCAGAATCCCGGCTTTCCCGAGGTGCTCTGCGTTCGCGGTCCACTCGCGGCGGTGGTCGCCTGGTGGCGCGGCGATGCCAGCTTCATCGAAAGCGCCGGGCTCGGCCTGTCGGTCACCGGGCCACGCCCGCTGGTTCGGGCCTTTCCCGGCTGGTTCCAGCTCTACGCCTTCGCCGGCATCGCCCCGGCAGGGTCAACCGAAAGGCTGAAGCCATGAGCGTCCGCATCGTTCGCCTCGGCACGCCGCGTCTGGCCGATGAGGGCACGCGCATCGGCACGGTTCGGCGCGTGCCGCGCGGTGTGCCGAAGGAGCGCTATGCCAGCGAGAATTGGTTCGACGTCTGGTTCCCGGTGCTGTCGCCGAGCCCGGACCTGATGGCACAGGCCAAGGCGGCGGAAAGCGAGAAGGACTGGGCCGGCTTCAGCCGCGGCTTCAAGGCCGAGATGGCCGAGCCGGCGCCGCGCCATGCGCTCGATCTGCTCGCCGTCTTGTCGCAGGGCAGCGATTTCTCGGTCGGCTGCTATTGCGAGAACGAGGCGCGCTGCCATCGCTCGGTGCTGCGTGCCCTGCTGGCAGAGCGCGGCGCGAAGATCGCCTGAGCCCGGCGCCCTCTCGCCAGCCGGGCGCGGTCATGCTAACCGCAGCCGCATGACACAGACCGGCCAGACCCGTATCGAGAACCGCTTTTCCGCCTGCGCCGAGGCAGGCCGGGCCGCGCTCGTGACCTTCATCACCGCCGGCGACCCGGACTTCGACACGGCGAGCGCGATCCTGCACGCCTTGCCCGAGGCCGGCGCCGATGTGATCGAGCTCGGCGTGCCCTTCACCGACCCGATGGCCGACGGCATTCCGGTCCAGCTCGCCGGCCAGCGCGCGCTTAAGAGCGGGCAGACGCTGACCAAGACGCTGGCCATGGTCGCCGCCTTCCGCGGCGCCGGTCATGACACGCCGATCGTGCTGATGGGCTACTACAACCCGATCTGGGCCTATGGCGTCGAGCGATTCCTCGCGGACGCCCGCACCGCCGGCGTCGACGGGCTGATCGTCGTCGACCTGCCGCCGGAAGAGGATGCCGAGCTCTGCCTGCCGGCGCTCGCCGCCGGCCTGAGCTTCATCCGCCTGGCGACGCCGACCACCGACGAGCAGCGCCTGCCCAAGGTGCTGCAGAACACCTCCGGCTTCGTCTATTATGTCTCGATGACCGGCATCACCGGCGGCACGATCGCCAATTACGACGCGGTCGGCGAGGCGGTGGCGCGGATCAAGCGCCATACTTCGCTGCCGGTCGCGGTCGGCTTCGGCGTCAAGACCGCCGCCGATGCCGTGGCGATCGCACGCGGCGCCGACGGCGTCGTCGTCGGCTCGGCCCTGGTCGAGCGCGTCCGGCTTTCGCTCGATGGCGAGGGCAGGGCCACGGAAAAGACGGTTTCGGCTGTCACCTCGCTGGTCGCCGAGCTCGCTGCCGGCGTCCGTTCGGTCGCAAAAGCTGCCGCCTGAGCCGGCTCTAAACTTGAGATGAGAGACCGTTTTGCCGATCAGCTTGCGGTGCAAGCTGATCGGAACGGGCTCTAGCGTAATTCGAGGATGGTCCGATGAACTGGATTTCCGAAGTCGTCCGCCCGCGCATCAAGACGCTGTTCAAGCGCGAGAGCCCGGAGAACCTCTGGATCAAATGCCCCGATTCCGGGCAGATGGTCTTCCACAAGGATGTCGAGGCCAATGGCTTCGTCATCCCCGGCTCCGACCACCATCTGCGCGTCACCGCGCCCGACCGCCTGCGCCTGACCTTCGACGAGGGCAAATGGCTTGACGTGCCGTTGCCGGAGGCGGCCGTCGATCCGCTCAAGTTCCGCGACGAGAAGCGCTATGTCGACCGGCTCAAGGATGCGCGCGCCAAGACCGGCGCGGCCGACGCCTTCAAGGTCGGCTATGGCCGGGTCCAGGGCCTGCCGATGACCATCGCGGTGCAGGACTTCCACTTCATGGGCGGCTCGCTCGGCATGGCGGCGGGCGAGGCCTTCATCAAGGGCGCCGAGACCGCGCTCGAGAAGCAGACGCCTTATGTCGTCTTCGCGGCGTCCGGCGGGGCGCGCATGCAGGAGGGCATCCTCTCGCTGATGCAGCTGCCGCGTACCACGGTCGCGGTGCGGCGCCTGCACAAGGCCGGCCTGCCCTATTTCGTGGTGCTGACCAACCCGACCACCGGCGGCGTCACCGCCTCCTATGCCATGCTCGGCGACGTCCACATCGCCGAGCCCGGCGCGCTGATCGGCTTCGCCGGCCCGCGCGTCATCGAGCAGACCATCCGCGAGAAGCTGCCCGAGGGCTTCCAGCGTTCGGAATATCTCAAGGATCACGGCATGGTCGACATGGTCATCCACCGCCACCAGATTCCGGCGACGCTGGCCCGGCTCGGCCGCCTGCTGACCAGGCAGCCGGCGCTGGAAGGCAATGCCGTGCCGGAAGCCGAACCGCTCGCGCTCGACGCCGTCTGACATCCCGCACGACGCATCGGGCACCGCCGGGAGCCGCTTCGCATTTCCGGAACCGATGCTTTCGCCGGCCGGGAGGCCGGGCCCGCATGAGCACATCCGACCTGCTGCTGGCGCGCTTCCTGGCGCTGCATCCCAAGCTGATCGATCTTTCGCTCGGCCGCATCCTGCGCCTGCTCGAGCGCCTGGGCGATCCGCAGAAGCGCCTGCCGCCGGTGATCCATGTCGCCGGCACCAATGGCAAGGGCTCGACCATCGCCTTCATGCGGGCGATCCTCGAGGCCGCCGGCCTCACCGTCCATGTCTACACCTCGCCGCATCTGGTGCGCTTCCATGAGCGCATCAGGCTGGGGCAGCCGGGCGGCGGCCGCTTCGTCGACGAGGCGGTGCTGGTCGAGGCGCTGGAACGCTGCGAGCGCGCCAATGCCGGCGATTCCATCACCTTCTTCGAGATCACCACCTCGGCGGCGCTGTTGCTCTTTTCCGAGCACAAGGCCGATGTCGTCCTGCTCGAGGTCGGTCTCGGCGGGCGCTACGACACCACCAACGTCATCGACCACCCGGCCTGCGCCGTGGTGACGCCGGTCTCGTTCGACCATTCGGAATATCTCGGCGACACGGTGACCAAGATCGCCGGCGAGAAGGCCGGCATCTTCAAGCGCGGTGCGCCGGCGGTGATCGCCCCGCAGGAACCGGAGCCGACCGCCGTGCTGGAAGCCGCCGCCGAACGGGTCGGCGCCGCGAAGATCCTGGTCGGCGCGCAGGATTTCAACGTCCATGAGGACGGCGGCCGGCTGGTCTACGAGGATGGCGACGGTCTGCTCGATCTGCCGCTGCCGCGCCTCGCCGGACGCCACCAGCATGTCAACGCCGGCACCGCGATCGCGGCCCTGCGCGCCGCCGGTTATGGCGGCCTGCCGGCCGCGGCGTTCGAGCGCGGCATGGTCGAGGCCGAATGGCCGGCGCGGCTGCAGCGGCTGGCGCGGGGGTACCTCGCCGAGCTCGCGCCGCCCGGCGCCGAACTCTGGCTCGACGGCGGCCACAATCCCGATGGCGGGCGCGTCCTGGCCCAGGCCATGGCCGATCTCGAGGAGAAGAACCCGGCGCCGCTGGTGATGATCGCCGGTCTGCTCTCGACCAAGGACGCCAAGGCGACGCTCGGCCATTTCAAGGGGCTGGCGCTGGGGCTCTTCGCCGTGCCGATGCAGAACCAGCTCGCCGCCCGTCCGGCCGAGGAGGTGGCGGAACTCGCCCGCGCCGCCGGGCTCAGGGCGGAAACCTCCGGCTCGGTCGAGCAGGCTTTGCGCGAGATCGCGGCGCGCGACTGGGCGGCGCCGCCGCGCATCCTGATCTGCGGATCGCTCTATCTCGCCGGCGAGGTGCTGCAGGCCAACGGCACGCCGCCGCTGTGATCAGCCGGGCGCGAGCCAGGGGTTGAGGGTCGAAACGCCGGTTCGGGCGAAATCGGCGGTGTTTCGCGTCACGACCGTCAATGAATGCGCCTGGGCCGTTGCTGCGATCATCGCATCGCGCTCGGGGTGCGGATCGGGAACGTGGAGCGCGGCGCAACGCAGGGCCGCCGCCGTGTCGAACGCCAGAATGCGCCCTTCGAACTGCGGCAGGATGCGCTTGTGAAGCCAATCGGCGAAGAGGCGGCCCTGCTGCGGATCGCGACGCTCGACCAGCAGGACGCCCCGCTCGATCTCGAATACGGTGACGGCAGAGATGTAAAGGAGGTCGGCGGGTATGGTCTGCGACCAGGCCCAGACGATGGGGTCCGCCCGGTGAACCTTCCGGATTTCCGACAGCACATTGGTGTCGAGCAGATACATCAGTCGAAATCGACCGGCTTGAAGCCCGTCTTGTCGCTCATCCTCGGCGGGTCGAAATCGAAATCCGCGCTCGCCGGATCGCCGACCGCCTCGGCGAGGCTGAGGCCCTTGCCGGTCAGCTTGCGGTACTCCTCGATCGTCAGCAGCACATGCGAAGGCCTGCCGCGGTCGGTGATGAACACCGGGCCGTTGCGCGCCGCCTTCTTCGCGCCACTGGCATCCTGATTGAATTCGCGGCTGGAGAGCGTCGTGGGCATGGCGTTGCACCTCCCGGCGACTAATGTAGAGATGTTTCTACATCGATCAACCGGCGCCGCTTTCGAAAACGGTGCATGTGGACGGGAGAGAGCCGATGAACCCTTCGTTCGGGCAGGGCGGCCCGCAACTCGCCTCGATCGGCCAGGGCAGCTGGAACATCGAGCGCGCACCGCGCCGCGAGGCGGTCGCGGCGTTGCGGCGCGGGCTCGATCTCGGCCTCGTCCATGTCGATACCGCCGAGATGTATGGTGACGGCCGTTCCGAGGAGATCGTCGGCGAGGCGATCGCCGGGCGGCGCGAGGAGGTCTTCCTGGTCTCGAAGGTCTTGCCGCACAACGCTTCGAAGGCCGGCACGCGCGCCGCTTGCGAGCGCTCGCTGCAGCGGCTCGGGACCGACCGGCTCGACTGCTACCTGCTGCACTGGCGCGGCTCGTATCCGCTGGCCGAGACCTTCGCGGCCTTCGAGGCGCTGCGGGCCGAGGGCAAGATCCGCTCCTGGGGCGTCAGCAATTTCGACGTCGACGATCTCGACGAGGCGCTGAAGCTCGCCGGTCCCGGCAAGATCGCCTGCAACCAGGTGCTCTACCATCTGCGCGAACGGGCGATCGAGCATGCGGTGATCCCCTGGTGCGAGCAGAACGGCGTCGCGGTCACGGCCTACAGCCCGTTCGGGCAGGATGATTTTCCTGAAGCTGCCTCGGCGCAGGGCCGGGTGCTGGCGGAGATCGCGCTGGCGCATGGCGCGACGCCGCGCCAGGTAGCGCTCGCCTTCCTGACGCGCCGGCCGGCACTCTTCGCGATCCCCAAGGCGGCGAAGGCGAGCCATGTCGAGGACAATGCCGGAGCGCTGTCGCTGCGGCTCGGCGAGGCCGAGATCGCCCGGCTCGACGCCGCCTTCCCGCGCGGGCCCAAGCAGCGCGGTTTGCCGATGCTGTAGGACACCCGCGTCATTCTCGGGCGAAGCCCTCGGGTCCGACCTTAGGTCGGCCCAAGGATAAACTCCGCGCAGACCCGAGAATCTCGGGACGGGAAGGCGCCAGTTGGAATCTCATCCGGCCGGAGATGCTCGGGTCGAGCCCGAGCATGACGCTGCAATCTACGCCACCAGGCTCTTCGGCAGCATGCAGTGGATGCCCTTGTTGCCGTTGACGGTCTGGGTGACGCGCAGGTCGGCGGCGAGGCTGCACAGCATATAGGCCTCCTCGCGCGAGAGCTTCGTGCGCGCGACGATCAGGCCGATCATCTCGCGCAGGGCGTCTTTCGCGCAGACGTCGAGATCCGGGTCGATGCCCATGGTGATGTGGTGCGTCGGCGTCTCGGCGCGCGGCATGGCGAGCGAGATGTCGTCGCGCAGCACGAATTCGAAGGTTCCCTCCAGCGCGGTCTCGATCGCGGTGACGCAGACCTCGCCATCGCCCTGGGCGCCATGGCCGTCGCCGCAGGAGAACAGCGCGCC
This sequence comes from Allobosea sp., assembly GCF_036675845.1. GTDB lineage: Bacteria > Pseudomonadota > Alphaproteobacteria > Rhizobiales > Beijerinckiaceae > Allobosea. Next base: position 4,239 of record NZ_JAKFED010000144.1, on the reverse strand, counting down.
CTCGACGAAGACCGGCAGATAGAGCGTCGCCCCGGGGCGCAGTTCCTTGTTGTCGAGATTGCCGCCGAAGGCGCGCGGCACCAGCGAGGTCTGGCGGCCCCAATGCGCCGGCGGGGCCGTGCCCATCACGCCGAAGAAGGGCGCGAGCGGCAGCTCCATGCCCCAGGGCAGCAGGGCGACGTTGCGGGAAAGATCGAGGCCGATATGGCGGAAGGTGTGGGCGTCGAACTCCTCCGGCAGCGTGCCGCCGAGCGGCTTGATCAGCGTGTAGCCGAAATCGGTGCGCGGCTTCACTTCCTTGATCCGGACCTCCAGCACATCTCCCGGCTTCGCGCCCTTCACCGCGACCGGCCCGGTCAGGATATGGCCGGGCACCATGCGCTCGGCCTTGGCGTGGATCTCGTGGATCTCGGGTGGAATGGTCGCATTGCCCGGCGGCAGGCTGTCGGGCCCGCCGGTCAGCGTGCGGATGGTGACGCTGTCGCCGCTCTCGATCTCCAGCACCGGTTTCAGCCGGGCGTCGAAATAGCCCCAATGGCAGGTGGCGAGGCCGGCATCGAGCTGGTGATGGGTCATGGCGTGGCCTCCTTCGGCATGGACGCAGGCAGCGGGACGGGTATCGGGAAAGCTCAGGTCGGCGGCGGCAGGCCGGCTGCGGCCCGGCTGCGGGCATTGCGGCGGATCGTATAGAGCGTCGCGCCGATGACGATGGCGGAGCCGACGAAGGTCGAGAGCGCCGGGATCTCGGCGAAGAAGACGAAGCCGGTGAAGCTCGCGAAGATCAGGCGGGTGAAGTCGAGCGGGGCGAGCGCCGCGGCCTCGCCGACCTGGTAGGCCTTGGTGATCAGCCATTGCCCGGCGGTGCCGAACAGGCTGAGCAGCACGAGCGCCAGCCATTGCTCGGCGCTGGGCCGGACCCAAAGCGCCCAGCTCGGCCAGGCGAGGACGACGATCAGCACCAGGCCCTGATAGATCAGGATCGTCTCGGTGCGTTCCGTCGTGCCCAGGATGCGCACGCTGACCGTGATGCCGGCGCCGAACAGCGCGCCGCCGACCGCCATCAGCGCCCAGAAGTTCAGGCCCTCGCTGGAGGGGTTGAGCATGATCAGGACGCCGGCGAAGCCGATGATCGTCGCGGCCCAGCGCCGGCCGTCGACGCTCTCCTTCAGCACCAGCACCGCGGCGATGGTGACGAACAGCACCTGGCTGAAGCCGATCGAGGTCGCCTGCGCCAGCGGGATGTGGATCAGGGCGCTGAAGCCGCAAAGCATCGAGGCGAGCGTCGCCAGGCCGCGAAAGATCTGCAGGCCCAACCGGTCGGTGCGCAGCATCGCCGGCAGCGCCCGCCCGGTGACGAGGACGATGACGAGGCTCATGATCAACTGGCGGATCATCAGCGTCTCGACCAGTGGGATCGCGGTGCCGATGTGCTTGAACAGCCCGACCATCACCGCATAGACCAGCAGCGCCGACAGCATGTAGACCGAGCCGCGCAGGTTCGGGCCGGCGCCGCGCCACCACAGCCCGGTGCGCGAGCGCCGCGCCGAGAGCCAGCCGATGCGGGTTGGAGCGGCGCCGACGGGGATTTCCGGCGCGGCCGGCAGCAGGATCTGGGGCGCAGGCGCGGTGCTCGGCCAGGCGTCCTCTTCCGCTGGTGGTGGCGCGGCTTCGCCGAGCTCGACGCTCTCGCTGCCGCGGGCCTCCTGATCCGAAAGACGGTCGTCGCTCATGGCAGCCCGGAGCCGGGCGGAGCGCCTGCGGCCGATGATAGGTCCAGTCCGGGAAGTCTCGCCGATTTGCGGCCTGCGGACGAGGGGCCTGCGCACATGGCAGGGTTGCCCTGATGTCCCGCCTTGCCATGAGGGCAGAGGGGTCATTCGCGCAGGCACCTGCCGCCGCCATGTCTTTGGAGTATAGCAGCGCCGGGGCGCCGCCGCCGATGGGCACCCGGCGAAAGGACGATTCGGGACGATGCGGGATCTGCTGGCCGATGCGGTGAACGGCGTTCGCGAATTGTCGCCGCGACGCTTTCCCTGGCGGCGTTTCCTGCTCGCTCTGGCGCTCGGCATCCTCGGCGGCTGGCTCTTCGCGCTCGGCCGCCTGCCACTGCCCTGGATGCTCGGCTCGATGGTCTTCTGCACGGCAGCCGCGATCGCGCGCGCCCCGGTCGCGGCGCCGACGGTGATCCGCCCGCCGATGTCGGCGGTGATCGGCGTCATGCTTGGCTCCGGCTTCCGGCCCGACCTGATCGCGCAATTGCCGAACTGGCTGCCGACGCTCGCCGGCCTCGTTCTGTTCATGCTCGCCTGCGCCGTCTGCTGCGTCGGCTATTTCCGCCGCGTCGCCGGCTATGACCCGGTCACCGCCTTCTTCGCCGGCATGCCCGGCGGGCTGGTCGAGATGGTCATCACCGGCGAGGAGAAGGGCGGCGATGCGCGCACCATCGCGCTGATCCACTCGGCCCGCATCCTGCTGGTGGTGATGACGCTGCCCTTCATCGTGCAATGGCTCGAGGGCGTCTCGCTCGGCGTGAACCGGACCTCCGGGCCGTCCATGCTGCAGACCTCGGCGCTCGGCTGGTTCTGGCTCGTCGCCTGCGGGGTGCTCGGCGTCATGCTCGGCCATCTCGTGCGCCTGCCGGCCAAGGTGCTGCTCGGGCCGATGCTGGTCTCGGCGGCGGTACATCTGGCGGGGCTGAGCGACTCGGTGCCGCCCTTCGAGATCGTCAACCTCGCCCAGCTCATCCTCGGCGTCACCATCGGCTGCCGCTTCGTCGGCACCCCGCCGCAGGCGATCCTGCGCATCCTGCTGATCTCGGCCGGCTCGACGCTGATCCTGGTGGCGCTGACGCTGATCTTCGCCTTCGCGGTGGCGCATCTCTCAAATTACCAGCCGGTGCCGCTGATCCTCGCCTATTCGCCGGGCGGCCTTGCCGAGATGAGCCTGATCGCGCTCGCCTTGCACACCGAGGTCGCCTTCGTCGCGGCCCATCACATCGTCCGGGTCTTCCTGGTGATGATCGCGGCCGGGCCGCTGTTCGGCCTGTTCGGCGGCAAGGCAAAGTCGCCTTAGCCGACCGCAGCGGCGAGCCCGCGCTCCAGGGCGGCCGCCAGAGCCGCGCGCTGGCGGGCCATGAAGGCGGCGCCGTCGAGGCGCAGATGAGCGCCAGCCCGCGAAGCCTCGACCAGTTCGACCAGCGCTTCGGCGAAGGCCCCGGGTTCCTCGGCGACGTGGAAATTCGCCGGGATCTCGGTGAAGCCGCGGCAGGAGAGCGGCGTCGCCACCGCGGCTGAGCCGAGCTGCATCGCCTCGATGGTCTTGAGCTGCACGCCGGTGCCGGCCCGGCTCGCCAGCGCCAGCGCCCGGCAGGAGAGCAGGAATTCGCGCGCATCCGGCACGCGCCCGACCAGCTCCACCTGGGGCGGAACGCGCGGCATGTCGGGCGGCAGGCGCCCGGCGACCGCGATCTCGAAATCCGCCGGCAGCAAGGGGCAGACCTCGCGCAGGAACCAGTCCAGCCCGGTGAAGTTCGGCACCCAGGTCCAGGTCCCGATCATGCCGGTGTCATAGGCGGGCGCGACCGGCGCCAGGTCCGAGGGTTCGATCCCGGCTCCGGAGACCAGAGGCAGCACCGCCGACTTTCCGGCCATGGCGGGCCCAAGCGCGGCGCGGTCCTCCTCGGCCAGCGTCCAGACGAAGCGCGCCTCGTCCCAGAGCCGGCGCTCGATCCGCTCGAGCTGGCGCGCCTCGCGCGCGAACAGCGCCCGCATCAGCGCGCTCCCGGCATGGGCCGCGTTCTGCCGTGCCGAGACATGCTCGATATTGTGCTCGACCAGCACGCAGGGCGCGAGCCCGGTCAGCTCCGGGAAGGCGCCCGGCAGCATCACCGAGTTCAGCACGATCGCGTCGAACGGCCCGCGCGCCCTGACCGCCTCGACGAACCTGCCGCGCCCTGCCAGCCTGAGCTTGGCGGAGGCGACCGGCAGGGAGCTTAAGAGCGCGCTCGCCAGCCATTGCAGCTGCCGGCCTTTCGAGACCACGGCGTTCTCGACATCGACCGCGTCGATCACGGCCGCCTGCGCGGAATCGGCCGGAACCTCGCCTGGCCGCACGAAGCCGAAGGCGGTGACCGCGTGGCCGGCGGCGCGCAGCGCCTCGAGGATCGCGGCATTGGCGATCTCGAAGCCGGTATCGGGCCTGGCGACGGGGATCAGCGTGGTGAGGAAGGCGAGGCGCACG
>NZ_JAKFED010000142.1:0-21212 GCF_036675845.1 Allobosea sp. | reverse complement strand
GGGGCGGGCTGCGCCTGCAGCGGCCCGGGCGCGGCGAGCAGGCCGAAGGCGAGCGCGACCAGGATCGCGACCGGCGCGGCGCGACGACGGCGCGCCAGGTTGAGCCGGCCGCCGAGCCAGAGCGTCGCCAGCGTGTCGGCGACCAGCAGGATGAGCGCCAGCGCCAGGAGCTGCGGCCGGATGTCCTTGGCCACCGGTTGGTCGACCGGGAGCAGGGGCACGCCCAGAGAGGCGAGATCGAGCGCCGCGAGCACGTCGGCCGGAGCGAGCGTGTTCACCGCCATGGTTCCGTCGCTGGGTCCGTAGATTCCAGGCGGGTGAGCGAGGGTGGCGCGGCCGGTGAAGCTGCGGGCCACCGGCTGCGCGGTCACCGGGGGACTGCGGAAGGCGCCGAGCCCGTCGAGGACGCGGGTCGGCGACAGGGTCTCGACCCTGGCGTCGCCGGCCTGCGGCTCGGCGGCGTTGGTGCCCGACAAGGCGACGATCTTGCGCAGCATCTCGACGAACAGCCCCGAGAGCGGCAGGTTCGACCAGGTCGTGTCGGCGGTAACGTGCATCATCGCGAGCATGCCGTCGCCGCGGCGCTCGCCGGTGACGACCGGGGTGCCGTCCTCCAGCGCCGCCCAGGTCTTGCGGGCGAGGTCGGCCTCGGGCTCGGCCAGGATCTGGCGGCTGACGCGGATGTCGTCGCTGATCGGAGTGCCGAAGAACGGGCTCTCGCGGCTGAAGGGGGCGAGCTTGCGCGGCGTCTCCCAGGAGAGCCCGCCGCCGAGGGTGCGGCCACCGCGGCGCAGGCGCACCGGCGTCAGCTCGTCGGAAGCGGCGGCGAGGCGCGCGCCGGCGAAGCGCAGCAGCACGCCGCCGCGCTCGATGAAGGCGTTGACCTTGTCGGCGGTGTCGCGATCGAGCGCGCCGATATCGGCCAGCACCAGCACGGAGAGGTTCTGGGCGAGCAATTCGCCGATCGGATTGGTCGAGCCGGGGCGCGGCTCGCGGATCTCGGCGAAGGGCGAAAGCGCGCGCGAGACGTAATAGGTCGGCGAGAGCAGAGGCTGGGCGGTGTCGGCGGTAGCGCCCGAGACGATGCCGACGCGGCGGCGCTTGGCGCGGTCGTCGAGCAGGGCGACGGCCCCGGCGCTGCGCTCGCCGACGATCTCGAGCCGGGAGACGGCGTTGCGGACCTCGATCGGCAGCGTCAGCCGGGCCGTGGTCTGCAGTTCCGTGGCGCCGAAGACGAAGGGCGCGTCGCCGAGCGGCAGGCCCTTGAGGTCGAGCGCCCGGACCTGGCCGCTGGCGGCCGCATTGACGGTCGGGCGCAGCACCTTGACGGTGAGCGCGCCGGCGAGGTTCTCGGCCGCGGTCAGCGCAAGCTGGTCGGCCGGGCTGGTATGGATCGACAGGCGCCCGGCCGCGCCTTCCTGCCGCAGCCGCGCGAGGAAATCGGCGTCGGCGCCGAGCCCCAGCCCGTCGGCGATCCAGACGGTCTCGGCCTGCGGCTGGGCGCGCCAGAAGGCTTCGAGCCGCTGCAGATGCGTGCCGCGGTCGGGCGCATGCGGCTGCAGGGAAAAGGCGCGCAAGCGCTCCAGCGCGGCGCGCGGCTCGGAAAGCGCGATCTCCGCCGGGGCCTCGGCGAGGCCGAGCAGAGCGACGGCGCGGCCGTCGCGGGCCGCGGCGGCGACGCGGTTCTCGGCGATGGCGAGCCGCTCCGGCCAGTCGGTCGCGGCGCCAAAGCCATTGTCGATCACCAGCAGCATCGGGCCGCGCAGCGCGGCGGCGTCGCGCACCGGGTTCCAGACCGGACCGGCGACGGCAAGGATCGCGAGAGCCGCCACCGCCATGCGCAGCGCCAGCAGCCACCAGGGCGTATGGGCCGGCATCTCGCGCTTGGCGACCAGGTCACGCATGATCTTCAGCGGCGGAAAATCGATCCGCCGCGGCCGGGGCGGCGTCACGCGCAGGATCAGCCAGAGCGCCGGGAGCAAGGCGAGCGCGATCAGGGCCAGCGGGGCGGAGAAGGCGATCGGCAGGGAGCTCAGCATGAGCGGAGCTCCCTGCGAGAGTTCGGGCAAGAGTTCGGCCGATGAAACGCCGTCATCCCGGCCGGAGCCCCCGGGTCGGCCTGCGGCCGCCCAGGATGACGAAGACTATGATGGCGACCGGCCATGCTCATGACCCCACCCCGCGCGAGGCGGCGATCAGGCTGGCGATCCGGAGCACGCCCTCGCTGGCGGGGCGGTCGGTCCGGTGCAGGGTCAGCGTCCAGCCGGCATGGCGGCAGGCCTCGCGGATGGCATCGCGATGCGCCTGCAGGCGCTGGCGGTATTCCTGGCCCCAGGCGCCGGCATCGCCGACGCGCAGTGACAGACCGTCCTCGAGATCGAACAGTTCGGCCTGGCCGGAAAAGGGGAAGGTCTCCTCGATCGGGTCGACGATCAGCAGCAGATGGCCCCGGGCGCCGCTGCTCGCCATGGTCGCGATGCGCTTCGCCAGCCCTTCCGCCGGCGTGAGCGCGTCGGTGATCAGGATGGCGTCGGCGAGGCGCGGCAGCGGCTGGTCCGGCGGCAGGTCGGCCTCGCCGCCATGCCGGTCGGCGAGGATCGCCTGTGCCAGCGATTCGACGATGCGGCGCGAGGCGAGCGCCCGCGTCAGCCCCATATGGCCGACGCGCTCGCCGCCCGCGACCAGGGTTTCCGCCAGCGCGAAGCCGGCGACGAGGGCGCGGTCGACCTTGCTGGCCAGCGCGAGCGAGGAGGAGAAGCCCATCGAGGCGGAGCGGTCGATCCACAGCCAGATGGCGTGCGAGGCCTCCCATTCGCGCTCGCGCACGAAGAGATGGCCGTCTCTGGCCGAACGGCGCCAGTCGATGCGCGAGGCGGCCTCGCCGGTGACCAGCGGCCGGTACTGCCAGAAGGTCTCGCCGGGGCCGGAGCGGCGGCGGCCATGGATGCCGTGTACGCTGGCCGAGACGCGGCGCGCCTCGAGCACCAGCCGCGGCAGGCGCGCGGCCAGGTCGAGCGACGCCTTGAGGACCGGCCGGGCCGGCTGACGTTCGGACGGGCCGAGGACGCGCGTGCGCAGCATCAGCTTTCCCTCATCCCAGGCGCTCGACCAGCCTGGCGACGACACTCTCCACGGTCTCGCCATCGGCGCGGGCGGCGAAGGTCAGAGCGATGCGGTGCTTCAGCACCGGCGCGGCCAGCGCCGCGACATCGTCGATCGAGGGCGCGAGCCGGCCCTCGACCAGAGCGCGGGCGCGGGCGGCGAGCGTCAGCGCCTGGCTGGCGCGCGGGCCCGGTCCCCAGGCGAGCTTGTCGGTGACGGCCTTGTCGCCATCGCCCGGCCGTGCGGCACGGACGAGGTCGAGAATGGCGTCGACCACCGCCTCGCCGACCGGCAGGCGGCGCACCAGCCGCTGCGTCGACATCAGCGTCTCGGCGGTCATCGCCTGCGCCGGCTTGTGCTCGGCCGAGCCGGTGGTCTCGAGCAGGATGCGGCGCTCGGCCTCGCGATCGGGGTAGTCGACGTCGATCTGGAGCAGGAAGCGGTCGAGCTGGGCTTCGGGCAGCGGATAGGTGCCCTCCTGCTCGATCGGGTTCTGGGTGGCGAGGACATGGAAGGGCGCCGGCAGGTCATGCCGCTCGCCGGCGACGGTGACATGGTGCTCCTGCATCGCCTGGAGCAGCGCCGACTGGGTGCGTGGCGAGGCGCGGTTGATCTCGTCCGCCATCAGGAGCTGGGCGAAGACCGGGCCCCGGATGAAGCGGAAATGGCGCTTGCCGTCGGCGCTCTCGTCGAGCACCTCGGAACCGAGAATGTCGGAAGGCATCAGATCGGGCGTGAACTGCACACGCCGCGCCGAGAGGCCGAGCACCGTGCCCATCGCCTCGACGAGCTTGGTCTTGGCGAGGCCGGGCACGCCGACGAGCAGGCCGTGGCCGCCGGCGAGAAGCGTGACCAGCGAGAGATCGACGACCTTCTGCTGGCCGAAGATCACCTGGCCGATCTCGTCGCGCGCGGCGCCGATGGCGGCGAGCGCCGCCTCGGCCGCCTCGACGACCCCGTCGTCGAGGTTGATCGGAGTCCCGGCTTCCGGGGACTGTGCGCGGGCTTGCGCCACCATGGCGATCTCCTTCAGCCTCGCCGCGGCGCGGCCATGACATGTAATCCGGACTGTGGGCCCCGGCGGGGGCCCGCTCAAGGGCCCGGGAGCGGCGGTGCACAACAGTGCGCTTCACGATTATGTAGAGTTCAAGGCGAGAAAGCGATGCAACCGGCATGCCGGACGCAAGGGAGCAGGTCACAGATGAGTGAGACGGGAAGCGCCATGGACCGGCTGCTGGGTGCGCTCGGCGGCGCAAAAGCGCGCGGCCTGCCGCCGGTGGAGCGCTGGAACCCGCCTTTTTGCGGCGATCTCGACATGCGCATCGCCAGCGACGGCACCTGGTTCTATCTCGGCACGCCGATCGGGCGGCCGGCTTTGGTCAGGCTCTTCTCCTCGGTGCTGTGGCGCGAGGGCGCCGATTACTTTCTCGTGACCCCGGTCGAGAAAGTCGGGATCAAGGTCGCGGACGCGCCGTTCCAGGCGGTCGAGATGGCGCTCTCGGGGGAGGGCGCCGGGCGCAGCATCGCCTTCCGGACCCAGGTCGACGAGGTCGTGAATGTCGATGGCGAGCATCCGCTTCGCTTCGAGCGCTCGCAAGGCGACGGGGTGAAGCCCTATGTCCATGTCCGGCGCGATCTCTGGGCGCGGGTGACGCGGGCGCTGACCTATGACCTGCTGGCGCTGGGCGAGGTGCGCGAGGTCGACGGCATCGCGCAGTTCGGCGTCGCGGTGGCCGGGGCCTTCTATATCGTTGCGCCGGCGAGCGAGATCGAGGGACTGTGATGCCGGTTTCAGAGCGGCTGCTGCGGCCGGTGCAGGATTGGAACGCCGGCGACATCGCCCGGATGTTGGCGGGGCGGCTGCGCGAGACGCCGCCTGCGCCTGGCGACCTGATCGCCCGGCCGCGCGGCGATCACGACCTGCAGGAGGGGCCGGCCGAGATCCCGGACGAGGCCGGCGCGATCGCAGCGGCGGTGCTGATCCCGATCGTGCTGCATCCGGCCGGGCCGACGGTGCTGCTGACGCGGCGGGCGACGGCACTGCGCAGCCATTCGGGCCAAATCGCCTTTCCCGGAGGCCGGGTCGATGCGGTCGACGGTTCGCCCCTGGTCGCGGCGCTGCGCGAGGCCGAGGAAGAGATCGGGCTGGCGCGCGACCGGGTCCGGACGATCGGCTATCTCGACGCCTATCTGACCGGCACCGGCTATCGCGTCGTGCCGGTGGTCGGGCTCATCGAGCCGCCCCTGACCCTGACGATCAACCCGGCCGAGGTCGACGAGGCCTTCGAGACGCCGCTCGCCTTCCTGATGGATCCGGCCAACCACCAGCGCCATGCCCGCGAATGGAAGGGGCGGCAACGTACCTACTATGCGATGCCGCATGGCGATCGCTATATCTGGGGCGCCACGGCCGGGATGATCCGCAATCTCTACGAGCGGCTCGCCGGCCGAGGCTTATGAGAAAAGCATGATGCCGCCCAAAAACCGGAAGCCCGTTTTCGGCATCATGCTCATGGGGATAGGTCACGCCTGATGCTGCGCATGCTGATCGAGGAGTTTCTGCTCTTCGTCCTGCCGTTCTGCCTGTTCGCGGGCTATCTCGTGATCCGGAAGCGCAATCCGTTCGACGTCGAGCATTGGAGCGGCCATCTGTTCTGGCTCTCCGTGGTCGGGATGGTGCTCGGCATCGCCTCCTTCATCTATGCCGGCATCGTTGCGCCGCGGCACCAGGGCGCCTTCGTGCCGCCGCATGTCGAGGACGGCCGGCTGGTGCCGGGCCAGTTCAATGACAGGCCCTGAGCATGGCCGGCTCGGCCCGCTGCTGGCGCGGGCCGACATCGCCGCGCTGATGGCGGCCTTGAACCGCGACGGCGAGGAGGCGCGCATCGTCGGCGGCGCCGTCCGCAACGCGCTGCTCGGCGAGAAGGTAGCGGATATCGACGTCGCCACGACCGCGCTGCCGCAGGAGACGGCGCGCCGGGCGAAGGCCGCCGGCTTCAAACCGGTGCCAACCGGGATCGAGCACGGCACGATCACGGTCGTCGTCGCGGGTACGCCCTTCGAGGTGACGACGCTGCGCCGCGATGTCGAGACCGATGGCCGCCATGCCGTCGTCGCCTTCGGGCGGGACTTCCGGCAGGACGCGCTGCGGCGCGACTTTACCATCAACGCGCTCGGGCTCGATGCCGCCGGGGCCCTGCACGACTATGCCGGGGGGCTCGACGATCTGGCGGCCCGCCGGGTCCGCTTCATCGGCCAGGCGCGGGACCGCATCGCCGAGGATTATCTGCGGATTCTGCGCTTCTTCCGCTTCCATGCCCGCTACGGCGCCGGCGAACCGGACAGGGACGGGCTCGCGGCCTGCACGGCGGGCCGGGCCGGGCTGGAGGGATTGTCGCGCGAACGGGTGCGGGCCGAGCTGCTGAAACTCCTCGTCGCGCCTCGGGCGCCGGCGACCTTGCGGGCGATGGCCGGGGCGGGGCTGCTGGTGCCGGTTATCGGCGGCGTGCCGCAGCTTTCGCGCTTCGCCGCGATCGCCGATGCGCCGGGGGACGGCGTCTACCCGGCCTTCCGGCTGGCGGCGCTGGCGGTGGCGACACGGGAGGATGCGACGCGGTTGCGCGAGAAGTTGCGCCTGTCGAACGCCGAGTTGGACCGGATCGAGCGGATCGCGCTCGCGTTGGAGGCGCTGTCGGGGCGTGTCGAATTGCCCTCGCTCGCCGGACTGCGCGAGAGCGCGCGCCGCGTCGGGGCCGATGCCGTCGCCGCCGGGCTGGTGCTGGCGAATGCCGTCGCGGATGCCGGTCGCGGCGCCGAGGTCCAGGAACTCATCGCCGGGCTCGGCCGGACGCCGACCTTCCTGCCGAGCGGCAAGGACGTCGTGTCGCTCGGGATCGCGGCCGGCCCGGCCGTCGGACGGATTCTGGAGCAGGCGCGCCGCGACTGGATCGCCGCCGGCTGCCCTGCCGGGCGCGAGGAGCAGATGGCGCTGGTCGCCAGGGTGGCTGTCCGCGATGGGGCGCCTGCGACATAAGGCAATCGTCCCAGGCGACCGAAGGAAGACCCGGGACCCATGCCTGAGCCTGCCCGATCGAGGCTCAGGCATGGGTCCCGGATCGGCGCCGCTGATGCGGCTTGTCCGCGACGACACCGATGGCGGAAAGGGAGGCGCTACGGCCAGCGCACCGTCGGTGGCATGGACGACAGGATCGAATCGACATTGCCGCCGGTGCGCAACCCGAAGATCGTGCCGCGGTCGTAGAGCAGGTTGAATTCGACATAGCGGCCGCGGCGGACCTGCTGCTCGTGCCGGTCGGCCTCGCTCCAGGGCGTACCGAGATTGGCGCGCAGGATCTTCGGATAGATGTCGAGGAAGGCCTCGCCGACGGCGCGGGTGAAGGCGAAGTCGGCCTCCGGCTCGCCGCTCCACAGGTAATCGTAGAAGATGCCGCCGATGCCGCGCGCCTCGCCCCGATGCTTCAGGAAGAAGTACTCGTCGCACCAGCTCTTGAAGCGCTCATAGTCGGCGACAGCGGCATGCGCCTCGCAGGGCGCGCGCATGGCGGCGTGGAAGGCCTGTGCGTCGGGATCGTCCTGCTCGCGGCGGCGCACCAGCACCGGCGTCAGGTCGGCGCCGCCACCGAACCAGGGCTTCGTCGTCACAACGAAACGGGTGTTCATGTGCACGGTCGGCGCGTGCGGGTTCCAGGGATGGGCGATCAGCGAGATGCCGGTGGCATGGAAGCGCGGGTCCTCGGCGGCGCCGGGGATCTGACCGGCGAATTCCGGCTGGAAGCTGCCATGCACGGTCGAGACATGGACGCCGACCTTCTCGAAGACGCGGCCCGCCATCAGCGACATCATGCCGCCGCCGCCGGCGGCGCCGTCATGGTTGCGGCGCTGCCAGGGCGTGCGGACGAAGCGGCCGGGTGCTGCGGCCTCGGGCGGGTAAGGGCCGGTCGCCTCATCCTCCAAAGCCTCGAAGGCGGCGCAGATGCGGTCGCGCAGGCTTTCGAACCAGGCGGCGGCGCGCGGTTTCAGCGCCTCGGCCAATGCCAGGCTGGAAGGGGATATCGGAGTCCGCTGGTCGTGCATTGATCTCGTCCGCGCTCACTTCAACTTCATCAAAGCGCGGGGAACCCTCTCCTGTAAGGAGAGGGCAGGGTGAGGTGTAGGCCCGCAAACCCGAGAAGCGAGCGCTCACCACCACCTTGCCCCGGCTTCCAACGGCCTACACCTCACCCCTGCCCCTCTCCTTACAGGAGAGGGGTTCCCCGCGGTTCCTTGGATAGCCATCCACTTGCCGCAACGCCTCGCCGAGAACGATGGCCGCCGCCAGCGCGACATTCAACGAGCGCAGGCCGTGGCGCATTGGCACATGCACGCTGGCATCGGCTGTCGCATAGACATCGGGAAGAACACCGGCCGATTCGCGGCCGACCACCACGATGTCGCCGGGCTGGAAGGCAAACGCCGTATGCGCGACAGCGCCGTCGGTCTCGGCGAGCACGAGGCGGTGGCCGGCCTCGCGGCGCCATGCGTCGAAGACGGCGAACGAATCATGCCGCATGATCGCGGCGCGCTCGAGGTAATCCATGCCCGAGCGGCGGAAATTGCGGTCGGAGACGTCGAAGGCGGCCGGCTCGACGATATCGACGGCGACGCCGAGGCAGGCGGCCATGCGGATCATCGTGCCGGCGTTCTGCGGAATATCGGGCTGGTAGAGGGCGAGACGCAGCATGGGCCAGCCTCATGCGGCCGGCGCGCGGCGGGCGTCAAGCTGCGGCAGGGCCATGCTCTGGCCCTCGGCTGTCAGGCGGCCCATATAGCAGGCAGCAGCACCACCACCCCTGTCCGAGGAGAGCGGTTCCATGTTCGCCCCGCTTTTCCGCTTCCTCGAAAGCCGCGTCGACGTCTTCGAGCCGTTCGACGAGACGACGACGCCGCCGCGCGGCGTCCTTCCCTTCATGTGGCACCATATCCGGGGCGTGAAGGGCTGGATGGCGCTGATCATGCTGACCGGCCTCGGCTTTTCCGGCATCGAGGCGGCGATGTATCTGATGGTCGGCTGGTTCGTCGACCTCTTGGCCACCCAGTCACCCGAAACGGTGTTCCGCGAGCATGGCTGGCTGCTGGCCGGCGCGGCGTTCCTGCTCGTCGTGGTCCGGCCGCTGGTCTATTTCGCCAACCACGCCATCGTCGACCAGGTCGTGGTGCCGCAGATCACCAACCAGATCCGCTGGCGCAACCATGTCTACACGCTCGGCCATGCGCTCTCCTATTTCCAGAACGACTTCGCCGGGCGGCTCTCGGCGCGGGTGATCCAGGCAGGGCAGGCGATCCGCGGCGCCACCATCGAGGTGATCGACGACCTCTGGTACGCGCTGATCTTCGCCTCGGTGGCGATCGGCTTCTTCGGTTCGACCAGCCTCTGGCTCGCTTTGCCGGTGATCATCTGGCTTGCGGCCTATGTCGGGCTGCTGATCTATTTCGTGCCGCGCGCCAAGAAGCGCTCCGAGGCGAACTCGCTCGGCCGCTCGACGACGACCGGGCGGATCGTCGACGCCTACACCAACATCCTGACGGTCAAGCTCTTCGCCCGCGCCGACGCCGAACGCTCTGCGGTGCGCGATTCGCTGACGCGCTGGAACGATTCGTTCCTGAACCTGTCGCGGCTGATCACCGGCGTCAGCGTCATCCTGCAGACGATGAACAGCCTGCTCGTCGTCGCCACGGCCTGGCTCTGCCTGCTGCTCTGGAGCCAGGGCGAGATGAGCCCGGGCGCGGTGGCTGCGGCAATCGGTCTCGTCCTGCGCCTCGTCCAGATGTCGAGCTGGCTGATCCATCTCGTGCGCGGCATCTTCGAGAACATCGGCTCGGTGCAGGAGAGCATGGAGACGATCGCCAAGCCGCACGACCTGACGGACGCGCCCGAGGCGACGCCGCTCGCGGTCACCGCAGGCGCGGTCCGCTTCGAGCATGTCCGCTTCAATTACGGCCGCAGGGGCGGGCTGTTCGAGGGCCTCGACCTGGAGATCCGTCCCGGCGAGAAGGTCGGCCTGGTCGGGCCTTCCGGGGCCGGCAAGTCGACGCTGGTCAACCTGCTCCTGCGCCTCTACCCGCTCGAAGGCGGGCGCATCCTGATCGACGGGCAGGACATCGCCGCCGTCACGCAGGAATCGCTGCGGGCGCAGATCGGCATGGTGACGCAGGACAATTCGCTGCTGCACCGCTCGATCGGCGACAACATCGCCTATGGCCGGATCGGCGCGACGGCAGCCGAGATCGCGGAGGCGGCGCGGCGCGCCGCCGCCCATGACTTCGTGATCGAGCTGACCGACCAGGACGGGCGCAAGGGGTTCGAATCACGCGTCGGCGAGCGCGGCGTCAAGCTTTCGGGCGGCCAGCGCCAGCGCATCGCGATCGCCCGCGTGCTGCTCAAGGATGCGCCGATCCTGATCCTCGACGAGGCGACCTCGGCGCTCGATTCGGAGGTGGAAGCCGAGATCCAGGCGCAACTCACCGCGCTGATGGAGGGCAAGACGGTGATCGCCATCGCCCACCGGCTCTCGACGATCGCCGCGCTCGACCGGCTGATCGTGCTCGACAAGGGCCGGATCGTCGATTCCGGCAGCCATGCCGAGCTGGTGGCGCGCGGCGGACTCTACGCCCGGCTCTGGGCCCGCCAGTCGGGCGGCTTCCTGGCTTTGGCCGACAGCGACCAGATTCCGGCCTGAGCCTGCCGCGCGGCGGGGTTGCTGCGATGCGATAGGCTGCGGCGCGAGCGACAGTAGACTTCATCAAAACTGCATGCCAAAGAGCCCCGAGCCGATACGCTGCCTCACCGCGGCATGGCGCCGGCGTTCGCATGGCGGGCGCGGGACATTGTTTGAGCCGGCAGGGCCGGCGGTCGAGTAGGGAATTGGATCGTGGCGCACGCGACCGAGACGACAGGCACCGAGACCACCCGCCGCGACTTCCTGATGCTGGCGACAGGGGCGGCAGGCATCGTGGGGGCCGGTGCGGTTCTGGTGCCGCTGATCAGCCAGCTGGCGCCTGACGCGGAGACGGTCGCCGCCGGCGCCCCGATCGAGCTCGACCTCGCGCCGATCGCGGAAGGCCAGGCGATCAAGCTGTTCTGGCGCGGCAAGCTGATCTTCGTGCGTCACCGCACCAAGAAGGAGATCGACGAGGCGCGCGCCGTCAACCTCGCCAGCCTGCCCGACCCGCAGGCCGACAAGGACCGCGTCAAGGAAGGCCACGAGCAGTTCCTCGTCGTCTATGGCAACTGCACCCATCTCGGCTGCGTGCCGCTCGGCAACGCGCCCGGCGACCCGAAGGGCGATTTCGACGGCTGGTTCTGCCCCTGCCACGGCTCGCACTATGATTCCTCCGGCCGCATCCGCAAGGGACCCGCGCCGTTGAACCTGCCGGTGCCGCCCTATGCATTCAACGCGGACACCAAGATCAAGATCGGCTGAGCCCGGAAGACGGGCGAGGACGGCATTCGGCGGATTTGAGAGAGCTTGAGGCAAGCAGCATGAGCGGTCACAGCACCTATCAACCCAAGACGGGTTTCGAGCGCTGGCTCGATGCCCGCCTGCCGATCGTGCGGCTGGTGCATGATTCGGCGGTGTCCTACCCGGTGCCGCGCAATCTGAACTATCTCTGGACCTTCGGCGGCATCCTGATGTTCATGCTGGTGGCGCAGATCGTCACCGGCGTGGTCCTGGCGATGCACTACACGCCGCATGCGACGATGGCGTTCAACTCCGTCGAGCACATCATGCGCGACGTGAACTATGGCTGGCTGCTGCGCTATCTGCACTCCAACGGCGCCTCGATGTTCTTCGTCGCCGTCTACATCCACATCTTCCGCGGCCTCTATTACGGCTCGTACAAGGCGCCCCGCGAGGTGCTCTGGATCCTCGGCGTCGTCATCTTCCTCCTGATGATGGCCACCGCCTTCATGGGCTATGTCCTGCCCTGGGGTCAGATGTCGTTCTGGGGCGCGACCGTCATCACCAATCTGTTCTCGGCCCTGCCGGTGGTCGGCGAGACGATCGTCACCTTCCTCTGGGGCGGCTATTCGGTCGACAATCCGACGCTGAACCGCTTCTTCTCGCTGCACTACCTGCTGCCGTTCATGATCTTCGGCGTGGTCATCCTGCACATCTGGGCGCTGCACCATGTCGGCCAGAACAACCCGACCGGCGTCGAGGTGAAGAACGTCGCCAAGGACACGGTGCCGTTCACCCCCTATGCGACCATCAAGGACGTGTTCGGGATGGTCTGCTTCATCTTCGTGTTCAGCTATTTCGTGTTCTACCAGCCGAACTTCATGGGCCATGCCGACAACTATATCCCGGCGAACCCGGCGGCGACGCCTGCCCATATCGTGCCGGAATGGTACTTCCTGCCCTTCTACGCGATCCTGCGCGCCATTCCCGACAAGCTCGGCGGCGTCCTCGCCATGGGTGCGGCCATCGTGGTCCTGGCCTTCCTGCCCTGGATCGACACCTCCAAGGTCAAGTCGATGACCTATCGCCCGATCGCGCGCCAGTTCTTCTGGGCCTTCGTCGTGGTCTGCATCGGCCTGGGCTATCTCGGCGCGATGCCGGCCGAGGGCGGCTACGTCATCGCCTCGCAGATCTTCACCGCGCTCTATTTCGGCTTCTTCGTCGCGCTGGCGCTGATCGGCATCTTCGAGCGGCCGCGGCCCCTGCCGACTTCCATCGCGGATTCGGTGCTGGCCAGCATCAAGGGCGGTTCGGGCGCGCGCCTCGGCGCCGCCACCGCCTCCGAACCGAACGCCAAGGGTTGATGAGACGATGCGCATGATCCCGTTCCGTCTCTCGCTCGCCGCCGGCCTTGCCGCCGTGGCGCTGGCCGGCCCGGCCTTCGGCGCTGGCGACCGCATCAAGCCGCCGGCCGAGACCTGGTCCTTCTCCGGTCCCTTCGGCAAGTTCGACCAGGCCCAGCTCCAGCGCGGCTTCAAGGTCGTCAAGGAAGTCTGCGCCAACTGCCACTCGATGAACCTGATCAAGCTGCGCAACCTGGCGCAGCCGGGTGGGCCGGGCTTCACCGCCTCGCAGGTGGCGGCGCTGGCGGCGACCTATACGGTCAAGGACGGCCCCAACGATACCGGCGAGATGTTCGACCGGCCGGGCCGGGCGGCCGATCCCTTCCCGGCGCCGTTCCCGAACGAGCAGGCGGCGCGCGCGGCCAATGGCGGCGCCTTCCCGCCGGACCTCTCGGTCCTGGCCAAGGCGCGCACCTATGAGCGCGGCTTCCCCCAGTTCGTCTTCGACATCTTCACGCAGTACCAGGAGCAGGGTCCGGACTACATCACCGCCCTGTTGCGGGGCTATACCGAGCCGCCGGCGGGCACGACTTTGCTGCCGGGCCAGTATTTCAACACCTATATGCCGGGCCATCTGATCGCGATGCCGCCGCCGATCAGCGACGGGCAGGTCGAGTATCCCAAGGGCCCCGACGGCAAGTCGCCGGTGCCGGAGACGGTGGCGCAGTATGCAAAGGACGTCTCGGCTTTCATGATGTGGATGGCCGAGCCGCATCTCGAGGCGCGCAAGCGCACCGGCATGCAGGTGATGCTGTTCCTGATCATCTTCGCGGGGCTGCTCTACTACACCAAGAAGAAGGTCTGGTCGCGCCTGCCCGATCACGCGGCGGCGCACTGAGCGAGACTGAAGTCGAAGAGGGCCCCGGAAACGGGGCCTTTTTCATTTGTGGATCGCGAGTTCAAGCTGGTCGTCCCGGACAAGCCGCGAAGCGGCGCCGGTCCGGGACCCGTGCTGAGCCTTTATCGACAAGGTTCCGGGATGCGTTCGGTCGGGTAGAGCCGCCGTGTTGCGGCTGTCACCGAATCGCGATCCTTATCCGGGCAGATTTCGGGAGCTGAACATGGCCGAGGCGGTTCTGGGCATCATCGGCGGTTCGGGCATCTACGACCTGCCGGGGCTGACGGACTTGCGCGAGGAGCGCATCGAAAGCCCCTGGGGCGAGCCGTCCGACGCGCTGCGCTTCGGCCGTATCGGCGCAACCAGGATCGTCTTCCTGCCGCGCCATGGCCGCGGCCATGCGATCCCGCCATCCGAGATCAACTACCGCGCCAATATCGACGTGCTGAAGCGCGCCGGCGTCACCGACCTGGTCTCGCTCTCGGCCTGCGGCTCCTACAAGGCCGAGCTCTATCCCGGCCTGTTCGTGCTGGTCGACCAGTTCGTCGACCGCACGGCGGGCCGGCAAGGCTCGTTCTTCGGCAAGGGCTGCGTCGCCCATGTCTCGCTGGCGCACCCGGTCGGCCCGGCCCTGCAGGAGCGGATCGCCGAGGCCGCGAAGGCCGAGGGCCTGCCCTTCGTCAGCGGCGGCACGCTGGTGACGATGGAAGGGCCGCAATTCTCGACCTATGCCGAATCGCTGACCTATAAGGGTCTCGGCTACGACCTGATCGGCATGACGGCGATGCCGGAGGCCAAGCTCGCCCGCGAGGCGGAGATCACCTACGCCACCGTCGCGATGGTGACCGACTATGATTGCTGGCACGAGGAGCATGCTGCGGTCGACGTCGCCTCGGTGATCGCCGTGCTGCACGAGAACGCCGACAAGGCGCGCCGGCTGGTGGCGAGGCTCGCCGCCGACTTCCCGGCCGAGCGCCAGCCTTGCCCGGCGGGCTCGCATAACGCCCTCGACTTCGCCATCGTCACGGCGCCGGAGTTCCGCGACCCGGCGCTCGTCGCCAGGCTCGACGCGGTGGCGGGGCGGGTGCTGAAGCCCGCCGGCTGAACATCGTGGAACCGGCGCGCGCATCTTTCTCGAAAGCTGAATCCGTCTCTCATCAAGGAGTTAGAGCAGGATGATCGCGAAAAACCGGTTTCCACTTTTTCGCATCCGGCTCTAAGAGGAGGCGACGCAGCCGATGGAAGACCTGATGGACCGGACCCCCTTCTCCGACCTGAAGAACGCGATCCGGACCATTCCCGATCACCCGAAGCCCGGAATTCTGTTCCGCGACATCACCACGCTGCTCGGCGATGCGCGTGCCTTCCGGCGCGCCGTCGACGAGCTGGTGCAGCCTTTCGCGGGACTGAAGATCGCCAAGATCGCCGGGATCGAGGCGCGCGGCTTCATTCTCGGCGGCGCGGTCGCGCACCAGCTCTCGGCCGGCTTCGTGCCGGTGCGCAAGAAAGGCAAGCTGCCCTTCGAGACGGTGAGCATGCCCTATTCGCTGGAGTACGGCACGGACGAGATCGAGGTTCACAAGGATGCGGTCGTGCGCGGCGAGCGCGTGCTGCTCGTCGACGACCTGGTCGCGACCGGCGGCACGGCGGAGGGCGCGGTCAAGCTGCTCTCCTCGCTCGGCGCCGAGGTGGTCGCCGCCTGCTTCATCGTCGACCTGCCGGATCTCGGCGGCGCCGACAAGATCCGCCGGCTCGGCGTGCCGGTTCGCACGCTGGTCTCCTTCCCGGGACATTGAGGTCGGCATGAAGATCGGCGGCAAGGCCTATCGCACGATCTGGCTCGGCGAGGATGGCTGGAGCGTCGTCGTCATCGACCAGACGAAGCTGCCTTTCAGCTTCGAGACGGCCAGGCTCTCGACTGTCGGGGAGACGGCCGGCGCGATCCGCCACATGACGGTGCGCGGTGCGCCGCTGATCGGCGCCACCGCCGCCTATGGCGTGGCGCTCGCCTTGCGGGCCGACGCCGCCGATCCGGCGCTGGAGCAGGCGCTTGCCCTGCTCGGCGCGACGCGGCCGACAGCGGTCAACCTGCACTGGGCGCTGGCGCGGATGCGGGCCCGGCTGATCGGCGTGGCCGTCGCGGAGCGCGCTGCCGCGGCTTATGCCGAGGCCGCGGCGATCTGCGACGAGGATGTCGCGCTCTGTCGCGCCATCGGCGAGCACGGGCTCGGGCTGATCCGCAGCCTCGCTGCCGGCAAGCCGGCGGGGGAGCGGATCAATATCCTGACGCATTGCAATGCCGGCTGGCTCGCGACCGTCGACTGGGGCACGGCGCTGGCGCCGATCTACCTGGCGCATGACGTAGGGCTCGCGGTCCATGTCTGGGTCGACGAGACGCGGCCGCGCAACCAGGGTGCGGCGCTGACCGCCTACGAGCTCGGCGCCCATGGCGTGCCGCATACGGTGATCGCCGACAATGCCGGCGGCCATCTGATGCAGCAGGGCGAGGTCGACATGGTGATCGTCGGGACCGACCGGACGACCGCGACCGGCGATGTCGCCAACAAGATCGGCACCTATCTCAAGGCGCTGGCGGCGCGCGACAATGGCGTGCCGTTCTATGTCGCGCTGCCTTCGCCGACGATCGACTGGTCGCTGCGCGATGGCCTGAGCGATATCCCGATCGAGGAGCGCTCGGCCCGCGAGGTCACGCATCTCTGGGGGCTCGGCGAAGATGGCCAGCCGGGCAGTTTCCAGGTGACGGCGCCGGGCAGCGTGGCGGCCAATCCGGCCTTCGACGTCACGCCGGCCCGGCTCGTCACCGGCCTCGTCACCGAGCGCGGCGTTGCGCCGGCGAGCTTCGAGGGCCTGAGCCGGCTCTTTCCCGAACTGGCGCAGGAGCGCGCGAAATGACCGAGACCGAACTTCGCCAGCAAATCGTCGAGGTGGCGCAGGCGATCGACCGTGCCGGTTTCTGCCCCTCGAAATCGGGCAATGTCTCGGCCCGCTTCGAAGGCGGGCTGCTGATCACGCCGTCCGGCCTGCCCTATGCGAAGACGCGTCCGCAAGACCTGATCCATCTCGCGCTCGATGGCGCCGTTCTGGCGGGGGCCGGCAAGCCGTCCTCCGAATGGCCGTTCCACACCGAGATCTACAAGGCGCGTCCCGACGCGCAGGCGATCGTGCATACCCATTCGCCGCGTGCGACCGCGCTCGCCAGCGCCCGGCGCGGCATCCCGGCCTTCCACTACATGATCGCGCTTTGTGGCGGCGCCGATGTGCGCTGCGCCGAATACGCCACCTTCGGCACGCCGGAACTGGCGGCGAACGCCGTCAGGGCGCTGGAGGGTCGCAAGGCGGTGCTGCTCGCCAATCACGGCGTGATCGCGCTCGGCGGGGGCCTCGCCGGCGCCCACACCATCGTCGCCGAGGTGGAGAACCTGGCGGGGCAGTATCTCGACCTGCTGGCCTCCGGGCTCGAGCCGGTCATCCTCGATGCGGCCGAGATGGCGCGCGTCTCGGCGAAGTTCTCCGGTTACGGAAAGGTCGGTTGATCTTAAGGACGCATCTTACTGCTTGTTAAGGCCTCTCGTCTAAGGACAGGAGGATGAAGCTCTCGCGCTATCTGCACGATTCGCTCGACGCCCTCGGTATTGGGGCCTGCGAATACGATGCGGAGATGAGGGCCGTGGGCTGGAACAGTACCTTCCTGCAATTGTTCCCCGAGGACGAAGGCGTGATCTACGTCGGCGAGCCTTATGGCGACAATCTGCTGCGCTTCTATCGCGGCCGCCTGCCGCCTGAAGAGTTGCCGGACATCGAGCGACATGTCTCGGAGGGCGTCGCTCGCCACGAGAACCAGACGCAGCCCTTCGAGTTCATCCATCACGGCCGCAGGCTTCGCGCGTCTTCGCTGCGTGCGCCCGACGGCGGCCGTGTTCGCCTGTGGCAGCGGCTCGATGTCGAGAGCCATGCGGAGACGGCGCCCGAGCTGGTGCTGCCGATCATCGACGCGCTGCCCTTCATTCCCGACGGGGCGACGATCCTGGATACGAAGGAGCGCGTGATCGCGGCGAACAATGCCTTTCGGCGGCTATACGATCTGCCCCGCGGCAGGCCCGTCGTCGGCCGCACGCTGAACGAGATCATCGCCTGGTGCTGGCGCGGCGCCTCGCCCGCAGGGGCCTGGCGCGCGGCAATCAGCAACGGCTTGCGCTATGACGGCGTGCCCTTCGAAATCGA
Organism: Allobosea sp.; assembly: GCF_036675845.1. Taxonomy (GTDB): domain Bacteria; phylum Pseudomonadota; class Alphaproteobacteria; order Rhizobiales; family Beijerinckiaceae; genus Allobosea. The sequence continues at coordinate 3,168 of NZ_JAKFED010000142.1, read as the reverse complement.
GCTGCCGGGCCAACGCTGGCTCAGGCTGATCGCGCGGCACAGCACCGGCGGCCTCAGCTTCTTCACCCATGCCGACATCACGGTCGCCAAGCGCCAGCAGATGGAATTGCTGGAAGCCCAGGAGGCGCTGCGCCGGGCCAATGCGGCACTGGCGGAACTGGCCGAGACGGACGGGCTGACCGGCCTCGCCAACCGCCGTCGCTTCGTCGCGGGTCTCGCCGATGCGGTCGCGCTTCCGCAGCCGCTCGCGCTGATGATGATCGACGTCGATCACTTCAAGTCGATCAACGACCGCTTCGGCCATCTGGTGGGCGATGCCTGCCTCAAAGTTATCGCGGAAGTCGTCGCGGATCAGGTGCGGCCGGTTTCGGCACTGGTGGCGCGGATCGGGGGCGAGGAGTTCGGCATCCTGCTTTGCGGCCTGCGGATCGAGACCGTCCACGAGATCGCGACCGCCATCCGCCGCGCCCTGGCGCTGGTGCCCTGGCAAACGCTGCATGCGGAGCTGACGGGGGTGACGGTCTCGATCGGGCTTTGCGCCGGGGAGGGGCCGCTGGACGGCACGAGCCTCCATGCCCGCGCCGATGATGCGCTCTATGCCGCCAAGCGCAACGGCCGCGACCGCATCGAAACTGCGAGCCGGCAGGCGACGCCGCAGCGCATCGCCGGCTGATCAGTTCAAGAGCGCGTTCCGGTCAGCTTGCGCCGCAAGCTGACCGGAAAAACGGTCTCTTTCTCAAAGCGAGAGACGGACTCGGCTCTTGCGCTCGACGAAGGCGCAGCCCTCGAAGCTGAACACGGTCTCGCCGTTCTGGTTGACGCCGCTGTTCTGGTGGAAGAACAGGCCCCATTGCGGGCGCGAGGCGCTGGCGCGCTTGTCGGCGATCCGGGAGTGGTAGGTGATGCGGTCGCCGGCATAGACCGGCTTCAGCCAGCGCAGATTCTTGAAGCCGGGGGAGGGGCCGAGGCGTGGCGCGGGGCCGCTGCCGAACGCGGCCTCCTGGCGGCGGCGGTGAACCACCATCGCGGCCATCCAGCCGGCGGCGGTGTGCCAGCCCGAGGCGCAGAGCCCGCCGAAGGAGCTGTTGCGGGCGGCCGCCTCGTCCATATGGAAGGGCTGGGGATCGAAGGAGCGGGCGAAGGCAACGATCTCCTCCGGGGTGAAGACCAGGCTGCCGAGCTCATGGCTCTCGCCGACGATAAGATCGTCGAAAAAGCGAGCCGGAGCCGAGGCGCCGGTTGCGGCCTCGACCTCGCTGGTCCGGTTCGGCGCGACATAGCTCGGCGAATGGGCGAGCCAATCGCCGGCCGGTGCCTCGAAGCCGGAGCCACGGCGGCCGATCATCACCCAGTTGAGCTGTTCGAGAACCGGCTCGTCGCGCTGGTTCAGCAACTCGAAGCGGAAGCGCACCAATCCCATTTCCGGGCGCGAGCGTGATTCCTTGGTCTCAGCGATGGTCTGGCGCAGCCTGAGGACATCGCCCGGCTTCACCGGCCGCAGCCATTTGACTTCCTCGATGCCCGGAGAGCCCATCGAGGCGGCGTCGAGGAAGACCGCCTCCGCCGCCAGGCGCATCAGCAACGCGCAGCTATGCCAGCCCGAGGCGATCAGGCCACCGACGAAGCTCGCCTTGGCGGCCTCGGGATCGATGTGGAAGTCCTGCGCGTCGAAGCGGCGGGCATAGGCGAGGATGTCGTCCTGCGAGACCGCAAGCGATCCGCTCTCGACGACGGTGCCGGCGACGAAATCCTCGAAATACCGCATCGCGCCGGCTCAGTTGGCAAAGCGGAAATGCAGCACGTCGCCATCGGCGACGACATATTCCTTGCCTTCGAGCCGGAACTTGCCGGCCTCGCGCGCGCCGGCCTCGCCCTTGTTGGCGACATAGTCGTGATAGGCGATGGTCTCGGCCCGGATATAGCCCTTCTCGAAATCGGTGTGGATCACGCCGGCGGCGGCGGGACCCTTGGTGCCGTTCTCGATCGTCCAGGCGCGGGCCTCCTTGGGGCCGACGGTGAAATAGGTGACGAGGTGGAGCAGCGCGTAGCCGGCGCGGATCACCCGGTTGAGGCCGGGTTCCTCGAGGCCGACCGCGTCGAGATAGTCCTTCTGGTCGGCCTGCGGCAGCACCGCGATCTCGCTCTCGATCTTGGCCGAGACGACGACGGCGACGGCGCCTTCCTCGGCGGCGCGTGCCTTGACCTGCTCGGAGAAGGCGTTGCCCTTGTCGGCGCTCGCCTCCTCGACATTGCAGACATAGAGCACCGGCTTCGACGAGAGCAGGCCGAGCATGGCGAAGGCCTTGCGCTCGTCGGCGGCGACCTGGACGAGGCGGGCCGGCTTGCCCTCGCGCAGCAGCACGAGGCAGCGGTTCATCAGCTCGGCCAGCTCCTTGGCTTCCTTGTCGCCGGACTTGGCCTTCTTTTCCAGCGGCAGGACGCGCTTCTCGAGGCTCTCGAGATCGGCGAGCATCAGCTCGGTCTCGATGATCTCGATGTCGTTGATCGGAGCGACCTTGCCCTCGACATGGGTGATGTCGCCATCCTCGAAGCAGCGCACGACATGGGCGATGGCGTCGCATTCGCGGATATTGGCGAGGAACTGGTTGCCGAGCCCTTCGCCCCGGGAGGCGCCGCGGACCAGGCCGGCGATGTCGACGAAGGTCAGCCGGGTCGGGATGATCTCCTTCGAGCCGGCGATGGCGGCAAGCTGCTCCAGCCTTTCATCGGGGACCGCGACGTCGCCGACATTGGGCTCGATCGTGCAGAAGGGATAGTTCGCCGCCTGTGCCGCCGCGGTCTGCGTCAGCGCGTTGAACAGGGTCGACTTGCCGACATTAGGCAGGCCGACGATACCGCATTTGAAACCCATTTTGCTCGCCCATCAGGTCGCGGCCGCATTTCGGCACCGCGATACAGCATTTCTTTTCTCCGGCGCGTTATTGGGTGCAAGGCAGCAAAAGACAAGATGGCGGGCCGGAGCAGGCCTCACGCGAAAGTGCATGGCGGGCCGCGGCAAGGGGCCCGCCGAAGCCTCCGAGCTCTCGCCGGGGGCACAAGTCGCATTCACGGCGGCGCGCCGGAGGGGGCGGTCTCCTCCTCGCCAATCGTGGTCACTGCCGTCATCCTGGGCGAGCGAAGCTCGGCCCGGGATCCATCGTAGGGCGC
>NZ_JAKFED010000116.1:0-4488 GCF_036675845.1 Allobosea sp. | reverse complement strand
GGGCTCGAACTGGCCTGCGCCGGGCAGGAGCGCCGCCTCCGCGCGCAGGCCAGCGGCAACGAGGCCGCCGGCGCCAAAGTCAGGCTGATGGTGCGGCCGGAAAGCCTGACGGTGACGCCGCAGGCGCCCGCGGCCGGCAACGCCCTGGCGGGCACGCTGCTGGAGACGCTCTTCGTCGGCGGCACCACAAGGCAATATGTCGCGCTGGACGGGCTCGGCACCATCTTCTGCCTCGAATTGACGGCGCCGGCGGCGCGGCAGCTCAAGGCCGGCGAGAAGGTCTTCGTCGGCTGGGCGCAGGAGCGCGGCGTCGTGCTCGCCGAGGACGCCGGGGGGCAGAAGTGAACCGGGCGGCGGCCGCGCGCGACTGGAGCCGGCCCGGGCTTTTGTCCGGCCCGGCCGGCCGCTGGCTCAAGGGCCTGCCGGTTCTGCTCTTCCTGACGGCACTGATGTTTGTGCCGGTCGGGCAATTGCTGTCGCTGAGCTTCCAGGCGAAAGACGGCAGCTTCAGCTGGGCCCATTACGCCCGCCTGTTCACAGCAGACGTCTATGTCAACGTCATGCTGGTGACGCTGAAGATCGCGGCGTGGACCACGGTCGCGACGGTGCTCGCCAGCTATCCCGTCGCCTATCTGGTCGCGACCCGCTCGCAGCGGGCGAAGTCGAGCGTGATGTTCTGGGTGCTGCTGGCATTCTGGACCAGCTTCCTGGTGCGCACCTTCGGCTGGCTCGTGCTGCTTGGCCGGCAGGGCATGATCAACCAGTTCCTGCAGGCGCTCGGCCTGATCGATGTGCCGGCCAACCTGCTCTACACCCTGCCGAGCGTCATCGTCGGCATGAGCCATGCGATGATCCCGCTCTGCATCCTGACGATGGTCTCCGTGATGGAGACGATCGACCCGAACAGCGTCAAGGCCGGGCTGACGCTCGGTGCGCGGCCGGGCAGCGCCTTCTGGCGGATCTATTTCCCGCTCTCGCTGCCGGGCGTCGCCGCCGGCGGGCTCCTGGTGTTCATCACCTCGCTCGGCTTCTTCATCACCCCCGCCTTCCTCGGCGGCCGCTTCGAGACGATGATCACCCAGGTCATCATCGAGCAGATCCAGGAGATGCTGAACTGGTCCTTCGCCGGGGCGCTGTCGATGCTGCTGCTCGCGGTCGCGCTGGTCATCTTCTATGTCTACGACCGGCTGCTCGGCCTCTCGACCCTGGCGGGCGGCGGGTCCGCGCCGGCACGCGGCGGCGCCGGGCTCTCGGGCTGGCCGGCGCGCCTCGGCCTGAAGATTTGCGCCGGCCTCGGCCACGCCACCGACGCGCTGCTGTTTCCGGCCTGGCGCGCCCGCGCCGCCGGCGAGCGGCCGCGCTCGCCCTACGGACCGGCCGTGCAATGGACGATCGTGGTCTCGATCGTGCTCTTCCTTTGCCTGCCAGCCTTCATCATGGTGCCGGTCTCGTTCACCGGCGGCGGCACTATCGACTGGCCGCCGCGCGGCTTCGACCTGAAATGGTACCAGGCCCTGTTCGAATCGCCGCTCTGGGCCCAGGCGGCGCTGCGATCGCTGATCGTCGCGCTCGGCACGGCGACGCTGGCGATGCTGCTGGGAACGCCGGTCGCCTTCCTGCTCGCCCGCGAGACCATGCGCGGCAAGACGCTGCTGCTGGCGCTGATCCTCTCGCCCCTGATCATCCCGCGCATGATCATCGCGGTGGCGCTGTTCTACGCCTATGCCAAGCTCGGCCTGGTCGGCAGCTATACCGGCCTGATCCTCGGCCACACCGTGCTCGCCATCCCCTATGTCGTGATCACCGTGATGGCGGTGCTGAAGAACTACGATCCGCGCTACGACCAGGCGGCCTGGAATCTCGGAGCCCCGCGGCTGGCGACCTTGCGGCGCGTCACGCTGCCGCTGATCCGCACCGGGCTGATCTCGGCCTTCCTGTTCGCGCTGATCACCTCCTTCGACGAGCTGACGCTGGCGCTGTTCGTCACAGGCGGGCTGACGACGACGCTGCCGAAGCAGATGTGGGACGATGCGCTGCTCAGCGTGACGCCGACGCTGGCCGCGGCCTCGACCCTGCTGCTCTTGCTGGTGACGCTGCTGATCGGCTTCGTCGGCTGGCTGGAGAAGCGCTCCGCCCGCTGAGCGGGCGGAGCTTGGAGCGTACTACTTCGACTCGGAACCACCCCGTCATCCTGGACAACTCGCGAAGCGACGCAGGCCCGGGATCCATCGCAGGGCGCCTGAGCCCTTATAATGGATCCCGGGTCGAGCTACGCTCGCCCAGGATGACGGCAGTGGTTTGCGAAGAAGCGCAGTCTAAAGCCGCCTCACATCGTGTAGTTCAGCCCCAGCCGCCCGCCATCCGGATAGATCGTCTGGCCGGTGATGTAGGAGGCGTCGTCGCTGGCCAGGAAGGCCGCGACGCTCGCGACCTCGGCCGCCTCGCCGCGGCGCCCGAGCGGGGTGCGCGACATGACGCGGCGCTCGGCTGCCGGATCGGTGATGACCGCGGAGGCGATCGCCGTGTCGATGGTGCCCGGGCCGATGCCGTTGACGCGGATGCCGTGCGGGGCGAGCCCGATGGAGAGCACCTTGGTGAGCTGGTTGAGGCCGCCCTTCGAGACCGCGTAGGGGATCTGGTTCGGGATCGCCAGGATGGCGTTGACCGAGGACATGTTGATGATACTGCCGCTCTTGCGCGGGATCATGTGGCGGGCCGCCGCCTGCGACAGCAGGAAGGCCGATTTCAGGTTGATGGCGAGGACGCGGTCGAAATCCTCCTCCTCGAGCTCCAGCAGATCGGCGCCATGGATGACGCCGGCATTGTTCACCACGATGTCGAGCGTCGGGAACTGCTTTGCCGCCGCATCGACCAGCGCGACGAGGTCGGCCTTCTTCGCGACATCCGTCCGTTGCCAGGGGCAGTTCAGCTCCTTCGCGACGGCCTGCAGCCCGGCCTCGTTGATATCGGCGAGCATCACCGAGGCGCCCTCGGCGATGAAGCGCTCGGCGATGGCCCGCCCGATGCCGCCGGCGCCGCCGGTGATGATCGCGGATCTTCCCTTCAATCGCATCTCGTTCTCTCCTTGCAGATATCGTGGCGCGGCACTGCGGCCGCCCGGGCGTTTGGTATAGCCATGCCTTGCCGCTACCTGCCTTCCGCCTGCGATCGGTCGATCTCAGGGCAGGGTCATCAACCGGTCGCGCAGGGCCAGCATCTTCGTGCAGACCGCTTCCAGATCGTCGATATGGAAGCCCTCCGCCAGCTTCGCGTCATGGGCGGCAAGGCCTTCGCGCAGGCGCCCGGTATAGGCGACCTTGCCGTCCGCCTCGACGGTCAGCCCGTTGCGTTCCTCGAAGGCCCGGTTCCAGGCGACGGCCTCGTCGGCCGAGACGCCTGGCGGCAGGTCGAGCGTCATCTTGCCGGCAGAGAGCACGACGGGATAGCCGCCGGGCAATCCGTTCGGGCCGGGCACATGGCCTCGCCAGTCGCCGCCCGAGGCCATGGCGAGCATCATCGGAACGCCGCTCGCGCCGGAAATCTCGATGGCCGGCTCCGGCGTGAGCTGGACATCGGCGAAGCGCGCGAAGACGTCGTCGACCTCGGCGCCGTCGACCCAGACCCGAGGTGTCGGGCCGGTCCGCTCGGCCGGCGGGCGGCGCCAGGCCGCGATGGTCTGGTAATGCGCCAGCACCTTGACCGCCGCGTCAGGGCGGACGCCCGCCGAGCCGGCGAAGACATTGGACAGGATCGCGATGTTGCCCATGCCGCAGGCGACGGCGTGGCCCTGGGCGGTGATCATGCCGTTGACCACGTCGGGAAAGCCGCAATTGACGAAGGCGGTCGGCGTGCCCGCGCGGGTAATGGCGGCCGCCACCCGCGACGAGATCAGTGCCTGGAACACCGCTGTCGCGCTCAGGCCGCCCTCGGCGACGAGCCGCGTCCAGGCATTGCCGCTCTGGGCGATGACCTGCGAGGTCTGGATCGAGGCGGCCTGCACCACGACGCGCGGCTGCGTCGCCGCGAGCAGGCGCGGGGCGGCATCGGGCTCGAGCAGGTCGATGGCGAAGCTGCCGAAGCGCGCCGGCCGCCCGAAGATCGCGGCGCGCGCATTGGCGGCGGTGCGCAGCCAGTCGAGCCGGCTGCGATTGCGCCCGGCGATGACGACGTTGACCGGTTCCTGCGCGGTCGCGGCGATGTCGAAGGCTATCCTTGCGGCGAAGCCGCCGGTGCCGGAGACCAGAATGTCGCAAGCGGTCATCGGCGGCGCTCCTGTGTCGCGGCCCGGTCCCAGCAATCATCTGTGCTGGTCGAGAGCCGGTGCTTCATGATGCGCTGGCTCGCCGTCCGCTCGAACTCGTCGACGAAGGCGATGTAGCGCGGGTTCTGATAGGCGGCGAGGCGCTGGCCGAGCCAGTGCGACAGCTCGGCTGCGTCGAGGGCGGCGCCGGGCTTGCGCTTGACCAGGAGCTTGATCTCCTGCTCGCC
>NZ_JAKFED010000085.1:0-21808 GCF_036675845.1 Allobosea sp. | reverse complement strand
AACATGTCTTCCAGCGTCGCGGCCTGTTCGGCGAGCGTGGTCTTGCGAGCCATTTGTGGTGTCCGGTTCGGGTAAGCCGTAGAGATAGGGCAAATGCCGCGCCATGCCAGTGCGGTCATGCCAATGCCGTCATGCCAGCGCGGTTATGCAACGGGCCGGCATGAGTAGCACGCGGCCACGGATGTTGCTGCCCTGTTCTTCTCCTGGTGCTGACAGCAGATGTCAGGAGCTTGGCCGGCCCGCCGCCTCGGGATCATTCCCTCGTGATCGGCGTTGTGCGCAGCATGGAAGAGGGCGATCCTGCCGGGGCGGGGCCACCAGGCGATGGAGCGGGCCATGACACTGACAGCAACCTTGCGTGCCGGCGCCTTCATTCTTTCGGGGCTCATCGGCGGTTTCGCGGCGATGACGGACGCAAAGGCCTGCGAGCTCGATCGCTCCTTGAAGATCGCCGGGCTCGACTATGATTCAGCCGCCTTCCACGCCGCGGTCGCGCGGGCGATCGTCGAGAAGGGCTTTGGCTGCAAGGTCGAGCGCGTGCCCGGCGTGGTGGCGCCGCTGGTCAACGGGCTGGCGCGCGGCGATGTCGACGTCATCATGGAGATCTGGCTGGCGAACCCGGTCGAAGCCTGGAGCCGGGCCGAGGCCGCCGGCAAGGTGATCCCGCTGGGCACGACCTTTCCCGACGCCAATGAGGGCTGGTATGTGCCGCGCTATCTCGTCGAGGGCGCGGATGCCAAGGCCCGCGACCTGAAATCGGTCACCGATCTCAAGCGCCACAAGGATCTCTTCGTCGACCGGGAGGAGCCGGGCAAGGGCCGGTTCTACAATTGCGTCGCGGGCTGGGTCTGCGAAGGCATCAATACCAAGAAGCTTTCCGCCTACGGGCTGGCGGAGGATTTCACCAATGTCCGCGGCGGCTCCGGCGAGGCGCTGGTCGCCGCCATCGAGGCGAGCCTGAAGCGCAAGCAGCCGGTGCTGTTCTACTATTGGAGCCCGAGCTGGCTGGTCGGCGCCTATGACCTCGTCAAGCTCGAGGAACCGGCCTTCGACCCGGCGATCTGGGCCGAGCTGAAGACGAGCGACAAGCCCGCAAGGGCGACGGCCTATCCGGTGAGCAAGGTCGTGATCGGCGCCAACCTCGCCTTCACGCAGTCCGCGCCGCAACTGACGAGCTTCTTCAGGAACTATGGCCTGACCAGCGCGCTCACCTCGCAGATGCTGGCCGATGCCCGCGCCGCGGGCATCTCGCCCGAGGAGCAGGCCCTGCGCTTCCTCAAGGACCAGCCGGCGGAGTGGCGCGGCTGGATCCCGCCGGACATCGCCGCGAAGGTCCAGGCTGGCTTGTGACGGGCGGCCTCGCGCTGCTCCCCGATCTCGGCAAGACGCTCCAGGGCGGCGTCAACCGGCTGGTCGATGCGCTGGTCGTCGGCTTCGGCGACAAGCTCGACGCCGTCTCGGATGGGCTGACGGCGCCGATCAGGCTGCTCGAAGGCGCGCTGGTGCCGCTCCCGCCGGAAGCCGGAATTGCCGCCGTCGCGCTGATCGCCTGGCTGGCGACGCGCAAGATCGCCTTTTCGGCCGGCATGGCCGCTCTCGTGCTGGCGCTCGCCTTGCTCGGCGTCTGGCCAGCGGCGATGCAGTCGCTGGCGCTGATCGTCGTCGCCGTGGTGCTGATCGTGCTGCTCGGGCTGCCGCTGGGCGTGGCGGCCGCGAGGATGCCGCGGTTCTCGCGGGCGCTGACGCCGCTCTACGACCTGATGCAGACGGTGCCGAGCTTCGTCTATCTCATCCCCGTGGCGATGATCCTGGGACTGGGGCGCGCGCCGGCGCTGGTGGCGACGCTGATCTATGCCCTGCCGCCCTTCGCCCGCCTGACCGAGCTCGGCCTGCGCGAGGTCGACGGGCGTGCCGTCGAGGCGGCGCGGGCGCTGGGCTTGAGCGCGCGCCAGGGCCTCTGGCTGATCGAGCTGCCGCTTGCTCGCCCGGCGATCCTGCAGGGGCTCAACCAAGCGATCATGATGGCGCTGGCGATGGTCGTCGTCGCCTCGATGATCGGCGCCAAGGGGCTGGGCGAAACCGTGCTGCTGGGGCTGCAGCGTGCCGATCCCGGGCTCGGCTTCGTCGGCGGGCTGGGGATCGTGCTGCTGGCGGTGCTGCTCGACCGGCTGGCCCAGGCGGTCTTTCGCGCGCAGGGACCGTCCCGCCGGCGGGGCGTCCCTTAGGCGCCGCCCGGCGCCCGGCGCATCCTTGCGACCGCTCGCTGCTGACAGCCGGCGTCAGGGACGCGGTTGCGCCCGCTCCGGCGCTTCGGCAGGTTGCCGCCGGCAACGAAACCGGAGGGTGCGCCATGTACGGGTTGATCGGACGGATGCTGGCGAAACCGGGCGAGCGCGACGCGCTGATCGGCCATATCCTCGGGAGCAGCGAGGCGATGCCCGGCTGCCTCAGCTATGTCGTCGCCAAGGATCCGGGCAATCCGGATGCGATCTGGGTGACGGAGGTCTGGGACCAGGAAGAGAGCCACAAGGGCTCGCTGGCGCTGCCGGCGGTGCAGGCGGCGATCGCCAAGGCCCGCCCGCTGATCGCCGGCTTCGACAACCACACCGTGACCGAGCCGGTCGGGGGATTTGGGTTGGTGCGGGGCTGAAGGGGCACGCCAGCCGCTATTACACCAAACCCGTCATGGTCGGGCTTGTCCCGACCATCCACGGCTTAGGCTCGCCCTGGCGCCGCTGGCTTCCTCTCACCGTCGGCAGGCTCTAAGAGGCTCGCAGCAAAGCCCGAGCGGCGAAGGCGAGCCTGTCATGAGCGATAAAGACGTCCAGAAACTGACCATCCTGCCGCCGGCGGCACCGCTGCGCGGCAAGGTGACGCCGCCGGGCTCGAAGTCGATCACCAACCGGGCGCTGCTGGTCGCGGCGCTGGCCAAGGGCACCAGCCGGCTTTCGGGCGCGCTGAAGAGCGACGATACCCGCTATATGGCGCAGGCGCTGCGGGCGATGGGCGTCACGGTCGACGAGCCGGACGCGACCAGCTTCGTCGTCAGCGGCGATGGCCGCCTGCGGGCGCCGGCGGCGCCGCTTTTCCTCGGTAATGCCGGCACGGCGACGCGCTTCCTGACTGCCGCGGCGGCGCTGGTCGAGGGGCAGGTCGTGGTCGACGGCGACGAGCACATGCGCAAGCGGCCGATCGCGCCGCTGGTCACGGCGCTGCGCGCGCTCGGCGTCGCGGTCGAGGCGCCGAGCGGCTGCCCGCCGGTGACGATCGCGGGGCAGGGCGGCTTTGCGGGCGGCCGGGTCGAGGTCGATGGCGGGCTCTCCAGCCAGTATGTCTCGGCGCTGCTGATGGCCGGCGCCTGCGCGCGCGGGCCGGTCGAGGTCGCGCTGACGGGCCATGGAAACAGCACAGAGATCGGCGCGCGCGGCTATGTCGATCTGACGCTGGCGACGATGGCCGCCTTCGGCGCGAAGGTCTCGCAGCCGGATGCGACGACCTGGCGGATCGAACCGACCGGCTACCGCGCCGCCGACTACCTGATCGAGCCCGATGCCTCGGCCGCGACCTATCTCTGGGCGGCGGAAGTGCTGACCGGCGGGACGATCGACGTCGGCGTGCCGGCGGCGGCCTTCACCCAGCCGGACGCCAAGGCGCATGAACTGATCGCCGCCTTCCCGCATCTGCCGGCCGAGATCGACGGCTCGCAGATGCAGGATGCGGTGCCGACGCTTGCCGTGCTCGCCGCCTTCAACCGGACGCCGGTGCGCTTCACCGGCATCGCCAATCTGCGCGTCAAGGAATGCGACCGGGTCGCGGCGCTGGCGCAGGGCTTGTCGCGGATCAGGCCCGGGCTCGGCATAGAGGAGGGCGACGATCTCCTCGTCGCCTCCGATCCTGCGCTCGCCGGGCAGGCCCTGCCGGCCGAGATCGACACTTTCGCCGACCACCGCATCGCCATGAGCTTTGCGCTGGCAGGGCTGAAGATCGGCGGCATCACCATCCTCGATCCGGCTTGTGTGGCGAAGACTTATCCGGAGTACTGGCGGGCGCTCGGCTCGCTTGGGGTGACGTTCGAGGGCGAGGCGCCGTGAGCAGTTCGCGTCATGCTCGGGCTTGACCCGAGCATCTCAGGCCGGGAGAGGCTGGGGCCGGCGTCTCTCGTCCTGAGATTCCCGGGTCTGCGCGGAGTTTATCCTTGGGCCGACCGAAGGTCGGACCTGAGGGCTTCGCCCGGGAATGACGGCCCTTCCACGGCCTCCAACATAAACGGGGACAACTTCGGTTTTTCGCTTGAACAAAACAGGAACATCGTTGATAGTGCCGGCATGGACCGCTAGGGTCCGCCTCCGGTCGTTCGGCCGGTTTGTGATGAAGTGCGCAGGAAAACGGAGCCTGTCATGGCTGGTAGCGTCAACAAGGTCATTCTGGTCGGCAATCTCGGGCGCGACCCCGAGGTGCGGCGCCTCGGCAGCGGCGAGCCGGTCGTCAATCTGCGTATCGCCACGTCGGAGACCTGGCGCGACAAGCAGTCGGGCGAGAAGAAGGAGCGCACCGAGTGGCATTCGGTGGTGATCTTCAACGAGAACCTCGCCAAGGTCGCCGAGCAATATCTGAAGAAGGGCTCGAAGATCTATGTCGAGGGCCAGCTCCAGACCCGCAAATGGCAGGACCAGTCCGGCGTCGAGAAGTACACGACCGAGATCGTGCTGCAGCGTTTCCGCGGCGAACTGACCATCCTCGACAGCCGCGGCCAGGGCGGCTCGGATGAATATGGCGAGGGCGGCGGTTCGGTCGAGGATCGTTCCGGCGGTGGCGGCTCGTTCGGCCGCTCCAGCCCGATGGGCAGCGGCGGCGGCTCGCGCCAGCCGGCGATGTCGGGCGGTGGCTCGAGCGGCGGCTCGCGTTCCTCCAGCCAGCTCGACGACGACATCCCGTTCTAGGGTCGCCTGCGCCGGGCGCTTCCGGCGCCCTCCCTGATCGACAGAGCCGCCTCGCGCATCGAGGCGGCTTTTTTCGTGCGCGCCGCCGGCCGGCTTGACCGGGGCCTGGCATGCTGATTGCCTGACCGCTGCCGTTTCGTCAGGGCCTCACCGTCCGGATCGACGCCCTGTAACCAGGGAGCCTGAAATGCCGACACGTCGCGCTTTCCTCGCAGGCACGGCCGCCGCGCTCGCGGTCAGCAAGCCCAATATCGGCCGCGGCGCCGACAAGAGCGTCATCAAGTTCGTGCCGCAGGGCGATCTCGCCGTCGTCGATCCGATCTGGACGACGGCGACGGTCACCCGCAACCACGCCTTCCTCGTCTACGACACGCTGTTCGGACAGGACGAGAGCTACAAGGCGCAGCCGCAGATGGCGGAAGGGGCCTTGGCCGAGGCCGATGGCAAGAGCTGGACGATCAAGCTGCGCGAGGGGCTGAAATTCCATGACGGTTCGCCCGTGCTGGCGAAGGACTGCGTCGCCAGCCTCAACCGCTGGGGCAAGCGCGATTCCTTCGGCCAGACGCTGATGGCGCAGACCGACGAGCTCGCGGCGGTCGACGACCGGACTTTGCGCTTCCGGCTGAAGAAGCCGTTTCCGCTGCTACCCGACGCGCTCGCCAAGATGACCGCCTCGGTGCCGGTGATCATGCCGGAGCGGCTGGCGCTGACCGATGCGGCGACGCAGGTCACGGAGGTCATGGGCAGCGGGCCGTTCCGCTTCGTCGCGGCCGAGCGCCAGTCCGGCAGCCGGACGGTCTACGAGAAGTTCGCGGGTTACGTGCCGCGCGGAGACGGCAAGCCAGGCCGCACGGCAGGGCCGAAGATCGTCAATGTCGAGCGCGTCGAATGGCACACCCTGCCGGACCCGGCGACGGCCGCGGCCGCCCTGCAGAGCGGCGAGATCGACTGGGTCGAGCAGCCGCTGCCCGACATCCTGCCGCTGCTCGCCAGGGACCCGAAGCTCGAGGTCGCGGTGAAGGAGACCACCGGTGCCATCGCGATCATGCGGATGAACCATCTGCACCCGCCCTTCGACAACCCGGCGATCCGCCGGGCCATGCTGCTGGCGATCGACCAGGCGGAGTTCATGGAAGCGGTCGGCGGGCCCGACAAGGCGCTGTGGCGCACCGGCGTCGGCGTCTTCCCGCCCGGCACGCCGATGGCGAACGATGCCGGCATGGAGGTGCTGAACGGGCTGCGCGACGTCGCCAAGGTCAAGCAGGCGCTCGCCGCCGCCGGCTACAATGGCGAGAAGGTCGTGCTGCTCGGCGTCACCGACCTCGCCAACCTCAAGGCGGAATGCGAGGTCGCCGGCGAGATGCTGAAGCGCATCGGCATGAATGTCGACTACCAGGTGATGGACTGGGGCACGGTCGTCACCCGACGCGCCAAGAAGGAGCCGCCGGCGCAGGGCGGCTGGAACTGCTTCTTCACCGGCTGGAACGGCATCGACATCCTCGATCCGGTCGGCCACATCTCGCTGCGCGGCAACGGCGCCGCCGCCTGGCCGGGCTGGCCGACCGCGCCGAAGATCGAGGCGCTGCGCGACGCCTGGATGGAGGCGGGCGACCTGGCGACCAAGCAGAAACTCGCCGCCGAGATCCAGAGGCAGGTCTTCGAGGACGTGCCCTATGCGCCGCTCGGCCAGTATTTCCAGCCGACGGCGTTCAGCCGCAAGCTCGACGGCGTGCTGGCGAGCTTCCCGACCTTCTGGAACGTCAGGCGGGTCTAGCGGCGTCAGCTCTCGCGACGAGGCCGCCGAGCAGCAGGCCGGCGGCTCCCCGGGATTGCAGGGCGGCCAGACGCTGGGCGACATGGACAAATCCGCCGAAATGGCCGATTCCAAGCTATCGCCACGCTTGCCTGCGAAGCTCCCCGCCAATGACCATTCACGACCCCGCCGTCCCCGCGCTCTCCGTCTGGGTCGCGCTGGAGAGCCCCACCCATCATGTGCCCGGCGTCAACGGCATGATGGACCTCGTCGCCAGGGAGGTCGAAGGCCTGCCCATCGCCGTCGAGCGCATCGCCGGCCGCGACGGGCTCGGCGACAACCTGATCCTGCGGGCCGGCGTCCGGAACGGCGAGAAGGCGGTGGCGCTGATGTCGCATCTCGACACGGTCCACCCGGTCGGCACGAGCGCCAGGGACCTGCCGGTGCGGGTCGAGGGCGACAGGCTCTACGGCCCCGGCGTCTACGACATGAAGGGCGGCGCCTGGCTGGCGCTGCAGGCCTTCAAGGACGCGGCCAGGGCCGGTACCGCGCAGCGGCCGCTGGTTTTCCTGTTCACGCCCGACGAGGAGATCGGCTCGCCGACCTCGCGCGCCCTGATCGAGGATATCGGCCGGGAATCGATGGCGGTGCTGGTCACCGAGCCGGCGCGCGAGGGCGGCAGGATCGTCACGGCGCGCAAGGGCGTCGGCCGCTTCGAGGTCAAGCTGGAGGGCCGCCCGGCCCATTCCGGCTCGCGCCATGCCGATGGCCGCAACGCCATCCGTGAGGCGGCGCACCAGATCCTCGCCGTCGAGGGCATGACCGATTACAGCCGCGGCATCACCACCACGGTCGCGCTGGCCGGCGGCGGCACGGCGGCGAACGTCATCCCGCAACATGCCTGGTTCAGCGTCGACTGCCGCGTCACCACGCTGGCCGACGGCGCGATGATGGAAGAGCGCATCCTTCGCCTGAAGGCGCATGACCCCGATGTGAAGCTGACGATCGAGGGCGGCATGAACCGGCCGCCCTATGAGAAGACGCCCGAGGTCGCCGGGCTCTACGAGCAGGCGAGGGCGGTCTCGGCAAAAATCGGCTTCGACCTGCAGGACTGCCCGATGACCGGCGGCGGCTCGGACGGCAATTTCACCGCGGCGCTCGGCATCCCGACGCTGGACGGGCTCGGCATCGACGGCGACGGCGCCCACACCTTGCAGGAATACGCGCTGATCTCCTCGATCGCGCCGCGCCGGGCGCTGATCAAGGGGCTGCTCGAGACGCTGTGAGAGGCTTCCTTCTCCCCTCGGGGAAGAAGGTGTCTGCGCAGCAGACGGATGAGGGCAGTCCGACCGGGTAAGCGGGGGGCATCGTCGAGCCGTCCTTCCCTCATCCGTCAGCGCTTCGCGCTGCCACCTTCTCCCCCAAGGGGAGAAGGAAGCCCCCCTTCCGTTAGCCGGCCAAATCCGCTCTGATCCCGAACAAGGCCGCAGGACGGCCGGCGGGATGGAGCGTGACATGAAGGGCTTTATCGCAGGCGCTCTTGGCGCAATCAGCATGGTGATGGCAGGGGTGGCGACGGTGACCGTGGCGGACGCTCAGGAATTGCTCGTCGAGAAGAAGGTCTTCGAGCTGCCGAGCTTCGCCACCCAGAGCGGGCGCACGCTGAAGAACGTCAAGGTCGGCTGGGAGAGCTATGGCACGCTCAACGCCGACAGATCGAACGCGATCCTGATCTGCCATTTCTTCTCGGGCAATTCGCACGCCGCCGGCAAATACGACGCGAAGGACGCCGCCCCCGGCTACTGGGACGCGATCATCGGGCCGGGCAAGGCGATCGACACCGACAAGTATTTCGTCCTGTCCTCCGACACGCTGGTCAACCTCAACACCGGCGACCCGAAGGTGACGACGACCGGACCGGCCTCGCTCGATCCCGATACCGGAAAGCCCTATGCGCTCGATTTCCCGGTCGTGACCGTCGGCGATTTCGTCAACGTCCAGAAGGCGCTGGTCGAGAGTCTCGGAATCAGGAAGCTCGCCATGGTCGCCGGCCCCTCAATGGGCGCCCTGCAGACCTATGAATGGGCGGCGAGCCATCCCGACATGGTCGGCAAGGCGATGGCGGTGATCGGCGCGGCCGAGGCGGATGCCCAGCTCATTGCCTGGCTCGATGTCTGGGCGGCGCCGATCCTGGTCGACCCGAACTGGAACAAGGGCGACTATTACGGCAAGGCGCCACCCAATGCCGGGCTCGCCAAGGCGCTCACGGTCGTGACGCTGCAGGCCAATCACGGCGACTGGACCAACGGTACCTTCGGCCGCCGGGCCGCCAAGGAAGGCGAGGACCCGGCCAAGGCGCTCGGCAATCGCTTCCAGGTCCAGAGCATCCTCGACAATGCCGGAGAGGCGCGCGCAAAAGTCTCGGACGCCAATCATTTCCTCTATCTGGTCAAGGCCAACCAGCTCTATGCCGCCGGCGGCAAGTCGCTCGCCGACGGGATGAGCCGGATCAAGGCGCCGCTGCTGATCGTCAGCCAGCCGAAGGACCTGGTCTTCCCGGACGAGATGATCGCGCGCACCGTCGCGGAGGCGAAGAAGGCCGGCCGCGAGGTGACGCATGTCACCATCCAGGGCACGCGCGGCCATCTCGACGGGGTGATCTCGATGAAGCAGGCGGAAGGCGCGGTGAAGGCCTTCCTGGAGAAGTGAGACGTGGCGTCGTTCCGGGGCGGGGCGTGAGCGCCAAACCCGGACGCCATGAACGCCGGCAAGTCCGAAAAGGCCGTCATTGCGAGCGCAGCGAAGCAATCCAGGATCTCGCCCAGCCCCCTGGATTGCTTCGTCGCTGACGCTCCTCGCAATGACGCTGGAGCCCCCGTCGGCGTTCATGGGTTCTGGCTGGGAACTCTCAGGGTCTGGCCTGAGATCGCGACGCGGTTCCGTGGCCCGTCAGGCTCCCCCGACCACCGCACGCACGCCGTCGATGACGAACTGCACGGCGAGCGCCGCGAGGATGACGCCGAGCAGGCGGGTCAGCACGACATTGCCGGTGATGCCGAGCAGGCGGGCGATCGGTACCGCCAGCAGGAAGGTGACGAGGCAGGACAGGATCACGAGGCCGCAGATGGCGGCCAGCGCCCCGAGCTGGAGCAGGT
Organism: Allobosea sp.; assembly: GCF_036675845.1. Classification (GTDB taxonomy): domain Bacteria; phylum Pseudomonadota; class Alphaproteobacteria; order Rhizobiales; family Beijerinckiaceae; genus Allobosea. Next base: position 11,960 of record NZ_JAKFED010000085.1, on the reverse strand, counting down.
TGCCATCGGCCCGGCCGGCGAGCAGCATCATCGCGGTCAGCGAGCCGGGGCCGGCCATCAGCGGGATCGCCAGCGGGAAGGCGGCGACATTGCGGATATGGTCCTGGGTGATCGCCGTCTCGGCCGTGGCCTGCTTGCGCTCGTTGCGGCGCTCGAACACCATCTCGAAGGCGATCCAGAACAGCAGCAGCCCGCCGGCGATGCGGAAGGCGGGCAGCGAGACGCCGAGCGCCTTCAGCACAACGTCGCCGGCCAGCCCGAAGAAGGCCATGATGCAGAAAGCAATCAGGCAGGCGCGGATGGCGACCTGCTTGCGCTCGCTTTCCGACATGCCGCGCGTCAGCGACAGGAAGATCGGCGCCAGCCCGGGCGGGTCGAGCGTCACCAGCAGCGTGACAAGGGCGGAAGTGAGATATTCGACGAACATCCCGCGACTTACGCATGGTCGTGCACTGGCGTCACGCACGAAACATGGCGAGATTGCGAGGGGGCTCCGGACCCGATTCAAGAACGCGCGGTAAAGCGCTGAAAAATCAGGGACTTATTTTCACTGGGTTGAATCGTGTTTCGCTGGCTTCGGAGCGCGGAATCGGGTAGCCAGAAGCCTGAAAAACTGGGTTGAATCGGGACCAAATCCCTTGAGCGAAGACAACGACGACAAGCGCGACGACGGCCCGCAGTTCGGCGGCGACATCAAGCCGATCGGGATCACCGACGAGATGAAGAAGAGCTATCTCGATTACGCGATGAGCGTGATCGTGAGCCGCGCTCTTCCGGACGTCCGCGACGGCCTGAAGCCCGTGCACCGGCGCATCCTGTTCTCGATGCACGAGAACAAGAACCTGCCCGACCGGCCCTACACCAAATGCGCCCGCATCGTCGGCGACACGATGGGCAAGTACCATCCGCACGGCAATCTCGCGGTCTATGACGCGCTGGTGCGCATGGCGCAGGATTTCTCGCTGCGCCTGCCGCTGATCGACGGCCAGGGCAATTTCGGCTCGATGGACGGCGACAGTGCGGCGGCCGATCGCTACACCGAGGCCAGGCTCGACAAGGCGGCGATGCCGCTGCTCGAGGATCTCGACCTCGACACCGTCAACTTCCAGCCGAACTATGACGGCAAGGAGCACGAGCCGACCGTCCTGCCGGCGCGCTATCCGAACCTGCTGGTCAACGGCGCCGGCGGCATCGCCGTCGGCATGGCGACGAACATCCCGCCGCATAATCTCGGCGAGGTCATCGACGCCTGCATCGCGCTGATCGAGAACCCGGAGATCACGATCGACGAGCTGATCGAGATCGTGCCCGGTCCCGATTTCCCGACCGGGGCCTCGATCATGGGCCGCAGCGGCATCCATTCGGCCTATCACACCGGCCGCGGCTCGATCATGATGCGCTCGAAGACGCATATCGAGGAGCTGCGCAAGGAGCGCGAGGCGATCGTCGTCACCGAGGTCCCCTACCAGGTGAACAAGGCGACGATGGTCGAGAAGATCGCCGATCTCGTCCGCGAGAAGCGAATCGAGGGCATCTCCGACCTGCGCGACGAGTCGAGCCGCGAGGGCGTGCGCGTCGTCATCGAGATCAAGCGCGACGCCGTGGCCGACGTGGTGCTGAACCAGCTCTACCGCTTCACGCCGCTGCAGACCTCCTTCGGCGCCAACATGGTGGCGCTGAACGGCGGCCGGCCCGAGGTGCTCAACCTCAGGGACTTCATCTACGCCTTCGTCGAGTTCCGCGAGGAAGTGGTCTCGCGGCGCACGCGCTATCTGCTCAACAAGGCGCGCGAGCGGGCGCATGTGCTGTGCGGGCTTGCCACCGCCGTCGCCAATATCGACGAGGTCATCCGCCTGATCCGCACCGCGCCGACGCCTTCGGCGGCGCATGAGGCGCTGATGGCGCGCGACTGGCCGGCCGAGGATATCGCGCCGCTGATCGCGCTGGTCGACGATCCGCGCCATCCGATCAATCCGGACGGCACCTACCGGCTGTCCGACGCCCAGGCCAAGGCGATCCTCGAGCTGCGCCTCGCCCGCCTGACCGCCCTGGGACGCGACGAGATCGGCGACGAGCTCGAGAAGCTCGCCAGGGAAATCGCCGACTATCTCGACATCCTGCGCTCGCGCCTGCGCATCCAGGAGATCATCAAGACCGAGCTTTCCGAGGTGAAGGCCGCCTTCGCCACGCCGCGCCGCACGGTGATCCAGGATTGGGGTTCCGATCTCGACGACGAGGACCTGATCGCCCGCGAGGACATGGTCGTCACCGTGTCCCATGCCGGCTACATCAAGCGGGTGCCGCTTTCGACCTACCGGGCGCAGAAGCGCGGCGGCAAGGGCCGCTCCGGCATGGCGACCCGGGACGAGGATTTCGTCACCCGCCTGTTCGTCGCCGATACCCACACGCCGATCATCTTCTTCTCCTCGCTGGGCCAGGCCTACAAGGAGAAGGTCTGGCGCCTGCCGCTATCGGCGCCGAACGCGCGCGGCAAGGCACTGGTCAACATGCTGCCGCTCGATGCGGGCGAGCGCATCACCACGATCATGCCGCTGCCGGAGGACGAGGAGAGCTGGGCGCGTCTCGACGTGATGTTTGCGACGAGGACCGGCAATGTCCGGCGCAACAAGCTCTCCGACTTTGTCCAGGTCAACCGCAACGGCAAGATCGCGATGAAGCTCGACGAGGGCGATTCCATCGTCGACGTGCAGATCTGTTCCGAGCATGACGACGTGCTGCTGACCACGGCCGAGGGCCAGAGCATCCGCTTTGCCGTGCCGGAGGTGCGCGTCTTCAAGGGCCGTGACTCGACCGGCGTGCGCGGCATCAACCTCGCCAAGGGCGACGAGGTGATCTCGCTCGCGATCCTGCACCATCTCGATGCGACCGCCGATGAGCGCGCCGCCTACCTCAAGCTGGCTTCGGCGGCGCGTCGCGCCGTCACCGGCGATGGCGAGGAGGCGGCCGCACCGGTGGTGACGGATGCCGAGGATGCGGCCGGCGATATCGAGCTCGGCCAGGAGAAGTATGCCGAGATGGGCGCGTCCGAGCAGTTCATTCTGACCGTGTCGGAGAAGGGCTACGGCAAGCGCACCTCGTCCTTCGAGTACCGGGTCACCGGGCGTGGCGGCAAGGGCATCACCGCCATGGTCGTCAACGGGCGCAACGGCAAGCTGATCGCCTCTTTCCCGGTGATCGATACCGACCAGATCATGCTGGTCACCGATGGCGGCCAGGTCATCCGCATCCCGGTGGAAGGCCCCAAGCCGATCCGCATTGCCGGCCGCTCGACGCAGGGCGTCACCATCTTCGACACCGCGGTCGGCGAGAAGGTGGTCTCGGTCGAGTGCATCGGCGACGATGGCGAGGAAGATGAGGGCGAAGTCGAGGGCGAGGGCGAGGCTGGCCCCGAGGAGGGCGCGGCGGAGGCGTGAAGCCTTTCCGCCGGTAAGGACATTGCTGTCCCGGCCCGGAAACACGCCGTCATCCCGGACAAGCGGCGAAGCCGCGCCGATCCGGGATCCATCGGAGGGCTCCGGCGCTCCATGATGGATCCCGGGGCAAGCCCGGGATGACGTGGCGTTTCCCGGGGAGCCGTGCAGCTTTCAAGGAATCGGCCGAAAAGCGGAGCGCGGTTTTCGGGAACAGCCGATGCTGCAGTCTCGTGGGAGCAGCGTGGTCTTGCCGCGCTTTGCGCCGCGGAAGTCTGCCGAAGAACTGGGCGTCAGCGCGCGAACTGCCTGGTCGCGCCGGTCGGATGGACGGCCGCGTCGAAGGTCGGCGTGAAGACGGCGTCGGCGAAGGGGCCGCGGATCTCGAAGGAGGTGCGGGCGGGACCGTTGGTCGCGCTCAGCAGGCCGGTGAGCTCGAGCCAGCGCCGGCCGAGATCGGCATTGCCGTTCAGCGACAGCGCGTAGCCGGGGCCGGCCATCTGCGCCTCGGTCAGGGTGAGCACACCCCGATGCGCCAGCGCGGTGAACTGCGCCGTCTCGAAGCTCGTCCTGCCCTGGCGCCAGTCGCGCGCGGCCGGGGGCCTTTCGGCCCGGCGCAGCAATTCGCCGAAAGCGACGCCCTTGAATTCGCCCTGGCGCAGCGTTGCATTGACGCGGCCGGTCAGCGAGCCGACGACCTGCTCCAGGCTGTCGCCGACGCCGTCGAGCGCGAGCTGTCCGGTCGCCGTGCCGGTCAGGCCGCCGAGCAGGTCGGGCAGGTCGCCGCCGGCCTGGCCGAGATTGACGCGGTCAAGGCCGAGCTGGAGCTTGAGCTCGGCGCCGGCCGGCACGGCGGTGGCGAGGATGCGGGCGCGGGCCGAGCCGCCATAGGCGCTGGCGCGCAGCACCGAGGCTTCGAAGCGGCCCTTGCGGACCATGAGCTGCGCGGCGAGGTCGCCGAGCCTGGCGGTGCCGAGACGGGCGGAGTCGAGCGAGATGCGCAGATCGACGTCATGGGCGGTCCAGAGATCGAATTCGAGCGGCGTCTCGCTCGGCTCGCCGGCGCCGGGCAGCGGCTGGTTCTCGCCTTGCCGGATCAGGCGGCCGAGATCGAAATCGGCGCCTGCCAGCGTGCCGGAGAGCACCCGGCGCGCGCCGCTGCCGTCGAGCTTGAGCGCGCCCTCGAGCTGGTCGCCGTCGAGCTTGGCGATGACGTTGCTGAGCGAGATGTTGTCCCCGGCGAGCTGCGCCTCGGCGGTGAGCTCGACCTGCCGGACCAGCGTGGCGATGCGCGGGCGCGGGCCGATCCAGGCGAGCGCGTCGGGCAGGGAGCGGGTATTGAACTCGACCTGGCCGGTCATGACTCCCTGGGCACCGGAGCGTGTGCCGTTGAGACGTAAGCTCATCAGATTGGAGGAAAGCGCGATGGCGACCCGGGCGCGCTCACCGGTGACCGGCCAGAGCAGGTTCACCCGGGCGGTCTCGCCGCGCCAGGTGAAGGCCCCGGCAAAGGCGACCGGCGCGGTTTCGTCGCGCTCCTCGACGACCAGGTTGACGTCGCGCAGCGTGGTCAGGATCGTGTTGCCCGAGCGCGCCATCAGGCTGCCGGCGCTGATCACCAGCTGGGTCTCGCTCTTCAGGCCGGAAAGATAGGCCAAAGCCGGCGCGGCCCAGTTGGCGTAGCCCTGGGGCTCGTCGGGGACGACGATGTCGATCTCCGGGCCGATCAGGTCGACGCGGTCGAAATCGAGCTGCCCGGCGACGAGCGACAGCAGGCGCGCCCGGGCCCGCAGGCGCAGCGCCGTGCCGGATAGCGCCCCGTCATGGGAGGCGAAGGTGACGCCGGAAAGGCTGATGCGCGGCAAGGGCAGGAAGGCGATCTCGGCGCGCTTGAGCGAGGTCACCTTGAGACCGACGCGCTTCTCGATGCCGGCGACGACATGGCGTTCGACCAGCGCCTGCGCCAGGCCCCAGGATTGCAGCCCGAGCGCGAGCAACACCGCAGCGACTGCAAGGCCGAGTATGGAAGCGCGTCGTGACATGGGCCTCGGTCTGCGCTGCGGCTGGCGTCGGGCCGCGGTGCACGGGGTGATCGCGAGCGAATCAGCGCCAAAAGGGCCGAAACGGCGCTCGCGCGGCAAAGGGTGTATTCCCCTGGCTAGCGAATGTCGAGTTGCCGGCCGGATTCAGCTCGCCGCGGCCAGTCTCTCGCCATTGCCGGCGCGCGCCAGCATGATCGCGGGATAGATGCCGATCAGCACGATCAGCAGCGCCGCCAGTGCGCCGTCCTCGAAGACACCGCGCGAGGCGTGGCCGTAGACCAGCGTCGCCAGCGTCTCGACGTTCAGCGGGCGCAGCAGCAGGGTCATCGGCAATTCCTTCATGCAATCGACGAAGACCAGCAGGGCGGCGGCGGCGATCGCCGGCCGGGCCAGCGGCCAATGCAGCCGGCGCAGCAATTCGCGCCGGCCAGCGCCGAGCGAGCGGGCGGCGTCGTCGATGCGCGGCGAGATGCGCGCGAGCCCGCTCTGCGTGCCGGCAAGCGCAATCGAGAGGAAGCGGACCAGATAGGCGATGATCAGTGCCGCCCCGGAGCCGAGCAGGAGCAGGCCCGGGCTGGCGCCGAAGATCGCGCGGCTGGCATCGGCGATGAGGTTGTCGAAGGCGGCGAGCGGCACCAGCAGCCCCAGCGCCAGCACCGTGCCGGGCAAGGCGTAGCCGAGCGAGGCCAGCCTGGCGACGCTCGGCAGCCAGGGCTCGCGGCCGAGCCGGACCGCCGCCGCAACGCCGACCCCGACCACCACGACGACCGCGGTGGCGAGGGCGGAGATCGCCACCGTATTGGCGAGCGAGCGCAGCATCGCCGCATCCATCTGGATGATCAGGTCGCGCCGCAGGAACTCGCCGATGAGATAGGCGAGGGGCAGGATCGCGCCGAGCAGGACGGGCAGGGTGCAGGCGGCGCTCGCAGCCCAGGCCGCGCCGCGCGGCAGCCGGCTGCGGCCGACCGGCCGGAGCCGCTTCACCGGCAGGGCGAAGCGCCGGGCGCCGCGCGTGTGCATCTCGGCCAGGATGAGGCCGACGACGACGAGCAGCATGACACAGGCGATCTGTGCCGCGCCCGGCAGCGAGGAGCGGTTGAGCCAGGTGGTGTAGACCGACAAGGTCAGCGAACGGACGCCGAGATATTCGCTGGCGCCGATGTCGTTCAGGGTCTCGAGCAGCGCCAATGTCAGCCCGGCAACCAGCGCCGGGCGCGCCATCGGCAGGCCGACGCGCCGGAACAGCGTCCAGCGCGAGGCGCCGAGGGTGCGCGCCGATTCGACGATGGCGGCGCTCTGCATGCCGAACAGCGCCCGGACGCTGAGATAGACGTAAGGATAGAGGACCAGGCCGAGGATCAGGATGGCGCCGGTGAGGTTGCGCGGATCGGGGAACCAGTAGTCGCGCAGGCTGCGGTAGCCGGTCAGCGCCCGCAAGGCGCTCTGCAGCGGCCCCTGGAAGCCGAGGATCTCGACGTAGACATAGGCCGTGATGTAGGTCGGCATCGCCAGCGGCAGGACGAGCAGCCATTCAAGGCTCGCCCGGCCGGGGAAGTCATGCTGCGTCACCAGCCAGGCGGTGCCGACGCCGACGATCCCGCAGAAGGCGGCGACACCGGCGAGCAGCAGCAGGGTGTCGCCGAGCGCGGCCGGCAGGACATTGGCGGTCAGATGCGGCCAGACCGCCAGCGCCTCGCGCGACAAGGCGGTGAGGCCGAGCGAGATGACCGGCAGCGCCACCAGGCCGGCGGCGAGCGCCGCGAGCAGGGCCAGACGCGTCGACGGCCGCCACATGAGTGACGGCCGCCGGTTCAGGGTGCTGAGGGCACCGTGGCTCAATTGTCGAAGCCGACCTTGTCGACCAGCTCGGAAGCGGCCTTGCGGTTCTTGGCGACCTCGCCGAGCGGGGTCGTGTCGGGGGTGAGGGCGCCGAGCAGCTTCACGGCCGCAGCCTCCTTGACGGCGGCATTGACCGGATACTCGAAATTGCCGTCGGCATAGAGGTGCTGGGCCTTCTCGCCGAGCATGTACTCGATCAGCTTGACGGCATTGTCCTTGTTCGGCGCATTCTTGGCGATGGCCGCGGCCGAGACGTTCACATGGGTGCCGCCGCCGGCGAAGGTGCTCTTGAGCGGCTTGATCGCCTCGTACCAGCTCTTCTGCTCATTCGTCGCCTTGCTCATCAGGCCGATATAATAGGTGTTGATGATGGCGATGTCGCACTGGCCGGAGAGGATGTCGCGCGCGACCTCGCGGTCGCCGCCGCCGGGCTTGCGGGCGGTGTTGGCCTTCAGCGCCTTGAGATAGGCTTCCGTCTTCTCGGCGCCGTTGCGGGCGAGATAGGCGGCGAAGAAGGCATTGTTATAGGGGTGCTGGCCGGCGCGGATGCAGAACTTGCCCTTCCATTTCGGGTCGGCGAGTTCCTCATAGGTGATCGCGTCCTGCTTCACCCGATCCTTGGAGCCGATGACGATGCGGGCGCGCTGGGTCAGCGTGACCCAGTTGTTGCCCGGGCCGCGCAGCGCGGCGGGCACGGTCTTGTCGACGACCGCCGACTGGATCGGCTGGGTGATGCCGGCATCAGCCGCCTGGTTGATCTGGCCGACATCGACCATGAGCATCACGTCGGCGGGGCTGTTGGCGCCCTCCGCCTTGATGCGCTCCTGCAGCCCGTCCTTGAGGAAGACCGCATTGACCTTGATGCCGGTATCCTTGGTGAAGGCCTCGATCACCGGGTTGAGCAGGGCCGGTTCGCGCGTCGTATAGAGGTTGACGCTTTGCGCGAAAGCCGGGCCGGCGAGCAGGCAGGAAGTGAGCGCTGCGGCATAGAGGCGGGACTTTACGGACATGCTTCACTCCTGGGATACGGCCCCCGAATGAGGTCGGGTGTCCGCTGGAGGTAGAGCGCGACAGGCGCTTGGTCAAGAAAATATGCTTTGTAATCAATGTGTTAGATAATTTCTAAACTGGCTTTTGTTTATAGTAATTCTAAATAACTGCGCTCGAATCCGGCGGGCCTCCAAGGGCGCGCGTGCTGCCCGGTAGAGCTCGCGCTCATCGGATCGGAGCGGCGCAGGGTCGCCGGCCGCCGACCCTGCCTCCCAGTATGGGATTCCTCTGCGAAGCCAGGAAGGCGCGCGCAAACCCCTCCCGCCTGTGGCAGGGCAATCGCATTTGCTCCCCACAGCCCTCATCCTGAGGAGCCATTCCGTTAGGGATGGCGTCTCGAAGGATGGTTCAGGAGGCTCCCGAACCATCTGGAGCATCCTTCGAGACGCGCCTGCGGCGCTCCTCAGGGATGAGGGCAGTGGGGCTGTAGCCAAGGGCACTATGAGTTGCCGATCCCCGGCCAAGCCCGGGATCGGTGGGAAGGGAGGCGCCTCACTTCGCCTTTCGCAAAGGAACCAGGCAGAAGAACCAGGATGGGGACGCCGCGGTGATCGTGCAGGCGCGAAAAGCGCCTGCGGCCCTCCGGGCGAAACCGCGGGAGCCAGCAGATCGGGGCAATTTTCGTGACATTTCTACAACAATTATTCTGATTGCAGCGGGCCGAAAGCAGAGCGGCGCAATTGCCGCGATGCCGCCACAAAGCCCTCCCAGCAACTGATCCCGCCAATTCGCTGCGATATGGAAGAATTGAAATCTGTTTCTCGGTTTTTCGAGAAGGATTTCGTGCTTCCGGAAGGTAGCGAGAGAGCGTTGCGTGCCGCGCTGGCCGCGTGGCACACCCTTTCCGCGCAGAATGCGCGGGCCGGGTCAGGAAGACAGGGTAAGCATGGACGCGCGCGTTTTCGATAAGTCGAAGCTTCCCAGCCGGCATGTCAGCGTCGGTCCGGCACGCGCCCCGCACCGTTCCTATTATTACGCGATGGGCATGACCGCGCGGCAGATCGCGCAGCCCTTCGTCGGCGTCGCCTCCTGCTGGAACGAGGCCGCGCCCTGCAACATCGCCCTGATGCGCCAGGCCCAGGCCGTGAAGAAGGGCGTCGCCTCCGCCCAAGGCACGCCGCGCGAATTCTGCACCATCACCGTCACCGACGGCATCGCCATGGGCCACCAGGGCATGAAGTCCTCGCTGGCCTCGCGCGAGGTCATCGCGGACTCCGTCGAACTGACGATGCGCGGCCATTGCTACGACGCGCTGGTCGGCCTCGCCGGCTGCGACAAGTCGCTGCCCGGCATGATGATGGCGATGGTGCGCCTCAACGTGCCGTCGATCTTCATCTATGGCGGTTCGATCCTGCCCGGCAATTTCAAGGGCAAGCCGGTCACCATCCAGGACGTGTTCGAGGCGGTCGGCAAGCATTCGGTCGGCGCGATGTCGGACGAGGATCTGAAGGAGCTGGAGGAGGTGGCGTGCCCGTCCTCGGGCTCCTGCGGCGCGCAGTTCACCGCCAACACCATGGCGACGGTGGCCGAGGCGATCGGCCTGGCGCTGCCCTATAGCTGCGGCGCGCCGGCGCCCTACGATGTCCGCGACACCTTCTGCTACACCGCCGGCGAGATGGTGATGGAGCTGATCGCGCGGAACATCCGGCCGCGCGACATCGTCACCCGCAAGGCGCTCGAGAACGCCGCCATGGTCGTCGCGGCCTCCGGCGGCTCGACCAATGGCGCGCTGCACCTGCCGGCGATCGCGCATGAATGCGGCATCGACTTCGACCTCTTCGCCGTCGCCGAGATCTTCAAGAAGACGCCCTATATCGCCGACCTCAAGCCGGGCGGGAAATACGTCGCCAAGGACATGTTCGAGGTCGGCGGCATCCCGCTCCTGATGAAGACCCTGCTCGATCACGGCTATCTGCATGGCGACTGCATGACCGTCACCGGCCGCACCATCGCCGAGAACCTCGCCTCGGTGAAATGGAACGACGAGCAGGATGTGATCCGCCCGGCGAACAGGCCGCTCTCCGACAATGGCGGCGTCGTCGGCCTCGTCGGCAATCTGGCGCCCGAGGGTGCGATCGTGAAGATCGCCGGGATGCCGGCCGAGAGCCTGGTCTTCAGCGGGCCGGCGCGCTGCTTCGACTGCGAGGAGGATGCGTTCAAATGCGTCGCCAATCGCGAATACCAGGTCGGCGACGTGCTGGTGATCCGCTATGAGGGCCCCAAGGGCGGCCCGGGCATGCGCGAGATGCTGGCGACGACCGCCGCGCTCTACGGCCAGGGCATGGGCGACAAGGTCGCGCTCATCACCGATGGCCGTTTCTCCGGCGCGACGCGCGGTTTCTGCGTCGGCCATGTCGGCCCCGAGGCCGCCGTCGGCGGGCCGATCGGCCTGATCCGCGACGGTGACATCATCGAGCTCGACGCCATCACAGGAAAGCTCGCAGTCCGCCTTTCTGATGCCGAACTTGAGGAGCGTCGTGAGGCTTGGAAGCCGCGCAGGACCGACTACAACTCCGGCGCGCTGTGGAAATACGCGCAGACCGTCGGCTCCGCCAAGGGAGGGGCTGTGACCCACCCGGGAGGAGCGGCAGAGACCCATTGCTATGCGGATATCTGAAACCATCCTCGCCGGGGCCCTGTTCGTCCTGGGCTGCCAGTCGGCAGTCTGGGCGCAGGAGCCTCAGGCCCAGCGTGGCCTGGTGCCGCCGCTCCCGATTCCCGGAATCGCCCTGCCGGAACCGGAGGATGGCGCTGTCGGCGAGCCGGCGCCGCTTGCCGGCGGCCGGGCCATCGCCCCAGCGCCTAGCGGGCCTGCCGCGCATACCGCCCTGCCGCTCGCTCCGTTCACCAGCGCCCGCGACGCGCTCAAGGCCTGGATGCGCGATTCCACGGCCGGCGACCAGGCCGGCGCGGTCAGGGCGCTGGAGTTCGCCGCGTCGCGCGGCCATCTCGCGGCGCAGTTCAAGCTGGGCCGGGTCTATGCCAGCGGTGACGGCGTTCCGGTCAACGATCTCAAGGCCTTCGAGTATTTCTCGAAGATCGCGGATGAGAACGCCGACGAGATGCCCGGCACCTCCGATGCGCGCATCGTCGCCAGCGCCTTCGTCGCGCTCGGCGGCTATTTCCTCGACGGTATCAAGGGCAGCTATGTGAAGCCCAATGCCGACCGTGCCTTCGACATGTTCCATTACGCCGCTTCCTATTTCGGCGACCCCGACGGCCAGTACAATCTGGCCCGGCTCTATATGAACGGCACCGGCGCGCCGCGTAATCCACGCCAGGCGGCACGCTGGATGAAGCTCGCCGCCGAGAAGGGCCATGCCCCGGCCCGCGCCGTCTTCGGCGACCTGCTGCTGCGCGGCGGCGACGGCGTTCCGCGTCATCCGGTCATGGGCCTGATGTGGCTGGCGCTGGCGCGCGAGGGCGCCGATGCGACGCGCGAGGGCTGGATCGTCGAGCGCTACGACGCCGCCTTCGGGGCCGCCAACGCGGCCGACCGCACCGCGGCGCTGGCGCTGGTCGAGCGCCAGCATCTGGCGGGGCGCGGCGGGCGCCGCTGAGCGCCCGGCCGGAGGCTCCTACCCGGCCTGCATCCGTG
>NZ_JAKFED010000021.1:0-4571 GCF_036675845.1 Allobosea sp. | reverse complement strand
CGTCTCCTCGACCGGCTCGCCCGGGATGACATAGCTGCCCTTCAGCCAGCGGCCGAGGTCGATGTCGGCGCAGCGCGCCGAGCAGAACGGCTTGTAGCGCTGCACCGCCGGCTTGCCGCAGATCGGGCAGGGCTTGCCGGGCGCTGCGCCCGGAGGAGTCTCAGGCGCCATATTGCAGGGTCACGCCGCCATCGACCACGAGCTCGAGCCCGGTGACATAGCGTGCCTCGTCGCTGGCGAGGAAGAGCGCGGCCCAGGCCACGTCCCAGCCCTCGCCCATATGGCCCATCGGCACCTGCGCATCGCGCGCCTTCCACATCGCCGCGACGTCGCCCTTGGCATAGGACTGCGCCAGCCCGGCCGAATGCTCGACCATCGGCGTCTTCATCAGCCCGGGCAGGACGGCGTTCACGCGGATCTTCTCCGCCGCATATTGCGCCGCTGTGGTGCGGGTGAGCTGGTTCATCGCCGCCTTGCTGGCGCCATAGCTCGCATAGGGCACGCCGGTGTGGCGGATCGAGGCGATCGAGGAGATATTGACGATCGAGCCGCCCTGCCCGCTCTCAGCGAACTGGCGCTGCATCACCGGGATGACATGCTTCATCGCCAGGAAGCAGCCGGTCAGGTTGACGGTGAAGACCCGCTCCCAGGTCTCCAGCGGCAAATCGACGACGCTGCCGACCTCGGCGATGCCGACATTGTTGTCGAGGATGTCGATGCGGCCATAGCGGGCGAGCGTCGCCTCGACCAGAGCGGCGAGATCTTCCGGGCGGGTGACGTCGGTCCTGATCGCGAAGGCTTCGCCGCCCTCGCCCTTGATGATCTCGGCCGTCTCCTGTGCAGCGTCGAGATTGCGGTCGGCGCAGACCACCCGCGCCCCCTCGCGGGCGAAGACCGTCGCGGTCGCCTTGCCATTGCCCCAGCCGGGGCCGATCGAGCCCGCGCCGGCGACGATCGCGACCTTGCCCTTCAGGCGTTCGCCCATCTGCGTTCCTCCATCGTCAGCGTTAGATCGCCGTGCGTCCATCCGGACGCAGAAGTGGCGATCTATCTCTTTGTTTTAGCATCGGATTCAACCGAAAACCGGATTCCACTTTTCGGTCCGATGCTCCAGCGTTCAGGCGGCGTTGAGCCAGCCGAGGCGAATCGGAAAACCCTCGCCGCCGAGCAGATTGACCGTCTCGTGCAAGGGCAGGCCGACGACGCCGGTATAGGAGCCGACGAGCTTGACCACGAAGGAGCCGGCGATGCCCTGGATGGCGTAGGCGCCGGCCTTGCCGCGCCATTCGCCGGAGGCGAGATAGTTCTCGAGGTCCTCGTTCGAGAGGCGCTTGAAGCGCAGCCGCGTCTCGACGATGCGCTCGCGGATCGCCCCGCTCGGCGTCGCCAGCGCGACGCCGGTATAGACCCGGTGCGCCCGGCCCGAGAGCAGGCGCAGGCATTGCGCCGCCTCGTCGACGATCTCGGCCTTGGGCAGGATGCGGCGCCCGACGGCGACAACCGTGTCGGCGGCGATGACATAGGCGCCTTCGAGATCGGGCCGGCTCTTCAGCCCGGCGAGCGCGGCCTCGGCCTTGGCCCGGGCGAGCCGGCGGGCGAGATCGCGCGGGCGCTCGCCCTTGAGCGGGCTCTCGTCGAGATCGGAGGGCAGCAGCGCATCGGGCTTGAGGCCGGCCTGCTCGAGCAAGGCGAGCCGGCGCGGCGAGGCCGAGGCCAGCACCAGCAGCGGCCGCCAGCCGGCGGGTTTCGAGGAGGCAAAGAGGTTCAACGGCGTCAGGCTCGTTCCGGAAGCGACCATGCGATGGCCTTCGCGATGGCTTTAGAGCAATTTTCGGCAGGGGGGAATGCGGCGCCAAGCCAATGCGTCCAACGCAGATCCAAGGCGCGCGTCAGGGCCGATTTATGCAGTCAGCGCATATTTTGACCAGCCAACTGCATTGCACAACCGGCGCTGCGCTGCCACATTCAGGGAATCGCGGCGTTGCGGCCGCCGTGCGGGACCGCGCATTCGCGACCGGTCTCTCCTGCCTCCCGGAGATCTTCAGACATGGCGACATCGAGGAAGCGGACGCGCCCCGTCTCGGCGGGAGCGCAGACGCAGGCGATCGTCGCCGAGATGATGACGATGCAGGCCAATGCCGGGCTGACCATCGCGATGCGGCTGCCGATCCTGCTGAAAGGCGCCTTCGGAGATGCCAGGGGCCAGCGCGAAGCGAGCAAGGCGGTGGTCGAGAAGGTCTCGGCCGTGATGGAAAGCAGCTTCGCCATCGGCCAGGCCGCGACCCTGTTCTGGTGGAACATGGCACTGAACCCGCTGACGCCGAGCGGGCTCGGCGAAGCGGCAGCGAAGGCGGCGCACAGCACGCTCGAGCCGTTCTCGAAGCGCGCCCGCGCCAATGCCAGCCGGCTCTCGGGCCGGCGCGGCTAGAGCAGGACATCTTTACGCGGGGACCGCGCCCGTCATTCCGGCTGGAGCGAAGCGGAACGCCGGAATCCATCGTAGAACGCCGAAGCCCTTCGATGGATTCCGGAGCTGCGCGGCTAAAGCCGCTTGTCCGGAATGACGGCCAAGTCCGCGGGAACACGGATGCCCGAAGGTCGTCCGATGCTCTAACGCTCCGGCATTTCCGATGACGCCACTTCGGCAACCGGCGCAACCGCTTCGGCAGGCGTTTGCGGGCTCGTCGCATGCTCGCGCTCCAGCTTGCGGTAGCGCGCCACGCTGACCGGGATCAGCGCCAGATAGGCCACGACGATCAGCGCCAGCATCTCGAACGGATAGGCGAAGAACAGGCCGGCCACGACCACGACGGCGACGAAGATCGGCAGTACCTGGTCGCGCGGGACGCGGGTGCCGAGCGTCTTGCCGGCATAGCAGGGGATCTGCGAGATCGTCAGGAAGGCGATGAAGAGGATGTAGAGGCCGACGAAGGGGGCGCCGTAATCGGCCACCGGCAGGCCGATGAACTGCAGATAGAGCGGCAGCATGGCGGTGATCGCGCCGGCCGGCGCCGGCATGCCGACGAAGAAGTTCTTCTGCCATTCCGGGCGGTTGGGATCGTCGATCATGACGTTGAAGCGGGCGAGCCTGAGCGCCATGGCGCAGGCCAGCGTCAGCACGATGATCCAGCCGAAGGAGCGCAAATCGTGCAGGACGAAGGTCCAGAGCACGAAACCGGTGGCGACGCCGAAGCAGACGAAATCCGAGAGCGAGTCGAGCTCGGCGCCGAAGCGCGAGGTGCCCTTGAGCAGCCGCGCCAGCCGGCCGTCAATGCCATCGAGCAGGGCTGCGACGAGGAGGCAGATCGTCGCCGCTTCGAATTTGCCCTCGACGACCAGGCGCATCGCGGTCAGCCCGAGGCAGAGCGCCAGCAGCGTCACGACATTGGGCGCGATCAGCCGGAACGGGATCGCCTTGAAGCGGGCGCGCTTCGATTCGACGCGCTCGGGCTCGAAGGGGGGAAAGAGGTCGCTCATGCCAGCCGGAATACGCGGTTTTGTGGCGGCAGGCTAGGCGGGGCTGCTGTTGCGTCATGGCCGGCCCTGAGCCGGCCATCTCTTGCAGGAGATTCTCGGGTTTGCGCGGAGTTTATCCTTGGGCCGACCGAAGGTCGGACCCGAGGGCTCCGCCCGAAAATGACGGCGTGGACTCAAATTCCCCGGAACACCCGGCCCGCATCATTGCCCGAGAAATCGGCCAGCACGGTCTCGCCGGCGATCGCGGTCTGGCCCTCGCCCACCAGCGGGATCACGCCCTGCGGCAGGTAGATGTCGACGCGCGAGCCGAAGCGGATCAGGCCGAAACGCTCGCCGGGAGCGAGATGATCGCCTTCCTTGACGAAGGGCACGATGCGGCGCGCGATCAGCCCGGCGATCTGGACGACGCCGACGATGCCGGCCCTGGTCTCGATCGCCAGCGCGTTGCGCTCATTGTCCTCGCTCGCCTTGTCGAGCTCGGCATTGAGGAAGAGGCCCGGCGTATAGGCCATCTTGGCGATGCGCCCCGCGACCGGGCTGCGGTTCACATGGCAGTCGAAGACGTTCATGAACACCGAGATGCGCGTCATCGGCTCGGGCGGCAGCTCGAGCTCCGGCGGCGGCAGGGCCGAGGCGATCTGGCTGATGCGGCCGTCGGCCGGCGAGATCACCAGCCCGTCGCGCTGCGGCACGATGCGCACCGGATCGCGGAAGAAATAGCAGATCCACAGGGTGATCAGCGTGCCGAGCCAGCCGAACGGGGCCCAGAGCTGGCCGAGCACCAGCGTCGCCACCACGCCGATGGCGATGAAGACATAGCCTTCCTTGTGGATCGGCACGATCACTTTGCGGACGGAATCGACGAGCGACATGGGCTTTAGTCCTGTTGGTCTTGTTGGCGCGCCGGGCGCGGTCATGGCTTGCCTTCGCGGCCTGGTTGTGGCCGCTGGGCGGTGAGCGCTGTTTAGGGGCTTAGGCGCCGCGGGGAAAGAGGCAGCGTCGCCGCGGCGTCTTACCCCAACGCCTTCGCTGCCGCCCTGCCCGCGGCCCGCCCCGAGAAGATGCAGCCGCCGAGGAAGGTGCCCTCGAGCGCG
>NZ_JAKFED010000105.1:0-4576 GCF_036675845.1 Allobosea sp. | reverse complement strand
TCCGCCCGACTCGGCCAGAACCTTCGTGATCGCCGCCGTCAGCGACGTCTTGCCATGGTCGACGTGACCAATCGTGCCGATGTTGCAATGCGGCTTCGTGCGGGCGAACTTCTCTTTGGCCATGACACCTTTATCCTCGAAGGCGGCCGCGCGGGCCGGAAAACGGGCTGGAATTAGGGGGTTTTGCGGCGCGATGCAAGCTGGGCGCACGCGGCGTGCGAAGCGCCGCCCGGCGGCCCCGCCGCCATCCTCGTCCCGGCCCTGCGCGCGGACTTCTTGTTAAGACGCCGGCGCGGGGGCAGAACCGTCGCGACCGGCGCCGTCATTGCGCCCCCGGAGCCTTCGCCATGACCGAGACCAAGCCGCTTCCCCGCATCGCCATCACCTATTGCAGCATGTGCAACTGGCTGCTGCGCTCGGCCTGGATGGCGCAGGAACTGCTGCAGACCTTCGGCCAGGACCTCGGCGAGGTCGTGCTGATTCCGCGCACCGGCGGCATCTTCCAGATCCATTATGACGGCGAGCTGATCTGGGACCGCACGGTCGATGGCGGCTTTCCCGATGTGAAGCAGCTCAAGCAGCGCGTGCGCGACCGGCTAGATCCGGCGCGCGACCTCGGCCATCTCGACGGCCACAAGGCGCTATCGGCCGAGACCTGAACCCCGGCGGGCCGTCCCGCTCGTCAGCGCAGATCAGAGATCGCAGCCGCATCACGACCCGAAGCCGACATAGACGGAGTTGCCGGTCAGCTCGCTGAACTTCTTGTCCTTGTAGCCGTGGCCCTGCAGCGGGTCGAAAACGCTGAAGTGCTCTTGCGAGGGTCGTCCTACGCCATAGACGACGTAAGTATGGCCCATGTCGCCGAAGGATGTCGCCATCAGCAGGAAATGGCCTTTCGCCTTCAGTTTCCCGAAAACGTAGTCGTAGGTGAAATCCTTTGTCGGAATACTCTGGATGCCGATGCCCATTTTGGCGAAGACCGTCTTCATGCCGCCCTTCTGGGCATCCGGGTCGTCCGGCTCGCCTTCAGGCAGCGAACCGTCGGAGTTCAGGTAGCCGCCGTATTGCGCGACCAGATCCTCGACCTTTTCGGAGCCGCGCCCCTTGACGCGCCGCCAGGAGGCTGCGCCGGCGGCCCAGCAATAGAGGCTCGTCTGAAAGAGCTCCGGAGGCTTGGTCAGAATCACCGGCGATGGCGGGGCAAAGCCAGGCGTAGCGGCCTTCAGGATCTTGTATTTACCGCGAAAATAGGTCGATTCATACCAGGTCCGGTCATTGCTCGGCGTCAGGGGCCGTTGCCAGCTTTCGCGCGTCTCGGAATCCTTCCAGGCGATATTCACCATCTTGGCGTTGGCGGTCCAACTGCCGGAGCCGTTCTCCGGACTGCCGGTATCGCGCCATGCTACCGCTCCGCCCTGGGAGAACTCGTATTCCCAGGTCCAGGCCTTGATCTTCACGGTCCATTTGCCGATCAGCAAGTCCAGGTCGCCGGCCATTCCCGCCTCCCTCGGATTGCCGTCTGCTCCGCAGTCTTGAAATCTTGAGATCAGCTGCGTCAGGCGGGAAGGGCGGGCATGTTGCTGCCGTTGATCGACCGGCGCAATCCAAATTGATCCTGCCGGCAGCCTGCGTCCGCGGCGCTGCCGTGAGACGACGGCCGCGCTGGCGGGGCGCAAGGTGACAGGGCGGGAAATTGGAGCGGGTACCGGGAATCGAACCCGGGTATTCAGCTTGGAAGGCTGCTGCTCTACCATTGAGCTACACCCGCGCCGGGCGCCAAATTCCGCATCATGCGGTCGGGTGTCAACCCATCATGACGAGATACGCGCCGCGCCGTCTCCGCCTGTCTCGCCGAGCCGCAGGGGGAAGGCTGGTGGGGGAAGCAGGACTCGAACCTGCGAAGGCATAGCCAGCGGATTTACAGTCCGCCCCCTTTGCCGCTCGGGACATTCCCCCGCCTTGCCGCATGCCGGACTGCGAGAGGCCGGACCGCGAATGCCTGGATCACTTTCGTGACGGCGACAGGCGCGGCCGGACTTATGGTGACGGGGCCGCCGCCTGTCAACGCCTAAAAAGGGAGTTTCCAGCGGCCATCGCCTCAATCCACCGGCCGAGCCGCCATATGCTGCCGCAGCCAGGCCCGCGCCGCCGGCACCAGCGCCTTGAACGGCGTCGTCTCCGGTCTCTCGATCGCATCGGCGAGATCGGGCGGCGGATGGACCAGCGTGCGAACGCCGTGACGATGCAGCCAGACCGGCAGCGAGCCCTGGCGGGCGAACATCGCGATCACCTGCCGGACCAGCGGACTGCGCAGCGCCCGCGGCTTCCCGACCGGGCGCGCCACGACGCAGAAGCGCGCGAAGGGGTTGGCATGGCCTTCCTCGCCTTCGAGACAGAAGATGACGCCGCTGCGGTCGGGCCGCGCCGCCTCCGGCATCGCGTCGATCCGCCGCCACAGGCAGAACCAGGTTCGGCAGATGCCGGGCCGGGTCGCGTAGATGCCGCAGCCGCCGCCGGTATTGTGGCGGCACATCACCCCGGCCGGCTTGCCGACCTCCGGATCGACGATGCGCAGCACCTCGCAGCAGGCGACGCATTCGCCGCAATCGCGCCCCGGCGTGAGATGGTTCAGGGTCCGGCCGGCGCCCATCGCCCCGGCCTCCGGCATCGCGTTCATGGCGCCTTCCCCCGGAAGCGAGGCGGAAATGGCAGCGTAGCGCAAGCAGCGCCCGGGCGGAACCGGAAGCCCGCCCGCAGCGCCTCGCACAGCTTCAGCCCGCTGCCCCGATCCGCTCCCGGATGAAGGCGAGCCGCTCGGCGACGCTGGCGCGCGGCAGCTCGACCGGCTCGTAGCCGAAATCGCGATAGCTGCCGGTCACCGCCGCGAAGGTCCGCTCGGCCTCGGCGAAATCCTGCTTGCGCTCGGCATCCTGCGCGAAGTTCTCGCGCCAGGGCGGCGCGGCGAAGACCAGGCGCCGATAGCGCACCTGCCGCGCCGCCCGTTCGATATGCGCAGGGATCGCAAGCCCCGACAGCGCAAGATAGCCGGCGACATCCGGCACACCGCGGTCGAAGAAGACGGGGCCGCCCTGCACCTGCGCCTGCGCATGGGAGCGCATGTCCCAGCCCAGCATCAGCTCGGCGAACAGGCCGCGCTCGCGCCAGGGCAGGCCCGGTCCGTCGATCGCGACCTGGTCGCGGATGATGGCGCGCCCGCCCTCGGGCGCGGTGGCGTAGCCGGCCTCCGCCAGGGCGGCGAGGAGGCTCGTCTTGCCGGCTCCCGGCCCGCCGGTGATGACGAAGAAGGCGTTGTCGTCCCGGTTCATTGCTGCTCCGTTGGCTTGCTGGATTGACTGTTCATCGCCGCCCTGCCCCACGGCTCCGGGCTGGCCAAGCGCGGCGCGCCGTGGCAGGGCAGACGCTCGACTGTTCGGGAGTGCCCATGCCCGCCCCTTTCCGCCCTCGCCCCGCAGGCAAGCCTGCCTGCCGCGGCTTTCGCCCGCGCCAGGACGGCCCGCCGCCGCATCGCCCCGGCGAGATCGACGAGGCGATCCTCTACGGCGCCCATCCGGTGATCGAGGCGCTGCGCAATCCGCGCCGGCGCTTCCGCAAGCTCCTCGCCACCGAGAACGCCCTGAAGCGCCTGGCCGAGGAGATCGGCGACTTGCCGATCGAGCCGGAGCTGGTCCGCCCCTCGCAGATCGACCGGCTGCTGACGCCCGATTCGGTGCATCAGGGCCTCTATCTCGTCTGCGATCCCCTGCCCTCGCCCGAGCTCGATACGCTGCCGGACGACGCGATCGTGCTCGCGCTCGACCAGATCACCGATCCGCACAATGTCGGCGCGATCCTGCGCTCGGCCGCCGCCTTCGCCGTCGCGGCGGTGATCGTCACCATCCGGCACTCGCCTGCGGCGACCGGCGTGCTGGCGAAATCGGCCTCCGGCGCGCTCGAGCATGTGCCGCTGATCGCGGTGAAGAATCTCGGCGACGCGCTCGACAAGCTGGGCGCGCGCGGCTTCCTGCGGGTCGGCTTCGATTCGGAAGGGGATATCGGCCTCGACGAGGTCAAGCTGCGGCGCCCGCTGGTCATGGTGATGGGCGCCGAAGGCAAGGGCCTGCGCCAGCGCAGCCGCGAGCTCTGCGACCATCTCGCCCGGCTCGACATGCCCGGCACGATCAAGAGCCTCAACGTCTCGAACGCCACCGCCATCGCGCTCTACGCCGCAACGCGGCCGCGCTGAAAGCTTCAGCGCCGCCCGGCCGGAACGGTCCGGCCGCCATACGCCGGCGTGATCCCCTCGGCGCCGATCCGGATGACCCGCGCCACCTGCCCGCCGCGATGGTTTTCGATCCGGTAGATCACCGGATCCGCCGCCGGCGGGCGCTGGATGCCGACCGCGACCGGGATGCTCCGCTCCGCCGGCTCGCGGCGTTCCTCCGGCTCGCCGCCGGGAACGATCACATAGAGGGCGGAATCGTAGTAGCCCGGCCCATAGCCGCCATAACCGCCAAAATGGCCGGCGCCGCGATGGAAGCCACGGCCGCCGGAACCCGGCCGCAGATGCCGGCCCGGC
>NZ_JAKFED010000112.1:0-22040 GCF_036675845.1 Allobosea sp. | reverse complement strand
GCATCTGCCGGAAGGCACGGAAATGGTGATGCCGGGCGACAACATCTCGATGGAAGTGCACCTGATCGTGCCGATCGCGATGGAAGAGAAGCTGCGCTTCGCCATCCGCGAAGGCGGCCGCACGGTTGGAGCAGGTGTTGTTGCTTCGATCCTCGCCTGATCGAAGCAACAACGACGTTCGCGGAAACCGCAAACTTTGCGGCGCCGGCGTCGTCGCCTCAATCCTCGCGTAACGCTGGCTGCATCATCCCGGCCGCTCCGGTCAGGACAGCATTCGGAAAGGGCGGTGGCGACACCGCCCTTTTCCTTTGGCCAGGTGCTGCTTCGGCCATGCGCCGCCCGGGCAGGCGCGCGGCGCGAACACTGCTGCCAGCGCCGGCGCCGGCGTGCACAATGGACGCGGAGCCGGCGGGAAGCAGCGGCCCGGATCTCGGGGAGGATTTTCCAGATGGCCTTCAAGCCGCCTTTCGCCGGCATTCACGCCATGGCCTTCGCGCTCTTCGACGAGGCGGAGCGGCTCGACCGGGCGGCGATGCGGCGCCAGACGCAGATCTGTCTTCGGCTCGGCGTCCACGGCATGGCGGCGCTCGGGCTGGCGACGGAGGTCTCCAAGCTGAGCCTGGCCGAACGCCGGTCGGTGATCGACTGGGTGGCGGAAGACACCGCCGGCAAGGTGCCGCTCGCCTTCACCATCTTCGGCGGCTCCGTCGCCGAGCAGGTCGAGCAGGTCAAGGCGGCGGAGGCGGTGAAGGCCGACTGGGTGATCCTGCAGCCGCCGATGGTCGGCAGCTTCGGCGCGGCGGAATACATCCGTTTCTTCGGGCGTATCGCGGAACAGACTGCGCTGCCTGTCGCGATCCAGAATGCGCCGGCCTATATGGGCCGCGGCCTTTCGGCCGACGACATAAGCGAGCTGGTGCGCCGGCATCCGAACATCTGCCTGATCAAGGGCGAGGGGCCGGCGACCGATATCCAGCACCTGATCGCGGTGACCGAGGGGCGCCTGCCGGTGATGAACGGGCGCGGCGGGCTCGAGCTTGCCGACAACCTCCGGGCCGGCTGCGTCGGCCTGATCCTGGCGCCGGACACGATCGACTACGCGCTGCGCGCCTATGACCGCTTCCTCGCCGGCGATGATGCGGGCGCCGAGGCGGCCTATCGCGAGGTGCTGCCGGCGATCGTCTTCATCATGCAGTCGATCGAGAGCCTGCTCTGCCATGGCAAGCGGATCTTCGGGGCCCGCGCCGGCATCGAAATCCATGATCGCGCCCCGGCGCAGCGGCCGAGCGAATTCGGCCTCAGGCTGGTGCAGCGCTATGCCGGGCAGCTCGGCCCCTACGCCGTCTAGCTGTCGCAAGCTTTCGGCGGTGCGACGCGATTTCGACTTGAAAAGCCAGCGCCGTTCAGGCTAAGCAACCGGCGACTACAGGGGTGTAGCTCAGTTGGTAGAGTACCGGTCTCCAAAACCGGGTGTCGCAGGTTCGAGCCCTGCCGCCCCTGCCAGTCCTTCAGCCGTTTCGCGATGACCCAGAACATCTACGACGACGGCGGCTTCTTCGAAAATTACAGCCAGTTGCCGCGCTCGCTGCGCGGGCTCGACGGTGCGCCCGAATGGCCGGCCTTGCGCGCGCTGCTGCCGCCGCTGCAGGGCGCCCGCGTACTCGATCTCGGCTGCGGCTTCGGCTGGCTCTGCCGCTGGGCGGTGGAGCAGGGCGCCGCCTCGGTGCTCGGCGTCGACGTTTCCGAGCGGATGCTGGAGCGGGCGAGGGGCGAGACGAGCAGCCCCGCGGTGCGCTACGAGCGCGCCGATCTGGAGAGCTTCGCGCCGGCCGCCGGCGAATTCGACCTGGTCTACAGCTCGCTCGCCTTCCATTACCTGGTCGATCTCGCCGGGGTGCTGACGCGCGCCGGCGCGGCGCTGAAGCCGGGCGGCATGCTGGTCTGCTCGGTCGAGCATCCGATCATGACGGCGCCGCGGCACCAGGGCTGGGCGAGCGACGCCTCCGGCCTGCCGACCTGGCCGGTCGGCGGCTATCTCGACGAGGGGCCGCGGGTCACCGACTGGCTCGCGCAGGGCGTGGTCAAGCAGCATCGGATGCTGGGAAGCTATCTCAACCTGCTGATCGCGGCCGGCCTCGAACTGCGGCATGTCGAGGAATGGGGCCCGAGCCCGGAGCAGGTCGCGGCCGAGCCGGACTGGGCGAAGGAACGCGAGCGCCCGCCCTTCCTGCTGCTGGCGGCGCGCCGTTCCCGGTAGGCTGCAAAAAGCCCCCGGCGCGAAAGCGCTTGGCTAGCGCGCCGGAGCGTTGTAAGAAGCGGCTCACGACGGCGCGCGGCTCCCTGAGCCCCGCGCCGCGAATCTTTCAGGACGTACCGAATCGTCGCTCCCGTCCATGGCTGCGGCGGCGATCCGGAACCTTAAGGTGACGGCCCGATGGCGAAGACGAACCCGTTCAGCTTCCTGCAGCAGGTGCGCAGCGAAGCCACCAAGGTGACCTGGCCCTCGCGCCGCGAGACGCTGATCACCACCGGGCTGGTGCTGGCCATGGTGCTGGTCTTCAGCCTGTTTTTCCTCTTTGCCGACACGATGATCCGCTGGTCGCTCGGCCTCATCCTCGCGCGCTGAACGGAACCCACGAACGTGAACACTCGCTGGTACATCGTCCACGCCTACTCGAACTTCGAGAACAAGGTCGCGCAGTCGATCAAGGACCAGGCGGCGCAGCGCCACCTCGCCGACAAGTTCGAGGAAGTGCTGGTTCCGACCGAGAAGGTCGTCGAGGTCCGCCGCGGCCGCAAGGTCGACGCCGAGCGCAAGTTCTTCCCCGGCTATGTGCTGGTGAAATGCGAGATGACCGACGAGGTCTACCACCTCATCAAGAACACGCCGAAGGTCACCGGCTTCCTCGGCGCCGACAAGGCCAAGCCGATGCCGATCCCCGAGCACGAGGCCATGCGGATCAAGGGCCAGGTCGCCGAGGGCATCGAGCGGCCGAAGCCGACGGTGGTCTTCGAGGTCGGCGAGCAGGTCAAGGTCGCCGACGGCCCCTTCGCCTCCTTCAACGGCGTCGTCGAGGATGTCGACCACAGCCGCGCCAGGCTCAAGGTCGCGGTCTCGATCTTCGGCCGCGCCACGCCGGTCGAGCTCGAATACGGCCAGGTCGAGAAGCTCTGAGCCGGCGCGCCAACCCGATCACGGGCTCGTGTTCGCGTAGTTAACGGCTCTTTCACGCCGATCCAGCAATGTCCGCGCCGTCTCTCGGCGCGGGCCTGCATGTTTCCGAAAAAATTCAAGGCGACGGTCGGCCAGCGTCTTGCCCTATGGGGCGCGTTGCTCGGGGCGCTGTCCTGCCTCTATCTTTCGACCGAAATCGTCAATGCGCTGAGGCTGGCGCAGTTCTCGCGCGAGCTGCGGACGCAGGCCGAGACCAGCGCCCGGCTCGAGGCCACGGCTCCCGCCTTCGAGCGCCTGACCGTGAGCATCCTCGCAAATGCGAACGCCCCGCCGGACAGGCTGGACATCGAGGTGCTGGCGAAGGCCATCGCCGAGATCGCCGCGGTCGCGCAAGGTGACGTCCAGGCAAATGCCCGACAGATGCTGGGCCTGCTCGATGCGATGCGGCTCTCGGGCGATCATCAGACGCTGCGCCGCGACCTGCGGGGGATCGCCGATGCCCGCAACGGGCTGCGCCAGGAATTGAACGCGGCGACGGGGCAGGTCAGCGCGCGGCTTGCCTACCATGTCGAGAATGCCCGCCAGAACCAGCTGCTGCTCGGCCTGCTCGGGCTGTTTTGCGTCGTCCTGATCGTCGCGCTGGAATATCGCTGGCTGGTGCAGCCGATCGTCGGAATGGCCGGCGCGCTGGCGGCGAATCGCGACGGCCAGCGCCGGCTCGAGCGCCTTGCCCTGCGCCGCGACGAGATCGGCATGCTCGGCCGCGCCCTGCTGGCGCAGTTGCAGGGGCGGCGCGCCGAGCATGAGGCGGCGAATGCGCGCCTGACGGCGCTCTCCGACGAGATCGCCCGGCAGGAGCATGTCCAGGCGCAGAGCGTCGCCTTCCAGGGCCGGATCGCGGCGATCGCGGCTGCGCTGGAGCAGCATGCCGCGCATATGTCCGGGGCGGCGGGGGCCTTCTCGGAGCTCTCCGGCCTGGTGGATGCGCGCGCCAGTGCCGCAGCCCAGTCGACGCAGCGCGTCTCCGGCCATGTCGACGACGTCGCCGGGGCGATCGCCGAGGTCTCGGGCCTGCTGGCGACGGCGGCGAGCGAGGCGCAGCGCACCTCGGAGATCGCCGACGTCGCCAAGGGACTGGTCGACGAGGCGACGACGGACACCGTTGCCCTGTGCGAGGCGGTCGGCAAGATCTCGCAGATCATCAACATCATCGGCACGGTCGCGAGCCAGACCAACCTGCTCGCGCTCAACGCCACCATCGAGGCGGCGCGAGCCGGCGAAAGCGGCCGCGGCTTCGCGGTCGTCGCCTCCGAGGTCAAGCAGCTCGCCCACCGCAGCGCGGAAGCGACCGAGGAGGTCCGGCGCGGCCTCGACCTGATCAATGTCGCGGCGCAGCGCATCACCATGCGCGTCGGCGCCCTCGTGACGTCGGTCGAGAAGGTCGACAAGGCGGCGGTCTCGATCGCCGAACTCGCCCACCGACAGGAGGCGAGCTCGCGCTCGATCAGCGAGTCGACCGGCAAGACAGCCGGCGATGTCCGCCTCGTCGCCGAGCAGGTCGACCGGCTGGCCGGGATGGTCGAGGATTGGCGCCGGACCGCGGGCAGCGTCACGGCGGCTTCCGCCGATCTCGACCAGCAGGCCGCGACCTTGCGCGAGGCCGTCGACGGATTCATCGCGCAGACGGCACGGAGAGGCGCATGACCCTGCCTGTCTCAAGCGCCGAGCTCGAGCCTCGTCTCCCGCTGGCCCAGGCGGCCGGGCGGGCGATCCCGGGGCTCTCCAAGGCCCTGCACTGGCTGACGGCGGCGCTGGTCTTTGCGATGTTCGGCAGCGGCGTGCTGATGAAGCAGCTCGGCGACGGGCCGCTTTCCGCCACGCTCTACACCGCCCACAAGACCGCTGGCACCTGCGTACTCGGCCTGACCCTGCTGCGGCTCGGCTACCGGCTGCTGCTGCAGGCGGGCGGCGGCTGGAACCGCAAGGTCGGCGGCCATGTCGCCCATGGCGCGCTCTACGCCATGCTGATCCTGGTGCCGCTGCTGGGCTGGGCAGGCGTTTCCGATTTCGGCGCCCGCGGGCTGCTGTTCGGCCTGGAGCTTCCGGCGATCCTGACGGAAGGGGCGGGTCATGCCGAATTGCTGTTTCGGAGCCATGCCTGGCTCGCCTTCGCGATGATCGGCCTCGTCTTCGTCCATATCGGCATCGCGGTCGGCGATTATGTCCAGCGCGGCGGGACAGGCGGGCGGGCGCCGACGGGCGAAGAAGGGCCCGCAGGCCAACGCTGATCAGGGCGGCCGCACTGATCGGCGGCGGACCGGATCGCGGGGCTTTCCTTTCGCGCCGCACTGTGCCATAGGGCGCGCCTCACATGCGTGGAAGGCCGGCCGGTCGCCAACCGGAGTTCCCTGCCGCACCACGCTCTGCAACCACCCCGATCCGGAACGATATCAGTTCGCGGGCGGGGCGTCGTCGTTCCGGTAGGCGCCGGAGCGGACGGCAGGAGCAGCCATCATGGCGAAGAAGATCACGGGCTTCGTGAAGCTTCAGGTTCCGGCGGGCGCGGCCAATCCGTCGCCGCCGATCGGTCCCGCGCTCGGTCAGCGCGGCCTCAACATCATGGAATTCTGCAAGGCCTTCAACGCGAAGACCGCGCAGATGGAAAAGGGCATGCCGATCCCGGTGATCATCACCGCGTATCAGGACCGCTCCTTCACCTTCGAGATGAAGCAGCCGCCGGTCTCGTACTGGCTGAAGAAGGCCGCCGGCCTGACCTCGGGTTCCAAGACGCCGGGCAAGGGCGCCAATGCCGGCAAGGTCACCGCCGCGCAGGTCAAGGAGATCGCCGAGAAGAAGATGGCCGATCTCAACTGCCAGGACGTCGATGCGGCCATGTCCATGATCCGCGGCTCCGCCCGGTCCATGGGCCTGGAAGTCGTGGGCTGAGGGGGAACCTACAATGGCACATGTTGGAAAGCGCGTCGTCAAGGCCCGTGAGGGCATCGACCGTATCAAGCTCTACCCGCTCGCCGAGGCCGTCGCGATGGTCAAGGACCGCGCCAGCGCCAAGTTCGACGAGACCGTCGAGGTCGCGATGAATCTCGGCGTCGATCCGCGCCACGCCGACCAGATGGTCCGCGGCGTCTGCAACCTGCCGAACGGCTCGGGCCGGACGCTGCGCGTCGCGGTCTTCGCCCGCGGCGCCAAGGCCGAGGAGGCCAAGAAGGCCGGGGCCGACATCGTCGGCGCCGAAGATCTGGTCGAGAGCGTGCAGAAGGGCGAGATCAATTTCGACCGCTGCATCGCCACCCCGGACATGATGGGCCTGGTCGGCCGCCTCGGTAAGGTGCTCGGCCCGCGCGGCCTGATGCCGAACCCGCGCGTCGGCACCGTCACCATGGACCTGACCGCGGCCGTCGCCGCCTCGAAGGGCGGCTCGGTCGAGTTCCGCGTCGAGAAGGCCGGCATCGTGCATGCCGCCGTCGGCAAGGTCTCGTTCGACGCCGAGAAGCTCTCCGAGAACATCAAGGCGTTCGTCGACTCGGTCTCGAAGGCCAAGCCGGCCGGCGCCAAGGGCACCTATATCCAGCGCGTCGCGATCTCCTCGACCATGGGCCCGGGCGTCAAGATCGAGCCGAACACGGTGCTGGGCGGCTGAGGCCGTCCGCGAGGCGGATTCCAATCCGTCTCCGGTCGAAGAGCTAGAAGGCGGCCGCGTCATGCGGCCGCAGCCCCACCTTGCGGATCACCGCAAGGATTACCACTTGGCAGGAACCGGGGGAGCGGCTATGAGCTTCCTTGTGTTTCCATGAGTGTTGGGGCTTCCGCGTGCTTGGCACGAGGGGGTCCATTTCGCGTTTTTCGGTGGTTCGCCACCGAAGAATGGAGGTCGGGAGCAGGGAAAGCGATTTCCCGGAGGCCCGGCGTCCAAGTCCTGTCTGAGACTGCAGGTGCTCCTCGGCTTCGTCCGAGGGCATAATTTCGCCAAGAGGCCTGCATAGACGGTGCAAGAACTTTTCCGGGGCCGAAAGGCTCCGACAAGAGGTTCGAACCATCTCGCCCGATCACGGCTTCAAGCCATGGCAGGGGACAGGGCACTGAGCGTCGCTCCAGCAAGGGGCCGGTGTCAACCGGCCACTTCCCAGAGCGGCACGTGCAACTGGCGGCGGGCGCAAGCCTACCGCCTACCGGAGAGAGCCCAGTGGATAGAACGGCAAAATCTGATGCCGTCGCGACGCTGAACGACGTCTTCTCGAAGACGTCGGTCGTTGTCGTGGCCCACTATGCGGGTTTGACGGTGGCCCAGTTCCAGAAGCTTCGTCGCGAGATGAAGGCCAATGGCGCCACCGTGAAGGTCGCAAAGAACCGGCTGGCCAAGATCGCTCTTGAAGGCACCGACGTCGCGTCCATCAGCCCGCTGCTGAAGGGCCCCACCCTGATCGCCTATTCCAGCGATCCGGTCGCGGCGCCGAAGGTCGCCGTCGCTTTCGCCAAGGACCACGACAAGCTCGTGATCCTGGGCGGCGCGATGGGTACGACCGCCCTGAACCCGGATGGTGTCAAGGCTTTGGCCACGATGCCCTCGCTCGACGAACTGCGCGCCAAGTTGCTCGGCCTCCTGCAGGCCCCTGCGACCAAGATCGCCCAGCTCTCGACCGCGCCCGCTGCAAAGCTTGCGCGCGTGTTCCAGGCATATGCCGACAAGGACGCTGCTTGAGCAGCCTTTCACCCTTTATCGTTCGAACCTCTTACATCAGGAACTTAAACCATGGCTGATCTCGCCAAGCTCGTCGACGAACTCTCGTCGCTCACGGTCCTCGAGGCCGCTGACCTCGCCAAGCTGCTCGAAGAGAAGTGGGGCGTCTCGGCTGCCGCCGCCGTCGCCGTCTCGGCCGGCCCGGCTGCCGGTGGTGGCGCTGCCGCCGCCGTCGAGGAGCAGACCGAGTTCACCGTCGTTCTTGCCGCCGCCGGCGACAAGAAGATCGAGGTGATCAAGGAAGTGCGCGCCATCACCGGCCTCGGCCTCAAGGAGGCCAAGGACCTGGTCGAGGCCGCGCCGAAGCCGGTCAAGGAGTCCGTCGGCAAGGACGAGGCCGAGAAGCTCAAGAAGCAGCTCGAGGCCGTCGGCGCCAAGGTCGAGCTCAAGTGAGCAGGGCCGGCTGATGCCGGTCCGACCCTAGTCGAACATGACAGTCCCGGGGCGGTTTTCCGCCTCCGGGGCTGTTGCGTCGTTTCCGGCTTGCCGAGCGACGTTTGCAAAGGTCTCCGCGCAGCAGCGTGGCGGCTGACCCAGTTGAAGTCGGCGCCGACGAGCGCCGAACGGCTCACCCGGCGGCCCGTCCGCCTAAATCCCCGGACCGCCGGGTGAGCCGTCCGAGATTGCGAGGAACACCATGGTCAATTCCCTCCAGGGCCGCAGGCGCGTCCGCAAGTTCTTCGGCAAGCTCAAGGAAATCGCCGAGATGCCGAACCTCATCGAGGTTCAGAAGGCGTCCTACGACCAGTTCCTGATGATCGACGAGCCTGCCGGCGGCCGCGGCGACGAGGGCCTGCAGTCCGTCTTCAAGTCGGTCTTCCCGATCGGCGACTTCTCGGGCGCCTCGCTGCTCGAATTCGTCAAGTACACCTTCGAGCCGCCGAAATACGACGTCGACGAGTGCCGCCAGCGCGGCATGACCTTCTCGGCGCCGCTCAAGGTGACGCTGCGCCTGATCGTGTTCGATATCGATCCCGACACCCAGGCCAAGTCGGTCAAGGACATCAAGGAGCAGGACGTCTACATGGGCGAGATGCCGCTCATGACCGACAACGGCACCTTCATCGTCAACGGCACCGAGCGCGTCATCGTCTCGCAGATGCACCGTTCGCCGGGCGTGTTCTTCGACCACGACAAGGGCAAGACCCACTCCTCGGGCAAGCTGCTCTTCGCCGCCCGGATCATCCCCTATCGCGGCTCCTGGCTCGACATCGAGTTCGACGCCAAGGACATCGTCTACGCCCGCATCGACCGCAAGCGTAAGATCCCGGTGACCTCGCTGCTGTTCGCGCTCGGCATGGACGGCGAGGAGATTCTCAGCCGCTTCTACGACCGGATCACCTACACGCGTGACGGCGACGGCTGGCGCGTGCCTTACGACGCCGAGCGCATGAAGGGCTTCAAGGCGACCGTCGACCTGATCGACGCCGATACCGGCGAGGTCGTGGTCGAGGCCGGCAAGAAGCTCGTCGCCCGCACCGCGCGCCAGCTCGCCGAGAAGGGCCTGAAGTTCCTGCGCGCCACGGATGACGACCTCGTGGGCCAGTACGTCGCCGAGGATCTCGTCGACCCCAGCACAGGCGAAGTTCATGCCGAGGCCGGCGAAGAACTGCATCTGGCCGCGGACCCGAAGAGCGGCGAGACCAAGGGCAACCTGCTCGACCTGATCAACAAGGGCTACACCGAGATTCCGGTGCTGGACATCGACCACATCACGGTCGGTCCCTATATCCGCAACACGCTCCAGGTCGACAAGAACTCGCGCCGCGAGGAGGCGCTGTTCGACATCTACCGCGTCATGCGCCCGGGCGAGCCGCCGACCCTCGAGACCGCCGAGAACATGTTCCAGTCGCTGTTCTTCGACTCGGAGCGCTACGACCTCTCGGCCGTCGGCCGCGTCAAGATGAACATGCGCCTCGACCTCGACGCCGAGGACACCGTCCGCATCCTGCGCAAGGAGGACATCTTCGCCGTGGTCAAGGCGCTGGTCGACCTGCGCGACGGCAAGGGCGAGATCGACGACATCGACCATCTCGGCAACCGGCGCGTGCGCTCGGTCGGCGAGCTGATGGAGAACCAGTACCGCCTCGGCCTGCTCCGCATGGAGCGCGCCATCAAGGAGCGCATGTCCTCGGTCGACATCGACACCGTGATGCCGCAGGACCTGATCAACGCCAAGCCGGCGGCTGCCGCGGTGCGCGAGTTCTTCGGCTCGTCGCAGCTTTCGCAGTTCATGGACCAGACGAACCCGCTCTCGGAAGTCACTCACAAGCGTCGCCTTTCGGCGCTTGGCCCGGGCGGCCTGACCCGCGAGCGCGCCGGCTTCGAGGTGCGCGACGTGCACACCACGCATTACGGCCGCATCTGCCCGATCGAGACGCCGGAAGGCCCGAATATCGGCCTGATCAACTCGCTCGCGACCTTCGCCCGCGTCAACAAATACGGCTTCATCGAGAGCCCGTACCGGCGCATCCGCGACGGCCGCCAGACCGACGAGATCATCTATCTCTCGGCCATGGAGGAGGCGAAGTACAACGTCGCCCAGGCCAATGCCGCGGTCGACAAGGAAGGCCGCCTGACCGATGACTTGATCGTCTGCCGCCGCGCCGGCGAGGTCATCGTCACCCCGGTCGACAAGGTCGACTTCATGGACGTCTCGCCCAAGCAGGTCGTCTCCGTCGCCGCCGCGCTGATCCCGTTCCTCGAGAACGACGACGCCAACCGCGCGCTGATGGGCTCGAACATGCAGCGCCAGGCGGTGCCGCTGGTGCGCGCCGACGCGCCCTTCGTCGGCACCGGCATGGAGGCCGCGGTCGCCCGCGACTCCGGCGCTGCCATCGCGGCGCGCCGCGCCGGCATCGTCGACCAGGTCGATGCGACCCGCATCGTCATCCGCGCTTCCGACGAGATGGACCCGACCAAGCCGGGCGTCGACATCTACCGGCTGCAGAAGTTCCAGCGCTCCAACCAGTCGACCTGCATCACGCAGCGTCCGCTGGTGCGTGTCGGCGATGCCATCAAGAAGGGTGACATCGTCGCCGACGGCCCGTCGACCGAGTTCGGCGAGCTCGCGCTCGGCCGCAACGTGCTCGTCGCGTTCATGCCGTGGAACGGCTACAACTTCGAGGACTCGATCCTGCTCTCGGAGAAGATCGTCTCGGACGACATCTTCACCTCGATCCATATCGAGGAGTTCGAGGTCATGGCCCGCGACACCAAGCTGGGCCCCGAGGAAATCACGCGCGACATTCCGAACGTCTCGGAAGAGGCGCTGAAGAACCTCGACGAGGCCGGCATCGTCTATATCGGCGCGGAAGTGGCGGCAGGCGACATCCTCGTCGGCAAGATCACGCCGAAGGGCGAAAGCCCGATGACGCCGGAAGAGAAGCTGCTGCGCGCCATCTTCGGCGAGAAGGCTTCGGATGTCCGCGACACCTCGCTGCGTGTCCCGCCGGGCGTGCAGGGCACGATCGTCGAAGTGCGCGTCTTCAACCGCCACGGCGTCGACAAGGACGAGCGCGCCCAGGCGATCGAGCGCGAGGAGATCGAGCGTCTCGCCAAGGACCGCGACGACGAGCAGGCGATCCTCGACCGCAACACCTTCGCCCGTCTCGCCGAGATCCTGACCGGCAAGACCGGTCTTGCCGGTCCGAAGGGCTTCAAGAAGGACACGGTCATCACCCGCGAGGCGATGAGCGAGTTCCCGCGCTCGCAGTGGTGGCTGTTCGCCACCGCCGACGACGCCCTGATGACCGAAATCGAGGCGATGCGGAAGCAGTACGACGAGTCGAAGAAGCGCCTCGAGCAGCGCTTCCTCGACAAGGTCGAGAAGCTGCAGCGCGGCGACGAGCTGCCTCCGGGCGTGATGAAGATGGTCAAGGTCTTCGTCGCCGTGAAGCGCAAGATCCAGCCGGGCGACAAGATGGCCGGCCGCCACGGCAACAAGGGCGTGGTCTCGCGCATCGTCGCGGCGGAGGACATGCCCTTTCTCGAGGACGGCACCCATGCCGACATCGTGCTGAACCCGCTCGGCGTGCCCTCGCGCATGAATGTCGGGCAGATCCTCGAGACCCATCTCGGCTGGGCCGCGGCGGGCCTCGGCAAGCAGATCGGCAAGGCGCTCGACGCCTATCGCAAGGCGCATGATTCCAAGGCCCTGCGCGCCTCCTTCGACGCGGTCTACGAGGACAACGAGATCATCGCCTCGATGGACGACGCCGAACTGGTCGAGATGGGCCAGAACCTGCGCCGCGGCGTGCCGATCGCGACCCCGGTCTTCAACGGCGCCAAGGAGTCGGACATCGAGCGGCTGCTCGAGCAGGCCGGCCTCAACAAGTCCGGCCAGGTGACGCTCTATGACGGGCGGACCGGCGAGCCGTTCGACCGCAAGGTCACCGTCGGCTACATCTACATGCTGAAGCTGCACCACCTGGTGGACGACAAGATCCACGCCCGCTCGATCGGCCCCTATTCGCTGGTCACGCAGCAGCCGCTCGGCGGCAAGGCGCAGTTCGGCGGCCAGCGCTTCGGCGAGATGGAGGTCTGGGCGCTCGAAGCCTATGGCGCCGCCTACACGCTGCAGGAGATGCTGACGGTGAAGTCGGACGACGTCGCGGGCCGTACCAAGGTCTACGAGTCGATCGTGCGCGGCGAGGACAACTTCGAGGCCGGCATCCCGGAGAGCTTCAACGTGCTCGTCAAGGAGATGCGTTCGCTCGGCCTCAATGTCGAGCTGATCAGCAACAAGCCGAAGCCGGGCGAGTTGCCGCCGGCCGAGGCGGCCGAGTAAGGCGCCGCGCCCGAAAGGGCACGGCAGCGTTCGTTACTCATGCCGGCGGCACTCACGCCGCCGGCCGATGGATTAAAGGGCCGGGCAGGGCGGTTTTCCAACCCCACCGGCCGAGGAGACAGGCGATGAAGCAAGAGGTCATGAACCTTTTCGGCCAGCAGCCGGTGCAGCAGGCTTTCGATGCGATCCGCATCTCGATCGCCAGCCCGGAGAAGATCGCGTCCTGGTCGTTCGGCGAAATCAAGAAGCCCGAGACGATCAACTACCGGACCTTCAAGCCGGAGCGGGACGGGCTGTTCTGCGCCCGCATCTTCGGGCCGATCAAGGACTACGAGTGCCTGTGCGGCAAGTACAAGCGCATGAAGTTCAAGGGCGTCATCTGCGAGAAGTGCGGCGTGGAAGTCACGCTGGCGCGCGTCCGGCGCGAGCGCATGGGCCATATCGAGCTCGCCGCCCCCGTCGCCCATATCTGGTTCCTGAAGTCGCTGCCCTCGCGCATCGGCCTCTTGATGGACATGCCGCTCAAGGATCTCGAGCGCATCCTCTATTTCGAGTCGTATGTCGTGCTGGAGCCGGGCCTGACCCCGCTCAAGGACCGCCAGCTGCTCTCCGAGGAGGAGTATGTCCGCTGCCAGGAGGAGTATGGCGCGGACACCTTCACGGCGATGATCGGCGCGGAAGCGATCCGCGAGATGCTGCGCGCGCTCGATCTCGACCAGATCAACGCCGACCTGAAGCATGAGATCGCGACCACCACTTCGGAATTGAAGCCGAAGAAGCTGATGAAGCGCCTCAAGATCATCGAGGCCTTCCAGCTCTCGGGCAACAAGCCGGAGTGGATGGTGATGACCATGATCCCGGTCATCCCGCCCGATCTGCGTCCGCTCGTTCCGCTCGACGGCGGCCGCTTCGCGACCTCCGACCTGAACGACCTCTATCGCCGCGTCATCAACCGCAACAACCGCCTGAAGCGGCTGATCGAGCTGCGCGCGCCCGACATCATCATCCGCAACGAGAAGCGGATGCTGCAGGAATCGGTCGACGCGCTGTTCGACAACGGCCGTCGCGGCCGCGTCATCACGGGTGCCAACAAGCGTCCGCTGAAGTCGCTCGCCGACATGCTGAAGGGCAAGCAGGGCCGCTTCCGGCAGAACCTGCTCGGCAAGCGCGTCGACTATTCCGGCCGCTCGGTCATCGTCGTCGGCCCGGAGATGAAGCTGCACCAGTGCGGGCTGCCGAAGAAGATGGCGCTCGAGCTGTTCAAGCCGTTCATCTATGCCCGCCTCGACGCCAAGGGTTACTCGACCACGGTCAAGCAGGCCAAGAAGCTGGTCGAGAAGGAGAAGCCCGAGGTCTGGGATATCCTCGACGAGGTCATCCGCGAGCATCCGGTGCTGCTGAACCGCGCCCCGACGCTGCATCGCCTCGGCATCCAGGCCTTCGAGCCGGTGCTGATCGAGGGCAAGGCGATCCAGCTGCACCCGCTGGTCTGCGCCGCCTTCAACGCCGACTTCGACGGCGACCAGATGGCCGTGCACGTCCCGCTGTCGCTGGAAGCGCAGCTCGAAGCGCGCGTGCTGATGATGTCGACCAACAACATCCTGCACCCGGCGAACGGCCTGCCGATCATCGTGCCGTCGCAGGACATCGTGCTCGGGCTCTACTACCTCTCGATCATCTCCGATGGCGAGCCGGGCCAGGGCAAGGTCTTCGGCGATTTCGGCGAGCTCGAATACGCGCTGCACGAGAAGGTCGTGACGCTGCATTCGAAGATCAAATACCGCTGGACCGGGGTCGGTCCGGACGGCCAGCCCTATACGAAGATCTACGACACCACGCCTGGCCGCGTGATCCTCTCGACCGCGCTGCCGAACCATCCGGCGATGAGCTTCGACGTCAGCAACCGGCTGATGACGAAGAAGGAGATCTCCGGGATGATCGACGCCGTCTATCGCGGCTGCGGTCAGAAGGAATCGGTGATCTTCTGCGACCGGATCATGTCGCTCGGCTTCACGCACGCCTTCAAGGCCGGCATCTCCTTCGGCAAGGACGACATGGTCGTGCCGGAGAACAAGTGGGAGATCGTCGACACCACGCGCGCGCTCGCCAAGGACTATGAGCAGCAGTACCAGGACGGCCTGATCACCCAGGGCGAGAAGTACAACAAGGTCGTCGACGCCTGGGCGAAGTGCTCCGACAAGCTCGCCCAGGAGATGATGGCCCGCATCTCGACGGTGAAGAAGGACGATCACGGCCGCGACAAGCCGATCAACTCGATCTACATGATGAGCCATTCGGGCGCCCGCGGCTCGCCGGCGCAGATGAAGCAGCTCGCCGCCATGCGCGGCCTGATGGCCAAGCCGTCGGGCGAGATCATCGAATCGCCGATCATCTCGAACTTCAAGGAAGGCCTCGACGTTCTCGAGTACTTCAACTCGACCCACGGCGCCCGCAAGGGCCTCGCCGACACCGCGCTCAAGACGGCGAACTCGGGCTATCTCACCCGCCGTCTCGTCGACGTGGCGCAGGACGCGATCATCTCCGAGGTCGATTGCGGCTCGGATAACGGCATCAAGATGCGCGCCATCATCGATGCCGGCCAGGTCGTGGCTTCGCTCGGCATCCGCATCCTCGGCCGTTCGGCGGCTGAGGACGTCACGGATATCGACGGCAAGGTTCTCGTGCCGAAGGGCACGATGATCGAGGAAAGCCATATCGAGGCGATCAACGCCGCCGGCGTCCAGGAAGTGAAGATCCGCTCGGTGCTGACCTGCGCCACCAAGAACGGCGTCTGCGCGACCTGCTACGGACGCGACCTTGCCCGCGGAACGCCCGTCAACATGGGCGAAGCCGTCGGCGTCATCGCGGCGCAGTCGATCGGCGAGCCGGGCACGCAGCTCACCATGCGTACCTTCCACATCGGCGGCGCCGCCACGATCGCGGACCAGTCCTTCGTCGAGTCCAACTTCGAGGGCACGGTGAAGATGCGCAACCGCAACGTGGCGCGCAATTCCGATGGCGACCTGATCGCCATGGCGCGCAACATCGCGGTGGTGATCGTCGGTCCGGACGGCGCCGAGCGCGCGGTGCACCGCGTCCAGTTCGGCTCGAAGCTGCGGGTCGACGAAGGCGACAAGGTCAAGCGCGGCCAGCGCCTGATCGAGTGGGACCCCTATTCCCGCCCGATCCTTGCGGAGGTGGACGGCACCGTCGGCTACGAGGACCTCGTCGACGGCATGTCGATCATCGAGACGACCGACGAAGCGACGGGCATCTCCAAGCGCGTCGTCATCGACTGGCGCGGCTCGGCCCGGACCTCGGATCTCAAGCCGGCGCTCACCGTGCATGGGCCGGACGGCAAGGTCGCGAAGCTCGCCCGCGGCGGCGACGCCCGCTACATCCTGCCGGTCGACGGCATCATCTCGGTGGAGCCCGGCTCCTCGATCAAGGCCGGCGACGTGCTCGCCCGTGTCTCGACCGACTCGGCCAAGACCCGCGACATCACCGGCGGTCTGCCGCGGGTGGCGGAGCTGTTCGAGGCGCGCCGGCCGAAGGATGCCGCGATCATCGCCGAGAAGGCCGGCACGATCGGCTTCGGCAAGGACTACAAGAACAAGCGCCGCGTGACGCTGACGCCGCATGACGGCTCGGACGGGCTCGAATACCTGATCCCGAAGGGCAAGCACATCCATCTCCAGGACGGCGACGTCGTCGAGATGGGCGACTACATCCTCGACGGCAACCCGGCCCCGCACGACATCCTGGCGATCAAGGGCGTCGAGGAGCTGGCGGCTTATCTGGTGAACGAGATCCAGGAGGTCTATCGCCTCCAGGGCGTCGGCATCAACGACAAGCACATCGAGGTGATCGTCCGGCAGATGCTGCAGAAGGTCGAGATCACGGAGTCGGGCGATACCGACATCCTGACCGGCGACCAGGTCGACCGCATCGAGCTGCAGGAGATCAACGCCAAGATGAAGGAAGAGGGCAAGAAGCCCGCTTCCGGCGTCCCGGTGCTGCTCGGCATCACCAAGGCCTCGCTGCAGACCCGCTCCTTCATCTCGGCGGCGTCCTTCCAGGAGACCACCCGCGTCCTCACCGAGGCGGCGGTCAACGGCAAGCACGACACGCTCGAGGGCCTGAAGGAGAACGTCATCGTCGGCTCGCTGATCCCGGCCGGCACCGGCGCGCAGGTCGCCCGCATCAAGCAGGTGGCGACGCGCCGCGACGACCTGATCGTCGGGCAGAAGGCCGATGCGGCGGCGAAGGCCGCAGCCGCGGTGCTGCCGGCCGCCGAGTAAGCACGGCGACACGGCTATCTTCGTGAAACGGCCGCCTCCGGGCGGCCGTTTTGCTTTTCCCGCCGACCTTGCCCGCCGCCCTTGACGGTTAGTCGGGCAATCTGCCTAAGCTTGCACAGCAAAACGCGCCGGGAGGCTGACGCTAGAGCCGGATCCGATCGGGTTGGACCGACCTGATCGGCGAATCCGCCTCTAAATTATGGATAGAGAACGCGTGATCCGACCAGCTTGCGCAGCAATCTGATCGGCGCGTGCTCTAGCGGGATAGGGCGGGCCTGGGGCGATGGACGAACGGTTCCTGGAGAGCCTCTATGAAGCGGCGGTGGTTCCGGAGCTCTGGCCTGAGGTCCTGCGGCGCTTCCAGAACGTGACCAGAGGCGCGGGTGCGGTACTGGTGACGGTCGCTGCCGGGCAGGCGCGCTGGGTTTCGTCTTCGGCCGATTTCGACGAGGTCGTCACCACGCATTTCGAACGCTTCCCGGGCAATGAACGGACGCGGCGCCTGATCGCGCGCAACCATGCCGGCTTCCTGCGCGACGTCGATATCTTCACCAGCGAAGAGATGGCGGCCGAGCCGGTCTATGCCGATTTCCTGGTCCCGCGCGGGCTCGGTATCGGCGTCGCCACCAGCATTGCCTCGCCGAGCGGCGAGGCCTTCATCCTCCATGCCGAACGCGAGCGTCGCGAAGGGCATCTCGAGCCGGAGATGATCGGCCGGCTCGACGCCATGCGGCCGCATCTCGCGCGCGCCATGCTGTTGTCGGCGCGGCTGGATTTCGAGCGCGCCCGCGGCGCGACCCAGGCGCTGGAGGCCATGGGCCTGCCGGCGGCGGTGCTCGACCGCAACGGGCGCCCGCTCTCGATCAATGCGCTGCTGGCCGAGATGATCCCGGAGGTGGTGCAGGACCGTCCGTCGCGCCTGACCCTGACGAATGCGGCGGCAGACGGCCTGCTGGCGCCGGCTCTCGCGGCGATGGGCCGGGCACCGGCCGGAGCGACGGTCCGCTCGATCCCGGTGGCACGGCAGGGCGAGCGCCCGCCGCTGATCGTCCACCTGTCGCCGATACGCGGCGCCGCCCATGACATCTTCGCGCGCGCCGCCGCGATCCTCGTGGTGACGCCGGTGGTGCTCAGCGACATGCCGAGCGCCGCCGTGGTGCAGGGCCTGTTCGACCTGACGCCGGCCGAGGCCAGGCTCGCGGCGCTGATCGCCGCCGGCAGCCGTCCACGCGATGCGGCTGCGACGCTCGGGGTGACCGAAGAGACGGCGCGCACGACCTTGAAGCGGGTGATGGCGAAGACCGGGCTGCACCGGCAGTCCGAGCTGGTCGGGATGCTGCGCGGGGCGCGGCTGGGCGCGGCGAGCGATCGGGGCGAGTGAAGCGCGCGGCCATGGCGGGAGGCGGGTGCACCGCGCCGCGCCTGGCTTTCAGCCGAAGCCGGTGCTAGACAGGCGGTGTCTTCGGCGCGGCGGCCTGCCCGCAACGCCGGGACAGCCAAACGTAAATCCGGGGTTGACGCGAATCTCCGGCTGAGTCATAAGCGCGCCACTGTCGACGGTTGTCGGACACGTTTGTCGCTTGCCTTCGTTGCGAGCGAATTTCGCGACCGAAACTCCGTCGGAATTCCAGCGTCGATTGACGACATGGCAGGAAGCATGAATGCGGGGCTAGCCCTGTGTTCCTCTGCATGGCGAACGCGCCTGAGGCCTCCCGATGGAGCGCCGATGGCGCGACTTCGTTTGTGTCATGGCTTCAGGCGGTGCCGGAAGTTCAACGCGATTTTCCAAACGCTCAAGGGAGCGAGAGGCCTTAAATGCCGACAATCAGCCAGCTGATCCGCAAGCCACGTTCGCCCGTCAAGGCGCGCAACTCCGCTCCGGCGCTCGAGAACTGCCCGCAGAAGCGCGGCGTCTGCACGCGCGTCTATACGACGACGCCGAAGAAGCCCAACTCGGCGCTGCGCAAGGTCGCCAAGGTGCGCCTGACCAATGGCTTCGAGGTGATCGGCTACATTCCGGGCGAGGGTCACAACCTCCAGGAGCACTCGGTCGTCATGATCCGCGGCGGCCGCGTCAAGGACCTTCCCGGCGTGCGCTACCACATCCTGCGCGGCGTGCTCGACACGCAGGGCGTCAAGAACCGCAAGCAGCGCCGCTCCAAGTACGGTGCCAAGCGTCCGAAGTGATTTTCTGCCCGACCGGCTGGCGACAAGCCCGGCCGGTTCGCAGCTTTTGAGATTTGACCGGAGACTAGACGATGTCCCGCCGCCACAGCGCTGAAAAACGCGAGATCATCCCGGACGCCAAGTTCGGTGACGTGATCGTGACGAAGTTCATGAACTCCGTCATGTACGAAGGCAAGAAGTCGACCGCCGAAGGCATCGTCTACGGCGCTTTCGACATCATCGAAGGCAAGATGAAGAGCGATCCGCTCGCTGTCTTCAAGAGTGCCCTTGAGAACGTCGCCCCGGCGATCGAGGTCCGTTCCCGCCGCGTCGGTGGCGCGACCTACCAGGTTCCGGTCGAGGTTCGCACCGAGCGCCGCCAGGCGCTGGCGATCCGCTGGCTGATCGCCGCGGCCCGTGCCCGCAACGACAGGACGATGGTCGAGCGTCTTTCGGCCGAGTTGATGGACGCAGCCAATAATCGCGGTAACGCCGTGAAGAAGCGCGAAGACACGCACCGGATGGCGGAAGCCAACCGCGCCTTCTCGCATTATCGCTGGTAACCCGTCCGCGACCCCCCGGAAAGACAGAGCACTTCCATGGCCCGTTCCCATCCCATCGATCGCTATCGCAACTTCGGCATCATGGCCCACATCGATGCGGGCAAGACGACGACGACCGAGCGCATCCTGTTCTATACGGGCAAGTCGCATAAGATCGGCGAAGTCCATGACGGCGCCGCGACCATGGATTGGATGACGCAGGAGCAGGAGCGTGGCATCACGATCACCTCGGCTGCGACGACCTGCCTGTGGCGCGACCATCGCCTGAACATCATCGACACCCCCGGCCACGTCGACTTCACCATCGAGGTCGAGCGTTCGCTGCGCGTGCTCGACGGTGCCGTCTGCGTGCTCGACGGCAATCAGGGCGTCGAGCCCCAGACCGAGACCGTCTGGCGCCAGGCCGACAAGTACGACGTGCCGCGCGTCGTCTTCGTCAACAAGATGGACAAGATCGGCGCCGATTTCTATCGCTGCGTCCAGGACATCATCGACCGCGTCGCCGGCAAGCCGGTCTGCCTGCAGATCCCGATCGGTTCCGAGTCGGATTTCGCCGGCGTCATCGACCTGATCAAGATGAAGGCGATCGTCTGGAACGGCGAAGCGCTCGGCGCCTCCTTCGAGGAGAAGGAAATTCCGGCCGATCTCGCCGACAAGGCCGCCGAATACCGTCACAAGCTGCTCGAAGCCGCCGTCGAGATGGACGATGCGGCGATGGAAGCCTATCTCGAAGGCAACGAGCCCGACGCCGAGACCCTGCGCCGGCTGGTCCGCACCGCCGTGCAGCGCCGCGCCTTCCACCCGGTGCTCTGCGGCTCGGCCTTCAAGAACAAGGGCGTGCAGCCGCTGCTCGACGCCGTCGTCGACTTCCTGCCGTCGCCGGTCGATCGCGGCGAGATCAAGGGCATCGACTTCAAGACCGAGGAAGAGACCGTTCGTCACCCGACGGACGAGGATCCCTTCTCCATGCTCGCCTTCAAGATCATGGACGACCCCTTCGTCGGCACCATCACCTTCTGCCGCGTCTACTCGGGCAAGGTCGAGAGCGGCGCGAACGTGATCAACTCGACGCGCGACAAGAAGGAACGCGTCGGCCGCATGCTGCTGATGCACGCGAACAACCGCGAGGACATCAAGGAGGCCTTCGCCGGCGACATCGTCGCCCTGGCCGGCCTCAAGGACGTCCGCACCGGCGACACGCTGTGCGATCCCGTCAACGCGGTGATCCTGGAGCGCATGGAGTTCCCCGAGCCGGTCATCACGATCGCGATCGAGCCGAAGTCGAAGGCGGACCAGGAGAAGCTTGGCCTGGCGCTGTCGAAGCTCGCGAACGAGGACCCGTCCTTCCGCGTCTCGACCGACCAGGAGAGCGGCCAGACCATTCTGAAGGGGATGGGCGAGCTGCACCTCGACATCAAGGTCGACATCCTGCGCCGGACCTACAAGGTCGACGCCAATATCGGCGCGCCGCAGGTGGCCTATCGCGAGACGATCACCAAGAAGGCCGAGATCGACTACACCCACAAGAAGCAGACCGGCGGTACGGGCCAGTTCGCCCGCGTCAAGCTGGTCGTCGAGCCGAACGAGACCGGCAAGGGCTTCGAGTTCGAGTCGAAGGTCGTCGGTGGCGCGGTGCCCAAGGAGTACATCCCGGGCGTCGAGAAGGGCCTCAACTCGGTCATCGGTTCCGGCGTGCTCGCCGGCTTCCCGGTGGTCGACGTCAAGGTCTCGCTGATTGACGGCGCCTTCCACGAGGTCGACTCGTCGGCACTGGCCTTCGAAATCGCCTCCCGCGCCGCTCTGCGCGAAGGCCTGCAGAAGGGCGGTTCCGTCCTGCTCGAGCCGATCATGAAGGTCGAGGTCGTGACCCCGGAAGACTATACCGGCTCGGTCATCGGCGATCTGAACTCGCGGCGCGGCCAGATCCAGGGCCAGGACATGCGCGGCAACGCCGTCGTCGTCAACGCGATGGTGCCGCTCGCCAACATGTTCGGCTATGTCAACCAGCTGCGCTCGTTCAGCCAGGGACGCGCCAACTACACGATGCAGTTCGACCACTATGAGCAGGTTCCTTCGGCGGTCGCCGCCGAGGTCCAGGCCAAGTACGCCTGAACTGACAAAGACTTAAACCGAACGCTTGAACAAGATTTGACTGACGGAGGCTGAGATGGCCAAAGAGAAGTTCGCCCGCACGAAGCCGCATTGCAACATCGGCACGATTGGTCACGTCGACCATGGCAAGACGTCGCTGACGGCGGCGATCACGAAGGTTCTGGCCGAGTCGGGCGGA
>NZ_JAKFED010000120.1:0-86747 GCF_036675845.1 Allobosea sp. | reverse complement strand
GCACCATAATTCAGGACCCGGCCGGCATGGGCCTGTTCGTCGTACCATCGGGCAACCGGGAGGACGCCGATCTCCAGCTCCAGCGAGGTCGTGACGCCGTCGAAGGCCTGCATCCGGTCGGCCGGGATCGACTGGCCATGCCCGTGCAGATCGACGAAGCCGGCCGTGACGATCAGGCCGTCGGCGTCCAGCGTTCGCCCGGCCGGTTGGGAAACGCGTCCGATCGCGACGATCGTCCCGTCGTTGATGGCGACATCGGCCACCGCGTCGAACGCCGTTTCCGGATCGATAACGCGCCCACCTCGGATAATGAGATCGAACATTCGGGCTCCTTCCGTTCCGCACTGACGGTTACAATAAGCGCGACGAGTTCACAGCTTTTTTGGCGATCGCTGGATCGAGCCGGTCCCGCAATCGGCCGCCGAGGCGATTCACCGCGCGCACGGCGATGGAGAGGGAGATCGCGGGAAGGGTATGATGTGCGGCTTGATCTGCCATTGCCCGAGGGCGGGCATGGCGTGATTTCATCGCGCAGAGCCAATTGATCGACACAAAACGCTGCGGCATGTCGAAGGATCGCGCTACTATACTGCGGTAAAGCGCCTGGGATAGGATCGAGCGCTTCACGCTGACGGACGATGTCGGTTGGAAGGAGAAACGGCCTTGCGTTTCGTGCCCTCCGCCTCGACCGAAGCCGCTGCCCGGATGAGACGGCGCGATGTCGTCGCGCTCGTCGGCGGCGTACTGGCATCATGGACTTTCCCGGCCCACTCGCAGCGTCCGCCGATGCCGGTGATCGGATATCTTGGCTCGGAAACACCGGACCGCTACGCCAGCCGCCTTGCAGCCTTCCGCGCCGGACTGGCTGAAACCGGGTATGCGGAGGGTCGCAATGTGGCGATCGATTATCGCTGGGCGGAAGGCCGGTACCGCCGGTTGCCAGCGCTGGCCACGGAACTGGTCGATCGTCAGGTGAGCGTGATCGTTGCGCCTGGCGGCGCCGAAGTCGCACTCGCGGCGAAATCCGCGACGTCAACCATTCCGGTCGTTTTCGAGATGGGGGGCGATCCCATCGCCCTGGGCGTGGTGGACAGCCTGTCCCGGCCGGCCGGCAATCTCACAGGCGTGTCGAGCCTGAGCGTCGAAGTCTCGCGCAAGCGGCTGGAGTTCATGGGGGAGTTGCGCCCGGGCATCAAGCTTTTCGCCGCCGCCGTCAATCCGGCCAGCCCGACGGCGAACTCGCAATTGCGAAACCTCCTGGCTGCCGCAGGCAGCCTCGGCTTCGAACTGCGCATCCTCGAGGCCAGCGCCGAACAGGAGTTCGACGCCATGTTCGCGGCCGCTGCTCAGATGCGTGCGGGTGGTTTGATCTTCAGCTCCGACCCGT
The DNA here is from genome assembly GCF_036675845.1 of Allobosea sp. Lineage (GTDB taxonomy): Bacteria > Pseudomonadota > Alphaproteobacteria > Rhizobiales > Beijerinckiaceae > Allobosea. The sequence continues at coordinate 85,360 of NZ_JAKFED010000120.1, read as the reverse complement.
ATTTCGCCTACCGCAGTCCGCAACTGGCCGCGCTCGCCGTCGCTTATGCCGTGCCTGCGATCACGCAATCCCGCGACTTCCCGCTTGCCGGCGGCCTGATGAGCTATGGCGGCGATTTCGAACAGTCGCACCGACATACCGGCATCTATGCCGGCCGCATCATCAAGGGCGCCAAGCCTTCCGAACTTCCGGTCCAGCGCGTTACGAAAGTCGAGATGTGCATCAATCTCAAGGCCGCAAAGGCCCTCGACCTGTCCTTTCCGCCCTCGCTTCTGAGCAGCGCCGACCTCGTAATCGAATGAGCATCTCCTGATCGAATGACCTGGCCGGCGCGCCGACCGATGAGCCAAGACTGTGCCCTACCCTTTCGCCGCTCCGCGGATGTCGCTGTTCAGCAAGTATTTCCTCGCCCTGTTCGCGGCGGTCGTCGTGCCGCTCCTGATCGCGAGTGGCAGCCAGGCCTGGTTCGGCTATGGCGACCGGCGGGCTGCCCTGAACAATCTGCTCGATGCCGAAGCGCGGGCGGCTGCGGCGAAGATCCAGGATTTCATGGAGGGAATCCGCGATCAGCTCGGATGGACGGTGCAGTTGCCGTGGTCGGAGAGGGTCGACGAAAAGCGCAGGCTCGACGCCTTTGTCCTGCTGCGCCAGGTTCCCGCTGTCCTCAGCCTCGGCCTCGTCGATGCTGCCGGCAAGGAACGCCTGTTCGTGTCCCGGATCGGACTCAACAGGGTCGAGGGAGGTGACGATCATTCCGCCAGTCCGGCGGTGACGGGCGCTCGCGAGAACCGTGCCTGGTTCGGGCCGGTCACATTTCAGCGCGGCTCGGAACCCTTCATGACCGTCGCCGTCGCCGGCAATCGCCCGGCCGCCGGCGTTGCCATCGCGGAGGTCAACCTCAAATTCATCTGGGACGTGGTTTCGGCGATACGGGTCGGGCGCACCGGAGAGGCTTTCGTGCTCGATCGGCAGGGCCGCCTCATCGCCCATCCCGACATCAGCCTGGTGCTGCGAGCCGACGATGCCGCGACGCGGCCGCTCCGGGATTTGCGGGCGGCCATTCTCGATCGCCCCGGCGAGGCGATTGCCGGCCGGGACATGGCGGGAAGCACGGTGCTGGCGGCAATGGCGCCGATCTCCACGGCCGGCTGGAGCGTCATCGTCAAGCAGCCCGTCGCCGAGGCGTTCGGCCCGATCTACGCGGCTCTCTGGCGCACGCTGGGCCTGCTCATTGCCGGCGCCGCGCTGGCGGCGGCACTCGCCTACTGGCTTACCCAACGCATGACCCGGCCGATCCTGCTTCTGGAAGACGGCGTCACCCGGATCGGCGCAGGACAGTTCGACCACCGGATCAATATCACGACCGGAGACGAATTCGAGCGGCTTGCGGCCCGCTTCAACGAGATGGCAGGCGAGCTGGGAGTTTCGCAGGAGCGCTCGGAACGCATCGGCCGGCTCAAGCGCTTTCTCGCGCCGCAGGTAGCCGAACTGGTCGATCGCAGCGGTGACGACCACGTGCTCGACGGCCGGCGCGTCGAGGCGGTCGTGGTCTTCTGCGACCTGCGGGGCTTCACCGCCTTCTCGTCGCGCACCGAGCCCGAGACGGTGATTCATCTGCTGGGCGAGTATTACGACGCTCTCGAAAGGGTGGTCAGCACGCATGGGGCGACGCTGACGAACTTTTCCGGCGACGGTGCGATGGTGCTCGTCAACGCGCCGGTGCCCTGCCCCGACCCGGCCTTGCGCGCCGTGGAAATGGCCCGCGACATGCAGTTGAACGTGCAGAAACTCCTGGCTGACCGGCAGGGTCTCGACCATCGCCTCGGCTTCGGCGTCGGCCTCGCAATGGGGCCGGCAACCGTCGGACGGATCGGCTCCGGAGGGCGCCTCGACTACACCGCGATCGGCACCGTCGTGAACCTCGCATCACGGTTGTGCTCGGGCGCACATGACTGCGAGATCCTCGTCGATCGCGTCGCAGCTCGCGCGGTCGGCTCACGCCTGCCCCTCGTCGAGCTCAACCCACGCGCCTTGAAGGGGTTCGACCGGCCCGTAGCCGTCTTCGCCATCGCCGCGCTCCCCCCAGCATAGAGCCTGGCGGCGGCCAGGCGCGATCACGCCATCGGATCGCCCCGGCCTCGCGAGCCGCCTGGAGCCAAGAGAACGCCGTGACTGGCACAGGAAGACCGAAGCAGATCACGGCGCTGTCGATTCAAGCGAGTGACTAAACGGAAACCCAAGCCACACAGCACGATAAGCATGGTCCTATGCTTGTCATTGAAGTACGCTGCCTGCGCAGGAATGTACGGAGGCGGGAACCATGTGGTCCCGACGCGCGCTGCTGTCGAGTTCCGCATGGGTGCTTGCCGCCCAGCTCTCGGGCTGCGGCCGTTTTGCTCATCCCGACGCGCCGCTCAGCGCGGACGATCCGAAGATCAGCAATCCGAACAGCCCTCTGACCATCGATGTCCATGCGCATGTCTTCAACGGCACCGACATCCCGGTCGAGCGCTACCTCACGCTCGTGCGGGCCCGCACGGAGCCCGCACTCAAAGCGCTGGGCGAAATCCTCGAACAGGCCGTCAATGCGATTGCTCCGGACGGCACAGCCGAGCTCGCGCTCCTCCGCGAGCTGAACAAGGGAGGCGGCAAGAACGCATCCGTCGCCGCCGCATCGCTGCGGGAACGGCATCGCGCCACCCAATATGAGCTCGGCGTAAGGGCTCTCAAGGAGGCATTGGCCAACCGGCAGCGGATCCGGCGACGCTTCGGCGCCAGCTCCGATGATGGTGAGCTGGCCGATGCGATCAACGATTTGCCGGATCGCTATGAGAAGGGCGCCAGGGTTCGGCGCCGGCGGCGAGCCAGAAACAACACGGTCGAGGCCGCCCTCGAATTCGCCAAGCAGCAATTCAACTACCGCTACGTCAATACGTTCGATTACCTCGAGCAATACGGCACTCGGACCTCGCGGAAAGCCGATCTGGCAATCTGCCACATGCTCGATTTCGATTGGGCGCTCTCCAAGGGCCGCCCGCCGCGCACGACTGTTCGGCAGCAGGTCGATCTCATGGAGCAGATCGCGATCCTGAGCGGCGGCCGCATCCATGGCTATGCGCCCTTCGATCCGTACAAGCAGGTCGCCTTCGGGCTCGGGCTGACGCGCGACGACGCGCTGAGCCTCGTAAAATCGGCGGTGGAGACCCAGGGCCATATCGGGGTCAAGATGTATCCGCCGATGGGCTTCGCACCCTTCGGGAACAAGGCCAAGAGCATGTCGTTCTGGGATAAGCCCTGGATCGCGGACACGCTGAAACGGCCCGATCTCGGTGACCGGCTCGACCGTGTCCTCGAGCAGCTCTACGCCTGGTGCATCCAAAATTCGGTGCCGATCATGGCCCATACCTCGCCGTCGAACATGCCGGACCCCGATTTCAAGTGGGCAACCGATCCCAAGCGATGGCTGGACCTTCCCGTCCAGGGACTGCAGGTGAATTTCGGGCATTTCGGCGACACGGAACTCGGACGCGGCAGAAATCTCGAGCTAACCCGCGGATATGCCGGCTTGATGGGGCCGGAGGGAACACTGGGTGCCAATTTCTATGCCGACTCCGCCTATTTCAGCGATGCGGTCCATGGCTCGGGTTCGCTTGCAACCGAGCTCGCTGGGCTCTTCCGGTGGACACGGCCCAAGAGTCCGGCAAATCTCGCCAACAGATTGATGTATGGCAGCGATTGGGAAATGCTTCTGATCGAACCTGGGGATACTTCTGCCTATTTGCGCAATTTCGAGAAGATCTTCGAAAAATTCGACAAGGACGGGTCCTTGGGCGCCGATGGCAAGATCAGCAATGCTTTTTTTGGCCTCAATGCAGCCAGCTACCTCGGCTTGAAAAGCGGCAGCCGGAGCAGAATGCGCCTGGACAGATTCTACGCCCGGCACGGCATCCAAAAGCCGCTATGGGCGATCAAGGTCGATTGCCAGGGTGACTGCCGTTCTGAAGATAGAATTGTTTCGAACCCGGTATAGTCGATCTCTCGTTCTGGAGCCGGACCTAATCATATCGCACAGCAACCTGAGCGGCGCGCGCTCTAGCCTCCGTTTCGTTGAAGGTACGTCCGAGCACGATCTCATCAGTAGATGTGGACTTGACGTTCAATGGTTTCGCAAGTGCCAGAACATCTGTTGCGGTTTCTTCCGGGGGCCTTCACGGGGTGGGTCGACCAGGCAGTGACGAACCGCCTGACGAGTTCGCGCGAAGTGCTTTCCGGCGCGCTCATGATCGCCGATTTGTCCGGCTTTACGCGTTTGACGGCGAAGCTGACGAGCGATCATGGCAGGCTGGGCGTGGAGAGGACGAGCCGCATCCTGAATGACCTCGTCGAGTTCATCGTCGAAGTGGTCGACGAGACAGGCGGGACCATTCTCAACTTCGAGGGCGATGCGCTGGTCAGTGGCTGGCGGTGCGGCTCCGATGAGGCCGAGATGCCGCTCGCCGCCTGGTCGGCAAGCCATTGCGCCCATCTCCTGCAGAAGCGGACGGAAGGCCGGCTGATCGAGAGCGAGAGCCTGGGGTTGAGATCCGGCGTGGCCGCCGGGGCAATCCATCTCATCGATCTCGTGCTGGCTCCGGACGATCGCCGCCTCGTCCTGGCGGGTCCCTGCATGGCGGATGTGGCCCATTGCGCCACCCTCGCCGAAAGCGGCCAGGTCCTTGTCTCCGGTGCGGCCTGGCAGCACGTTCGATCGGGGGGAAAAGGGCGCATCCACGAGGCCGATCTCGTTGAGCTCCTGTCTCTCGATCCGCCACCCCTTGGGTCGAGGCCGGCCGATACGGCACGCGCCGATCTGACCGAGCTGGAATTCTATCTTCCTGCGGCTCTGCGTGCCCGCCCGGAATGGGCAACTTCCGCCTGGCTCGCCGAGTTGCGAACCGCGACTTCGCTTTTCGTTCGCGTAACCGGCCCGAAATTGCCGGATGACCTCGATCTGACCGAGAGTGTCATGCAGGCCGTCCGCGCCACGGTGATCCGTTATCGCGGCGAAATGCTCCGGATCGCGGCTTGCGAGGGGGGACTGCAGGCCCTCGTGGCCTTTGGGATGCCGGGGCTTGCCCACCGCGACGACCCAACCCGCGCGATGCTCTGTGCGCTTGAATTGAACAAGGCGATCGGTACCGGCGGTGTCGATATTTCAATCGCCGCGGCGACCGGCGATACGTTTTGCGGGGCACTGGGAACGGGGCGATGCGCCGAATACACGGTCCTCGGCAATCCCGTAAATCGCGCCGCCCGGCTGGCGGCCGTGGCCGCGGGGCGCATACTTGCCGACAAGGCGACTGCCGAGAGCGCTGGCGATAAAGTCCGCTTCCAGGGGCCCTGGGGGATTCAAGTCCCAGGTCTGCGGTCTGGCCTCACGACTTATGTCGCTGTCGGCCCCCAGCGCGACGGCGTTGCGAGGCCGGGACTGGACCTGGTCGGCCGCCAATCCGAGATCGAGCGCTTGCTGGCGTGGTCCGAGCAGGCTGGGGGCGGCGCCCGCGCAACGATCATCGAAGGCGAGGGCGGCGTCGGAAAAACGGCGGTCCTGGAAGGTTTCCTCGAAATCGTCCGGGGCCGAAACATCAGGCTCCTGTTAGGGAGCGCGAACGAAATCGAGTGCAATACCCCTCACTTCGCCTTCAGGCGGATTATTCACGCCTTGATCGGATCGAAGGAGGTCGGGGTCGACGAGATCGAGAGGCGCTTGGCCAAGGCACTGGAGCGCAGCCCGGAGCAGCTGAGTTTCATCCCGCTTCTCAACAATGTCGTCGATCTCGGTATCAGGACCACTCCAATCTGCGAGCAGTTGTCGAGCGCGGCGCGAGCGGAAAACCTGCGGCATCTGTTGCGCCAGCTGATCCTCGACGGGTTCAATTCCGCTATGGGCGTCATCGCGATCGAGGATGTGCATTGGCTCGACAGCGCGTCGGATCTGCTCGTAAAGGACCTCGCGGCATCGGGGGTTCCGATCGCCTTCGTCATGACGACGCGCGGCGAATATCCCCGATTGGACGCCCCGACCACGATGGTCCGACTTGCGCCACTGGGCCCCGGCGACACGGCCAGGCTCACGAGCTCCCTTCTTGGCAAGCGAGCCATCCCGCCTTCGGTTCAGGCGGCCATCTGGGACCGGACCGGCGGCAATCCCTTCTTTGTCACGGAACTCTGCAGGGCACTGCTGCCGGAACAGGTGAGAGCCGGCTCCGGCGAGAAGGCTTCGCTCCAGACCAAACTGGTAGCCTTGCCGGAATCTGCGCAGGCCGCAGTGCTCAGCAGAACCGATCTTCTTCCAGCCAACGACCTGTTCGTGCTCAAGGTCGCGAGCGCCATGGCGGGAAGCTTTTCCGCCGGCGATCTCGCAGAGCTGAGTTCACTGCAGAAAATCGGCCCCGAGGTCACCGACTGTGTCTCTCGGCTTGCGTCCCAGCATCTGCTTCGAGCCGAGGCTCAGGATGGCACGCGTTATCGCTTCAACCACGCGATCACGCGCGAGGCCGTCTATGCCAGCATGGTCTCGCATCAGCGGCAGGAAGCTCATGCTGCGATCGCCGAGGCCCTGGAAAAGAACGGCCCCCCGAGTGACGCCGAAATGCTCCCGCTGATCCTGAAGCACTGGCAGGGTGCCGAGAACGAGCCGAAGATTTTCGAGTATCTCGATCGCGTCGCCCGGCTCCGCCTCGGTCAATCCGACAACGAGTCGGCGATCGAACTCATCGACGCTTTCCTCGACCTCGCCACCCGTGTCGACCCGCCGCCGTCCCCCAAAAGGCTTGCGGGCGCCCATTTCGCACGCGGAGAAGCGGCGCTGAACCTCGGCCGAATGGCGATCGCGCGCCAGGCGTTCGAGGAAGGGCTGGGGCTCCTCGGATTTCGTCCGCCACAGGACAAGCGAAGCCTGGCTTTCGGGCTCGGCCAGCAGGTGACCGAGCATCTGCTCCGCTCGGGGCGCAACAGATTTGTCGAGAAATTCCGGCAGCGCCTCGGCGCCCCGAATGCGCGGATCGGCGATGACATCATGATAGAAGCCGCGAACGCTCACGGAAATCTGACGCAGATATACTATTTCCTCGGCGACAAGCTCCGGATCCTCCATTCGACGCTGTGCTCGATCAATCTTGCCGAGCGGATCTCCGCGCCGTTTCCCGTTTTGGCTGTCAATTATGCCAGTCTGGGAGCGATCTGCGGAGTCGTTCCACTGCGGCGCCGTGCAGAACGATACTTGAAGCTCGCATCGCGATTGTCCGAGGACGTCGGAGACAACGCAGCGACTGCACGCGTAAAATTGTTCACCGGACTCTACCGAACCGCAGTGGGCGATTGGAAGGCCGCCCAAGGCAATTTTGAGGTTGGCCTCGCGCTGACGGCCAAGCTGGGGGAGAAGCGGCGCTGGTGCGAACTCGCAGTCAGCCTGGAAACGATCCTCAATCCCGGCTTGCTGAATTCGAGTTTCCCCGGTGCCGACGCCTGGGGCGAACTCGTCGAGGAGATTTGCGTCGCGGCTCGGAGAAGAGGCGATCTGCAGGTTCTGGGCTGTGGCCTGACGGCTGCCATCCGCGGCTATCGCGCGCTTGGCCGGCCGGAGGTGGCCGCAGTCTACCTGCCTGCTCTCGAGGAGCTGGTAAAATCGCAACAAGACGCCCTGGAGCCGATCCATGTGCTCGAAGGCTCGGCCATGCTGGCAGAACAGGCTGCGAGGCGAGGCGACCTTCCGGAACAGCTGGTTTGGCTAGAGCACGCCGCGCGATCGCTGGAGACGATCCGCCCCTCGATGAAATCACGGACACTTCCGGCGTTGACGACCGTTTTCGTCACCGCCGATCGCGACGTCGCGGCCGGCGGCACGCCGGACCTCGAACAACTCTGCCGCTCCCTGGCGTCCAGATCTTCCGCAGGCCTGTCCCATTTCGCCAAGGTCTATCCGATCGGCCGTCCGCGTGCCTTCCTCTTTCGAGGCGACCTCGAGGCGCGACGCGGGCGGCGCCGTCACGCGACAAGGTGGTGGACCGCCGCGCTCGACGAAGCTCTGCGCCTCGAGATGTGTGCCGATGCAGTCGCTGCCGCGGCGCGGCTGAACGACGACCTCGCCGCGCGCCGGTCGCTCGGCACGGATGACCGCGTCATTGCCATGACAGGACGGAACTCTTTCCTGCAGCATCATGCCGTGCACGCGGGCGCCGCGCTCGGTCGCAGCATCGAGCAGCCGGCCTATGCGTAGCTCCGTTCGCAAGCCTCGCATTCTTCTGGTGCTCGCGCATTTCGATGACATGCGGAACCGAAACGGGCGCCCCAACTTCCTGCCTCAGGGCGTCGGTCACGCCTTCCTGGCCGGCGCTTTCGACCGGAACGCCGTCGAGATCAGAATCCATAGCGAGTTCCATAGTGGCCCTCTGCTGGATGAGCGGGCGTTCGCCTGGCCCGACATGCTCGTCCTTACCGGCGTCACCTCCGCCTTCGATCGGATGTGTCAGCTTGCAGCCTATGCACGGACAAGATCGCCCGGCTGCGTCGTCGTGGCCGGGGGACCTGCGGTCCGCAATCTGCCGCTGACGAGCGCACGCGTCTTCGATTTCGCCTGCCAGGGCGACGTCGAGGAGCTCTCCGAGATCGCGAGGGACGTATTCGGTGCCGCGACGGCTGCCAGCGAGGTCTTTCCTCGCTTTGATCTGCTGAGCTGGAAGAGCCCAGTGAATTATGTCGAGTCGTCGCGCTACTGCAATTTCCGGTGCTCGTTTTGCGCGCTGACCGCCGAGCGGCGTGAATATAGGACCTGGACGCTCGCACATCTCGAGCGCCAGATCCGATCGTATCCGCGGTCGAAGATCCTGCTGTTTCTCGACAATAATTTTTACGGAAATGATCGCGCGTTCTTCCTGGCCAAGCTCGACCTTCTCGAAAGCCTGTTTCGGGATGGCTCGATCCCGGGCTGGATCGCGCTCGTCACCAGCGATTTCTTCGTCGATAGCCGGAATATCGAACGCGCACGCCGAGCCGGCTGTCTCGGCCTTTTTTGCGGAATCGAGAGTTTTACCCCGGCCCAGATCAAGTCCTACGACAAGCGGCAGAATCTCATCCTGCCGCAGCACGATCTGATCCGCTCGTGCCTGGAAGCCGGCATCGTGTTTCAGTACGGCCTGATCTTCGACCCGACGAGCCAGAGGCTGAGCGAGATGGAGGAGGAGCTGGATTTCGTGTTTCGGCATGACGAGATTCCGCTTCCGGCATTCCTCAGCCTGACCATCCCTCTTCTCGGCACGCCCTATTTCCACAAGCGGCTCAGCGAAGGCGCCATTCTCCCAATGGCCAAGCTTCGAGATATGGACGGCTTCACGCTGATGACGCGGCCGCTCGACGGGGTGAACGAGACCATCTCGTTCGTGCGCGGGCTCGCCAAACTCGACGGCCGCCGTCGCCAGGTTTTCGACCATGGCCTGCGGTTCTGGCGACGCTACCGGCGCTCGTTATCCTGGCGGCAGATGGCGTCGCAAATTGCCAATGGCGCGCGCCTTTGCACACCAAGCCTGATCAATGGCCGACGCTTGCCTCGCAGCGACGATGAGCGGCTCACCTATGTTACGACCACCCAGCCTCTGGGTCCGCTCTACACCCCAGCCTTTCCGGTTCCGGAACGGTTCTCCAATCATTTCCGCGCGACATTCATGACTGACGCATCTGGTGGGCTGTCCGAGCAGATCGCGGCGGATGTCGAGGCCGCGCAACGCCCGGCCCACCGTGAAAAGCGACTGGTGTAGTCAATGCAGCGGCAGGTCGTCAGGGCCCGGCGGGATGAAGGTCGATTTATAAGCCTCGCTAATTGGCCCTAGTGGATCAAGACGCCTAATCGAAGATTGGGCGGGCCGCTAGATTCATCGGGTGCTCAAGCAGCGACCGAGGAACCGATGCCTGCGATCAAGATCTGCCGTGCCGCAATCGCGCTCCTGTCAGGCGCCGCAGTGCTGGCATCGCTCCCCGCAATCTCGCAGCAGGCCAATCGCCCAGAACCGCTCATCATACAGGACCAGGGCAGCTTGGCGGTCGGCGGCACCGTCACGACCGCGCCCGGCACGTTCGACCCCCTCAAGCCGCTTCAGCCGGCGGGGCAGACCTTTCACGGCGATCACCTCTACGCGTTCTATCAGGTGCCGGTGAACGCGCGGGGCCTGCCGATCGTCATGTGGCATGGAGCCGGCCAGTTCTCGAAGACCTGGGAGACGACGCCGGACGGTCGCGAGGGCTTCCAAAACATCTTCCTGCGCCGCCGCTTCTCGACCTATCTCGTCGACCAGCCGCGCCGCGGCAATGCGGGTCGCAGCACCGTCGAGGCGACGATCAAGCCGACGCCCGACGAGCAGTTCTGGTTCGGCCAGTTTCGGGTCGGCATCTGGCCGAACTATTTCGACGGCGTCCAGTTCGACCGCAAGCCGGAGACGCTGGATCAGTACTTCCGGGCGATGACGCCCAACACGGGACCATTCGACGCCAACCTGATCTCGGACGGCGTCTCGGCCCTGTTCGCAAAAATCGGCCCCGGCATCCTGATGACCCATTCGCAGAGCGGCGGTCCGGGATGGTTGACCGCGATCAAGAGCCAGAACGTCAAGGCGATCGTCGCCTTCGAACCGGGAAGTGGTTTCGTCTTCCCGCAAGGCGAACTGCCCAAGCCGGTGCCGACCTCCTTCGATACGCTCGAAGGCGTGCCGGTTCCGATGGCGGACTTCATGGCCCTGACCAAGCTGCCGATCATCATCTTCTACGGCGACAACATTCCGTCGAAACCCACCGATGTGCCGACGCAGGATGCCTGGCGCGGCCGGCTGGAGATGGCTCGGATCTGGGCCGACACCGTCAACAGGCATGGCGGGCAGGTCACGCTCGTCCACCTGCCGGAGCGCGGCATCCGCGGGAACACGCATTTCCCGTTCTCGGACCTGAACAACATCGAGATCGCCGACCAGGTCTCGAAATTCCTTGCCGAGAAGAAGCTGGACTGAGCCCTCCGAGCTCTGGTCCGCCGACTAGCAGGTGGCCATCTCAGCCCGTCCGCCCCATCCAAGATCGATAAGGGAGAATGTCGATGAGCACCTTCACCGGCGCCATGATCGCCGCCGCTGGCCTGTTTGCCGCAACCCTGACAACCGCAGCCGGCGCCCAGGCGCAGAGCCTTGCACCGACCGCGCCGAAGCCGCCCTCTCGCGCCCAGCAGCTGATGGGCGATATCGCGCCCAAAATGGCGGAACTGACGGACAGCGTGCTGTTCGGCGATATCTGGGAGCGCCCTGGCCTTGCCAAGCGCGACCGCAGCCTCGTCACGGTCAGCGCGCTGATCACCATGAATCGACCCGACCAGCTACGCTCGCACCTGGCCCTGGCGCGCACGAACGGCGTCAAGGAAGAGGAGATCATCGAGGCGATCACGCAGCTCGCCTTCTATGCCGGCTGGCCGAACGCCGTCGCTGCGATCGCCGTGGCCCGCGAGGTCTTCAAATCAAAATGATGATCGCGATGTCAACACGAGCCCTTGCCGTAGTTGCCGGACTGATGCCGGTGGCCGAAGCGCTGTCCCAGACCGATCATTCCGTCGTCGTCCAGCGTGCCGGCTCACGGCCGCCAACGGTCGGCGCCGCGCAGAACTTCACCGGCGCCGTGCGTGTCGACGGCCGTTTCCACGGCAGCGCGCCGGCCCGGATCAGCGGCGGCACGGTGACCTTCGAGCCCGGCGCTCGAACAGCCTGGCACACGCATCCACTCGGCCAGACCCTCATCGTGACGTCCGGCGCCGGGCTGGTGCAGCACTGGGATGGCCCGGTCCAGGAGATCAGGCCGGGCGACACCGTCTGGATCCCACCCGGCGTGAAGCACTGGCATGGCGCGACCGCGACGAGCGGCATGAGCCATGTCGCGATCTCCGAGGCCCTCGACGGCAAGACGGTCGAGTGGCTGGAGCATGTCTCCGACGACCAGTACCGGCGATAGGACCGACCCGATCATGAAAATCCCCACCCTCCAGATCGCGGCGGCGGGCCTGGCGATGGCCGCCGTGCTGACGGTCGGCTGGCAGGTCCATGCCGAGGCCACGCGGGCGACATTTCCCGAACTCGACAAGCTGGTGCACTACACCACCGTCAGGCGCGGCAACGTCACCGAGCACATCATGACGACGCCGGCGGCGATCGAGGCGGTGAAGAACCGCCAGCCCATCCCGGCAGGCACGCATTTCGTCCTCGTCGATTATCGCGACGGCAAGCTGTTCCGCTACTTCGTGATGGAGAAAGGCCAGGGCTGGGGCGCGGACTACGACGAGCGCCGCCGCACCGGCGACTGGCAATTCCAGTGGTTCTGGCCCGACAAAACGATCAACACAGCCGAGAACACCGCCCGCTGCCAGTCCTGCCACCAGAGCCAGGCGGGAGCGGAGTATCTCTTCACCGGCTCCCGCATTCCCCGCTTCAGCGGCACGCCAATCGAATAGGCGCGGGAGATCGCAAAGTGAACCGCCTGTTTCTATCCCGGCTGTGGCTCGATGCCTTGACGGCGGGCCTGCTGTTGCTCGGCTTCGCCTATTGGTGGCTGGGCAACGCGATCCACGAGGCGGCGGGAACAGCAATGTTCCTGCTCTTGATCGCCCACAACGTCTTCAACCGGCGCTGGTGGGGCGGAATTCCACGGACGCGACGCGAGCCGCGCAGCCTGTTCAATCTCGGCGTCACCTTTGCACTTCTGAGCGCCGTGCTGGCGCTGCTGGTCACCAGCGTCCTGATCTCGAACGCCTTGTCGCCGTTCCTGCCGCCTTGGGGCGGCTTCACCCTGCGCCAGATCCACAGCCTCGCAGCCTACTGGGTTCTGGTGATCGTCGCGATCCATCTCGGCCTGCGCTGGCCGATGCTGATCGGCGTCGCGCGGAACCTGTTCGGGATCAAGACGCCGAACGCCCTGCGAATGCTCGTGCTGCGCGCCATCGCGCTCGGCGTCGCGGTTCATGGCGCGTGGAGTTGCATCGTGCTCGGGCTAGGCGGGAAGCTGTCGATGCAGATGACGCTGGACTGGTGGAATTTCGAGGAATCGGTCGCGGGCTTTTTCGTCCACTGCGCAGCCATCGCCGGGCTGATCATGATCATCACCTATTACGGGCTGAAGCTCATCTGCAGAAGGCTGGAGCGACGAGGCGATCCGCTTCTGGGAACGGCATCAATCGCGATAGCGCAGCGCGTCGATCAGCACGGATAGCGCCGATGAAGAGTGCCGGCGGCTCGGATAATACAGGTGATAGCCGGGAAACGGCGCGCACCAGTCTTCAAGCACTCGGACAAGCCGTCCGGCGCGAATATGCGGAAGCGCATGATCCTCCGGCATATAGGCAAGGCCGAGCCCATCCAGTGCCGAGGTCAGCCGCATGGCGAGGCTGTTGAAGACGAGCTGACCGTCCGGGCGGACGTTGACCTCGTGGCCGTCCTTCTCGAGCCCCCATGCGGACAGACCGCCATGGGTGGGCATGCGGGTCGCGATGCAGGTGTGGGCGGTCAGGTCCTGCGGCGTTTCGGGCGCGCCGTGCCCTTCGAAATACGCCGGCGAACTCACCACGGCCATGCGCATTTCGGGCCCGATCCGGACCGCGATCATGTCCTTGGCGACCTGCTCGCCCATCCGGACACCCGCATCGTAGCCGGCCGCCACGATGTCGATGAGGCCGTGATCCACGATGATCTCGACCTTGATGTCGGGATGCTCCGGCAGGAACCGCTTCAGGGCCGGCTGCAGCACTGAAATCGCCGGATGTTCTCCCGCCGTGATGCGGATCGTACCTGCCGCCTTGCCGCGCAATTCGCCGAGTGCAGCGATCTCCGCCTCGATCTCCTCGAAGCGTGGTCCGACGGTCTCCAGCAGCCTGATGCCGGCCTCCGTCGGCGCGACACTGCGTGTCGTGCGGGTGAGCAGCCGAATCTTGAGGCGTTCTTCCAGCCCCTTGATGGTCTGGCTCAGTGCCGATTGGGAGACACCCAGCTTGGCGCCCGCCTTGGTGAAGCTGCGCTCCCGCGCCACCATCGCGAACGCGGCGAGTTCGTTGAAGTTCGGATGCGCCATTGATTAGATCGCCTTATTGGCCATTGCCGATATGGCTCCAATCATCACAAGCGGCCAGCGCTGGACACCCCTCATCGACAGTCCTCGACGGATCGTGAGGTGGACTCTGAAAACACGGACACTCGGCAAGAGCAGCTTCAAAGCCTCAGCACTTGGGATCGAGTCAACGCTTCCGACAATCGTGGCTCGGCGGGAGCGCTGTTCCGCTTATCTCAAGGCATGCGTGGGTCGGTGATCAGGCGCTCGTCCGCGTCGCTCCGCTTTCCAGCTGCGGTACGATTTCGTCGGGAGGCAGGCCTGCAGGTACCGCATCCCGCACGGGATCAACCGTGCTAGAGTCTGTTGTTTTACACGCGGAACCACTGTCGTCATCCTGGGCGAGCGAAGCTCGACCCGGGATCCATCATAAGGCTCCGGTGCCCTACGATGGATCCCGGATCTACGCCGCTTCGCGGCTTGTCCAGGATGACAGCGGTCGTTCCGAGTAAAAGTAGCAGGCTCTAGAGACCCGCAGGGTGCGCTCGTATGCGAACGGAGGCGGATGTGACCGAGGCGGCCGGAATTCGTGCGTCCCTTGATGCGCGGCGCGCCACGGCGGATCTGCTGATCGATGCCGTGACGGATATCGGGCTGCTCGTCCTCGACCGGAACGGGCGGATCATCAGCTGGAATGCCGGCGCGGAGCAGATCACCGGCTGGCGCGGCGGCGAAGCCCTGGGCCACCATCTCTCGATCTTCCACACGCCCGAGGGGCTGGCGGCCGGCGAGGTCGAGCGCGCGCTTTCCATCGCAGGCGAGACCGGCCGGCACGAAGCGCAGGGCGTGCGTCTGCGCAAGGACGGCTCCAGCTACATCGCCAAGGGGACGCTGACCCCACTGCGCGACGCGTCGGGCGCCATCCAGGGCTATGCCAAGGTGCTGCGCGACGTCACCGAGCGACTGGCAGCCGAAGACACGCTGCGAGCCCGCGAGGCACATCTGCGCTCGATCCTCGAGACCATCCCCGACGCCATGATCGTGATCAACGAGCGGGCCCGAATCCAGTCCTTCAGCACGGCGGCCGTGCGCCAGTTCGGCTACGCCCCGGAAGAGGTCATCGGCGAGAACATCAAGATCCTGATGCCGAATCCCTATCGCGACCAGCATGATGGCTTCATCGAGCGCTATCTGACGACCGGGGAGCGCCGGATCATCGGTATCGGGCGGGTCGTGGTCGGGCAGCGCAAGAACGGCTCGACCTTCCCGATGGAGCTTGCGGTCGGCGAGATGCGCTCCAGCGGCGAGCGCTATTTCACCGGCTTCATCCGCGACCTGACCGAGCGCCAGCAGAACGAGACGCGGCTGCAGCAGCTCCAGTCGGAGCTCGTGCACATGTCGCGCTTCACGGCGCTCGGCGAGATGGCCTCGACGCTCGCCCACGAGATCAACCAGCCGCTGACCGCGATCGCCAACTACCTCAAGGGCTGCCGGCGCCTGCTGCAGCGCATGGAGGGCGAGGAGGTGCCGATGCTGCGCGACGGCGTCGACCAGGCCGCGGAGCAGGCCCTGCGCGCCGGGCAGGTGATCCGCCATTTGCGGGAGTTCGTCGCCCGCGGCGAGAGCGAGCGCCGTGTCGAGGGCCTGTCCAAGCTGATCGAGGAGGCGAGCGCGCTTGCCCTCGTCGGCGCCAAGGAGAACGGCGTGCGCATCAACTATGCGTTCGACCCCGCCGCGACGCTGGTGCTCGCCGACCGGATCCAGGTGCAGCAGGTCCTGCTCAACCTGATCCGCAACGCGATCGAGGCGATGCAGGAGGTGTCGCATCGCGAACTCACGATCGCGACGCAGGCCAGGCCGGAAGACAGGCTGATCGCCATCAGCGTCGCCGATACGGGCCCCGGCATCGCGCCGGAGATCAAGGCGGAGCTGTTCCAGCCCTTCGTGACCACCAAGACGCATGGCATGGGCGTCGGCCTGTCGATCTGCCGCACCATCATCGAGGCTCATGGTGGTAAGATCTGGGCCGAGTCGGAACCGGGCCGCGGCACGAAATTCACCTTCACGCTGCGCGCCATCCGTCAGGAGGAACTGGTCGATGCCGAATGACGCCGTCGTCCATGTCGTCGACGACGATCTCGGCGTCCGCCAGTCGCTGTCGTTCCTGCTCGCCACCGACGGGCTGCCGGTGCGGCTGCACGAATCGGCTTCGGCTTTCCTGGAAAACGTCAGGAACGCGGCGAGCGGCTGCATCATCACCGATGTGCGCATGCCCGGCCTCGACGGCATCGAATTCCTGCGCCGCCTGAAGCAGTGCGGCTTCCTGCTTCCGGTCGTCGTGATGACCGGCCATGCCGATGTTCCCCTCGCCGTCGAGGCGATGAAGGAAGGGGCGGTCGATTTTCTCGAGAAGCCGTTCGACGACGAGCTTCTGCTGAAGACCGTCCGCATCGCCCTGGAGCGCAGCGCCCGGGTTGCCTTGCATGATGCGGAAGCCGCCGAGGTCCAGGCCCGGATTCAATCGCTGTCGGGGCGCGAACGCCAGGTTCTCGACGGGTTGCTCGCCGGCAAGGCCAACAAGGTCATCGCCCATGACCTGGACATCAGCGCGCGCACGGTGGAGATCTACCGCTCCAATGTGATGAGCAAGATGCAGGCTCGCAGCCTGCCGGAGCTTGTCAGTTTCGTGCTCGCCGCGGGCCGGTGAACGCAGGCGGCCGGGGCGCCCCTAAGACAATTCCGGACAGGCCGTGCGGCTTGAGGCAGGTCAAACCGCCGCGCCTCGGCGCGGGCTAGACTTGAGGACCAGCGACAGCAGGACCTCATCATGGACCAGGGACCGGTCATCGTCGTCGATGACGACGATGCCGTACGTCGATCTCTGAAATTCGCCCTCGAGCTGGAGGGGCTGAGCGTGCGGCTCTATGGCGGCGGCGGGCAGTTGCTGGCGGAGATCGACCTCCCCGCGAGGGGCTGCCTCGTCATCGATTACTACATGCCGGGCATAGACGGGGTCGAGCTCGTCGCCCGGCTGCGCCGCCGCCATGTCGTGCTTCCGGCCATTCTGATCACGGGCCGGGCGAGCGCGGATCTGCGCCGGCGCGCGGCGCTGGCCGGCTTCCAGCGCGTGCTGGAAAAGCCGCTGGAGGACAGCGCCCTGATCGACAGCATCCGCCATGCGCTCGCCGCGATGCCGGGCTGCGCCGGCGACCTCAGGAACATCCCTTAGGGAGAGCATCTGAATAGGCAGCGCCGGCCGGCCGGCTAAGCTCACGGCATCTTGAACCGCGACGATGAGGGCCGCATGCAGATCGCGCTTGACGCAACCCGCGCCTCGCATGGCCCAGCGGCCAGCTTGCTGGCCGGAGCCCGCCTGCTCCACCCATCGTCCGAGCCGCAGCCCGGCGCCGCCCGCAGCTTCGAGAAGGGCGCCGCGGTCTTTGCCGAGGGCGATCCGGCGACCGCGTTCTACAAGGTCGTCTCCGGCGCGGTGCGGACCTCGCAACTTCTCAGCGACGGGCGCCGCCAGATCGATGCCTTTCATCTTCCCGGCGACATCTTCGGAATCGAGTCCGGCGCCCGGCATTTGTTCAGCGCCGAGGTGGTCGAGGATGCGACGCTGATCGCCTATCGCGGCCGCTGCCTCGACGCGCTCGCCATCGCGGACGCCGATCTCGCCCGCCAGATCGTGGCGGCGATGATCCGGTCGCTGGAGCGGGCCCGCGCCCATCTGCTGCTGCTCGGGCGCAAGACCGCGCTGGAGAGGATCGCGACCTTCCTGCTCGATCTCTCGGCCCGGCTGCCGGATGTGGAGCATATCGACCTTCCGATGTCGCGAATGGACATCGCCGACCATCTCGGCCTGACGATCGAAACGGTTTCGCGCCTGCTGACCCAGCTCGATCGCGACGGTGTCATCGAAGTGTCGGCGCAGCGGCGCTCGATCATCCTGCGCGACCGGGCCGCACTGCGTCGCCTCGGTACCTGACGGACCGAGGGCGGCCTGCGCCGCGAAAAAGCGGAGCCGCTTTGAGCTAGCTCAAGGCAGGCCGCGGCCCGGCCTTTTAAAGCTGCAGCGATTCCAAAGACAGTCGAAGGTGCCTGCCGATGATCTCCCAATTGACGCGAGGCGAGCGGCAGGCCGCTCTGGGCATCCTGCTCGCGTTGACGGCTTGCGGGCTCGTCTTCGCCATCGCCGGACACGACGACCCGATCGGCGTGCACGGGGTCATGGTGATGGCCGTCGGCATTGCCGGAATCTTCGCCGTGATCTCGGGCTATCTCGGGCCCGAGCCCGGCCCCGACCTGCTTCAGCACTATTACGACGAACCGAGCAAGGCGGGCATCGTCTTCGCCATGGGCTGGGCCGTGATCGGGCTCGTCGTCGGCGACTGGGTCGCGTGGCTGCTGGTCTATCCGGACATGACCTTCGACAGCGGCTGGGCCAGCTTCGGGCGGATCAGGCCGATCCATACCACCGCGGTCATCTTCGGCTTCGGCGGCAACGCGCTGATCGCGACCTCGTTCTACGTCCTGCAGCGGACCTCGCAGGCGCGCCTGCCCGACCAGCTGACGCCCTGGTTCGTGCTGCTCGGCTACAACCTGTTCTGCGTCCTCGCCGTCACCGGCTACATGATGGGCGTCACCCAGTCGAAGGAATATGCCGAGCCGGAATGGTATGCCGACATCTGGCTGGTGATCGTCTGGGTCGCGTATTTCGTCCTCTACATCCGGACGCTGGTGCGCCGCAAAGAGCCGCACATCTACGTCTCCAACTGGTATTACCTGGCGTTCATCCTGGTCGTGGCGATCCTGCACATCGTCAACAACCTCGCCGTGCCGCTCTCGCTCGGCAGCGCCAAGAGCTATTCGCTGTTCTCCGGCGTCCAGGATGCGATGACGCAATGGTGGTACGGCCACAACGCGGTCGCGTTCTTCCTGACGGCCGGCTTCCTCGGGATGCTTTACTATTACCTGCCGAAGCGCGCAGGCCGGCCGATCTACTCCTACCGGATGTCGATCATCAGCTTCTGGGGCATTACCTTCATGTATATGTGGGCCGGTTCGCACCACCTGCATTACACGGCGCTGCCGCAATGGGTGCAGAGCCTGGGAATGACCTTCTCCGTCATGCTGCTGGTGCCGTCCTGGGCCTCCGCCGGCAATGCGCTGCTGACGCTGAACGGCGCCTGGCACAAGGTGCGCGACGACGCGACCCTGCGCTTCATGATGGTGGCGGCGGTGTTCTACGGCCTCTCCACCTTCGAGGGGTCGTTCATGGCGATCCGCGCGGTGAACTCGCTGTCGCACTACACCGACTGGACCATCGGCCATGTCCATGCCGGCGCCCTCGGCTGGGTCGCGATGATCACCTTCGGCGCGATCTACGCCTCGGTGCCGTGGCTGTGGAAGCGCAAGGCGATGTACTCGGACAGGCTGGTCGAGGTGCATTTCTGGTTCGCCCTCGCCGGAACCATCATCTACGTCTTCGCCATGTGGAATTCCGGCATCATCCAGGGGCTGATGTGGCGGACCTATGGCGAAAGCGGCACGCTGGCCTACTCGTTCATCGACTCGCTGGTGGCGATGCGGCCCTATTACGTCGCGCGCGCCGTGGGCGGCCTGTTCTTCCTGATCGGCGCGCTGGTCGGCTGCTACAACATCTGGATGACGATCCGCACCGCTGCCGAACAGCGAGATCGCGAGATCGAACGGCTCGAGCCCGCACCGGCCACGGTGCCCGCGTTCCAGCCCGGAGAGTGATCCCATGTTCGGACTGCACTATCGCCTCGAGCGCAAGGCCATCGGCCTCGTCTTCGCAATCATCGGCGCCGCCAGCATCGGCGGGTTGGTCGAGATCGCCCCGCTCTTCACCATCGGCGAGACGGTCGAGCAGGCGCCCGACATGCGCGTCTACACGCCGCTCGAGAACGCCGGCCGCAACATCTACATCCGCGAGGGCTGCTATGCCTGCCACTCGCAGATGATCCGGACGCTGCGCGACGAGGTCGAGCGCTACGGGCCCTACTCGCTGGCGGTCGAGTCGAAATACGACCACCCCATGCTGTGGGGCTCGAAGCGGACCGGGCCCGACCTGGCGCGCTCCGGCGGCAAGTATTCCGACGCCTGGCATGTCGCCCATCTCAACAACCCGCGCGACGTCGTACCGGTCTCGGTCATGCCCGCCTATTCCTGGTTGCTGCGGACGCCGCTTCGC
Source organism: Allobosea sp. (assembly GCF_036675845.1). Classification (GTDB taxonomy): domain Bacteria; phylum Pseudomonadota; class Alphaproteobacteria; order Rhizobiales; family Beijerinckiaceae; genus Allobosea. The sequence continues at coordinate 65,049 of NZ_JAKFED010000120.1, read as the reverse complement.
ACCAACGATCTCGGCGCCCAGCTGAAGGCGCTGCGGGCTGTCGGCGTGCCTTATACCGACGAGATGATCGCCAATGCGCCGGGCGATGCCTATGGCCAGGCGGCGCCCGGCAGCCCCGACGCCGACGGCGTGGCCAAGCGCTATGGCGAGGCCACCACGGTGCGCGCCTTCGACGGCAAGCCCGGCGAGTTGACCGAGATGGATGCGCTCGTCGCCTATCTGCAAATCCTCGGCCGCCTGACCGATGCGGCCCACACGCCCGTCGCAGCAATGGGAGCCCGGCCATGAGCCTCGGCCACGACACGCTCGTCTGGATCGCGAAATCCTATGGGCTGATCTACCTGATGATCTTCTCGATCATCGTCGTGCTCTACGTCTACTGGCCGAAGAACAAGAAGGGCTTCGACGAGGCGGCCCGCTCCATCCTGAAAGAGGAGGACCGGCCATGGCAGTAGAGGAGCGCGACCCGCATACGGGTTTCCTGACCACCGGCCATGAGTGGAACGGGATCAAGGAACTGAATACGCCGGTGCCGCGCCCGGTCTATTTCTTCCTGATCGTGACCTTCCTGTTCGCAGTCGGCTACTGGGTGCTGATGCCGGCCTGGCCCGGCCTGTCGAGCTATACCAGGGGTCTGCTCGGCGCCGACGACCGCCGCAATGTCGATGCCAGCGTCCAGCAGGCCGTGCTCAGCCGCGCCGACTGGACCAGGCGGATCGAGAGCGAGCCCTACGCGCAGATCCAGGCGGATGCCCGGTTGATGGATGTCGTGCGCCAGAGCGGCCGGACCTTGTTCGGGGATAATTGCGCCGTCTGCCACGGCACGGATGCGAAGGGCGGCAAGGGCTATCCCGACCTCACCGTCGCCGCGACGCTCTTCGGGCGGGCGCCGGAAGCGCTGGCGGAGACCATCCGCGTCGGCATCAATTCCGGCCATGCCGAGGGCCGGCAGTCCCAGATGCTCGCCTTCGGGCGGGACGGAATGCTGCAGCGGGCCGAGATCGACAAGCTCACCGCCTATGTGCGCTCGCTGTCGTCCCCAACTGCGGAAAAGCCGGAGGCGGTCGCCGCCGGCAAGGTGCTGTTCGCGACGAACTGCGCGAGCTGCCACGGCGATGACGGCGCGGGCAACCAGGAGCTCGGCGCGCCCGACCTGACGGATTCGACCTGGATCTATGGCGGCGACGCGCAATCCATCCTGACCAGCATCTGGCATGGGCGCCAGGGCCACATGCCGAACTGGGACGGGCGGCTCTCGCCGATCGAGCGCAAGATCCTGGCGCTCTACGTCGCCGATCTGGAGAGGGCGCGCAAATGAGCGAGGTGGCAAGGCGAGCGATGTCGGCGCGGCAGCGGACCGCAATCTGGCTCGCGGTCGGCACCGGCCTGGTGCTGCTGCTCGGCGCCAACTGGCACCTCGTTCATGTCGCGCTGACCTCGCAGCCGGAATGCGTGGCGCATCTCCGGCAGGGCGAGAGCAGGCATGGGGGCTTCAGCGCCGCCCGCTCCGCCTGCTCGACACGATGAATGCGGCGGACCGCGGTCCGGCAGGAACTGCGATACGGCAAGAGAACCGGCAAGAGAGGTAGAGATGATCATTCCCGCAGTCGTGCCTCCGGCGAAGCAGGAGAACAGGTGGCGCAGCGCCTTGCCGCCCGCCGCCGCCTTCGGCTGGCTCGCGGCCGGCTGGCGGGATTTCCGAACCGGCCCGCTGCCGAGCCTGAGCTACGGCATCCTGGTCTTCCTCGTCTCGATCGGCATCATCGCGAGCTTCATCGCCTTCGGCTGGGACTATATCCTGTTTCCGGCGCTGGCCGGCTTCATGGTGGTCGGCCCGCTGCTCGCCATCGGGCTTTACGAGAAGAGCCGCCGCCTCGCCGCGGGCGAGCGCATCGGCCTCGCGCGCATGGTCTTCGTGCGGGCGGCCTCGGGCGGGCAGATCCTCTTCACCGGCGTACTGCTCTGCCTGCTCATGCTGCTATGGATGCGCTCGGCCGTGCTGATCTACGCGCTGTTCTTCGGGCTGCTGCCCTTTCCGGGCCTGAACCATATCGCGCCGATGCTGTTCACCACGCCGGTGGGCTGGGCCATGCTGCTGATCGGCGGCGCCGTCGGCGGCCTGTTCGCGGCGTTCTCCTTCGCGATCAGCGTCTTCGCCATCCCGATGCAGCTCGACCAGCGGGTCGACGCCCTGACCGCCATGGGGACCAGCATGGCGCTGGTCTGGAACAACCTGCCGGTAATGCTGAGCTGGGCCGCGATCGTGCTCGGGCTGTTCCTGCTCAGCCTGGCGACGGGTCTGCTCGGGCTGATCATCGTCTTCCCGGTGCTCGGGCACGGTACCTGGTACGCCTACCGGGCGATCGCCGATCGCCCGCTGCAGTGAGGCCGGCCCGATGACGCGGCCGGCCCGGATCCGGAGCGGACGATGAGTTGCTGCGCACCCGGTGCCGGCTTCGCGGCGGTCGACCAGGCCGCCACGGCCGACGAGGTCCTGCTGGCGAGCCGCGAGATCGACGACGGCCTGCGCCAGAGCGATCTCTCGGTGCCGCAGATCCATTGCGGAAACTGCATCCGGACGGTCGAGGGGACGCTTTCTGCGCTGCCCGGCGTCGCCCATGCGCGCGTCAACCTCTCGACCAGGCGCGCGACCATACGCTGGCGGGCCGATGCGCCGCCGCCGCCCTTCATCGAGGCGCTGGCGCAAGCCGGCTACGAGGCCCATCTCGACGACATCGCGGCGATGGCGGGCGACGAGCAGCAGTCGGAGCTCGTCCGGGCGCTCGCCGTCGCCGGTTTCGCCTCGAGCAACATCATGATCCTCTCGGTCTCGGTCTGGGCCGGGGCGGAGCCGGCGACACGCGACCTGTTCCACTGGATCTCCGCCCTGATCGCGGTGCCGGCGCTGGTCTATTCCGGCCGCGTCTTCTTCCGCTCGGCCTGGCGGGCGGTGAGCCATGGCCGGACCAACATGGACGTGCCGATCTCGATCGGCGTGCTGCTCGCCTTCGGCCTGAGCCTCTACGAGACGGCGCAAGGCGGCGCCCATGCCTATTTCGACGCCGCGATCTCGCTGCTGTTCTTCCTGCTGATCGGCCGGACGCTCGACCATATGATGCGCGAGCGGGCGCGCGCTGCGGTCAAGGGGCTCGCCCGGCTGGCGGCGCGCGGGGCGCTCGTCCTCGATCCGGACGGCAGCCCGACCTACATGCCGGTCGGCGAGATCGCCGCCGGCATGACGATCCTGCTGGCGGCCGGCGAGCGCGTCCCGGTCGATGCACGCGTGCAGGACGGCGCCTCCGAGCTCGACTGCTCGCTCGTCTCCGGGGAGAGCCGGCCGCAACCGGTCGCTGCCGGGTCCGAACTGCAGGCAGGCACGCTCAACCTCACCGGCCCGCTCCGGATCGTCGCCACAGCCGCGGCGAAGGACTCGTTCCTCGCCGAGATGATGCGGATGATGGAGGCGGCGGAGGAAGGCCGCTCGGCCTATCGCCGGATCGCCGACCGGGCCGCGCGGCTCTATGCGCCGGTGATCCACCTCACCGCCTTCCTGACCTTCCTCGGCTGGATGGCCGTCGCCGGCGACCTGCATCGCGCCGTCACCATCGCCATCGCCGTGCTGATCGTCACCTGCCCCTGCGCGCTCGGGCTCGCCGTGCCGATGGTGCAAATCGTGGCGTCGCGGCGCCTGTTCGAGAAGGGCATCATGGTCAAGGACGGCGCCGCGATGGAGCGGCTCGCCGAGATCGACAGCGTGATCTTCGACAAGACCGGGACGCTGACCTTGGGCAATCCGCGCCTCGTCGATGCCGACCGCCACGCGCCCGGGGCACTGGCGCTGGCTGCGGCGCTGGCGGCCCATTCGCGCCACCCCTATTCGCGCGCGCTCGCCATGGCCGGCGGAACGCTCGCTCCAGCCACAGTCAGCTTCACCGATGTGACGGAGCGTCCGGGCTGCGGGCTGGAGGCCAGCGCGGGAGGCGCGCTCTACCGGCTCGGCCGTCCCGAATGGGCGCTTGGGCAGGGCGCCGCGACCGCAGACAGGAGCGATGCCGGCGTGGTGCTGGCGAAGGACGGCGCGAGCCTCGCAGCGTTCCGTTTCGACGACCGGGTTCGCGCCGGCACGAGCGAGGCCATCGCGGCGCTCGAAGCCGCCGGGCTCGGCGTCGAGATCCTCTCGGGCGATCGCGACGAGCCGGTGCGCCGGCTGGCCGCTCTGCTCGGCGTGCCGCATGCCGCAAGGGTCTCGCCGGGCGGCAAGCTCGCGCAGGTCGAGGCCGCCGCCGCGGCTGGGCGCAAGGTGCTGATGGTCGGCGACGGCCTCAACGACGCGCCCGCTCTGGCCAGGGCTCACGCCTCGATGGCGCCGGCATCGGCCGCCGATGTCGGCCGCAACGCCGCCGATTTCGTCTTCCTGCGCGAGAGTCTGCTGGCGGTGCCGCAGGCCATAGCCGTGGCGCGGGCGGCGCAGCGCCTCGTTCGCCAGAATCTCGGCCTTGCCGTCGCCTACAACGTGGTCGCGGTTCCGGTCGCGGTGCTCGGCTACGTCACCCCGCTCGTCGCGGCGATCGCGATGTCGGTCTCGTCGCTGATCGTCGTCGGCAACGCCCTGCGGCTGGGCGGCGGCGCGACCGATGACGCCATGGCCGGCACGGCGCGCGCGCCGGCCGCCAAGCCGGTGGAACTGGCCGCCGGAGGCGCGCTGTGACGGATTATTTCTACCTGATCCCGCTGGCGCTGGCGATCGGCGCCGTCGCGCTCGCCACCTTCATGTGGTCGTTGCGCAGCGGGCAATATGACGACCTCGACGGCGCGGCCGAGCGAATCCTGTTCGACGACGAGCCTAGAGCCGGATCCGATCAGATTGAATCAATCTGATCGGATCCGGCTCTAAACTTGAGATGAGAGCCCGAAGCGATCCGATCGCTCGCGCGACCGGCAATAGCTTCGCCGAGCTGCGCGTCAGTCGGCCGCCGACCGGGACCGCCGATGATTATACCAACGGCCTTCGAATTCGACCCTTTGCGATGGTCTGGCCGTCATTGCGAGGAGCAAAGCGACGAAGCAATCCAGGGGGACGTCGAGCGAGCACTTCTGGATTGCTTCGCTGCGCTCGCAATGACGGAGAAGGTACCGCACCGGTCGACTGCGAAGCGATGACTTCAGTCGTCGGCGACCAGCGCCGCCTGCGGCTGCTTGGGTTCCGGTTGCTTGGGTTCCTTGCGCGCGAACAGCTTCATGATGAAGACGAAGAAGGCCGGCACGAAGAAGATCGCGAGCACCGTCGCCGAGATCATGCCGCCGAGCACGCCGGTGCCGATGGCGTTCTGGCTCGCCGCGCTGGCGCCGGACGCGATCGCCAAAGGCACCACGCCGAGCGTGAAGGCGAGCGAGGTCATCAGGATCGGCCTGAAGCGCAGATGCGCCGCCTCGACGGTCGCTTCCAGCAGCGGCTTGCCTTCGGCGTGCAGGTCCTTGGCGAATTCGATGATCAGGATGGCGTTCTTGGCCGAAAGCCCGATGATCGCGATCAGCCCGACGAGGAAATAGACGTCGTTGGGCATGCCGCGCAGCGTCACGGCCGCCACCGAGCCGATGACGCCGAGCGGCACCACCAGCATCACCGAGAGCGGGATCGACCAGCTCTCATAGAGCGCCGAGAGCAGCAGGAAGACCAGCAGGATGCTCAGCCCGATCAGCAGCGGCGCCTGCGAGCCGGACTGGATCTCCTGCAGGGACTGGCCGGTCCACTCATAGCCGAAGCCGGGGGGAAGCTCCCGTGCCAGCCGTTCCATCTCGGCGATGGCCGCGCCGGAGGAGTAGCCCGGCGCAGCCTGGCCGGCGATACGCACCGCCGGATAGCCGTTATAGCCGACGACCTGCGAGGGGCCTTTCGACCATTCGATGCTGGCGAAGGCGGAGAACGGCACCATGCCGCCATGGGCGTTGCGGACATTCAGCCGCAGCAGGTCCGTGGTCTGCATGCGCTGGCTCGCATCGGCCTGGACCGTGACCCGCTGCATGCGGCCCGCATTGGGAAAGTCGTTGACATAGGACGAGCCGAGATTCGCCGAGATCGCCGCGTTGATGTCGGCGAAGGCCACTCCGAAGGTGTTCGCCTTCTCGCGGTCGATGATCAGGTTGACCTGGGCCGCGTCGGAAAGGCCCTCGACCCGCAGGCCGGCCAGCATCGGGCTCTGTGCTGCCGCGTTGAGCAGCTGCGTGCGCGCCGCCGCGAGCGCCTCCTGGCCGAGGCCGGCCCGGTCCTGCAGGCGGAAGGTGAAGCCGCTGGAATTGCCCAGGCCCTGGATCGGCGGTGGCGACAGCGCGAAGGTCTGCGCATCCTTGATCTGGGACATCTTGCCGTTCATCCGGGCAGAGATGGCTTCGGCGGAATCGGTCGCCCCTCGCACGCTCCAGTCCTTCAGCGTGATGAAGGCGAGCGCAGCGTTCTCGCCGGCGCCGGCGAAGCTGTAGCCCGAGATTCCGACCATGCGGTCGACGGCCGGTTCGGCGAGCGCGATCTTCTCGATCTGCTTGAGCACGTCGAGCGTGCGGTTGGCGCTGGCCTCGGGCGGCGCCTGCACGTCGACGATCAGGAAGCCCTGGTCCTCGTTCGGCAGGAAGGCGGAGGGCAGGCGCATGAAGCTCCAGCCCAGGCCGACGAGCAGCGCGAGATAGACCACCATATAGCGGCCGGGTCGATGCGTGATCTTGCCGACGATGCCGCCATAGCCGCGCGACAGCTTGTCGAAATTGCGGTTGAACCAGCCGAAGAAGCCCTTCTTCTCCGCGTGATGGCCTTTCGCGATCGGCTTCAGGAAGGTGGCGCAGAGCGCCGGCGTCAGCGTCAGCGCCAGGAAGCCCGAGAACAGGATCGAGACGACCATGGTCAGGCTGAACTGCTGGTAGATGATGCCGACCGCGCCGGGGAAGAACGCCATCGGAACGAAGACGGCGGTCAGCACCAAGGTGATGCCGACGATCGCGCCGGTGATCTGCGTCATCGCCTTGCGCGTCGCTTCGCGCGGGGAGAGGCCTTCCTCGGCCATGATGCGCTCGACGTTCTCGACCACCACGATGGCGTCGTCGACCAGGATGCCGATCGCCAGCACCATCGCGAACATGGTCAGGACGTTGATCGAGAAGCCGGCCGCGAACATCACGGCGCAGGTGCCGAGCAGCGCCACCGGCACGACGAGCGTCGGGATCACCGTGTAGCGGAAGTTCTGCAGGAACAGGAACATCACCACGAAGACCAGCGCCATCGCCTCGATCAGCGTATGGAGCACCTTCTCGATCGAGACCTCGACGAAGGGCGAGGTGTCGTAGGGGATGTCGTGTTTCAGGCCCGCCGGGAAGAAGCGCGCGAGCTCCTCCATCTTGGCCCGCACCGCCTGCGAGGTCGCGAGCGCATTGCCGGTCGGCGAGAGCTGGACGCCGATGGCGGCGCTGGGCTGGCCGTTCAGGCGGGTCGAGAAATTGTAGGATTCGCCGCCGATCTCGATCCGGGCAACATCGCGCAGGCGGACGGAGGAGCCGTCGGTATTGGCGCGCAGCACGATCTCTCCGAACTGCTCGGGCGAGGTCAGCTGGCCCTTGACCAGCACGGTCGCCGAGAGCTGCTGGTTGACCGGATTCGGCTGGGCGCCGATGCGGCCCGCCGCGACCTGCGCGTTCTGCGCCCGCACGGAAGCGATGACATCGTCCGAGGTCAGGCCGAGACCGAGCATCTTCTCCGAATCCATCCAGATCCGCATCGAGCGCTGGGTGGCGAAGAGCTGGGCGCTGCCGACGCCGGGAACGCGGCGGACCTCGCCCAGCACGTTGCGGCTGAGATAGTCGCCGAGGCCGACCGCATCGACCTTGCCGTCGGCGGAGGTCAGCGTCACCAGCATCAGGAAGCCGGTGCCGGCGCGCTCGACGCGCATGCCCTGCTGCACCACGGTCTGCGGCAGGCGCGGCTCGACCCGGCTGATCCGGTTCTGCACCTCGACCTGGGCCTCGCCGACATCGGTGCCGGGCGCGAAGGTGACGGTCAGGTTGATCCGGCCGTTCGCCTCCGAGGTCGACTCGAAATAGAGCAGGCCGGGGACGCCGTTGAGCTCTTCCTCGACCGGGCGCGTGACGCTCTGGTAGATGTCCTCCGGCGAGGCGCCGGGATAGTTCGTGCTGATCGTGATCTGCGGCGGCGCGACGTTCGGATACTGCGCGATCGGCAGCATCGGGATGGTGATGACGCCGGCAAGCATGATGAAGATCGCGACGACCCAGGCGAAGATCGGGCGGTCGATGAAGAAACTCGGCATCGCGCTCAGCCCTGCCTGCCGGTTGCGGGGGCGGGCTCGGCGGCAGCCGGCTTCCAGGGCGTGCCGGTGAACCTGGCCCCGGGGCGGATCTTCTGGAAGCCTTCGACCACGACCTGATCGCCGGCCTTCAGGCCGTCATCGATCACCTGGCGGCTGTCGAGCGTGCGCCCGGCCCTGACGGAGCGAAGCTCGAGCGTGCCGTCCGGCTTCAGGATATAGAGCTGCGCCTGGCCGGCGCCGTCGCGCTGGACCGCCTGCTGCGGGACCGCGAGCGCATCGGCCTGGACGCCCTGCTCGATCACGACGCGGACATACAGGCCGGGCAGCAGGTCGCCTTCCGGATTGGGGAACTGGCCGCGCAGCGTCACCTGCCCGGTCGTCGCATCGACCGTGGCTTCGGAAAACAGCAGCTGGCCGCGATGCCGGTAGACGCTGCCATCGTCGAACAGCAGCTGGACGGTGGCGGCGCCCGGATTGGCGCTGCTCAGCGCGCCGAGCTTCAGCGCCCGGCGCAGGGCCAGCAGATCTCCGGCCGACTGGGTGAAGTCGGCATAGACCGGATCGAGCTGCTGGATCGTCGCCAGGATGTCGGCCGCCCCGGTGCCGACCAGAGCCCCTTCGGTGATCAAAGCGCGCCCGATGCGGCCGCTGATCGGCGCCTTGACCTCGGAATATTGCAGGTCGAGCTGGGCCGCGGTCAGGCCGGCGCGGGCGACCGCGACATCGGCATCCGCCTGGGCCAGCCCGGCGGTCGCGCTTTCAGATTGCTGGGCGCTGGCGACATTGCGCTCGCGCAGCTCGATGATCCGATCGGCGTGCTGGCGGGCCTGCAGCTGGGCCGCCTCTGCTCGCTTCAGCGTTGCCGCGGCGCTCTCCACTCGGACCCGGAACGGCGCCGGGTCGATCCGATAGAGCACATCGCCCTGCTCGACCCTGCTGCCCTGCTGGAACACGCGTTCGACGACGATGCCGGAGACGCGCGGACGCACCTCGGCGATCCGCGTCGGCGCGATCCGGCCCGGCAGGTTGTTGGTCACCGGCAGCGCCTGCGGCTCGGCCGTGACCACGCCGACGGCGATCGACCGCGGTGCCCCGGCGCCTTTCGCCGGCGCCTTTTCTTCGGTGCAGGCGGCGGTCAGCAGGAGCGCGCCGAGCAGGAGGCCGCGGCCAAGGTGCGAGATCTGGAAGGTCATGCGGAGGATCCGTAGGGACGGTTCGGATGAATAAGGGCGGAGGTCAGCCCTGCCGCGGCAGGTCAGCCGGCTAGCGAGCCGGCAAGGTCGGAGACTGGTCGACCAGCCAGCCGATCTCGGCGACGAGGCGCTCGCGCTCGTCCGCGGACCAGCAATGCAGTTCGAACCATTCCATCATCATCAGTCCCTGGGCGGCCAGGAAGGCGAGCATGGCTCCGCGCGGATGGGTGGACTGGCTGGCGATCTCGGCGATCTGCTCGCGGTTGATCTGCTGGATCGGCTCGCGCAGCGTGGCATCCTGGGCCAGCGCTGCGCACAGGTTGAACGCCACGGCGCGCTCCTGGTCGGAGCGAATCCGGGAGGCGGATGCGAGCCGGCCGCGGATCAGCGCGTCCGGCTCGCCGGCCAGCGCGTCGACGAAGGTCTGGATGTAGTCCGTCTCGACGGCGACGCGTCGCTCGATCACCGCGCGGATCAGGGCGCGCTTGGTCTTGTAGTCGTAGAGCACGCTGGCCTTGCTGATCCCGGCCTGGGCCGCGACGGCCTCCAGCGTCAAATGCGCCGCGCCGTCCCGGCTCACCACCTTTTCGGCGGCGTCGAGAACGGCTGCGCGGTCGATAGTGCGGTGGCGGCCCATCTGCCCTCATTGAAAATAACCATCCGGATGGATATAAATAGAAACGACGAATGTCAAGCCGATCGGCCGGCGAGCTTCGTTCGGTTGTCGCCCGAGCAGGCGCGGCACGGCCGCGAAGCGGCATGGGTAAGAAGGGATCCGGAATCTTGCGGTCGCGTTGTTTTCACGATGAGCCAAGCGGCATTCTCCTCGCCGAGGAGTGTGGCGCGCTGACCGTCAGCCAGAACGGTCGATCCTATCTGGCTCTGCGCTGGAAAATGACCGAAGAGCTCGTGGCCGTCGTTCAAACGGCGCTGCATTTCGGCTTGTCGAAGCTCTGGCAGACCGGTCACCCCAGGGGCCGGCAAAGCTCCCATATCAGCTTTTCACGAACGCATGAGTCGGCTTCGTGGGTGTTTTCTCTCGGGCTGGAGGCGCAGCCGCCCCGCCTGCAGAAGATTACCTTCAACAAGCGGTTCCTGCCGATCTTCGAGGCCAGCGATCTGGAGTGGACACGCCAGAAGGCCGGCGGAAACCTCTTCATTCCTCCCGGCAGGCTGATCGATACGCTCACCCTGCTTCGCGAACATGCCTGCCAGTCGACAGGAAGCTGCATGGCCGGGCCAGCACCCGCGCCCGGCGCGGCATAGCCGCCCCCCGCGGTCAGCAGGGAGCACGCCGCCGCATCGAAAGAGAACCGATTTGTCGCCCGGCCTGGATTGCGCGGCTGCGCCCGCTACCTCAGCGGCGGAGCGTAAAGCACGCCACCCATATTCCAGAGCTGGTTCAGGCCGCGCGGAATGCCGAGCTTCGAGTCCACTCCGAGATTGCGTTCGTAGATCTCGGAGTAGTTGCCGGCAGCACGCACCGCATGCAGCGCCCAGCGGTCGTCGAGGCCCAGCATCTTGCCGAACCCGCCTTCGGCGCCGACGAAGCGGCGGACATCCGGCTTGGTCGAGGCCTCGGCCTGCGCGAGATTGCCGGACGAGACGCCCAGTTCCTCGCCGTTCACCAGCGCGAAATGGACCCATTTCACGATGTTGAACCAGGCGAAATCATCCGCCCGCGTCACCGGGCCGAGCGGCTCCTTGGAAATCACGTCGGGCAGGATGACGGCGTCGGACGGCTTGGAAAGCTTGAGGCGTTCGGCATAGAGCGCCGACTGGTCCCGGGTCAGGACGTTGCACTCGCCAGCCTGGAAGGCCGCAAGCGCGTCGGAGCTTCTGGCGTGCGCCTTCTCCTCATATTTCATGGCGTTGGCGCGGAAGAAGTCCGCGAGATTGGCCTGCGTCGTGGTCCCGGCCTCGACACAGACCTTCGCGTTGTCGAGCTCGAGCGCGGAACTGACATTCATCGACCGCATCACCATGAAGCCCTGGCCGTCATGATAGCTGATGCCCGCAAAGGAGAGCCCGAGCCCGGCTTCGCGTTCGAGCGTCCAGGTCGAGTTGCGGGAGAGAAGGTCGATGCGGCCCTCCTTCAGCGCCTTGAAGCGCTCGCCCGCGGAGAGCGGAACGAAGCTGACCTTGCTCTGATCGTCGAAGATCGCCCCCGCGACGGCCCGGCAGAAATCCACGTCGAAGCCCGACCACTTGCCCTGGCCGTCTCGCTCCGAAAAGCCGAACAATCCCTCGCTGACGCCGCATTGCAGGGCGCCGCGCTGCTTCACCGTCTCCAATGTGCCGGCCTGCGCGCCGCCGGCGATGCAGGAAGCCAGCGCCGCTGCGAAGCCGACGGCGAGAGGGATCGAGGTTGCGAACCTGGACGGCATGGTGGCTGGCTCCGTGCTGGTGCATCGGGAAGGCGGACAGGCGGCAGGCTTAGAGGCTGGCGCCGTGACGGATGACGACCTTGGTGTTGAGCGGCACGCGGTCATAGAGATCGATGATGTCGCCATTGGCGAGGCGAAAGCAGCCCGACGAAATGGCGTGCCCGATGGTCTCCGGCTGGTTCGTGCCGTGGACCCGAAACACCGTGGAGCCGAGATAGAGGGCCCGCGCGCCCATCGGGTTGCCCGGGCCGCCGGCCATGAAGCGCGGCAGATAGGGCTGTCGCGCCAGCATTTCCGGCGGCGGGCGCCAGTCGGGCCATTCCGATTTCCGGCTGACGCGCACCAGGCCCGACCACTGGAAGCCCTCGCGCCCGACGCCGATGCCATAGCGCAGCGCTCGGTTGTTGCCCTGGACGAGATAGACGAAGCGCTCGGAGGTATGCACGACCAGCGTGCCCGGCGGTTCATTGGTCCGGAAGAAGACGACCTGCCGCGCATAGGGCCCTTCGCTGACGACCGCCTCCTCGCTCGAGACCCGGCCCGGCTCGTCTCCGATATCGAGCGTCTCGGGCGGCGGGCTCTTGGCACCCTGGGCAAGGGCCGGATTGATGGCGACCCAGGCCAGAAGCGGCGCCGCGAGGCACAGCAGAGCCTTCCAGCCTGACCTTCGCCTGACGGCACGCGACGCAATCGGCACGAACATGGCCTGCTCTCCGGACGGACGGAACATCGAAAACTCAGCGGCGGCAGCGGACATAGATGAAAGTGCCGTAGCGCTTGTGGGCGTCCGGATCGACGAAGCGCATCGTGACGACGTTTTCGGTCGCGGACAGGATCTCGCGATCCTGCGGATCGCCGGCCGGAGCCTCGAAACCGAGGAAGGTCTTGCCCCCGGCCCCGGCTTTCAGCCTCAGCTCATAGAGTTTCGGATCGTCGGCGGCATGCATCATCACGCCGTCGCTCGGCCCCTTGGCGATGACATAGGGCTGGCGGCACTGCGCCCGCGCTTCCGCCTCGGTGCGCTTGCGGTCCTTCTCCGTGTGAAAGGAAGCGACGCCCCAGCTGCCGATCAGGCGCTCCCGCGGGAATGTCGTGCTGGCCGGGCCAGGTGCGGTTACGGCGGCCGCCTGATCGACCCTCGTCGAAGCGCAGCCAGCGAGGAAGGCTGCGCACAGCGCCGCCGGCCCGATGCCTGTCAGTATCCGGCGGAGCCGGTTTCCACGCGGCTCTCCAGCCGATCGAAGACGATGCTCGGGCATAGGTTATCCACCCCTTGGCGCGCTCATGCCGGATGATCCTAGAGCATGTTCCGCAGAAGTGGGAACCACTTTTGTGACCAGAGCATGCTCTGGATATTGATCCGGCGCGAATTCCTTTCGCTCGAAACATTTGCGCTATAGCCGAATTCTTTTAGTTGGAATCACCTTGCGACCCTGACTAAAAACCGAATCCGCTCCTCATCAGGGCGTTATAGAGCAGGATCACCGCGGAAAGCCGATTTCCGCTTTTTCGTAATCCTCCCCTGGATCAGGATCGGTTTGCTCGAGAGCGCGAACACTCCTTCCGAATCGCGCCGGGAGCATGCGTAATCAGGCGCCCGCCGCGTCTGATCACGGTAATACGCATCGGGCGCAGCGCGCTTCGTGAGCGGTCGCAGCCCGTCCCGCTCCCGCTTTCGGGGCCGCACCCCTCGACCATATCGCAACGGGCCGATCGCCGTGTAAGCCGCCCCTGTCGACCCGACCGGCGCGATCGCGACAATAAGGGATTAATCCGTTTGCCGGCGGCGCAGTCCGCAAACAGAACCGTATAGTGGCGCTACGCCTTCGGGGGGAGCGCCAGTGCAGCAGGACTCCGTCGATCTTTTGCACGAGCCGCGCGGTCGCGCCGGCGGCCGCGCGATGGAGGAGTTGGCCGCCGCCGAAATCTCCGTGGAGATCACCACGCCGGAGCGGCTCGCCACGCTCGAACGGGAGTGGCGCGACCTGGTGGGCCGCGCCCTTGCGGCCAATGCCTTCCTGGAGCCGGCCGTCATCGCTGCGGCTTCGAGGCGACAAGGAGGCCGCCCGGCAGCTCTATCACCGACTGCGCAGCGGCTTCGACGACGCCAGGCGCCGCCGAACCGCGTGAACGAGTCTGCAAGGACCCGGTCGGCGGACATCGTCACCGCAGGAGGAGGGCTCGCCCGGGCCAGTGATGTCGAGCGGCTCCGCTCGGTGCGTGTGCCGCGTTGGCTTTCGACGCCGGGCATGAGCGCGAGCAAGCTCGCCTGCTTCTATGCCGACCCGCACAAACGCGCGGTCGATCTGAGTTCGTGCCGGGCGGCCTTCGCCCTGAAGGCGCGCTCCCTCGCGGACGGGCCGCTCGGGCGCGCCAGGGGCTATTGGCGCTTCCTCGGCCGGATGGCCAAGGGCGCACTGCGCCGCGTGCTGCTGCATTTGCGCGCGCAGTCCCAGCAGGCGGGCCGCCTCCTGTCGCAGCGCGGGCCGGCGCGAGCCGAGCGATGAGGTGCCTTTGCTCGGGGAAAACAGAATGAACGAGCCCGTGCCTTCAATCCACTTCCTGTCCTCGATCGAGTGGCCGGATGCCATGCTGCGCTTCGAGGAAGTCGCCTGGGATATCGCCCTGATCGAGCCCTGGCGCGATCTCGAGCGGCGCAGTCCGGACGCGACCTTCTTCCAGAGCGCCGAGTGGTGCCGCGCCTGGATCGACGCCGCGGAAGCCTGCGGCGTGGTCGAGACGCCGCGCATCGCCACCATCTGGCGCGGCCAGAAGCTGGTGCTGCTGTGGCCACTGACCGTCAGGCGGCTGTCCGTCTTTCGTGTCCTGCACAATGTCGGCGAACCGGCGACGCAATATGGCGATGTGCTCATCGACCGGCGCGAGAACCGCAAAGCCCTGCTCGAAATGGCGTGGGCGGAGATCCGCTCCTGGCACGACATCGACGCGATCGAACTGCGCCGCATTCGGGACGGCACCGTCCTCGCCGCCCGGCTGGCGCCGCACCGGGTACAAGGCACGAAAGCGAGCGCGCCGCTGCTCGATTTCCGCAGCCTCGACGCGAGCGGCGCCGACGGGCAGCGCACGAGCCGCACACACCAGACCCTGCGCCGCCTCCAGCACCAGCTGGGCGAGCACGGACCGGTGACCTTCGAGCTGGTGCGGCGGCCGGAAGAGCAATGCCTGCTGCTCGACCACGCCTTCTCGCTGACGCGTGCCTGGCAGCAACAGAATGCATCAGTCAGCACCGGCTACGCGCATGGGGCGAACCATGGCTGCCTGCAGCGGCTCGCGAAAGAGCGCTGCCTTCTGGCGGCCTATCTGCGCGCCGGCGACGAGATCGTGGCGGTCGAGATCGGTGCCCTGAGCCAGCGCCGCTACTGGTCTCTGGTCCAGAGCCATGATCTGCGCTTCTCGAAGCATGCCCCCGGCCGGCTCCTGCTCTGGCATCTGCTGGAGCACTGCCCGGAGCTGTCGATCGACGTCTTCGACTTCCTGGCGCCAGCCCATCGGCACAAGCTGGAATGGTCAAACGCGGAGATCGCGATCAGCGATTATCTCGTCCCGGCATCCACCCGCGGCTATCTTGCAGTCTCCTATCTTGCGCGGATCAGGCCGGTGCTGCGCGAATGCTATCTGCGGCTTCCCCTGGGATTGCGCCGTCATGCCGGCGACTTGCTGCGCAGGCTGAACTGAGCGGGCCTTGGGAAAGCCGCCCATGCCGACCGGGGTACCTCCGCCGCTCGCTCGACGGCGAGAGGGGGCGCGGCTTCTATGGTTCTGCGGCTGCCTGCGAAAGTCGCGCGGTCACGGCTGTCCAACGACCGCATGAGAGGCGACGAAGATGCCGCTACACCTCTCGATCGAGATGCCTGCGAACTTTAAAGCGGCGCCCCGCGAGCGGGTCGATGCGGGCGATCTCTATCTCTGGTTTCTTTGCTTGGTGCTGGCGGGGTACGCCACCTTCGGTAAGGGCTTCGCCTATGTCGGCTCCCCACCGCTGTTCATCGGCGAGGTCGCGCTTCTGCTGGGCATGCTCGCCCTGATGGCCTCGCGCTGCTGGCTCGCCATGCTGATGACGCTGCCGAGCCTCATGCTGCTGGCGTTCATGGGCTGGGTCGCGCTGCGGACGCTGCAGGGGATCGGGACCTGGGGCTTCGACGCGCTGCGCGACAGCGTGATCGCCCTTTACGGTGCCTTCGCCTTCATCGTCATCGCCCTGCTGCTGCAGAAGCCCACGCGGCTCGGCCGGCTGCTCGGCATCTACAGCCGGTTCGCGCTCTTCTATGGCCTCGCCGGAGCGGGGCTGGCCTATTCCACCAGCCACCTGTCGCATCTGCTGGCCTGGCCCTTCTCCGGCCTGCCGGTCGTCTATGTCCGCATGGGCGAAGCATCCGTGCACCTTTGCGGCGCCGCGGTCTTCGTCCTGCTCGGGCTGCGCCGTGTTCCCTGGTACTGGACCCTGGGCGTGGCCGTCGGCTTCCTGATGATCGCCATCAGCCGCGGCGCGATGCTGGCCTTCCTGATTCCGGTCCTGGCCGCCGCCGTGCTGGGCGGCCAGTTGCGCAAGCTGCTGCCGATCGCGACCGGTGGTGCGGCGGTGCTCGCCATCGTCATGGCGCTCGGACTGCAGGTCGAGCTTTCAGGCGGTCGCGTGATCGGTCCCGCGCAACTGGTGGACAATGTCGAGAGCCTGCTCGGGCACAGCGAGTCCTCCAATCTCGACGGCACCAAGACCTGGCGCCTGCGCTGGTGGCAATCCATCCAGGACTACACGCTGCGCGGCCCGTATTTCTGGACCGGCAAGGGGTTTGGCGTGAACCTCGCCGAGGATGACGGTTACGTGGTCGGCGAAGAAAACAGCGGGAATCTCGTACGCGCGCCGCACAATGCCCATCTCGGCATCCTGGCGCGGGCCGGTGTGCCGGGACTGGCGCTCTGGCTGCTGCTGCTGGCGAGCTGGTTCGCCATGCTGCTGCGCGGCGGGATCGAGGCCCGGCGCCAGGGTGACGCGACGGGGGCCAGGCTGTTCCTGTGGATCGGCTGTTACGGGCTCTCGATGCTGATCAACGCCTCCTTCGACGTGGCGCTCGAGGGGCCGATGCTCGGAATCTGGTTCTGGTGCATCATCGGCCTGGGGATCGCTTGCGCGATGTTGCAGGATTTCGCCCGCAGCCGGCCGCTATCATGGCAACCGCAGTCCTGAAGGCCGCGGCAGCGGCCACGCTGCTGCTCGCCGCCGCGCCATCCGGACAGGATCGGCCGCAGGCGGCGTCTGCCTGCCCGCTGCTTGCCATCCGTATCGCCCCGGGCGCCTCGCTGTCGCGTGCCGTGGAAGCTGCGCCGCCTGGAGCCGGCTTCTGCATCGTCTCGGGCCTGCACCGGATGCAATCGGCGCAACCGAAAGACGGGCAGCGGTTCTCCGGTGAGCCGGGCGCGGTGCTGAGCGGCGCGGCCATCCTCACCGACTTCACTTATTCCGGCGGCGTCTGGGCGAGCGCCGCCCCGCGCGATCCCGGACCGGAGCGGGGCATGTGCTTGCCAGGCTATGAGGCCTGCGGCTGGCCCGAAATCGTCTTCCTCGACGGCGAGCCCCTGCGGCAGGTGGCGGATCGCTCACAGCTTCGGCCCGGCAGCTTCTTCCACGACAGGCAGCGCCGCCAGTTCCTGCTGGCTGACGCGCCGGAAGGGCGGCTGGTCGAGATCACGGCGGCGCGCTACGCCCTGTTCGGAACCGCCCGGAACGTCGCGATCCGCGGCCTGACCATCGAGAAATACGCCAATCCGGCGCAGGAAGGCGCCATTCGCGGCGACGGCCCAGGCTGGCGGATCGAGGATTCCGAGTTCAGGCTGAACAGCGGCGCCGGCGTCTCGGTCGGTCCGCGCGGCGCCGTGCTGCGCAGCAAGATCCACCATAACGGCCAGATCGGCGCGACGGCCGACGGTTCCGACATCCTGTTCGAAGGCAATGCGATCTGGGCGAACAACCGCTACGGCTTCGACCCGGAATGGGATGCCGGCGGGATCAAGATCACCGAGAGCCGCAACGTCACCTTTCGCGACAACGACGTGCACCATAATGACGGCCCGGGCCTGTGGTGCGACGAGCGCTGCGAGAACGTGACGTTCGAGGGTAACCGCGTCGCCTATAACAGCGCTGCCGGAATCTTCTTCGAACTGTCCTCGAAGGCCGTCATTCGTGGCAACCGGCTGTGGCAGAACAACCAGGCCGGCAAATCCTGGTACTGGGGCGCCGAGATCCTGATCGCCGCCTCGGAGGAGGCTGCAGTGCACGACAATGTCCTGGTCGTGCGCGATCCCGGCCGCGCCATCATGCTGATCGACCAGAACCGCTGGAAGGTCGGCGGCGGCTTCTACAAGACGCGCGGCAACCGCGTCACCGACAACGACATCACCTTCCTGGGCCGCGGCGCCGCCGGCGGCGTTTCGGTTTCCGACCAAGCGGCGGCGAATTTTGCGATCATCGAGCGCGGCGGAAACCTGTTCGATCGGAATGTCTACCGTGTCCCCCCCGGCTCCCCGGCGCCTCGCTTCGTCTGGGGCACGCTGGAAACGGACTTCGCCGGCTTTCGCGCGCGGGGCCAGGAGGGCGGGGGCAGCCTGACCGGAGTCGCGAGCCCCCCGCGCTGAAGCCTCTGCTCAGAGCCGGATGCTTTCAGACGGAAACGCGAAGCGCTTCCGTCTGAAAGCTGAATCCGTCTCTCATCAAGGAGTTGGAGCAGGATGATCGCGAAAAACCGGTTTCCACTTTTTCGCATCCTGCTCTAGCCGGGCTTTTTCCGAACGGGGACAGGCGAGCCGGCCGGTCCAGGCAGGAGCCTCAGGCTGCGCAGGCGCCCGCCCGGCCGCAACCAGCGATCGACCGGCTTTTCGAGCGTGACATAGAGCGCCACGCCGATGGCGAGCGACATGGCTACCCCGGCGATGCGCACGGGAATGTCGAAGCTGTCCGGCAATCCGGCCTGACCGAGCAGCTTGCCGGCCGCCGAGAGGACGAACCAGTGCGACAGGTAGATGCTGAAGGAGGCTTCGCCGAGCATCACCATGGTGCGGCCGAGCCGGTTGTCCGTTTGCAGCGCATGCCGGCAGAGGATGAAGCCCGCGAAGACGAGGCCGGCGACGCCGATGCGCCAGGCCGGCATCAGCTTGCCCGGCGGCGCCATCCAGACAGCCCAGAGCAGGAGCAGCGCCAGAGGCAGAAGCTGCAGGGCGATCGCGAGGGGCTTTCGCCCTTCGAGCTCGCGCGCCAGCCAGCCTATGGCGAAAGCCAGCATGAACGGGCTGACGACATGGGTCAGAACGGCAACGCCCAGATTGCTGCTGGCGCCGGGAAACGGGCCCGGCGGCGAGCCGAGCGCCAGCGCGATGGCCCCGAGCCCCGTCATCAGCCAACCCAGGCCGAGCCGCGCAGCGCTGCCCGCCCCGACCGTCGCCAGCATCAATGCCACGCCGAGATAGAACAGCAGCTCGTGCTCGAGCGTCCAGCCGACGCCGAGGATCGGAAATCCCTGCTGCGGCAGGATCAGATAGGATTTCGCCATGCTGACGGGGTCGAGGCTGAAACCATGGAGGTGCCAGGCCGGATTCAGCAGGAAGGTAATGACCGCGATGCTGGTGAAGAACCAGTACATCGGCACGAGCCGCATCACTCTCGCCGCAAAGAAGGCGCCCCCCTTGTCCGCGGCCCCCACCCGCATGCCGATGACATAACCGGAGACAATGAAGAAGAGTTCGACGCCGAGGGCCGAATACGGCTGGTACCAGGAGCGGGCGATGGCCAGGTTCGAGAAATGCTTGGTCAGCAGATCGGAGTGGCACAACACGACCTCGCTCGCGGCGAAGGCCCTCAGCCATTGAAGTTCGAGACGCCTTGACGTTTGCACGCAATCGTTCCTTGCCGGGTCAGCCTGGCGCAGGCCAGTCGCCCTGGTTTGCACCGCCGCCTGTCGCGAAGCGGCGCCTCGGGCCGAGAGCGCCTGCGTCGCAGTCCGGGCGGCCATGTCGGCCGGTTCTCCGCATCATCTCTCAGCCCTTCTCCCGGCAACCGTGCCGGGAGCCTGCTCGCCGCGAAGGACCGCGTCCAGTCATCTAGCGCGCCCCACGGGAAGTCAGCACCGCCGGGAACGTCTCGAGGAGGATGTAGATGTCGAGCCAGAGCGACCAGTTCCGGATGTAGAAGAGGTCCTCCTCCTGCTGCACCTCGATATCGCCGCCGCTGCGCGAACTGACCTGCCAGAGACCGGTCAATCCCGGCGGCACGCTGACGCGCAGCGACTGGAAGCCTGCATCGAAGCTCGCCATGTGATAGTCCGGGAACGGCCGCGGCCCGACCAGGCTCATCTCGCCGCAGACGATGTTCCAGAGCTGCGGCAGCTCGTCGAGGCTGGACCGGCGCAGGAAGTGCCCGATCACCGGCAGGATCCGCGGATCGTTCCGCAGCTTGAAGAAGCGGGTCCATTCGGCGCGTGCCGCCGGATCCTTGTCGAGATGCTCGCGCAGCCGACTCTCGGCATCGGCATACATGGTGCGCAGCTTGAGCACGTTGAGTTCGCGTCCGTCGCGGCCGACGCGACGCTGCCGATAGAAGGCCCGGCCCGGATCGGCGGCCTTGACCGCCAGGGCCAGGACCATGATCAGCGGCGCGGCGAGCAACAGCAGAGGCAGGGCGACCGCAAGGTCGATCCAGCGCTTGACCGCGAGATGCCCCGGCCTGAACAGGTCGAAGCGCACTTCGAGACCGAGCGCCCCGCCGAGATTGCGCGTGTGCAGGCCGAGATTGGGCAGCCCGCCGGCATTTTCGGCGACGACCACATGCGGGGCGCGCAGATCGGAAAGGGATATTGCAGCCCTGCCTTCGGCCGGCGCGAGATCGGCCGCCGCCACGATGGCGACTTCGGCTAGCCCCGAAAGCCGGGCGGCATCGGCGAGAGGGCCCAGAATCGGAACCGGCGCATCCTCGCCGCCGCCTCGGTCGAGCCGGCTACCGATCAGGCCGATCGGACGCAGCCCCAGTTTCGGGTCGCGCAGCAGGCGCTTGGCCATGGCGATGCAGATTTCCGGGGAGCCGATCAGTATCGTCGGCGCGCCCCATAGGCCCGCCCGCATCAGGACGAGGCGGACCAGCGCTTCCGTATAGTAGCCGACGACGAACAGCGCCGCGCCGAGCAGCGCGGCGGCAGCCAGGTTTTCGGGCGTCTTCCAGACGGCGAGCGCCAGGCCGGCCATGACGGCGAGCATGAGCGCGGCCTGGGCCCGCAGCCGCAGCCGTTCGATCGGGCATGGACCCCAGCAGCCATAGAGGCCGAGATGGGCATGCAGCGGAACCATCATGGCCAGGACGGCCAGGCCGCCATCCCAGGCGTTCCAGCTCGTCGCCGGCGCGAGTTGCGCCGTCAGGGCGACCGCAAGCCCGGTCGCGAGCAGATCGCCCGTCACCAGCCCGGCGATCACCGCGACCCGGCGTCGCGACCACTGGCCACTCCGTCGCGCTTCGCGCGGAACCGGCGGGCGCCGCGCCGCGCTCAGTTCCGGCGAGGCCGCCGATGATGCGGCGAGAGGCATGACGCGCTTCCTCCTGCTTGCCCTGGAGCTTCCCCTGACGGCTGCCCGCGCTATTCCGCCGCCTGCACCTGCGGGGCGTCGGCCTTCTCAGCGAGCATTTGCGCGATCCAGCGATAGGTCGGCTGGAGACCTTCCCGCAACGCGATGCGGGGCTCCCATCCAAGCACCTCGCGCAGGCGGGAATTGTCGCTGTTGCGCCCGCGCACGCCCTGGGGGCGCGAGCGGTCATGGCGCTTGACGATCCGCTTGCCGGCGATTTCGGCGACCATGTCGACGAGCTCGTCGATGGAGACGAGTTCGTCGGTGCCGAGATTCAGCGGCCGGTCATAGTCCGACTGCATGATCCTGACGATGCCCTCGACGCAGTCGTCGACATGCATGAAGGAGCGCGTCTGCTGGCCGTCGCCCCAGATCTCGATGGTGGCGCCGTCCTCTGCCCCGGCGATCTTCCGGCAGATCGCCGCCGGCGCCTTCTCGCGGCCGCCCTCATAGGTGCCGAGCGGCCCATAGACGTTGTGGAAGCGCACGGTGCGGGTCGGAAAGCCCCAGTCCTCCGTGAAGTACTGGCACATCTTCTCCATGTAGAGCTTCTCGAGCCCATAGCCCTCCTCCGGATCGGCCGGGAAGGCGTCGTCCTCGCGCAGCGGCGTCACATCGGGCTTGTGCTGCAGGTATTGCGGATAGATGCAGGCCGAGGAGGAGAACAGGAAGCGCCCGACGCCGGCCTCCCGCGCCGACTTGACCATGTTCACGTTGATCAGCGTGTTGTGCAGCGTGATCGCCGCATGGGACGAGGTGATGTAGCCGATGCCGCCCATATCGGCCGCGAGGTGGTAGACCTCGTCCACGCCGGCGACGGCCTTCTCGCAATTGCCGGCGATCCGCAGATCGAGCAGCGCGAATTCCTGCGCCCGGCTCGGCGCATATTCCGGTGCCTTGATGTCGACGCCGCGGACCTGCCGGCCCTGCTCGACCAAGTATGAGACGAGGTGGTGTCCAATGAAACCGCCGGCGCCGGTGACCAGTGCGATCTTGTCAGGCATGTCGATCTCCACGACTTGGATGAGGATTTTCTGTCGGGGCTCAGCCGGCGATGAGGCGGCGCAGGCGGCGCCTCGTCCCGGCCCAGAAGCTGGTTGCGCTGCGCCTGGCGAGGTCCGCGCCTGCCGCCGCGAGGAAGCCCGGCACGATGCGCAGATAGCGCCCACCGAGCCGCCGCGGCTCCTGCGAGAGCCGGAACAGCCATTCGAGGCCGCTGCGCTGCATCCAGAGCGGCGCCTGCGCCTTGCGGCCGGCCAGGAAATCGAAGGCCGCTCCGACGCCGATCAGGACCGCCGCGTCGAGACGCGCGCCATGGCTCGCCATCCAGTATTCCTGCTTCGGCGTGCTCAGCCCGACCCAGACGATGTCGGGCTTGGCCGCGTTGATCTGGGCGACGACATCGTCATCCTCGCCGCTCGTCAGCGGGCGGAAAGGCGGGCAGAGCGTCCCCGCCACGACCAGGCCGGGATTGCTGCGGGTCAGGGTCGCGGCGAGCTCGTCGGCAACGCCGGTGTCGCCGCCATAGTAGAACTGCCGGTAGCCGCGCTTTGCCGAAAGCGCGCTGAGCGCCCGCATCAGGTCGGGCCCATAGACCCGTTTCGTGCCGGCATGGCCGAGCAGGCGCGAGATCCAGACCAGCGGCATGCCGTCCGGCGTCGCCATCCCCGCCTGGTTGTGGATCGCCCGCAGGGTCGGATCGCGCCGGCTTTCCATGACGCCGTGGGCGCCGGTGATGCAGACATAGTGGTGCTTGCCCGAGGCGATCCAGGACTCGATGGTGTCGAGAGCCTTGGGCAGGTCGATCGCGGCGACCCGGACGCCGAGGATGTCGGCGCGCGGCAAGGTGGGGCGGGATATCGGAGCGTTCATGCCACGACCTTCCACTCCAGCGATTGCGGAGGGGCCGGGGTCCTGGCCATGAGTTCGTCGAAATAGGCGATGGTGCGCGAGAGCCCCTCGCGCAACTCGACCCGCGGCTTCCAGTGCAGGAGCTCGGAGGCACGGCCGATATCGGGGCAGCGCTGCCGCGGATCGTCCGCAGGAAGCGGGCGGAAGTCGATGGCCGATCGCGAGCCCGTCAGCTCGATGACGATGTCGGCGAGCTCGCGAACGCTGATCTCGTGCGGGTTGCCGAGATTGACCGGGCCGACCAGGTCGCCGTCGACGTTCATCAGCCTGACGAGGCCATCCACCAGATCGTCGACATAGCAGAAGGAGCGCGTCTGGCTGCCATCACCATAGAGCGTGATGGGCTCGTTGCGCAGCGCCTGCATGATGAAGTTCGAGACGACGCGGCCATCCTGCGGGTGCATGCGCGGGCCATAGGTATTGAAGATCCGCGCGACCCTGACGCCGATGCCGTGCTGGCGCTGATAATCGTAGAACAAGGTCTCGGCGCAGCGCTTGCCTTCGTCGTAGCAGGCGCGCGGGCCGTTGATGTTGACCAGGCCGCGGTAGTCCTCGCGCTGCGGATGGACCTCCGGATCGCCATAGACTTCGCTGGTCGAGGCCTGGAGGATGCGGCAGCGCAGGCGCTTGGCGAGGCCAAGCATGTTGATCGCGCCCATCACGCTCGTTTTCGTCGTCTGGACCGGGTCATGCTGATAATGAATCGGAGACGCCGGGCAGGCGAGATTGTAAATCTCGTCGACCTCGATATAGAGCGGAAAGGTTATGTCGTGCCGATGGATATCGAAATTTTTGTTATCGAATAGCTCTGAAACATTGTTTCGCGTCCCTGTGAAATAATTATCGACGCAAATGACCTCGTTTCCCTGAGCCAGCAACTTCCTGCAGAGATGAGAACCTAGAAACCCAGCTCCTCCAGAAACCATAACCCGTTTCATTTTTCTCTCCGGATTGTTCCTGTTGATGCGTCGCCTCGCTCTATAGAGCGATAAACAGCTGAGTCTCAGAAAATTGATCTCTGGAGATTCTTCTGTCTGCTTGACGCGATAATTCAATTTTCTACTTTGATTAACCGCTTGTTAAGTATTTAGAAATTCGAAGTTCTACAATTGCTATTTCGAGGCATGCCCACCAGGCGACGCCCGTCTTGGGAGGTACCTCATCGCACCGGCTGCGAGGCGCCCGCCCCTTTGGGGGAGGCGCAATGGCGGAGCCCTGCCGAACCCGCCGACCAGGGTCGCCGGATTCCGCATCCCGACGCTGTCGGGACATGATGCGAGGGACCAACAAGCCAACGATTCTAGTCGCTTGCCGGAACCCGAAGGAGGGGTAGTCCTTTCGCGCCTTCGTCTTCGCCCGAATGCTCCTGATCGAACCCCACGCAGTGCTCTAGCGTGCCCAGGACATCCGGCGTCGCCATGACGACCGGATACCGAGAAGGCACCAGGTTGCTCCGGCTTCAGGCGATGACCCTGCCGGCCCGGCGGCACCTCAGGAAGGGCTCGAGCGATGTCCGTCTCCCAGAAAATCGACCTGGCGGCCGGTCCCCAGCCGTTTGCAACGGTCCCGCTGCGGATCAGGGCCGGAACGCCGCGGCTGCCCTGGCTGGCGGCACTCTGCGCGATCGCGCTGCATGCATCCCCGGTATCCCCGGCCGCAGCGGCCGAGGCCGTCGCCTATCGCGTGGCGCCGGGCGACCGCATCGGCATCACCGTCTTCGGCCAGGCCGACATGTCGGGCGAGACGATGATCGACGCCACCTACAGCGTCGCGGTGCCCCTGGTCGGTTCGGTATCGGTGCGCGGGCTCACCCTCAAGGAGATCGAGCAGCGCATCGCCAAGAGCCTGTCCGAAGGCTATCTGCAGAACCCCGTCGTCTCCGTGCGGCTCACCGAGCCGCGTCCGATCTATGTCGTCGGCGATGTCCGCGTCGCCGGCAGCTTCCCTTACCGCTACGGCGTTTCGGTGATCGGCGCCGTTGCCCTCGCCGGCGGCTTCGCCGTTTCCGAGGAGCAGGCCCGGGCCACGCTGCGGGCCGATTTCGTTCAGGCCGACGAGCGCGTGCGGACGCTCGAGGCGACCCGGCTGACGCTGACGGCGCGGCGCATCCGCCTCGAGGCCCAGCGCGACGGGCGCGAGCCGGATTTCAGCAGCCTCGAGGCCGGTCGCGGCTCGGAGGAGCTCCTGGCCCAGGTCAAGGCGAGCGAGGCGCAGCTGCACGCCTTCCAGACCGCCGCCCTGAAGCAGCAGATCGAGATGCTGCAGCAGCAGGAGCCGAAGCTTCTGGAGAACAAGCGCTTTGTGCAGGAGCAGCTCAACGCCGAGAACCGCCAGCTCGAGCTGATCCAGCAGCATCTCCTCGACTACAACGCGCTGCTGAAATCGGGGCTGGCCCGGCGCTATACGGGGATCGAGCTGCAGCGCGAGGAAGCGCGCAATCGCGGCAACATCGCGCGCTTCAACGCCGATATGTCGAATATCGGGCTGGCCATCGGCGAGCTCGGCCTGCGCATCCGGGAAGCGCGGGAAGCCTTCCAGCGCCGCGTCTGGACCGAGATGCAGGATGGCCTGCAACGCCTCGCCGAGCTGGACGCGACGCTGCCGGCCGCACGCCTCACCCGCGAACTCCGGCTGCGCCAGGTCGGCTTCGTCGAGGATGCCGGCGGGGTGCCGCGACGCGCCCTGTTCGTGACGCGCCAGGTCGACCAGCGCAGCGAGACCTTTCCGATCGTCGAAGGCGCGCTGCTCGAGCCGGGCGACATCCTCCGGGTCGAGAGGCTGCGCGAGACCGAGCCGGGCATCGCGCCGACGGCCGCCGCGATGCGCTGACCCAACCCATTCCGCCTCCCTCAACCCTGGAGCGAAACATGAGCTGCCAAATCCGGCCCCTGATCATGTGCGGCGGCGCGGGCACGCGCCTGTGGCCCATGTCGCGCGAATCCTTCCCGAAGCAATTCGCCCTGCGGGTCGACGGCCATTCCATCTTCCAGCAGACGCTGCTGCGGGTGGCGGGACCGGAGTTCGGCAGGCCGCTCATCATGACCAACCAGGCCTATCGCTTCATCGCCGAGCAGCAGCTCGCCGAGATCGACATCCTGGCCGATTTCGTGCTCGAACCGGCGCGGCGCGACACGGCACCGGCGATCATCGCCGCGGCGGCCGTGGCCGGGCGGGCCGATCCCGACGTGCCGTTGCTGGTGCTCGCCTCCGACCACCAGATCCGCGACGGCGAGGCCTTCCGCGCCGCGGTGCTGGCCGGCCTGCCGGCGCTCCAGGACGGGCGGCTGGTGACGTTCGGCATCAGGCCGACCGAGCCTGCCACGGGCTATGGCTATATCGAGCCGGGCGAAGAGCTGGCGAGCGGCGCGCGAGCCGTCCGGCGCTTCGTCGAGAAGCCCGATGCCGAGCGCGCCGGGCGCTATGTGCTGGACGGGTTCCTGTGGAATTCCGGGAACTTCATGGCCAGCGCCCGGACGCTGATCGACGAATACGCGCTGCATCAGCCGGCGAGCGCCGCCGCCGTCGGGCTCGCCGTGGAGCGAGGCGCGATTTCTTCCGGCGTCTTTGCGCTCGATGCGGCGTCCTATGCCGAGGCCGAGCAGCTTTCGATCGACTATGCCGTGATGGAACGGACTTCGCGGGCGGCCGTGATCCCGCTCGCCTGCGGCTGGTCGGATGTCGGCAACTGGGATCTGCTCTGGTCGGTCAGCGACCGGGACCTGGCGGGCAATGTCAGCCAGGGCGAGGTCGTCCTCTCGGACGCCCATGGCTGCTTCGTCTCGAGCGACGGCCCGCTGACTTCGGTGCATGGCGTCGAGGATCTGATCGTCATCGTCAACCGGGACGCGATCCTGGTGGCGGACCGTCACCGCAGCGGCGAGGTCAAGCAGATCGTCGAGGGCCTGCGCCGCACCGGGCGTCAGGAAGCCGACAGCCATTGCCGGGTCCACCGCCCCTGGGGCTGGTACCAGGTCACCGATCACGGCGACGACTTTCAGGTCAAGCGTATCGTCGTCAACCCCAAGGGGCGGCTCTCCTTGCAGAAGCATGGCCACCGGGCCGAGCACTGGGTGGTGGTGCGCGGCACCGCGCAGGTGACGGTCGGCGACGAGGTCAGCCTGCTGACCCCGAACCAGCACGCCCACATCCCGCTCGGGGCCATCCATCGCCTCGAGAACCCGGGCAACACGCCGGTCGAGCTCGTCGAGGTGCAATGCGGCGACTATCTCGGCGAGGACGACATCGTCCGCCTCGAAGACATCTATCAGCGCGCATGAACATGGACACGCCCCGCGCCCTTGCAGGCGTTCGGACCCGCATGGAGCGCGCGCGGGAGGGACCCGCCCCGCTCGGACTACCTCCACAGCGTCTTTTACATCCGGCTCCGCAAGCCGTTCCATTCAACCCCGGCAAGCGCATTGCTTCCTCGCAGAGGACCTCGTGAAGGTGATGAACTGGGCATTCCAGACCCCCATCAGACTGGAAGACACCGCGCCCCGGCATTTCGAGCATGTCGGCTACGAGACCGGCCTTGCCCTGTGGCGCCACCGGCGGATGATCGCAGGCCTGATCGCGCTCGCGCTGCTCGTCGCGGCTGTGGTGCTGTTCGCGAGCGAAAAGCGCTATACCGCCACCGCGCTCGTCCAGATCGATTTCAACCGGGACGATCCGGCCGGGGGCGGCCGCAATGCCGGCCTGCCGCTGGACGCCAGCGCGCTCGTCGAGACGGAGGCGAGGTTCGTCCGCTCGCGCACCATCGCCCGGCAGGTGGCCGAGCAACTCGCGGCGGAAGCCCGGGCGAAGCCCGGCATCCAGACGAACGAAGCCGGCTCCGAACCGGCCCAGATCGAAACCCAGTTCCAGCGCCTGATGCGCGACCTCTCGGTCCGCAACGACAGCCGCTCCTATCTGATCGAGATCGGCTATACCGCGAACACGCCGGAGAAGGCGGCCGAGATCGCCAACCGCTTCGCCGACACCTATCTCGCCAACCGCGGCGAAACGAGCTCGGCCTCGGCGCGCCGGGCGGCCGAATGGTATGCCGACCAACTCGCGGCAAGCCGGAAGAGCCTCGAACAGGCCGAGGCATCCGCCGCCGAATATCGCCGCAACACGGGCATCGTCGAGACCGGCACCGAGGGGGCGGCCCTGCTCCAGCAGCGGATGCGGGAGATCTCGAGCCAGGCGAACGCGGCGACGCTGGCCCGGGTGAACGAGGAGTCACGGCTCGAGCGCGCCAGGCAGACCGTCGCCGAGGGCAATATCCCCTCCGACATCGCGGCTCTGCCGCAAATCCAGCGGCTGATCGAAAGCCGCGAAACCGCCCGCCGGCAGGCCAGCGGGCTCGCGGCCGCGACCGGCGAGCGCCACCCTGCCGTCGTGCAGGCGCGGACGCTGCTGCAGGAGGCGGAAACGCGCCTGCAGGAGGAAGTCACCAATGCGCTGGCGAGCCTCTCCGAGGACGTGAAGAACGCCCGCCGGATCGAGGAGGAACTGGAGGCTGGCGCCGGCAAGGCCAAGGCGGCGCTGATCGACACGCGCGGCAGGGAAGCCGAGCTGCGGACCCTGCAGGGCCGGGTCGAGGCACTCCGCGCACGCCTCAAGAGCCTGAACGAAGGCCATATGCAGGCGCGAGCCTTGTCGGAGCTGAAGCCCGTCGCGGCCCAGATCATGGCGGCGGCGGAGCCGAACCGGATCCCGTCGGGCCCGAGGACCGGGCTGATCCTGGGCCTTGCCGGGCTGGCCGCTGCGGCGCTGGGCGTCGTCCTGACCTTTCTGCTCGAGCGCCGGGATCTCGGCTTCCGCAAGGAGGAGGATGTCCTGGCCGCCACCGGCTGTCCCTGCATCGGGCTCCTGCCGGCCGTGCAGCCGGGCGACGCCCGCGTCAACGCCGCCACGCAGCGCGAGACACTACGGGCGGTCATCGCATCCCAGCGCCTCGCCGAACCGGGAACCGCCAAGGTCGTGCTCATCACATCGGCACTGCCGGAACAGGGGAAGACACAGGTACTGGAGGGGCTCGCCCGCTGCCTGATGGAGATGGGACGTCGCGTCCTGGTCGTCGATGCGTCACCGCGCAGCGAGCCGGACGGCACCAGCAAAGTCGCCCTCGAGGACATGATCGCCGGCAGCGTCGCGCGAAAGAGGGCCCTCGAAAGCGGTTCGCAATGGACACCGGTGGAGATGGCGCCACGCAACCCGCTGCTGCGGCGGCGCGTGCCGGTTGCTGTCGGCGAGCCGTGCCATCTGTCGATCGTGCAGCGTCGCGGCGGCCTCTCGGACGGCGCGACGGCCTTCGCGCCCGCGGCACTGGCGGACCTGGTCGCGGAGACACGCTCCGCCTTCGACGTCGTCCTGATCGAGGCGCCGCCGGTGCTGCTGGCCGCGGACGCGCTGATCCTCGCCCAGTTCGCCGATATCGTCCTGCATGCCGCACGCTGGCATGACACGCCGAAGGCTTCCGTCGGCGCAGCCCTGAAGCGGCTCTGCGACGGGGCGGTCAGGGTGCACGGCGTCATCCTGACCCAGGTCGACATGGTGCGCTACGAAAGCTTCCGCAGCTTCCGCGCGCCCTCCTCCGCCTACAGGGTTCGCAAATACTACGCCAATTTCGACTGAATGCCGGGAGGCGATCTTGGGCCTGCGCGATCGAATCATCATCACCGGCGGAAACGGCTATGTCGGCCGCCAATTGACCCGCCAGCTCTACGAGCGGCACGATGTCTGCGTCGTCGACAATCTCCGTTACGGCGAGATCCGTTTCACGCCGGCCGATCTCCAACGCATCCGCTTCGAGCGGCTGGACATCGCCGACGAACTGGCGATGTCACGGCTTACCCGGGAGTTCCGCCCGGATGTCATCGTCCATCTGGCCGCGGTCCACTACATCCCGGAATGCGAAAACGATCCGATGCTCGCGCTGCGGACCAATCTGCTCGGCCTCGCCAGCGTCCTGCTGGCGGCGCAGCCGGGCACGCGCTTCGTCTATGCGAGCAGCGGCGCCGTCTACAAGCCGGACCTCGCCCCGCATTGCGAAGGCTCCGCGGCGCTCGAGCCGAACGACATCTACGGGCTGAGCAAGCTGCATGGCGAGCACTATGTCCGCTATCTGGCGCAGCAGCGCTCGCTCTCCGCCGTCATCGTGCGGCTGTTCAACGTGGTCGGCCCGGGCGAGACCAATCCGCATCTGCTGCCCGAGATCGTCGCGCAGCTCAAGGCCGGCCGCCGGGTGGTCCGCCTCGGCAATCTCTGGCCGAAGCGCGACTACATCCATGTCGAGGATGCGGCGCGCGGCTTCGCCACGATCGCAACCGCCAGGCGCCTCCAGCCGGAGAGCACGGTCACGGTCAATCTCGGCACGTCGCAGCCCTACTCGGTCGAGGAGATCCTTCACAAGCTGCGCGCCATCGCCGAGATCGAGTTCGAGCTGGAGCAGGATGGCAGCCGGGTCCGGCCTGTCGATCGTCCGTTCCTCGCCGCCGACACCACGCAGATCCGCCGGCATTTCGGCTGGACCCCGGCCCTCACCATCGACGACGCGCTGCGCGACCTGTGGCGCGCACCCGATCTGGCCAGCGCCCTGGTGGAGAAATATCAATGATCAAGGTTCTCGCCGCGATCGTGGCGCCGCCGCATCTGAGCGTCAGCGGCGCCGGCCGGGCAGCCGAGCAACTCAGCTTCGCGCTCGCCAGGCATTGCGACATCACCGTCGCCAGCATGATGGGCGCGCAGACGCGGGAAGCCGAAGCACCCGGAATCCGCCGCGCGCCGGTCGCGGTGAGGCTGCCGCCGCTCCTGCCCTGGCAGCGCGTCCCGAACCGCTACCGCACCCTGTTCTACAGCTCCGACATCCCGGACAGAATCCGCTCCGGCGATTTCGACCTCGTGCACCTGCACAACCCGATGCCGGCCCTGGAAATGGCGCGGATCGCCCGCGCCTGCCGCAGCGCCAACGTCCCCTATGTGGTCTCCACCCACGGCTTCAACGAGATCGCCAACGGCGCCCGCATCTATGGCTTCGGCCGCCTGCGCCGCCTGGTCTGGCAGGCGCTGGTGACGCGGCCGGTGCAACAGGCGGTCCGCGGGGCGGCGGCCGTGCTGGGCCTGTCGCCGGCGGACCGCGAGATCGTCGGTGCGATGGGTTTTGCCGGCAGTTTCGCGGTGGTGCCGAATGGCGTCTCCCTGCCCGGCCCGTTCGATCCCAGCCAGGATTTTGCCGCCTGCGCCCGGCTCGGCGTGCCCGGGCGCCGGGCCGGCGAGATGACCTGCATGTTCCTGGCGAACCATACGCCGAACAAGGGCCTGCCCGTCCTGCTCGAGGCCTTCGACGGGCTGACCTGCCCCTATACGCTGATCGTCGGCGGCGAGAAGCGCGCCGAGATCGATTACGCCCTGGCTGCCCTGACGCGCCGGGCCGATCAGCGGATCATCGTGACCGGGCGCCTGTCCGACCGCGAGGTGCAGGCGCTGTTTCGCCGTTCCGACCTCTTCGTCTTCCCGACCCTGGCCGACACCTTTCCGCTCGTGGTGCTGGAAGCGATGTCGCATGGCGTGCCGGTGCTGGCCTCGCGCGTCGGCGGCATCCCCCACCAGCTCGATCCGGGCAGCGGCCAGCTGGTCGAGGCCGGCGATGTGCGCCAGCTCCGGGAGGCCCTCGCCGCCCTGGCATGCCGCCGCGACCGGCTCGCAAAGATGGGCGAGCGCGCCAGGGCCCGGGTCGCCCAGCATTTCACCTGGGACAACGCGGCCGAGCGCGCGCTCGCCGAATACGAACGTGCGCTCGACGCGCGCGCAACGGCGCCGGCGCGAACGCTCCTGTCCGCGCTCCACACGGTCCATTGAGGAATACGAGCATGAGCCCTGGCACCCCCCAGCGCCTCGCCATCATCGGCTGCGGCGCTGTCGTCGACCACCATATCCTGCCCGCGCTGCGCCGCATCGGCTGGCTGCCTTCAGTGCTGGTCGACCGCTCGCCCGAGCGGCTGGCCCTGCTCGCCGGCAAGCTCGGCCGACATGGCCGCGAGATCGTCCGCGTCGCCGACTGGCACGAGGCGGCCGACCGTTTCGACGCCGCCATCGTCGCCGTCCCCCATGTCTTCCACGGCCCGATCGGCACGGAACTGCTCGCGGCGGGCAAGCATCTCTTCATGGAGAAGCCCCTCGCGGTGACGCTGGCGCAATGCGAAACGATGGTGCGGGAAGCCGAGGCGCGCCGGCTGACGCTCAGGGTCGGGCTGCTGCGGCGCTATCTGCATGGCGCGCGCTGGCTCAAGGCGCTGCTCGATTCCGGCACGCTGGGCACGATCCGCAGCTTCAGCATCCGCGAGGGCTTCGTCTTCAACTGGGCCACCAGCTCCGACGCGCTGCTGCGGCGCGAACTGGCCGCCGGCGGCGTGCTGATGGATACCGGCGTCCATACGCTCGACCTGCTGCTCTGGTGGCTGGGGGACGTCGCCGAGTTGAGCTATCGCGATGACGCGGCGCAGGGCGTCGAGGCCGATTGCCTGCTCGACTGCCGGATGGCCTCGGGCGCGACCGGAACGGTCGAGCTCAGCCGTACCCGCGATCTGCGCGATACGATCCAGATCCATGGCAGTGCCGGCTTCGTCGAGCTGCATGTCTCGAAGAACCTCGTCCTGGCCGGCTCGCCCAATGCCCTGGCCTTCCGCTTCGAGGGACGATCGGCGGCAGATCTTCCGCTGCAGCTCTTTCCCGCGCTGTTCGACAGCGAGCTCCGCGATTTCGCCCGCAGCGTCGCCGGCGAGACCGCGGCCGGCGTGACCGGGGTCGAAGGGACGCGCGCGGTCGCGCTGATCGAGCGCTGCTATGCCAGCCGCGAGCCGCTGGTCCTGGACTGGCGCGCCGACGCGGCCGCCGACCGGGACGACAGCCCCCGCCTGCCGGCGGGAAGCACGGCGCTGATCACCGGCGCGGCGGGTTTCATCGGCGGAAGGCTGGCCGAGCGGCTGGTCGAGCAGGGCGTCAAGGTGCGCTGCCTCGTGCGCAGCTTCGGGCAGGCCACGCGCCTCGCCCGGCTGCCGGTCGAGATCATCAACGGCGCGCTCGGCGAGGCCGGGGCTACGGCCAGCGCGCTCGAGGGCGTCGATTACGTCTTCCACTGCGCCTATGACCACCGCTCGCGCAAGGCCAATCTCGATGGGCTGGAGCAGTTGCTGGCCGGCGCGGCCCGGCACAAGGCCAAGGGCTTCGTCTATCTCAGCAGCTTCTCCGTCTACGAGCCGTTTCCGGACGGGGAGCTGACCGAGCAGACCCGCGACGGCGACGTCTCCTGGCCCTATGCCCGCAACAAGCTCGACCTCGAGGCGCGCACGCTGAAGGCCGCCCGCGAGGAAGGGATTCCCGCCAGCATCGTCCAGCCGACCGTCGTCTACGGCCCGTTCTCGCGGCCCTGGGCGGACGCGCCGGCGCAGATGCTGATCACCGGCGAGGTCGTCCTGCCCGATGCGGGCGAGGGCATCTGCAACGCGCTCTACATCGAGGACCTGATCGACGCCCTGCTGCTCGCCGCGCAACGCCGCGAAGCGGTGGGAGAGCGCTTCATCATCTCCGGACCCGAGCCGGTGAGCTGGGGCAAGTTCTTCGCCTCGATCGCCCAGGCCCTCCAGGTCGCGCCGCCGGTCCACTGGCCGAGCGCGCGGATCGAAGGCGAGAACAGCGGCGTGGTTCGCGACATCAAGGCCGTGCTGGCCAACCCGAAGCGCCTGGTCCAGATCATCGTCCGCTGGCCGCCGGCGCGCCAGGCCCTGCAGGCAGGCTATGACGCCTTGCCCGCCGGCCTCCACAAGCTCGTCACCCAGGCCTATTTCGGCGGCGGCGGCGGGCGCCGCTTCGGCATGCGCCACCTGCCCGATCCACGCATCCTCGCGCTCTACCAGGCCCAGGCACTGGCCAGCAACGACAAGGCGATGCGCCTGCTCGGCTACCGGCCGCGCCATGGCTTCGCGGAAGGGATGGCGATCACCGGCGCCTATCTGCGCTGGGCCTATGGCGATCTCTGCCGCGCCGGCGAAGCTGCGCGCAGCCATGCAGCTTCGCCCCCCGCAACGCCGGCAAAGCTGGCCAAGGCGAGCTAGGCCCTTGCTGCGCCACGCCTCCTGGACGCTGCTGGATCAAGGCGTGGTCAGCCTTGGCGCATTTCTGCTGAACATCACGCTGGCGCGCCACATCGCGCCGGTCGAGTACGGGATCTTCGCGCTGATCTTCGGCATCCTGCTGCTGGTCCAGCTCTCGATCAGCTCGGTGATCTTCTATCCGATGTCGATCCGCATCGCGCAGCTGCCCGAAGACGGGCGCGCGGTCCTTGCCGGACGCAGCCTCTGCCTGCTGCCGCTGTTGTTGCTGCCGCTGCTGCTGCTCGTCGCCTCCGGGCTCGTCGCGCTGGGCCGCTCCGACCTTGCGGGCCCGGTCTGCCTCTATCTCGTGGCCTGGCAGGGACAGGAAGCCCTGCGACGCGTGCTGTTCGGCGAGTTCCGCCACCGGGACGCGCTCGCCGGGGACGGCATCGCCTATCTCGGCGCCCCCCTCGGCGTGCTGCTCCTGCTCCGGCATGGAACGCTGGCGCTCCCGGAGGTCTTCACCTGCATGGCGGCCGCGTCGGCGATCGCGATGCTGGTCACCTGCCGGCAGGTGCGGGCCGATATCCCGCCTTTGGCTTCGCTGCGGCCGACATTTTTGGAATTCTGGTCGCTCGGGCGCTGGTCACTGGCCAATAATTTCGTCGGGGCCCTGCGAATCCAGCTCTTTCTCTGGGGGCTGACCGCGATGTTCGGCGCCGCAGCGACCGCCGCCTTCCAGGCCGCGCTCAACGTGGTCAACCTCGCCAACCCGGTCCTGCTGGGGCTGTGCAACGTCATTCCCCAGGCGGCCGCCCGCAAATCCGGGGAGGGCTTCCGTGCAGCCTGGAAGGCGGCACGGGACTACGCCCTGGTCGGCACGCTGCTGCTCCTGCCCTGCTATGTCGCGCTGCTGAGCGCGCCGGGGTTCGTCCTGCTTCTGCTCTACGGACCCGATTCGGCCTATCTGGGCCTGATCCTGCCGATCCGCATTCTCGCGGTCAGCTGGCTCCTCGGCTACTGCGCCGACATGATCTGCTCCTTCATGCACGGCGTCGATGCCGCCCGGCTGGCGCTCCTCGTCAGCACCGCGGGAACGCTCGCCGCCGCCGCGCTGTTCCTGCCGCTGACGCAGCGCTACGGGCTGGCCGGCGGCTGCGCGGCGCTCGGCGGCTCCAATCTGGTTCGACTGCTGATCGCACACTGGTTCCTGACGAGGATGATCGCCCATGGCCGACCTTCTGTCGCCTGAGGCGTCGGGCATGGCGCCGCCGGCGCCGGCCCGCGCCAGTCTCGAGATTCGTCATGTCGTCATCGACGATGCCGGGCCGCACCCCTCGGCCGCCAACGGCGTCCACCATGTCGTGCGCCGCATGGCGCGCGAGCAGATCGCCGCCGGCGACAATGCGAAAATCCTCTTCCTGCGCAGCCCGGACCAGGACGGCGGTGGCGAGGCGGTCGACCTGCCGACGCTGATCCTCCCGCTCGACGGGCCACGTCTCGCCGGGCGGGTCTTCACCCTGGCCGAGCCGATCGTCGCGGCCATGGCAGCGGGGGCCGGCCCCGCCACGATCTTCCACATCCATACCGCACGCCAGTTGCTGCTGCCCTCGCTGGCGCGGGCGCTGAGCCGGCGCGGGCTCCCCTTCGGCGTCACCGTTCACGGCCGCTATTCCCATGTCTTCGAATCGAATGGGCGCATCGCGAACTGGCGAACGGCGGCCTATCTGCGATTGGTCGAACGCCGGGCGCTCGTGCAGGCGCGCTTCGTCCAGGCGGTTTCGGTGGCGGAGGCGAAGATCATCGCTCGACTGGCGCCCGGCGCGCGGGTTCGCGTCGTCCCCAACGCCGCCTATTCCAGCCTGCTCGACGGCACTCCGCCGCGACCGGAGCGTGTCGTCGGCTTCGCGAAGTTTCCGGTCTTCGGCTTCTGCGGCCGCTACGAGATCCTGCACAAGGGGCTCGACCTGCTCGTCGAGGGCTTCGCCGCCTATCGCCGGGAAGGCGGCCGCGGCCGCCTCGTCCTCATCGGGACCGGCCCGGCGCGGGACGTGCTCACAGCCATGGCGACGACGCTGGGCGTGGCGGATGCGATCGAAATCCAGGGGCCCTGCTTCGGCGAGGAGAAGCGCCGGAAGATGGCCGAGTGGCACTTCTTCGTGCAACCCTCGCGCTTCGACGGGGTGCCGATCGCGGCGCTGGAAGCGGCGCTGGCCGGGCTTCCGCTGGTGGTTTCGCAGGAAACCGGGCTTGCGGGACAGGTCGCCAGCGCCAATGCCGGCATCGTCATGCACAGCTTGACGGCGTGCGCGGTCGCGGAAGCTTTTCACAAGGCTTCCCTGCTCTCCGAACAGGGCTGGCGGCACACGGCGCTGGGAGCCTATGCGATGGCCATCCAGATCGGAGACTGGACGCCGATCGCCGCGCAGCTCCGGGAACTCTACCTGGCGAAGTGAGCCTGAAGTTCCTCAGCGGAGGTTCCTGCTAGAGCCGGGTGCTTTCAGATGGAATCGCGAAGCGCTTCCATCTGAAAGCACCCGGCTCTTATCAAAAGCTTAGAGCAGGATTCTTGCGAAAAGCCGGTTCCCACTTTTTCGCATCCTGCTCTAGATCGCCGCGCGTCCGCCCGGACGTGGAAACGGCGATCTATCCTTTTATCGTCGCGTCGGAGTCTTCCGAAAACGGATTTCACTTTCGGTCCGATGCTCAGAGGGCCGCGGCGATCGCGCCGCCGCCATTGACGAACCCGCTCATTTCGACGGGCGGTGCCGCTTCGAGATGGCTGACCGCCCAGATCGCCGCCTGGGTCCGGTTCTGAACCCGGATCTTGCGCAGGATCGCCTTGATGTGAACCTTGACCGTCGCCTCGCCGATCTGCAGGCGACGGGCGATCACCTTGTTTGAATCGCCCTGGATCAGGCATTTGAGGATCTGCGTCTCGCGGGTGGACAGACCACGGCCCGAATGCGAGGACGGCGGAGAATAGGCGATCACTTCCTTCTCGACCTGGATTTCGACGCCATGCTCCTTCCCGATCTCCATCAGCACATCCGCCGGAAACAGACTCTCCCCGAGCATTACAAGCTCAAGGGACTTCACAAGGGTCACAAAATTAATTCTTTTAAGCAAATATGCGCAGACAGAAAGCCTGAAAGCCATCTGAACTTGCTGCATGTTATAGTCATCGGATAGTATCACTATTTTTGCAAACGGATATTTCTCTCTAAAGCTCCTGATATTTCTTTCCATAGCCTCATAATCATCGCTTATACAAATAATGATGAGCGATATATTATCAAGCTTACTATAATCGCGAACAAAGTTTTCGAAATCATGCGTAGATGCTACGATATCGAACCCCCTGTTCCCCAGTATCTCTCGTACGCCCTCGGAAAAAAGAGCACATCGGTCGATGAAAGCAGTTCTTACCCCACTCATGGAACGCCCCTCTTACTACCGCATCTCAAACTCCGCATGTATTAACATCTACTATACTATTTTATAATTACCGAAAAATATCCCCCTCGAAGGCTTCTGACAAGTCTGCCCTGCCCCGAACACGAATAATTGATTAAAATATTAATATTCAGCGCTGCAAGATTGAATTAATATGCAGCGTCAACCTTGGTACTCAGATTGAATACGAATCACGGTATGAAAATCTTAACGCCTCGACCCTCAAATCAAACCCCAAGTAAATCAGGCATACTTGTCACCTAAAAATCGTCATCATCCTTGGCATGTTGCCATGAATTGGTAAAAATCTACCACAAATTATAGGACAATTTATATATATTTTACAAATTGAAATTCAACACGCTCCATCGAGGAGTCGCGCAGCCAATACATTGTGCGCGTCAGGAGGGGTACCTCCGATGAGCAGCCGGCGTCGGCGACAGGCGGAATCCTCGATCCCTCCGAAAACCCTGCCAGACCAGGTTCTTCCGGGCTACGACGAATGGGGAAAGCAATCTGACAGCTTCCGGGCAGCTCCCCGCAAATGCTTCGTCATTGCCATCCGACTGCTCCCCGCGACCGGCGCAGGCTCCCCCTGACCGCGCCGCGCTTTTCCGGCGCCGCGCAAGCGCCTAGCCTCGGCTCGAAGAGGCGATGCGACTGGGAAAGGCTGCGGGCGATGAAGAAGGGATCCGACCTCCTGGTTGCGGCGCTCGAGAACGAGGGCGTCGACCGCATCTTCGGCGTGCCCGGCGAAGAAAACCTCGATGTCGTCGAATCGCTGCGAAAGTCGAAGATCGAGCTGATCCTGACCCGGCACGAGCAGGCCGCCGCCTTCATGGCCGCGACCCATGGCAGGCTGACCGGCCGGCCCGGCGTCTGCATCGCGACACTGGGACCCGGCGCGTTGAACTTCTCGACCGGCGCCGCTTACGCCCATCTCGGCGCCATGCCGATGATCCTGATCACCGGCCAGAAGCCGATCATGAGCGCCAAGCAGGCGCGCTTCCAGATCGTCGACGTCGTCGCCTCGATGAAGCCGCTGACCAAGATGACGCGGCAGATCGTCAGCGCCGCCAGCATTCCTTCCGTGGTGCGCGATGCCTTCCGCGTCGCGATGGAGGAGCGGCCGGGTCCCGTCCATCTCGAACTGCCGGAGGATATCGCGGCCGAGGAGATCGAGGAGGTTCCGCTGATCCCGGTGCACCCGCTGGAGCGGCCGATCGCCGATCCGGCGGCGCTCGACCGGGCAGCGGCGCTGATCCTCGCCGCCAAGCACCCGCTCGTCATGATCGGCGCCGCCGGCAACCGGCCGCGCCTCGTCGAGGTGCTGTCGGCCTTCGTAAGCCGCACCCGCCTGCCCTTCTTCAACACCCAGATGGGCAAGGGCGCGGTCACCGGCGGCTCCAATCTCTATATGGGCACCGCCGCGCTCTCCGAGGGCGACTATGTCCACCGCGCGGTCGACCAGGCCGACCTGGTCCTCTCGATCGGCCATGACACGGTCGAGAAGCCGCCCTTCCTGATGAAGAGCGCCGGCGGGCCGAAGGTGATCCATGTCGGCTATCAATCGGCGAGCGTAGAGCAGGTCTACCATCCCGACGCCGAGGTGATCGGCGATATCGGCACGACCGTCAGCGCACTCGCCGAACGGCTCGGCGGCAAGCTCGAGGCCGATCCGGCGTTGCTGGAGCTGCGCCAGAAGATCCTGACGCATATCAACGACCGCGCCGAGGAGGACCGCTTCCCGCCGACGCCGCAGCGTATCGTCCACGACGTCCGCAAGGTCATGCCGGAGGACGGCATCGTCTGTCTCGACAACGGCATGTACAAGATCTGGTTCGCGCGGAACTACCGCACCCATGTCGCCAACACGCTGCTGCTCGACAATGCACTGGCGACGATGGGCGCAGGCCTGCCCTCGGCGATGATGGCGGCGATGCTCAATCCCGGCCGCCGGGTGATGGCGGTCTGCGGCGATGGCGGCTTCATGATGAATTCGCAGGAGATGGAGACCGCCGTCCGGCTGGGCTTGAACCTCGTCGTGGTGATCCTGAACGACAGCGCCTATGGCATGATCCGCTGGAAGCAGGCGGTCGACGGCTTCCCCGATTACGGCATGACCTTCGGCAACCCGGATTTCGTCGCCTATGCGCGGGCCTATGGTGCCAAGGGCTCGCGGGTCGGCGCGGTCGAGGAACTGGCGCCGATGCTGGAGGCCGCCTTCGCGGGCGGCGGCGTCCATCTCGTCGAGGTGCCGATCGACTATTCCGAGAATACCCGCGTGCTGGTCGAGGAACTGCGCAACCGCAGGCCCGATGTCGAATGCGCCTGAGTCAGTTTCGCGTCCCGGGAACCGATCGTCATTCCGGCCGCAGCCCTCGGGTCCGGCCTTTGGCCAGCCCAAGGATAAACTCCGCGGAGCGCCGGAATCCATCGTAGTGCCCCGGCGTTCTATGATGGATTCCGAGCGACGCGGCTTCGCCGCTTGTCCGGCATGACGCTGTGGTTCCCCGGGAAAGCAACGTGCTCGGATACTGAGGAGGAAACGATGCTGCAAGTCGTACAGGCCTATGACCGGGCGCCGGTCGAGAAGATCGCGACCGATGACGCTGCGGCGCTCGAAGCCAAGCTGAAGGCGGCGGAAAAGGTCTTCCGCGACCGCGACGGCTGGCTGAAGCCGCATGAGCGGATGGCGATCCTGCGCCGGCTCGCCGCCCTGCTCGACGGCAAGCGCGAGCATTTTGCCCGCCAGATCGCCCGCGAGGGCGGCAAGCCGCTGGCGGATGCGATCGTCGAGACCACCCGCGCCATCGACGGCGTCCACAACGCCGCCGACGAACTGCGCAATCTCGCCGGGCGCGAAATCCCGATGGGGCTGTCGGCGGCCGCGGCCGGGCGCTGGGCCTTCACCACAAGGGAACCGATCGGCATCGTCGCGGCGATCTCGGCCTTCAACCACCCGCTCAACCTGATCGTGCACCAGGTCGCACCGGCGATCGCGACCGGCTGCCCGGTCATCGTCAAGCCGGCCGGGACGACGCCGCTATGCTGCCGCGACTTCGTCGCGCTGGTGCACGAGGCCGGGCTTCCCGAGGCCTGGTGCCAGACGCTCATTCCCGAGACGACCGAGCTCGCCGAGAAGCTCGCGACCGACAGGCGCATCGCCTTCCTCAGCTTCATCGGCTCGGCCAAGGTCGGCTGGTACCTGCATTCGAAGCTCAGCCATGGCGCCCGCTCGGCGCTGGAGCATGGCGGCGTGGCGCCGGCGATCGTCGACCGCAGCGCCGATCTCGACAGGATCATCGAGCCGATGGTCAAGGGCGGCTACTACCATGCCGGCCAGGTCTGCGTGTCGACACAGCGCATCTTCGTCCACCAGGAGATCGCGAGCGCATTCACCGAGCGGCTGGTCGCACGCGTCAGGAAGCTCAAGGTCGGCGACCCGACCCTGAAGGAGACCGAAATCGGCCCGCTGATCCAGCCGCGCGAGGCCGACCGGGTCGCCGAATGGATCGATGAAGCGGTCAAGGGCGGCGCGAAGCTCGCGACCGGCGGCAAGCGGCTCTCGGAGACGACGCTGGAACCGGCCGTATTGCTCGACCCGAAAGCCGACGCAAAGGTCTCGCAGCTCGAGATATTCGGACCCGTGGTCTGCGTCTACCCCTATGCGAAGCTCGACGAGGCGATCGCCCGGGCGAACGCCTTGCCGGTCGCCTTCCAGGCCAGCGTCTTCGCGCAGGACATCGACGTCGCGCTGCGCGCCGCCGAGCGGCTCGACGCCTCCGCCGTGATGGTCAACGACCCGACCACCTTCCGGACCGACTGGATGCCCTTCGCCGGACGGCGCGAATCCGGCTACGGCACGGGCGGCATCCCCTACACCATGCGCGACATGACGCAGGAGAAGATGATCCTGCTCAACCGGCGCTGATCGAAGACCCTATCGACGACGCGGCGGCTATGGTCAGCTGCCTTCCAGCTCCTTGTCCTGATTCAGTGGGTGCAGCATGCAGTTCCATCTCAACGGATTCCGAACCGGGAATCCGGCGGTGGCCCAGGCTTCCGATCGCGATCCGGCATTCTCGCGCCCGGATTCCCTCCCCGATGAAGTCGACGTCCTGATCATCGGCTGCGGCCCGGCCGGCCTGACCCTCGCCGCCCAACTGGCGGCCTTTCCCGAGATCAGGACGCGCATCGTCGATCAGAAGGATGGCCCGCTGCAGATGGGCCAGGCCGACGGAATCGCCTGTCGGACGATGGAGATGTTTCACGCCTTCGGCTTTGCCGAACAGGTGCTGAAGGAAGCCTACTGGGTCAACGAGACCTCGTTCTGGAAGCCGCATGCCGTCGAAAGGGAACGCATCGTTCGACATGGGCGGGTCCAGGATGTCGAGGACGGCCTGTCGGAGTTCCCCCATGTCATCCTGAGCCAGGCGCGGGTGCACGACTTCTATCTCGAAGCCATGCGCAATGCGCCGAGCCGGCTCGAGCCGCATTATGCGCGGCGCCTGCTCGATCTCGCGACCGAGCCGGGGGCGGGCTCATCCCACCCGGTCACGGCGCGGCTGGAGCGCCTCGACCCATCCCATGCCGGCCAGATCGAGATGGTCAAGGCTCGCTATGTCGTCGGCTGCGACGGCGCGCGCAGCGTCGTGCGGAAATCGATCGGGCGCTCGCTGCATGGCGACGCTGCCAATCACGCCTGGGGCGTCATGGACGTGCTGGCCGTGACCGACTTTCCCGACATCCGGCTGAAGGCGCTGATCCAGTCCGCGAACGAGGGCACGATCGTGCTCATTCCGCGCGAGGGCGGCTACCTCGTCCGGATCTATGTCGAGCTCGACAAGCTGAACGAGAACGAGCGCGTCGGCAGCCGGAACATCACCATCGAATACCTGATCGCCGCGGTGCAGCGCATCCTGCATCCCTATGCGATCGAGGTGAAGGAGGTCGCCTGGTGGTCGGTCTACGAGATCGGCCAGCGTCTCTGCGAGAAGTTCGACGACGTGCCGGAAGAGCAGGTCGCGGAACGCCTGCCGCGCATCTTCATCGCCGGCGATGCCTGCCACACGCATAGTCCGAAGGCCGGGCAGGGTATGAACGTGTCGATGCAGGACAGCTTCAATCTCGGCTGGAAACTGGCATCCGTCCTGCAAGGCAGCAGCCCCCCGGAGCTGCTGCATACCTATTCGGCAGAACGCCAGTCCATCGCCGGGGAGCTAATCGATTTCGACCGCGAATGGGCCAAGATGCTCAGCGCGCCGCTGAAAGCCGCCGATGATCCCAGCAGCGAAGGTGTCGAGCCCGCCGAGGTGCAGGACTACTTCGTCAAGCACGGACGTTATACGGCGGGAACGGCGACACGCTATGCGCCGTCGCTCCTCACCGGCGATTCCTCACATCAGCAACTCGCCAGGGGTTTTGCGGTAGGCGCCCGCTTCCACTCCGCACCGGTCATCCGCCTGGCGGATGCAAGGCCCGTCCATCTCGGGCATGTGGCGAAGGCCGATGGCCGCTGGCGCCTTTTCGCCTTCGCCGGTGCCGAGGACCAGGCCTCGCCCACAGGCCGGATCGGCGCCCTGTGCGATTTCCTCGCCGAATCCAGCCATTCGCCGGCCAGGAAATACACGCGACAGCACGACGACATCGACGCGCTGGTCGATATCCGCGCCATCCTCCAGCGTGGCCATCGCGATCTCGACCTTCCGAGCATGCACGCGCTGCTCCTTCCCAGAAAGGGGCGCCACGGCCTGCGCGATTACGAGAAGGTCTTCTGCCCCGACCTTTCCGGCGGTCAGGACATCTTCGACCTGCGCGGCATCGACCGGGAGGCGGGCTGCCTGATCGTCGTTCGGCCGGATCAGTACGTCGCGCAGGTCCTGCCTCTGGACGCGCATGATCGGATCAGCGCGTTCTTCGACAGCTTCATGATCCCGCCAACCGAGATCGCGCGCCAGCCGGGGCCGGGCTCGGCGAACCAGGTCCAGCCAGCCAGCCCCAGCCGGGCCCTTTCCGAAAAGGCCGAACCATGACGACCGCCTTCCTCGA
This sequence comes from Allobosea sp., assembly GCF_036675845.1. GTDB lineage: Bacteria > Pseudomonadota > Alphaproteobacteria > Rhizobiales > Beijerinckiaceae > Allobosea. Next base: position 21,049 of record NZ_JAKFED010000120.1, on the reverse strand, counting down.
CTTCTACAGCGACACCAAGACCAGGCCGACGCCCGCCATGCGCGCGGCGATGATGGCGGCCGAGGTCGGCGACGAGCAGAAGAACGAGGATCCGACGGTGACGCGGCTCTGCGAGCGCGTCGCCGAGATGCTCGGGCAGGAGGAGGCGGTGCTGCTGCCTTCGGGGACGATGTGCAACGAGATCGCGCTCGCCGTGCATTGCCGGCCGGGCGACGAGGTGCTCTGCGACCAGTCCAGCCATATCGTCAATTCGGAGGGCGGCGGCCCGGCCGCGCTCGCCGGCGTGATGCTCAGGGGGCTGAACGGCGAGCGCGGCATCTTCTGCGCCAGGGACGTCACCGGCGCGATCCGGCCGGAGAGCCGCTACATGCCGCGTTCGCGGCTGCTCTGCGTCGAGCAGACCTCGAATTTCGGCGGCGGCTCGGTCTGGCCGCTCGAGACGGTGCGGGAAGTCGTGGCGGCGGCGCGCGCCGGCGGCCTCTCCGCCCATCTCGACGGGGCAAGGCTGTTCAACGCCGTCGTCGCCTCCGGCGTCAGCGCCCGCGACTATGCGGAGGATTTCGATTCCGCCTGGATCGACCTGACCAAGGGTCTCGGCGGGCCGGTCGGCGCGGTGCTGGCCGGATCACGGGACTTCATCCAGGAGGCCTGGCGGCTCAAGCAGCGGCTCGGCGGCGCGATGCGGCAATCCGGCTTCCTGGCGGCGGCCGGGCTCTACGCCCTCGACCATCATGTCGAACGGCTGGCCGAGGACCACGCCAATGCCAAAGCGCTCGCCGCCGGGCTGGCGCAACTGCCCGGCATCAAGCTCGCCGACGACAGGATCGAGACCAATATCGTCTTCTTCGACGTCGCCGAAGCCGGCTATGACGCGCTCGATTTTGTGGCGGCGGCCAAGGCCAAGGGTCTGGGCGCCGGCGCGTTCGGGCCGACTACCGTCAGGATGATCACGCATCTCGACGTCAGCGCCGGCGATGTCGAGCGCGCGATCGAGATCATCGCCTCGCTGCGGAAATGATGCGCCTTTGGATCGCCGCGCGTCCTACCGGACGCGCAGTGGCGATCTATCTCTTTGTTGTAGCATCGGATTCTTCCGAAAAGCGGGATTCCACTTTTCGGTCCGATGCTCTAGCGGCGCACGGGCAACTCGACGGGGCGCGGCGCGACGGCGAGCCGGCCCTCCTCGGCCTTGAAGAAGAACTGCGACGCCACGAGCCAGCCCTTGAGCGGTCGCAAAGGCGGGATGCAGGTCAGCAGGACGATCGGCAGCGTCGTCACCAGATGCACCCAGACCGACGCCTCATAGGCGAGCTCGAGCCAGAGCGCGAAGGACAGCGCCGGGATGCAGACGAACATCATGACGAAGAAGGCCGGGCCGTCGGCCGGATCGGCGAAGCCATAGTCGAGGCCGCAGGCCTCGCAGCGCGGCTTCAGCGTCAGGAAGCCGTCGAACAGCTTGCCCTCGCCGCAGCGCGGGCAGCGCCCGCGCAGTCCGGTCTTGAACGGCGACAGCTTGGGCCAATCGCGAGTAGCCATGTTCCCCTCCGGGGCGAGCGTGCAAATCTCTATCGGCAATGACCGTACCATAGCAGTCATTGCCGATATTGTATGCACTCAATCTCGCCTCAGAGAGACTTGCGACCCTATGCCTCACCGATCAGAGGAAGGTCGAGCTGACCTCCGGGGGGTGTCCAAGGGCGTGGGCCATGAACTCCAGGGCGCCGCGGATGGCGTCGCGGCCCTGCGGTCCACCCAGGCAGACCCGCACCGCCTCGGGCGGGTTGCCATCGGCGGCGAAGGCATCGCTGGCGACGACGCCGATGCCGGTGGACTGCATGTGGCCGGCGAAGGCCGAGCGCGTCCAGGGAGCCGGGAGCTCGAGCCAGAGGTTGAAGCTCAACGGATCGGCACGATAGCTGCCGGGCGCCAGGATCTCCGCCGCGAGCCTCTGCCGGGCGGCGGTCTCAGTGCGGAGGAAGCGCAGGATCGCGTCGGCGGTACCGTCCTCGATCCAGTGCGTCGCGATCGCCGCCGTCAGCGGCGAGGCCATGACGCTCGCGGCGCGCAAGGCCGCGGCGAAGGGCCAGCCGGAGCGCGCATCCGGCGCCACGACATAGGCGATGCGCAGGCCGGCACCGATGCATTTGGACAGGCCGGCGACATGCCAGGTCAGTTCCGGGGCGATCGCGGCCAGAGGCGGCGGCGGGGCGGCGGGGACGAAGCCATAGGCGTCGTCCTCGATGATCGCGATGCGATGGCGCCGGGCGATTGCCGCAAGTTCGGCACGCCGCGCTTCCGGCACCGTCAGGGTCGTCGGATTGTGCAGGACCGGGTTGAGATACAGCGCCTTGGGCTGCAGCGTCCGGCAGGCTTCGTCGAAGGCCCCGGGCTCGACACCGTCGCCATCCATGGCGAGCCCGACCAGCCGGATACCAAGCTGGGCCGCGATCAAGCGGATGCCGGGATAGCTCAGCGCCTCCGCCAGGACGACATCGCCCGGCCGGGCCAGAACACTTAGAATGCCGAGCAGCGCCGAATGGGCTCCCGGCACCACGAACAGGCGCTCGGGTGCGGGCGCAAGCCCGCGCCGGGCAAGCCAGGACGCTGCCGCCGCCTTGTCGGATCGCGAGCCGCCGAAGCCCTGATAGCGCAGCAGCGCGACCAGATCGGCGCTGACCTCGGCAACCCCCTCGCGCATCCGCGCGAGCAGGGCCGGATCGTCGGGCTCGGGGGGCAGGTTCATCGAGAGATCGGCCAGTGCCGGCACCCCGCCGCGCGCCGTACTCTGCTGGCGGAGCGGCGCCTTGACGAAAGTCCCCTGGCCGACGCGCGAGGCCACCAGGCCACGGCGCTGGGCCTCGACATAGCCGCGCGCCACGGTGGTGAAATCCATCGCCAGCCTGGCGGCCAGCTGGCGCTGCGGCGGCAGCCGGTCCCCGGCCGAAAGCCGGCCATTGCCGATGTCCTCGGCGATCGCTTCGGCGATCGCCAGATAGCGCGGCTTGTCGCTGCGCGTCAGGTCGGGCGTCCAGTCAACCATTCGCTTCGCACTCGCTCCGGCACGAAAAAGGCGGCTCGGGAATTGACTGTATATTGTTGCACGGACGCGCTGTCACGTCACCCTGCCCACCGCCATACGAAACAAGATTCGGCCACGATGACCGGCTGCCCCGGCGTTCGCCGGCGCTTGGCAGCGACGGGGTGGATTTACAGCGCCGTTCCGTCGATCTATAAAAGATGCATCTATAATGCATCTTAAGGATTATCGCCTTGACCCCGGCCCTGCCGCAGGAAGTCTCCGAACCGCTGGTCGCGCAGATCGTCTACGCCTTCTATGACCGCGTCCGGCAGGATGGCTTGCTCGGGCCGATCTTCGAGGCGCGCATCGGCAATTGGGACGCCCATCTCGCCACCATGGTCGACTTCTGGTCGTCGCTAACCCTGATGAGCGGCCGCTATGGCGGCAAACCCCATATCGCGCATCTCGGCCTGGGGCTCTCCCCGGTGCATTTCGAACATTGGCTCGCGCTGTTCGAGGGCGTCGTCGCTGCCCATTGCGCCGGCCCCGCCGCCGCCCTCTTCATCGGACGTGCGAGACGCGTCGCCGACAGCCTGCAGATCGGCCTGAACATCGGCGACAAGGCCCTGCATCTGCCGAGCCGGCCGAGCCTTCCGGCCGGCTCCGCCTAGAGCACGCGCCGCGCGATCGGCAGCAGCGCTGGCAGCCGTCGGCGCAGACTTTGTCCGGGGCGCCCCGGCGGTTGCGAAAGATGCGGCTCGCCTGCATCTTTCGGAGCCGCCCAGCTGCCGCTGCTCACGAACCCGTCGGAAGCCGCAATGCGTTTGACGAACTTCTCCGACTATTCGCTGCGCCTCCTGATGTATGCGGCGACGCGCGACGGCAAGCTGGTCACCATCGAGGAGACCGCTGCCGCTTACGGCATTTCCCGGGCGCATCTGATGAAGGTCGCGAACCTGCTGGTGCATGCGGGGTTCCTGAAGTCCATTCGTGGACGCACCGGCGGCCTGGCGCTGGCGATGCCGCCGCGCGAGATCGGAGTCGGCGCGGTGCTGCGCGCGACGGAGCCGGATTTTGCCCTGGTCGAGTGCTTCGGCGCCGATAATCGCTGCCTGGTGACGCCGCGCTGCCGTCTGCGCGGCGTCCTCAACGAGGCGCTGAACGCCTTCGTCATGACGCTCGACCGCTATACGCTGGCCGACCTTGCCCTCAGGCCCGAGGATTTCGGCATCGCGCCGCCCATCGAGGCCGTGCCGAAGCCAAACCCGCAAAAGCCACACCCGCAGAAGCCAAGCCGGCGAAAGCCGCCGCAGGACGCCATCTGACGGGCGCGGGCCAAGGCTTCTTGCTGCGGCGGATCTTCGCAGCCGAGGCCGGGGCCGGCGCGGTCACCATACGTGCCCGGGACGCGCGTTCAGGCAGCTTATTTCAGATCCGTTCCTGGGTCCGGCGCAGCCGCACGCCCGGCCCCTCGCGATTGCCGGGCAGGAAGCGGACCCCGGCCTGCTCGAAGGCGGCGAGGACCAGAGCCTCCGATGCGCGCTGGAGTTCGTGACGCTCGCGCTCGAAATCGCGCACCGTGCTGCGCGAGACACCGGCAGAAGCGGCGAGCCGGTCCTGGGTCCAGTTGAGCAGCCCGCGCGCGGCGCGACACAGTTCAGGACGTAGATTCATGGCGTTAGCCCATTGCCTTCGGCGACCCGAGTCAACCATAATGGACGGATTCGGGCAAGGCTGGAGTTTGCGGCAGTCCAACTGAGAGGATCCCCCGTCGATCATGCCGGACGATGCCCTACTGCTCAGCCTGATCGTCGCCCTGCCGTTCATCGGCAGTCTTTTCGCTGCAGTCCTGCCGAGCAATGCCCGCAATGCCGAGGCCTGGCTGGCCGGCATCGTCACGGTGTGCATCCTTGTCATCGCCACGGTGCTGTGGCCGACCGTCGCCGAGCCCGCGGTGCTGCGGACGCAGTTCGAATGGCTGCCGGAATACGGTCTCAACTTCGTCCTGCGGCTCGACGGGCTGGCCTGGAGCTTCGTCGTCCTGATCGCCGGGATCGGGCTGCTCGTCGTCCTCTATGCGCGCTACTACATGTCGCCGGCCGATCCTGTGCCGCGCTTCTTCTCCTTCCTGCTCGCCTTCATGGGCTCGATGCTGGGCATCGTCCTGAGCGGAAACCTCATCCAGATCGTGCTGTTCTGGGAACTGACCAGCCTGTTCTCCTTCCTGCTGATCGCCTACTGGCATCATAGCCAGAGTGCGCGGGATGGCGCGCGCATCGCCTTGACCGTCACGGCCGCCGGCGGCCTGTGCCTGCTCGCCGGCATGCTGCTGCTCGGCCATATCGTCGGCAGCTACGATCTCGATGTCGTGCTCGCCTCGGGCCAGAAGATCGTCGCCCATCCGCTCTACCTGACGACATTGATCCTGGTCGCGCTCGGGGCCCTGACCAAGAGCGCCCAGTTCCCCTTCCATTTCTGGCTGCCGCGCGCGATGACCGCGCCGACGCCGGTCTCGGCCTATCTGCACTCCGCCACCATGGTGAAGGCTGGCGTCTTCCTGCTGGCGCGGCTCTGGCCGGCGATGGCAGGCCACGAATACTGGTTCTGGGTGCTGGCGCCGATCGGCGTCGCGACGCTGGTGATCGGCGCATTCCTGGCGCTGTTCCAGCAGGATCTGAAGGGGCTGCTGGCCTATTCGACCATCAGCCATCTCGGCCTGATCACCCTGCTGCTCGGTCTCGGCAGCCCGCTCGCGGCCGTCGCCGCGATCTTCCACATCATGAACCATGCGACCTTCAAGGCCTCGCTCTTCATGGCGGCGGGCATCATCGACCATGAGGCGGGCACCCGCGATGTCCGGCGCCTCGGCGGCCTCTACCGCGCCATGCCGATCACGGCGACGCTGGCGATGGTCGCCGCGGCGGCGATGGCGGGCGTGCCGCTGCTCAACGGCTTCCTGTCGAAGGAGATGTTCTTCACCGAGACGATCGAGGAGCATGTCGACACCGCGCTCGACCATGCCCTGCCCTATATCGCCACCGTCGCGGGCATGTTCAGCGTCGCCTATTCGCTGCGCCTGATCCACCAGGTCTTCTTCGGCCCGCCGGCGACCGACCTGCCGCGCAAGCCGCATGACCCGGTCTTCTGGATGCTGCTGCCGGTCGGCCTGCTGGTGCTGATCTGCCTGCTGGTCGGGATCGCGCCGACGCAGACGGTCGGCGGCGTCCTCGCCGTCGCCGTCGAGTCGGTGCTGCGCGGAGAGACGCCGAGCTACAGCCTGGCCGTCTGGCATGGCTTCACGCCGGCCCTGCTGATGAGCTTCGTCGCGCTCGCGGGCGGCATCGTGATCTATCTCTCGATGCTGCGCTATCTGTCGGGCAACATCGAAGGCGCGCCCGTGCTGCGCGAGTTGCAAGGCAAGCGCCTTTTCGAGCGGGCGATCGTGTTCCTGTCCTGGCGCTGGGCCAAGAGCCTGGAGCTGATCGTCAGCACCGCCCGGCTGCAGCCGCAGATGCGGCTCCTGATCGGCGTCGCCATCATGCTCGCGGCATGGAACTCCCTGGGGTGGCCGGTTTCGCTGGATCCGGAGCGAACGCAGCCGCCCGAGCTGGCATTCATGCTGGTCTGGGTCGTCGGAGGGGCCTGCGCGCTCGGCGCCGCCTACCAGGCCAAGTACCATCGCCTCGCTGCCGTCATCCTGACCGGCGGAACCGGCCTGGCGACCTGCCTGACCTTCGCGTGGTTCTCGGCGCCCGATCTCGCCCTGACGCAGCTCCTCGTCGAGATCGTCACCACCGTGCTGCTCCTGCTCGGCCTGCGCTGGCTGCCCAAGCGCATCGAGGGGATCAGCTCCGAATCGGCGTTCTCCGCCCGGCTGCGCCGCTTCCGCGACCTCACCATCGCGGTCGCCGGCGGCGCCGGGCTGGCTGCGCTGTCCTATGCCGTGATGACCTGGCCGCTCGCGGGCAGCATCTCCAGCAACTTCCTCGAGCGCGCCTATAGCGAAGGCGGCGGGCGCAACGTCGTCAACGTCATCCTCGTTGACTTCCGCGGCTTCGACACGCTCGGCGAGATCGCCGTGCTCGGCGTGGTGGCGATCACGGTCTACGCCCTGCTGCGCCGCTTCCGCCCGGCCCGCGACAGCATCGAATTGCCCGAGCAGAAGCAGTTCCAGAACCTCTACGACGCCGACATCCAGGGCAGCGGCAAGGATCCGATCACCGCCCATTACCTGCTGGTGCCCGGCCTCGTCATGCGCCTGCTGTTCCCGGTGATCGCGATGATGGCGGTGTTCCTGTTCATGCGCGGGCATGACCAGCCGGGCGGCGGCTTCGTCGCCGGCCTGGCCTTCGCCATCGCCTTCATCCTGCAATACATGGCCGGCGGGGCGCGCTGGGTCGAAGCCCGGCTGCGCATCCTGCCGATGCGCTGGATCGGGCTGGGCCTGCTCGTCGCTGCCTGCACCGGGGCCGGCGCCTGGCTGTTCGGCCGGCCCTTCCTGACCTCGGCCTTCGCCTATACCGAAGTGCCGCTGCTCGGCAAGCTGCCGCTGGCCAGCGCGCTGTTCTTCGATTTCGGCGTCTTCGCCCTGGTGCTCGGCGCCACCGTCCTGATGCTGATCGCGCTGGCGCACCAGTCGCTGCGGGTCTACCGCGCCACGGCCGCCCGCGCCGCGGCGGCAACCGGCAGGAGCCGCTGATGGAACTCGTGGTCGCCCTCGCCATCGGCGTGCTCGCCGGATCGGGCATCTGGCTTTTGCTGCGGCCGCGCACCTTCCAGGTGATCATCGGCCTCGCGCTGCTCTCCTATGCGGTCAACCTCTTCATCTTCGGGATGGGGCGGCTGCGCGTCGGGGCTCCGCCGGTGCTCGACCCCGCGGCGAACGGAGACATTTCGGCCTATGCCGACCCGCTGCCCCAGGCGCTGGTGCTGACGGCGATCGTCATCGGCTTCGCCACGACCGCCCTCTTCCTCGTCGTCCTGCTGGCCGCGCGCGGGGTGACCCGCAGCGACCATGTCGACGGCCGGGAGGGCGGTTCGTGAACTGGCAGGACCACCTCGTCATCGCGCCGATCGTCCTGCCGCTGGTCGCCGGCGCGACGATGCTGCTGCTGGACGGGCGCAGCCGGACGGTCGCGGCCGTGCTCAACCTCGCCTCGACCTTCGCCCTGCTCGCCATCGCCATCAACCTGGTCATGACCAGCGCCGGGACCGATCCCGCCGCGGCCGTGAAGGTCTATCGCCTCGGCGACTGGCCGGCGCAATTCGGCATCGTGCTGGTCGCCGACCGGCTGTCGAGCCTGATGCTGCTGCTGACGGCGATTCTCGCCTGCTCGGCCCTGGTCTTCTCGCTGGCGCGCTGGCATCGCGCCGGGAGCCATTTCCACCCGCTCTTCCAGTTCCTGCTGATGGGGCTGAACGGCGCCTTCCTGACCGGCGACCTGTTCAACCTCTTCGTCTTCTTCGAGGTGCTGCTCGCCGCCTCCTACGGCCTGGCGCTGCACGGCTCCGGCCCTGCCCGCGTCCGCGCCGGGCTGCACTACATCGCCGTCAACCTCGTGGCTGCGCTGGCCTTCCTGGTCGGCGTCAGCCTGATCTACGGCGCAGCCGGCACGCTCAACATGGCCGACCTTGCCGCCCGGATCCCCGGCCTCCCGGCCCGCGAACGCGCCCTGCTCGAGGTCGGCACGAGCATCCTCGGCGTCGCCTTTCTGGTGAAGGCGGCGACCTGGCCGCTCGGCTTCTGGCTGCCCGGCACCTATGCGGCGGCGAGCGCGCCGGTGGCGGCGCTGTTCTCGGTGATGACCAAGGTCGGCATCTATGCCGTGCTTCGCCTCGGCTTCCTGCTGGCCGGGCCGGAAGTGGCCGCTGGCTCGGCCCAGTTCGGCGGGAGCTGGCTGCTCGCCGGCGGCGTCGCCACGGTCATCTTCGCCATGATCGGCATGCTCGCCGCCCAGGACCTGGCCAAGCTCGCAAGCTTCGGCGTCGTGGTCTCGTCGGGGACCATGCTGGCCGTGATCGGCGCCAATGACCCGGCGATCATCGGCGCGTCGCTCTATTATCTCGTCTCGTCGACCCTGGCGATCGGCGCCTTTTTCCTGCTGGTCGAGCTGATCGAGCGCGGCCGGGCGCCGGCGGACGACGTCCTTGCCGTCACGCTCGAGGCCTATGGCATCGAGGACGAGGAGGAGCCGGGCGAAGACAGCGATGCCGGTGTCGCCGTCCCGGCGATGCTGGGCGTGCTCGGAGCGGCCTTCATCGCCTGTGCGCTGCTTCTCTCCGGCCTGCCGCCGCTTTCCGGCTTCGTCGCCAAATTCGCGATCCTGGCCGGCGCACTCGCCGGGAGCGTCCCGGCGAACGGGAGCGGCGTCCCGCTGGTCGCCTGGACGCTGGTGGCGTTGCTGCTGCTCTCTGGCTTCGTCACGCTGATCGCCATGGTCCGCGCCGGCATCCGTTCCTTCTGGGCGGTGATCGAGCGCGAGGCGCCGCGCGTCCGGGTGATCGAGCTGGCGCCGGTCGCGATCCTGCTCTTCCTGTGCCTGACCCTGACCCTGCAGGCCGGCCCGGCGATGCGCTTCATGCAGGTGACGGCGGCCGGGCTGGACGGATCGCAAGCTTATATCGAACGGGTCCTGGCCGCGCCTGGCGCCGCGCCGGCCGCCGGCGGAGGCAGGCCATGAGCCGCTGGCTGCCCTCTCCCGCGACATCGCTGGGCCTGCTGGCGCTCTGGCTGCTGCTGAACCAGAGCGTTTCGCCGGGGCACCTGCTGCTCGGCGCCATCCTCGGGCTGCTTGGGCCGCTGATCCTCAGGCGGCTGGAGGCGCCGCCGCTGAAGCTTGCTCGGCCGGACGCGATCCTGCGGCTCCTTTGCGCGTTCGGCGCCGATATGGTGCGCTCGAATCTCAAGGTCGCGCGGACGATCCTGCGCGATGATCCCGGGCGGACGCCCGGTTTCACGCGGATTCCGTTGCGGCTGCGCTCGCCCTATGGCCTGGCGGCGCTGGCCTGCATCATCACCGCCACTCCGGGCACGAGCTGGGTCAGCTACGATCCCGCCACCGGCATCCTGGTGATCCATGTGCTCGACCTCAGCGAGGGCGACGATTGGTCCGCGCTCATCGGGTGGCGCTATGAACGGCTGCTGCTGGAGATTTTCGAATGAGCGCCGCGATCCTCGCCTTCGCCCTGATCACCGGCCAGATCCTGCTGGCTCTCGCCATGGTCGCCGCCTCCTATCGCATCCTGCGCGGGCCGCGCGCACAGGACCGCGTCCTGGGCATGGACGCGCTCTACCTCAACGCGATGCTGCTGCTGCTGGTTTTCGGCATCGGCTCCGGCACGACGCTGTATTTCGAGGCGGCGCTGGCGATCGGCCTGCTCGGCTTCGTCGCGACGGTCGCGATGGCGAAGTTCCTGATGCGCGGGGAGGTGATCGAATGATCACGCTCCACGACCTGCCCGCCTGGGCGGCGGTGCTGACCGCCCTGCTGATCCTCGCCGGCTCGAGCCTCGCGCTGATCGGCTCGCTCGGCCTGCTGCGCTTCAAGAGCTTCTACGAGCGCGTGCATGCCCCGACGCTCGGCGCGACGCTGGGCATGGCCTGCATCCTCCTCGCCTCGATCCTGTACTTCTCGATCGGCCAGACGCGCCCGGTGGTGCACGAGATCCTGATCGGGCTCTTCGTGACGGTCACCACGCCGGTCACCCTGCTGCTGCTGGTGCAGACGACGCTCTACCGGGACCGGCAGGAAGGCCGCGACCCGCTGGGCGAAGGAAGCGGCCAGGATTGCTAGAGCACGCGTGATCCGATCAGGTTGATTCAACCTGATCGGATCACGCTCTGGCTCTGGAGCAAGGCGCTCCTGACGAGCTTGCGCCCGGCGAACTAGGCTTCGGCGCCGCAGCCATTCCTGATCAGCTCCCTGGCGATGATCGTGCGCTGGATCTGGTTGGTGCCTTCGTAGATCTGGGTGATCTTGGCGTCGCGATAGAGCCGCTCGACCTCGAAGCCCTGGATGTAGCCGGAGCCGCCGAAGATCTGCACGGCGTTCGCGGTCTGGGCCACGGCCATGTCGCTGGCGAAGCATTTGGCGATCGACGAGGCCGAGGTCGCCGGCGCGCCATGGTCGATCAGCAGGGCCGCGCGCTCGACCAAGGCCCGGCCGGCGGCGATGTCCTTGGCCATGTCGGCGAGCATCCATTGCAGGCCCTGGTTCTCGAGGATCGGCTTGCCGAACTGGCGCCGCTCGCGGGCATAGCCGAGCGCCGCCTCGAGCCCGGCCTGGGCGATGCCGACGGCGAGCGCGCCGATGCCGACCCGGCCCTTCTCGAGCACGCTCATCATGATGTGGAAGCCGCGCCCCTTCGGACCGAGCAGGGCCTCGCGCGGCACCGTGACCGCGTCGAAGTTCAGCGCGCCGACCTGGCTCGCGCGCTGGCCCATCTTGTGCTCCTTGGCGCCGCGCGAGACGCCGGGCGCGTTGAGGTCGACGATGAAGATGCTCATGCCGCGATGGCCGGCCGCCGGGTCGATCGAGGCCAGCACGAAGCCGAGATCGGCGACCGGCGCGTTGTGGATCCAGAGCTTGCCGCCGTCGATGACGTAGCCGTCGGCGGTCTCGCGCGCCGTGGTCCTGACATTGGAAAGGTCGGAGCCGGCCTCCGCCTCGGTCAGGCAATAGGCGACGCGGGTCTTGCCAAGCAGGATGTCCGGCAGATGGCGGGCGCGCTGCTCTTGCGTGCCATAGCGCGTCAGCAGCGTACCGATCAGCTCGACGAGGCCGCATTGGTCGGCGACCGAGGCATAGCCGCGCGACAATTCCTCCATGACGAGAGCATAGGCATAGGCGTCGAGCCCGGCGCCGCCATGTTGGGAATCGGCGGTAATGCCGAACAGGCCGAGTTCGCCCATCTGGCGATAGATCTCGGCCGGGAAGGCCTCGCTCCGGTCGAGCTCGGCGGCTGCCGGCCGCACCACCTGGTTGGCGAAGCGGCGGGCGGTGTCGCGGATCTGCTCATAGAGCGCGGCGTCCTGGAGCGGCGCGTGCATGGCGATCTTCTCCCCGTGGTTCAGGCGATGCCGTTCAGGGCGCAGAAATGGCCCATGCGCCCGGCCGCGCGCTCCGGATCGCCGAAGAGCCCGGACTGGTCGGCCAGGCGGAAGAGATCGGCATAGTGCAGGATGCCGCGGGCCGATTCCGCCCCGCCGACCATGCGGAAATGCTCCTGGAAGCCGTTCAGCCAGGCGAGGAAGACGACGCCGCTCTTGTAATACTGGGTCGGCGCCTCGAAGAGCTTGCGCGACAAGGCGACTGTCGGGTCGAGGATGGCATGGAAGCCCTGCTTGTCGCCGGCATCGAGCCGCGCAAACGCGGCCGCGGCGGCCGGCGCGATCGGGTCGAAAATCCCGAGCAGGCCATGCGAGAAGCCCTGCTCGTCGCCGCCGATCAGCTCGGCATAGTTGAAGTCGTCGCCCGAATACATCGCGACGCCTTCGGGCAGGAGCCGGCGCATCGCGATCTCCTTGCCGGCATCGAGCAGCGAGATCTTGATGCCGTCGATCTTTGCGGCGTGCTCGCGGATCAGCGTCAGCACGGCCTGCATCGCCGGCTCGAAATCGCGGCTGCCCCAGTAGCCGGCGAGCGCCGGGTCGAACATCTCGCCGAGCCAGTGCAGGATGACCTTGCCGCGGCATTGCCCGATCAGGCGGCCATAGACGGCAAGGTAGTCGTCAGGCCCCTTCGCCACCCGGCAGAGCGCCCGGCTCGCCATCAGGATGATCTTGCCGCCATGCTTCTCGACATGGGCGATCTGCTCCTCATAGGCGCGGATCACCTCGTCGAGCGTCTTCACCGCGTTAAGGTCGAGCTGGTCGGTGCCGGCGCCGCAGGCGAGGTCGGCGCCCGGCACCGTCTTCGCCTCGGCGAGCACGCGCGCGATCAGCTCGGCGGCATTGCCCCAGTCGAGCCCCATGCCGCGCTGCGAAGTATCCATCGCCTCGGCGACCTTGAAGCCGAGGCCCCAGAGATGGCGCCGGAAAGCCAGCGTCGCGTCCCAATCGAGAGCCGGCACCCGCCAAGGCTCGTTCAGCCGGCGCGGATCGGCGACGACATGGGCCGCCGCGAAAACGGTCCGCGTCCGGGACGGCGCGTGTTTCCGGGGGAACTGCGAGGGCGGCGCCAGCGTGTAGCGCTCCGTGCCGCCATCGGCCTGCGGCAGGGTGATCAGGGCCATCGCTTCCTCCCGATTTAATGGAACGTTCCACTTATTGGCTTCTGATATTGGCTATAATTCATTCTTTGGCTGATTTAAAGAGAGATATTGCCATCTCTTTTTCACGATGATATGGAACGTTCCAAATTTAGGAGCGCCCCAGGGCGAACGGGATGGAACCATGCCGCAGCGGGCGGAGAGCAGGGAAAAGGTGACGATCATCGAGATCGCGGACGCTGCCGGCGTCTCGAAATCGACGGTCTCGCTCGTCCTGACCGGCCGCGGCAGCGTCAAGCCCGAGACGCGCGAGCGCATCCGCCAGGCGATGGACAAGCTCGGCTATGTCTACAACCGCGGCGCCGCCAATCTGCGCAACACCCATTCCAAGATCGTCGGCCTCGTCCTCAACGATCTCTCCAATCCGTTCTTCGCCGAGTTCGCGATCGGCGTCGAAACCGTGCTGCAGATGGCCGGCTATGTCGCCTTCATGGCGAATACTTCCGAAAGCGTCGTGCGGCAGGCGCAGGTGATGCGGATGATGCGCGAGCACGGAGCGGGAGGCATCATCCTCTGCCCGGCGCTCGACAGCACGCCCGAAGAGCTGGCGCTGGCCAGCGGGCAGGAGACGGCGCTGCTCGTCGCGATCCGCCGCCTGCCGGGCGTGGCGGCAAGCTCCGTGGTGCCGGACAATGTCGCGGGCTCGGCCCGGATCACGCGCCATCTCCTCAATCTCGGGCACAGGCGCATCGCCTATCTCGGCGGCATGAGCTCGATGGTGGTCCGGCAGGATCGCCATCGGGGCTTCAGCGAGGCGATGGCCAAGGCCGGGCTCTTGATCGATGCCAGCCTCAACCTCGAAAGCATGCCGACGCGCGATGGCGGCTTCAGCGCGATGAGCTCGGCGCTGGCGCTGCCCGGCCGGCCGACCGCCGTGGTCTGCTACAACGACGTCGTCGCCATCGGCGCGATGCTCGCCGCCGCCAAGCGCGGGCTCGTCGTCGGGCGCGACATCGCCATTGTCGGCTTCGACGACACCAGCGAGGCGCGCCATGTCTCGCCCGCCCTGACCACGATCGCCGTCGATGCCGTCGGCCTCGGCGAGCGCGCAGCGGCCATGCTGCTCGAACGCATCACCAACCGCTCGGCCCCGCCGACCAGCCATGTCGGCCCGGCCGATCTCGTCATCCGCGAATCCTGCGGCGCCTATCAGCACGCGCTGACGGCGGCCGGCTGAACCCCTCACCCAACCGGACGAAAGCACGATGGCGTTCCCCCGCATCCTCACCGCCGACGAAGCCGCAGCCCTGATCCCGGACGAGGCGATCGTTACCGTCTCCTCGTCCTCGGGGCTCGGCTGCCCGGATGCCGTGCTGGCTGCGATCGGCCGCCGCTTCGAGACCAGCGGCCATCCGAAGAACCTGACGACGATGCACCCGATCGCCGCCGGCGACATGTGGGGCGTCAAGGGCATCGACCATCTCGCCAGGCCCGGCCTGCTGGCCCGCATCCTCGGCGGCTCCTATCCGTCGGGACCGTCGAGCGCCGAGCCGCCGGCGATCTGGAAGATGGTCACGGGCAACGAGATCCCGGCCTATAACGTCCCGAGCGGCATCCTGTTCGACATGCATCGCGAGGCGGCGGCAAAGCGCCCGGGCGTGCTGACCAAGATCGGCATGGAGACCTTCGTCGACCCCCGGAACCAGGGCTGCGCCATGAACGAGCGCGCCGCGGCCGAGCCGATCGTTGCCCGCGTCGATTTCGACGGCGAGGACTGGCTCTATTTCCGCAGTATCATCCCCCAGATCGCGATCATCCGCGCGACCACGGCCGATGAGCGCGGCAATCTTTCCTATGAGCATGAGGGCGGCTATCTCGGCCCGCTCGACCAGGCACTCGCCGTCCGCAACAATGGCGGCATCGTCATCGCGCAGGTCAAGCGCGTCGTCGCGGCCGGCAGCCTGAAGGCGCAGCAGGTCTTCGTGCCCGGCATCCTGGTCGACGCCATCGTCGTGGCGCCCGACCAGATGCAGACGACGCAGACGGTCTACGATCCGGCGATCTCGGGCGAGGTCGCCCGGCCGCTGTCGAGCTTCGCGACGCCGGCCTTCGACGTCGCCAAGGTGATCGCGCGCCGCGTGGCGCAGGAGCTGCGCCATGGCGATGCGGTCAATATCGGCTTCGGCATCTCGGCCAATGTGCCGCGCATCCTGATCGAGGAAGGCCAGCATGGCGCCGTCACCTGGGTGATCGAGCAGGGCGCGGTGGGCGGCGTGCCGCTGCTCGAATTCCAGTTCGGCTGCGCCTCCAATGCCGAGGCGATCGTGCCCTCGCCCTATCAGTTCACTTACTTTCAGGGCGCCGGCTTCGATCTCTCGCTGCTCTCCTTCCTGCAGATCGACAAGCAGGGCTCGGTCAACGTCTCGAAGCTCGGTGTCCGCCCGCATGTCACAGCCGGTGCCGGCGGCTTCATCGACATCACCGCGCGGGCGAGGCGCATCGTCTTCTCCGGCTATTTCAGCGCCGGCGCCAAGCTCGGCATCGCCGATGGCAAGCTCGTCATCGAGAAGGAAGGCAAGGTCAAGAAGCTGGTCGAGGCGGTGGAGCACATCTCGTTCTCGGGACCGCGCGCGATCGCCCAGGGCCAGGACATCACCTACATCACCGAGCGCTGCGTGCTGAAGCTGACCGCCGACGGCATCGTCGTCAGCGAGATCGCGCCCGGCGTCGATCTCCAGCGCGACATCCTGGCCCAGTCGGAATTCCCCCTGCTGGTACCGCAGCCGCCGAAGCTGATGGACGCGGCATTGTTCGAGGACGCCCTGCTCGGCCTTACCGTTCCGCGGAGGGCAGCATGAGCGATCCCGTCACCCTCGATATCGCCGATGGGCTGGCGATCATCACGCTCGCCCGCCCGGAGAAGCTCAACGCGCTCGACGATACGATGATCGAACTGCTCGGCCGCCATGCCGAGACGATCGACGCCGACCGCTCGGTCCGGGCCGTCATCCTGACCGGCGAAGGCAAGGCGTTCTGCGCCGGCGGCGACATCGTCGCCTGGGGCGGGCTCTCGCCGCTGGAGATGGGCCAGGGCTGGGTGCGCTCCGGCCATCGCGTCTTCGACAAGCTCGCCCGGATGAAGCCGCCGATGATCGCGGCGCTGAACGGCCATGCCCTCGGCGGCGGGCTCGAGCTCGCCGTCACCGCCGATATCCGAATCTGCGAGGTCCAGGCCAAGATCGGCCTGCCCGAAAGCGGGCTCGGCATGATCCCCGGCTGGTCGGGCACGCAGCGGCTGGTCAAGCGGCTCGGCGGGCGCGTCGCGCGGCGCCTGGCGCTGACCGGCGAGATCGTCACGGCCGAGACGGCGCTTTCGCTCGGCATCGTCGACGAGGTGGTCGAGAAGGGCGGCGCGCTGGCGGCGGCGAAACGCGTGGCCGAGCGCGTGCTGACCCGCGGGCCGGTGGCCAACATGGTGGCCAAGCAGCTGATCAACGCCGCCGAGGACGAGGACCGCGCCGCGGTCCTCGAGACGCTGGCGACCTCGCTCGTCTCCTACACGGACGACGTCAAGGAAGGCGTTGGCGCCTTCAAGGACAAGCGTCCACCAAGCTATCGGGGTTCGTGAGATGGTACGTCCCGTTGCCCTGATCACCGGCGCGCGGCGCGGCATCGGCCGCGCCATCGGGCTCGGCCTCGCGCAGGCGGGCCATGACATCGCCTTCACCGACATCGCCGAGGACGACGAGGTCGCCAAGGCAAAGGCCGCCTTTACGGAGGCCGGCGCCCGCACGCTCTTCATGCGGCACGACGTCACCGCGATCGAAAGCCATGCCGATCTGGTCGCAACCGTGCTGCGCGAGTTCGGCTGGCTCGACCTGTTCGTCTCGAATGCCGGCATCGGCGCGCCGATGCGCGGCGACATGCTGGAGATCACGCCGGAATCCTATGATCTCGTCATGGGGGTCAATCTGCGCGGCGCCGCCTTCCTGAGCCAGGAAGTCGCCAAGACGATGATCGGCCACGGGAAAAGCCGGCATCCGGCGATCGTGTTCATCACCTCGGCCAGCACCGAGCTTGTCTCGATCGACCGGGCACAATACTGCGTCTCCAAGATCGGCCTCTCGATGTGGGCCAGGGCGCTTGCGGTGCGGCTCGCGCCCGAGGGCATCCCGGTCTTCGAGGTGCGGCCCGGCGTGATCCGCACCGAGATGACCGCCAAGGTCGCGGCGAAGTATGACGCCCGCATCGCCGAGGGGTTGATCCCGGCCGGGCGCTGGGGCGAGGGTGAGGACGTGGCGCGCTGCGTGGTCGGCCTGGCGGGGGGCAGCTTCGCCTATGCCACGGGCACGGTGATCAATGCCGATGGCGGCTTGCTGATTCCGCGGCTGTAGCTAGGTTCGCCGCCGCGGAGGCGATCGCCGTTCGATGGATAGGGAGAAGGGGACGCAATGACTGCAGACAATTTGCTCATCCCCATATGGGGCGCGCTGCATGAGTTATGAGTTCGATTTCGCGGCCGTCTTCGAAGCCTGGCCGGAATTGCTCCAGGGGCTGATCAATTCGCTCGTGCTTTCGGCGGCTGCGATGGCGATCGGCATGATCGTCGCCGTCGCGGGCGCCCTCGCCAAGACCTCCGGCCCGAACTGGCTGCGCTGGATCGTCGACGGCTATATCGAGCTGATCCGCAACACGCCGTTCCTGATCCAGATCTTCATGATCTATTTCGGCCTGCCTTCGCTGGGCCTCAAATTCTCGTCCAACACCGCGGCGCTGATCGCGCTGGTGGTCAATGTCGGCGCCTATGGCATCGAGATCATCCGGGCCGGCATCGAGAGCATCCAGAAGGGCCAGGTCGAGGCCGGCAAGTCGCTCGGCATGCGGCCGCTGCAGATCTTCCGCTACATCATCTTCAAGCCGGC
Organism: Allobosea sp.; assembly: GCF_036675845.1. Classification (GTDB taxonomy): domain Bacteria; phylum Pseudomonadota; class Alphaproteobacteria; order Rhizobiales; family Beijerinckiaceae; genus Allobosea. The sequence goes on along the minus strand of NZ_JAKFED010000120.1, from coordinate 2,899 downwards.
GATCCAGGCGATCTACCCGTCGCTGACCAGCCAGTTCATCCTGCTGATGCTGAACTCCAGCGTCTGCTCGGTGATCGCGGCGAACGAGCTGACCGCCGTCGCGGGCGACATCCAGTCGCGCACCTTCCGCAGCTTCGAGGTCTATTTCATCGTCACCTGCATGTATCTCGGCCTGTCCGTCTTCTTCTGGAGCGCGTTCGCGATGATCGAGCGCAGCTTCCTGCGCAAGCCAACCCGCTGAGGCCAAGACGATGCGCGAACTTGGACCCAACGAAATCATCTACATCCTTATGGCGGTGCGCTGGACGCTGCTGCTCTCGCTCGTCGCCTTCCTCGGCGGCGCGGTCGGCGGCGCGCTGATCGCGCTCGCCCGCACCGGCGAGTTCAAATGGCTCAGGCTGGCGGCGAACGGCTACATCAAGCTGTTCCAGGGCACGCCGCTGCTGATGCAGCTCTTCCTCGCCTTCTTCGTGCCGGGGCTGTTCGGCTGGTCGGTCGACCCCTGGACGGCCGCGGCGCTCGGCCTGTCGCTGCATGCCAGCGCCTTCCTCGGCGAGATCTGGCGCGGCGCCATCGAGGTCGTGCCGCGCGGGCAATGGGAGGCGGCGACCTCGCTGGGCCTGCGCTACATCCCGAAAATGGCGCTGGTCATCGTCCCGCAGGCGGTGCGGATCTCGATTCCGCCGACGATCGGCTTCCTGGTGCAGCTGATCAAAGGCACCTCTCTCGCCTCGATCATCGGCTTCGTCGAGCTGACCCGCGCCGCCCAGGTGATCAACAATGCGACCTTCCGGCCCTTCACCATCTTCGCGCTGGTGGCGCTCGCCTATTTCCTGATCTGCTGGCCGCTCTCGGCCTACAGCAAGCGAATGGAGCGCAAGCTCCTGGTCGCCGCACGTTGAGCGCGGCGACGCAAGACCCGACCCAAAAGCAGTATGAGGAGAAACGTCCAATGTCCCCGTTCAAGTCCATCGTCCGCCGCAGCCTCGGCGCGCTGGTTTTCGCCGGCTTCGCCGCCGCAACCCTCGGCGCCGCCCCGGCCAGCGCCGCCACGCCCGAAGAGATCAAGGCGCGCGGCAAGCTCATGGTCGGCATTCTGACCGACTATCCGCCCTTCGGCGGCACCGACGCTCAGCAGCAGCCGGCCGGCTACGATGCCGACGTCGCCAAGCTGATGGCGAAGGCGCTCGGCGTGGAGCTCGAGCTCGTCCCGGTGACCGGGCCGAACCGCATTCCCTATCTGCTGACCAACAAGGTCGACGTCCTGATCGCGACCTTCGGCATCACCGCCGAACGTTCCAAGCAGGTGCTGTTCTCGAACCCCTACAGCTCGCTGACGATCTATGTGCTGGCGCCCAAGAGCCTGAACATCAAGACGGCGGACGACCTGAAGCCGGTGACGATCAGCGTCGCCCGCGCCTCGACGCAGGACACCGCGATCACCGCCGCGGCGCCGCAGGGCACGCAGATCAAGCGCTTCGACGATGACGCCACGGCCCTGCAGGCCCTGATCTCCGGCCAGGTCCAGGCGATGGGCGCGAGCAACACCATCCTCGCCCAGCTCAACAAGGACTATCCGCAGCTCAACATCGAGCCGAAGCTGACGATGCGCGAGCAGGCCAACGGCATGGCCTTCCGCAAGTCGGACACGGCGCTGGCCGAGTTCGCCAACAAGTTCATCGCCGAGATCGAGAAGAACGGCGAGCTCTCCGCCATCAACAAGCGCTGGTTCGGCATCGAGCTGACCAAGCTGCCGCCGATGCCGAAGTTCTGAGCACCTCTTGACGGTGCGCCCGGCCTCGTGCCGGGCGCACCGCAGAATTCGCAAGCAACGAGACGAGACCGATGACCACACCAGCGACCGGGGCGGCCGCCGCCAATGCGGCCGGAGACGCGATCATCGAGATGCGCAAGGTCGACAAGTTCTACGGCGATTTCCAGGTGCTGCGGAACATCGACCTGACCGTCGCGCGCGGCGAGCGCATCGTCATCTGCGGGCCCTCCGGATCGGGAAAATCGACCCTGATCCGCTGCCTCAACCAGCTCGAGGAGCATCAGGCCGGCAAGATCGTCGTCGACGGCACCGAGGTGCATGCCCATCTGCGCGGCATCGAGGACGTTCGCCGCGAGATCGGCATGGTGTTCCAGAGCTTCAACCTGTTCCCGCACCTGACGGCGCTGGAGAACTGCACGCTGGCGCCGATGAAGGTGCGCGGCGTCCCGAGGGCCGAGGCCGAGGCGGCGGCACGCATGATCCTGGAGCGCGTGCATATTCCCGAGCAGGCGATGAAATACCCGGTCCAGCTCTCCGGCGGCCAGCAGCAGCGCGTCGCGATCGCACGCTCGCTCTGCATGAACCCGAAGATCATGCTGTTCGACGAGCCGACCTCGGCGCTCGACCCGGAAATGGTCAGCGAGGTGCTGGACGTCATGGTCGAGCTCGCAGAAAGCGGCATGACCATGCTCGTGGTGACCCATGAGATGGGTTTTGCCCGCAAGGTCGCCGACCGCGTGCTCTTCATGGATGCCGGCGAGATCGTCGAAGTCGCGCCGCCGGAGCAGTTCTTCCTGGCGCCGAAGAACGAGCGCACGCAGAAATTCCTCGGCCAGATCCTCCGCGCCGCGCCGCATTGACGCCAGCCCCAAGCGGCCGGCGCTGCGCCCGAAATCGAAAAACGGGATTCCATGACTAGCTTTGGGATTCCCTGCTCATCCGCCCTCCTGCCGGGACCGGCATAACGACGCTTGGCTGCTCTCGCCGATTGCTTGGGCCTGCCAGGCGCGACAGCCATCCCATGCGTCTTCGACGCGGTTCCGAAGGATGCCGGCCCATGGCCAAGACCTCGTCCCAATCGGCTGAAAGCCCGCCCGCTCACGGCCTCGTCCGGGCGATGTCGGG
>NZ_JAKFED010000032.1:0-22436 GCF_036675845.1 Allobosea sp. | reverse complement strand
AGCGGCAGGCGCCGGCAGCGGCCGCGGCGGCACGGGCGCCGCCTGCGGCTGCGGGGCGCGGGTGACCGGTGGGGGAGGGGCGGGCTCATGGCCGCCGACGCGGCGCTTGACTTCGACGACGACCTGCTTCGAGCGTCCATGCGAGAAGCTCTGCCGAACCGTGCTCTGTTCGACAGGCCGCTTCAGCGACAACGTCTTGGGAGGCGTCACGCTCAAGGTCTTGTCGCCCGGGTTCTTGGTGTCACTCATTCCGCTTTCGGTCCTGCCGGTTCGGTCTTCGTTTGATCTGCTGCGTCGGATTCCGCCGGGTCTATAGACGGCGTCCCACCAGCATCGTCCGTCCGAAAGCGGACGAGCCGACGCCAGCGCGAGAGGAAACCCTCAGTCGCCGGTCCCGGAGCAAGCGCTGCATGTATCACATGCTCACGCCCTAACGCCAGTTCCAGTTCAGCCGCCGCGAAAATCGCGACGAGCGGGATATCGCGCGTCTTCAATCCTGCCTCGGCCCGGCCAGTAGCGGCACGGTACAGGGCCTGGCCGATCTTGCGCTTGCCATCCTCGGCGCCATCGCTGGCAGCGATCACCGCGGCGGCGCGGCCGGAGCCGGCCAGGGCCTCGACCTTGGAAAAGCCGGTCGAGACGAGACCGGCCTTATTGGCCATGGCGAGCGCCTGGATGGCGTCCCTCGCCATCAGGGCATCGATTTCGTCGGCGAGCGCGGCGGAAACCACGACCTTCTGCTTCAGCGAGCGCTCGAAGGCCTTGCGCTTCACCGCCAGGGCGACCGCCGCAGCGCTCAGGCCGACCCAGACGCCGCGCCCGGGCAGCTTGCGCCGCAGATCGGGCACCAGCACCTCGCCGGGGCCGACGACGAAGCGGATCAGGTCCTCAGGCGCACGCGCCTGGCGCGTCACCACGCAGGTCCGCTCCTGGCCCTTCTCCGCCCGTCCCTCGCGCTCAGCCCGCGGCGCCATGGCGCGGCCTCCGGCTTGCGTCCTCAGGCCTGCGCCTCTTCCTCGGCCTCGGTCTCGGCGGCGGGCTCCGGCGCCTCGATCCAGCCCGCCTTGACGCGGGCGGCCATCACCATCGCCTCGGCATCCTGGCGCGACAGGTCGAAGCCGTCGAGATAGCCGGCATGGCGGGTGGTCTCGCCATCCTTGCGCTCGGTCCAGCCGACCAGGTCGTCGGTGGCGCAGCCGGCGAGGTCCTCGAGGCTCTTCACCTCGTTCTCGCCGAATGCGACCATCATCGCCGTGGTGACGCCCTCGACCTCGCGCAGCTCGTCCTCGACGCCGAGCGCCCGGCGCTTCTCGTCGAACTCGGCCTCGACGGCGGCCAGATAGTCCTGGGCGCGCGTCTGGATCTCGGCGGCGGTGTCTTCGTCGAAGCCCTCGATCGAGGCGAGCTCGGACGGCTCGACATAGGCGACCTCCTCGACCGAACGGAAGCCTTCCGAGGCGAGCAGCTGGCCCACCGTCTCGTCGACGTTGAGGGCGTTCATGAAGATCTCCGTGCGCTGCACGAACTCCTTCTGGCGGCGCTCCGATTCCTCGGCCTCGGTCAGAATGTCGATGTCCCAGCCGGTGAGCTGCGAGGCGAGGCGGACGTTCTGGCCGCGGCGGCCGATGGCGAGCGAGAGCTGCTCGTCCGGCACCACGACCTCGATCTTGTCGGCTTCCTCGTCGAGCACGACCTTGGCGACTTCTGCCGGCTGCAGCGCGTTGACGACGAAGGTCGCGACATCGGGCGACCACGGAATGATGTCGATCTTCTCGCCCTGCAGCTCGCCGACCACGGCCTGCACGCGCGAGCCGCGCATGCCGACGCAGGCGCCGACCGGGTCGATCGAGGAATCGCGCGAGATCACGGCGATCTTGGCGCGCGAGCCGGGGTCGCGGGCGACCGCCTTGACCTCGACGATCCCGTCATAGATCTCCGGCACTTCCTGGCCGAACAGCTTCGACATGAACTGCGGATGGGTGCGCGACAGGAAGATCTGCGGGCCGCGCGGCTCGCGGCGCACGTCATAGACATAGGCGCGGGCGCGGTCGCCGACCTTGAAGGTCTCGCGCGGGATCATCTCGTCGCGGCGGATGATCGCCTCGCCGCGGCCGAGATCGACGAAGACGTTGCCGTATTCGACGCGCTTGACCGCGCCGTTGACGATCTCGCCGATGCGATCCTTGTATTCGTCGTACTGGCGGTCGCGCTCGGCCTCGCGCACCTTCTGCACGATCACCTGCTTGGCCGACTGGGCGGCGATGCGGCCGAAATCGAAGGGCGGCAGCGGATCGGCGATGACGTCGCCGACCTGGGCCGCCGGGTTGTGGCGCTTGGCCTCGTCGACGGTGATCTCGGTGGCGTTGTTCTCGACCAGGTCGACGACCTGGAGATGGCGCGCCAGGCGCAGTTCGCCGGATTTGGTGTTGATCTCGGCATGGACGTCGGTCTCGGCGCCGTAGCGCGAGCGGGCCGCCTTGGCGATGGCGTCCTGCATCGCGTCGATCACGATCTGGCGGTCGATCGACTTCTCGCGGGCGACGGCGTCTGCGATCTGCAGCAGTTCGAGCCTGTTGGCGCTGACAGCCATTGCACTCACTCCTCTTCTTGTCGGTTCTGCTCGGGAGACGGCTTCTTGCCCTTGGCCGGCTTGCGGGCCTTCGGGTCGCGCGGTCCCAGCGATTTGCCGCGCCCGGGCGCGGGCATGGCGATCTCGTCGGCGGGTGGCATCTCCGGCGGCAGGCCGGACTTGCCGCGCCGGAGCGATTCGGTGACCAGGGCGTCGGTCAGCACCAGCCGCGCCTCGGCGATCAGCCGCATCGGGATCGAAACCTCGCGCTCCTCCTCCGACTTCGCGTCGTCGCGCGTCAGCAAGGCCTCGCTGCCGCTGACGCCGCGCAGGATGCCGCGGAAGCGCTTGCGACCGGCGACCGGCTCGCTGGTGTCGATCTTGGCGAGGTGCCCGGCCCAGCGCGCGAAATCGCCGGGACGCACCAGCGGCCTGTCGATGCCCGGCGAGGAGACCTCGAGATGATACGCCGCCTGGACCGGATCGTCGACATCGAGCGCCGGCGAAACCGCCTGGCTGACGGCTTCGCAGCCCTCGACTGTCATCGTCCCGTCCGGACGCTCGGCCATGATCTGCACGGTGCAGCCGTTCTGGGCCGAGATGCGGACGCGGACCAGGCGATAGCCGATATCGGCGATCGCCGGCGCGACGATCGCGGCCACCCGCGCGGCGACGCCGGTCTCGACGACGATCCGCGTTTCCTGATCCTGTTGTGCGTCCTGCTCGCCCATTGCCCGGCTCGCCATTACCCCGCCTGCGGCGCCAATGGCGACCGCGCGCGCCCGGAAGGCTTCGGCCAACAAAAAAGAGCGGGCCGGCGGGCCCGCTCTTGATCGCCGGCTTACACCGAAACCAGAGCTGTTGAGGGCCTATCTAGTCCTGTTCGACGCATCTTGCAAGCCGCGAGGCGGCCAGGCGCCATTTCGGAGGTTCCGCTAACCGGCTGGTCATTCTTGCCTGCTAGGCTGTCGCCGATATTGGTGATGAGGTTGCGTAAATGAGTCCCGTCGGAGCGCTGCTGCGCGATCTGGAAACGACGATGGCGCGCGGTTCGAGCGACGAGCGCGCCGCGATCCTGGCGCGGCTGACCGAGCTGTTCCTGAGCACGGCGACAGGCATGGCCGAGGATCAGGTCAGCGTCTTCGACGTCGTCATCGGCCGCCTTGCCCGGGCCATCGAGATCAGGGCCCGCATCGAGCTCGCAGAACGGCTTTCGGACGTGCCGAACGCGCCGAGCGGCGTCGTCCGCCAGCTTGCCCTCGACGAGATCGCGGTCGCCCGGCCGGTGCTCGTCGGCTCGCCGCGCCTCAGCGACAACGACCTCGTCGCGATCTCGGCCGCCAAGGGCCGCGACCATATGCTCGCCATCACCGAGCGCGCCGATCTCGGCGAGCCGGTCACCGATTTCCTGATCCTGCGCGGCGGCCGCGTCGTCACCCATGCGGTCGCAGCCAACCAGAGCGCACGCTTCTCGCGCCATGGCATGGGCGTGCTGGTGATGCGCGCCGCCCAGGACGACGCCCTGCAGGCGACGCTCGGCAACCGCGCCGACGTGCCCGCCGACCTCGCCGAGCAGCTCCTGACCGCGGCCAAGAACTCGGCCCGCCGCCGCCTCGAGGCCTCGCTCGAACCGGCCATGGCGGGCGCGGTCGCCGGCGCGGTCGAGCGCAGCGCCGAGACGGTATCGGCCCAGGCCGAGATCGGCGACGACCTCGGCAAGTTCGGCACGGCGCTCTCCGACATCAAGGTGCTCAACGAGGCCGGCAAGCTCGACGAGGCCGTGATCGCCCAATATGCGGCGTCCGGCGCGGCCGAGCACGCGATATGCGGCGTCGCGGTCCTGGCCGGGCTTTCGCTGCCCTCGACCGAGCAGATCGTCTTCGGGCCGGATCGCGACGCGGTGCTGCTGGTGGCGCGCGGCATGGGCTGGTCCTGGGAGACCGCCAAGGGGCTGATCGGCCTGCGCAAGGGCGACGGCAAGTCGGCGCCGGTGCTGGAGCGGGCGCGGCTCAGCTTCCGCAACCTGACGCCGACCACCGCCCAGCGCGTCCTCGGCTTCCTCAGGATGCGCGACGGTACGACGTGAGATAGCTCGGCACCCGGCCGGCTTTCACCGCCTTGGCCTCGTAGCGGGTGCGCACCCAGCCGGGATAGGGCCGGCGCCAGTCGTCGGCGGCCTCGTCGGCCCAGTCGAAATCGGGCGAGGCCAGCAGCCGCGCCAGCGTCCAGCCGACATAGTCGTCGATATCGCTGGCGAAGCGAAAGCGCCCGCCGGAGCGCAGCGCCCGCGCCAGCAGCGCCAGCGTCCGCTCCGAGACGAAGCGCCGCTTGCGCTGGCGCCGCTTCGGCCAGGGATCGGGATAAAGCAGGTCGACCGCATCCAGGCTGCCCGCCGGCAGGCGCGGCAGCAGCAGAGCGGCATCGCCGTCCCAGAGCCGGACATTGCGCAGGCCCTCGCGCTCGATCACCGCGAGGAACTTGGCCATGCCGTTGACGAAGGGTTCGCAGCCGATGAAGCCGATCTGCGGGCTCTCGCGCATGCGCGCCAGCAAATGCTCGCCGCCGCCGAAGCCGATCTCGAGACGGACGGCCTCGACCGGAACGGGAAACAGGTCCGGCAGGTCACCGAGTTCGCCCTCCGGCAGGCGCAGGCCCGGCAGCGCTTCCGCGATCCGGCCGGCCTGGCCTTCACGCAGGCCCTTGCCCTTGCGCCGGCCGAAGAAGGCCCGGTCGGGATCGAAGTCGTTCGTCATGCGAATGGTCTCGCAGCTAGAGCCGGATGCTTTCAGACGGAATCGCGAAGCGCTTCCGTCTGAAAGCTGAATCCGTCTCTCACCAAAGGGTTAGAGCAGGATTCTTGCGAAAAACCGGTTCCCACTTTTTCGCATCCTGCTCTATTCATCCTGGGAAAACGCCTCGTCATTCCGGACAAGCGGCGCAAGCCGCGCCGATCCGGAATCCATCGTAGAGTGAGCGGCCTCCGATGGATTCCGGGTCTCCGCTTCGCTGCGCCCGGAATGACGGCGCTTGTAGCGCAACCTGCCGAAAGAAAAAGGCCGGAGCCGACGCTCCGGCCTTCCTGGTCTCCGGCGAGCCGGATGTCAGCTCAGGCCAGGGCCTTCTTCAGCGTGTCGACCAGGTCGGTCTTCTCCCAGGAGAAGCTGCCGTCGCGGCCGGCCTTGCGGCCGAAATGGCCATAGGCGGCCGATTTGGCGTAGATCGCCTTGTTCAGGCCGAGATGGGTGCGGATGCCGCGCGGGGTCAGGTCCATGACCTCGCCGAGGACGGATTCGAGCCGCGCCTCGTCGACCTTGCCGGTGCCGTGCAGGTCGACATAGATCGAGAGCGGCTTGGCGACGCCGATGGCATAGGAGAGCTGGATCGTGCAGCGCTCGGCCAGCTTGGCGGCGACGACGTTCTTGGCGAGATAGCGCGACGCATAGGCGGCCGAGCGGTCGACCTTGGTCGGGTCCTTGCCCGAGAAGGCGCCGCCGCCATGGGGAGCCGCGCCGCCATAGGTGTCGACGATGATCTTGCGGCCGGTCAGGCCGGCATCGCCGTCAGGGCCACCGATGACGAACTTGCCGGTCGGATTGACGTGCCAGACGGTCTCCTTCGAGATCCAGCCATCGGGCAGGGTCTGGCGGATATAGGGCTCGACGATCTTGCGGACATCGGCCGAAGTCAGCTTCTCGTCGAGATGCTGGGTCGAGAGCACGATCTGGGTGACGCCGACCGGCTTGCCGTTCTCGTACTTGACGGTGACCTGGCTCTTGGCGTCGGGGCCGAGCTTGGCGGCGGCGCCCTCACCGGAGTGACGAGCCTTGGCCAGGACCTCGAGGATCTTGTGGGCGTAGTAGATCGGCGCCGGCATCAGCTCGGGCGTCTCGCGGCAGGCGTAGCCGAACATGATGCCCTGGTCGCCGGCGCCTTCATCCTTGTTGCCGGCGGCGTCGACGCCCTGGGCGATGTCGGCCGACTGGGCATGCAGCAGCACGTCGATCTTGCACTTCTTCCAGTGGAAGCCGTCCTGCTCGTAGCCGATCGCCCGGATCGCCTTGCGTGCCGCCGACTTGACCTTGCTCTTCATCGCCTTCTCGTCGAGCGAGGTGCGGACCTCGCCGGCGATGACGACACGGTTGGTGGTCGCCAGCGTCTCGCAGGCGACGCGAACCTGCGCCGCGTCCATGCCGGCCTTGGCGGCCTCCTTGAAGAACAGGTCGACGACCTCGTCGGAAATCCGGTCGCAAACCTTGTCCGGATGGCCTTCGCCGACCGACTCGCTGGTGAAGAGATAGTTCTGGCGTGACACGGGCGGAAATCCTTGTTGGCGGGATCTTCGAGGCGGACGCTGGCGCGCGCCGACGCGATGGCAAAAACGCGCAGCGTCTTTGCAGTGGAAATGTTCGCCGTCAAGGCCGGAAATTCTTTTGACAGATGGTTCGTTCGGCAAGGCGAACGCGAAAACGCCGAATCAGGCGCTTTCCTCGGCTTCTTCGGCCAGGGCCTCGACCAGGTCGACGATACGGCGGCGGACCCGGGTGCTCTTGATCTTGACGAAGGCCTTGGTCAGCTGGACGCCTTCGCTGGTGGCGAGGAAGTCCGAGACATAGGTGGTCGAGGCCATGTCGGCGAAGCCGCCTGCCGGGGTATCGCCGCTCGGCGCGCCGTCGAAGAAGAACGAGACCGGGACCTCGAGCATCTTGGCGATCTGCTGCAGGCGGCTGGCGCTGATCCGGTTGGCGCCCTTCTCGTATTTCTGCACCTGCTGGAAGGTCAGCCCGAGTGCGTCGCCGAGCTTCTCCTGGCTGACACCGGCGAGCATGCGGCGCATGCGCACGCGGCTGCCGACATGGCGGTCGATCGGGTTTGGTACTTTCTTCAACATCGGTGCTGTCGGCCTCGCGTCCCGTCATTCCGCGCATCGGCCCGTCGGAACGATGCTCGGCACCCGCAACGACACCCCCTTAGCACGGATAAATCCGCAGGAAAGTTCCAAACGGGATCAATTCTGCGGTCTCAATAGCCCAGTGAGCAGGGATATTACAATCAGGCATGCAAAAAAGACATCCCCGAACTGCGAATATGGCGTAACGGGACCGGCCTGCGGCAAGGTCGCATCGAGCACGCCGGTCTCGCCCAGCGCCAGCGCAGCCCGGACCCGGCCATAGCCGTCGATCACCGCCGAGATGCCGGTATTGGCGACGCGGACCAGCGGCAGTCCTTCCTCGACGGCGCGCAGGCGGGCCTGCGCCAAATGCTGATAGGGACCGCTGGTGATGCCGAACCAGCCGTCATTGGTCAGGTTGAGGATATAGCCGGGGCGCGGGCCGCTCGGCATCGCCTCGCCGGGGAAGACGATCTCGTAGCAGATCAGCGCGGCCGCCGGCGGCAGGCCGCGGACCTGCAGCGGGGCGTGCCGCGTACCGGCAGCGAAACCGCCCGGCACGGAAACGAATTCGGAAAGGCCGAGCGCGCGGATCGACCGATCGAGGAAGGGCGGCAGGTACTCGCCGAAGGGCACGAGATGCACCTTGTCGTAGCTGCCTGAGATCACGCCTTCGTCATCGACCACCTGGATCGCATTGTAGATCGGCGGCCGGCTCTCGCCCGGCAGGGTTTCGCCGGCGCGGGCCGCGCCGGTGATCAGGGTCGCGCCGGGCGGCAGCAGCGCCGCGATCCGCGCCAGCGCCAGCGGCGTGCGCCCCAACAGGAAGGGAAAAGCCGATTCCGGCCAGATCAGATGCGTGACGTCCTGGACACCGAGCGTCGTCGGGCTGGTCGCCCGGTCGCTGAGCGCGAGATAGCGCGCAAGGATCATCTCGCTGTTGTTCGGACTGAACTTGGCATCCTGCGGCAGGTTCGGCTGCATCAGGCGCAGCTTCACACCGGCAACCGCGGCGACCGGCCCCGCCGGCACGCGCCAGGCACCGAAGGCAGCCATGGCCGCCAGCGCGAGCAGAGCAAATACCGAAGGCCGCCAGCGCGCCGCGCCGGATTCGGCCGTGCCCAACGTCGCCGGCGCCGCGCCGATGGCGACCGCAAGCAGGGTCAGCCCGTAGAGCCCGATCAGCGAGGCGCTCTGCGCCAGCCATTCCGGCCCGGCCAGCATCATGCCGTAGAGGTTCCACGGAAAGCCGGTCAGGACATGGCCGCGCAGCCACTCGCTCAGCGCCAGCATCGCCGCCAGCACCAGGATGCGCCCGGCGCCGGTCGGCCAGAGCAGCCGGGCGCAGCCGAAGCCGAGCGCCGGAAAGAGGGCGAGGAAGGCCGGCAGCGCGACGACGCCGAGCGGCATCGCCCAGGCGAACTTGTCGGCCTCGACCAGGAAGGCCGCGCCGAGCCACCACAGCCCCGCGAGGTGGAAGCCGAAACCCCACCACCAGCCGGCGAGCGCGGCGGCGCGGAAGCGCCCGGCCCGCGTTTCCGCCACCGCCCCGTCGATCAGCCAGACGGCAATGGTCATCGGGACGACGACGAGCGGCCAGAGATCGAGCGGCGCCAGCGCCAGGGCGCCGCTCGCCCCCGATGCCAGGGCGATCAGCCGCTTGCGCCAGCCCCAGGCGAGGATGACGTGGTCGGCCAGAGCCGCAAGCCCCATCACGACGCTTCCGGCGCGGCGTTCTCGCCGGCCGCGACCGGGTCGCGGCGATGGATGCGCAGGCGCTTGACGCGGCGGGGATCGGCGTCGAGCACCTCGAACTCGAGCCCCTCCGGCCCCTGGATCAGCTCGCCGCGGGCCGGCACGCGGCCGGCCAGGGTGACGATCAGCCCGCCGAGCGTATCGACCTCCTCGGCGACCTCGGCGGCCGAGAGGTCGATCCCGGTGGCGTCGTTCAGCTCCTCCAGCGTCGCCCGGGCATCGGCGATGAAGCGGTTCTCGCCGGCCGGCGCGATCGTCGGCGCCTCGTCCTGGTCATGCTCGTCCTCGATGTCGCCGACGACGATCTCGACCAGATCCTCGATCGAGACCAGCCCGTCGGTGCCGCCATACTCGTCGATGACGAGCGCGATATGGGTGCGCGTCGCCTGCATGCGGACCAGCAGGTCGACCGCCGGCATCGAGGGCGGCACATAGAGCACCGGGCGCAGCATGCTGGCCTCGGCCAGCGTCACCGACAGGTCGACGGCGCCGAGATCGGGCACGGCCTCGCCGTCGCCGCCCGAGCCGGGCCCGGCCCGGGCGGCGAGGAAGTCGAGGAAATCGCGGATGTGGATCATGCCGCGCGGGTCGTCGAGGGTCTCGCCATAGACCGGAAGGCGGGAATGCCCCGCGCTCCGCAGCAGGGCGAGCAGGCTCGCCAGCGTGGCCTCCAGCGAGACCGCGATGATGTCGGCGCGCGGCACCATCACGTCGTCGACCCGGCGCTCGCGCAGGCTGAGCACGTTGGAGAGCATGGCCCGCTCCTGCGGGCTGATGTCGGCGATCTCGCCGCCGCCCTGCGCCAGGGCTTCGGTGATCTCCTCGCGGACGGAGCCGCCATGGCGCAGGCCGAGCCGGTCGAGGAACTGGCCGAGCCAGTGCGACAGGCCGCGGCCGGCGGTTTCGGAGGTGGCGGTAGATCGAGGATCGTCGCTCATGGCGCGGGTGGGGACTGTTTCTTGCTGGCGGCCGCGACAGGCGGCGGCCGGGTGGGTTGCGGGTCGGTTCCGGCATAGGGATCGGCGATGCCGAGCCGCGCCAGAGCCGCGGTTTCCATCGCCTCCATGCGCTGTGCCTCCGCCTCGCTCTCGTGATCCTCGCCGAGCAGGTGCAGCAGGCCGTGGATGACGAGATGGCTGAGATGATCGCCGAGGCTCTTCTGCTCGGCCTCCGCTTCGCGCGCCAGGGTCTCGAAGGCCAGCACGATGTCGCCGAGCACCGGGCTGGCAGCGATGCGCTCGGCAGGAACCGCCGGAAAGGAGAGCACATTGGTCGGCTTGTCGAAGCCGCGCCATTCGCGGTTGACGGCGCGGATGCGCTTGTCGTCGGTCAGGAGCAGGCTGAGCTCGGCGCCGGCGAGCGGCTGCAGCCGGGCAAAAGCGAGCCCCGCCGCAACGGCAGCCTCGATGCGCGGCCGCAAATTCTCGACCTCGCGCCAGCGCCGCGACTGCAGGCGCAGCTCGAGGGCGAGCCCGCCGGTCGGCGACTCGGATCGCGGCGCGGCGCGCCGCGATCGAGGTCGGTCGTTCATCGCGGCTTCTCCCGCGAAAGCATGCGCTTCAGCCCGTCGGCATCGCCTTCCACCGGACCGGCATCGGGCGCCGGCAGGCTGGCGAGCCGGGCCTCGCGCTCGTCGCGTTCCCTCCTCGCGGCATCCTCATAGGCCATGACGATGCGGCGCACGAGCTCGTGGCGGACGACGTCGCCCTCCTCGAAGCGGGCATGGCCGACGCCCTCGACGCCGGAGAGCAGCCGTACCGCCTCGATCAGGCCGGAGCGCTGGCCCGGCGGCAGATCGACCTGCGAGGGGTCGCCGGTGATGATCATGCGCGAGCCCTCGCCGAGGCGGGTCAGGAACATCTTCATCTGGACCGAGGTCGCATTCTGCGCCTCGTCCAGCAGGACGACGGCATTGGTCAGGGTCCGGCCGCGCATGAAGGCGAGCGGGGCGATCTCGATCATCCCGGTCTGCAAGGCGCGCTCGACATGGCGCGCCTCCATGAAATCGTTGAGCGCGTCGTAGATCGGCCGCAGATAGGGATCGACCTTCTCGCGCATGTCGCCGGGCAGGAAGCCGAGGCGCTCGCCGGCCTCGACCGCCGGGCGCGACAGCACCATGCGCTCGACCACGCCCTGCTCGATCAGCGAGACCGCATGCCCCACCGCGAGCCAGGTCTTGCCGGTGCCGGCCGGCCCCTCGGCGAGGACGAGCTCATGGCGCTTGAGTTGGCGCAGATAGGCGTCCTGCGCGGCATTGCGGGCCCGGACCGGGCCGCGCTTGCGGGTGACGATCGCGTCGAAGGCCGACTTTCCGGCATTGTCGACCGGGAAGAGCGAGCGCTGGACATTGCTCTCCTCGATCGCGCCGTCGACCTCGCCGAGATTGACCGCGGCGCCGATCTTGGCACGGGCATAGAGGGTGCGCAGCACGCGGCCGGCCTGCTCGGCCGTCTCCGGTGGCCCCTTGATGGTGATGTGGTTGCCATTGGGGCTGACAACGACGCCGAGCCGGCGCTCGAGATGCGCCAGGTTCTGGTCGTACTGGCCGAAGATCAGGCTGGCGAGCTGGTTGTTGTCGAAGGACAGCACGACTTCGGTGCCGGGCAGCGCGTCGCGCGCCGGTACCTCCTCGCGCAGCGCCGGCGGGTCGCGGCGAGCGCCGCGGTCGGATCTCGGATTCATCGGGTCAGCCTGGGCCAAAGGCATCGTCTCCCTGGAGCACGGTTGGGCAATGGGGGAATAGTCCTACGCGATCGAACCCAACGCATCCTCGGCATACTTTACTGTCGCGACCGCTCAGGCCGCGAGATCGGGCTGGCCGGCGGCGCGGCCGAACAGCGAATTCGAGCCGGCCCGCTCGATCGTCACCATGACGCGCTCGCCGATGCGATGCGTCGCGGTTTCGATCTGGACCGCCTGCAGATACGGGGTCTTTCCGGCGAGCTGGCCGGGATGGCGCCCGGCGCGCTCCAGCAGCACCTCGACGGTGCGGCCGACCATGGCGTGGTTGAACTCCTGGCGATGGCGCTCGACCAGGCCCTGCAGGCGCTGCAGGCGCTCGTCCATCAGCGCCGGCTCGACCTGGGTTTCGAGTTCGGCCGCCGGCGTGCCGGGCCGGGGCGAGTATTTGAACGAATAGGCCGAGGCGAAGCGGACATCCTCGATCAGCCGCAGCGTCTCCTCGAAATCGGCATCGCTTTCGCCGGGGAAGCCGACGATGAAATCGGAGGACAGGGCGATGTCGGGCCGTGCCTTGCGGACCTTGTCGATCAGCCGGCGGTATTCGTCCGCCGTGTGCTTGCGGTTCATTGCGGCCAGGATGCCGTCGGAGCCGGCCTGCACCGGCAGATGCAGGAACGGCATCAGTTGCGGCAGGTCGCGATGGGCGGCGATCAGCTCGTCATCCATGTCGCGCGGATGGCTCGTGGTGTAGCGGATGCGGGCGATGCCCGGCACCTCGGCGAGACGGCGCATCAGCCTCGCCAGGCCCCAGACGCGCCCGTCCTGGCCCTCGCCATGATAGGCGTTGACGTTCTGGCCGAGCAGCGTGACGTCCTGGACCCCGGCCTGCGCCAGCCGCTCGACCTCGGCGACGACCTGCGCGACCGGGCGCGAGAACTCGGCGCCGCGCGTATAGGGCACGACGCAGAAGGCGCAGAACTTGTCGCAACCCTCCTGCACGGTGACGAAGGCCGAGATGCCGCGCGCCAGGATCGCCGCCGGCTTGGGTGCCGGGAGATGGCCGAACTTGTCGTCCGGCGGCAGGTCGGTGTCGACGACGCGGCCGCGGCGCGCTTCCGCCAGCAGAGCCGGCAGGCGGTGATAGGCCTGCGGGCCGACGACGAGATCGACGGCCGGCTGCCGGCGCTGGATCTCGGCGCCTTCGGCCTGGGCGACGCAGCCGGCGACGACGAGCGTGGTCTCGCGCCCGTCCGCCTTGCGCGCCTGCTTCAGCTCGCGCAGCTTGCCGAGCTCGGTATAGACCTTGTGCGCCGCACGTTCGCGGATGTGGCAGGTGTTGAGCAGGATCAGGTCGGCGTCGTCGGGCGTCGCGGTTTCCTCAAAGCCCTCGCCGCCCAGAACATCCGCCATGCGCTGCCCGTCATAGACGTTCATCTGGCAGCCATAGGACTTGATGTGGACTTTCTTCATCAACCCGGTTCCGACCTCAACCTCGTCTCCTTACTCTAGAGCCGGATGATGTCAGATGGAATCATGGAATGATCCCATCTGACATCTGAATCCGTCTCTCACCAAAGGGTTAGAGCAGGATTCTTGCGAAAACCGGTTTCCACTTTTCGCATCCTGCTCTAGCCGGCCGCAATTTGGGAATCATACCGCCGCGGGAGGTCGGCACGCAATATCTTGGCCGATGACGACCAGCCATCGCGACGCTCGCTCAGGCGCGTGACCGCCCCGTGACGGCCTCCTGCCGGGCCCGGCGGATGGCGATTTCGGCGAGCCGCGTCGCCTCCTTGCGCGAAAGCTTGCGCCCCATCCGGATCGGCTCGCCCCAGGCGAGCTCGACATCGACCGCGCCTGCCGCCAGCAGCGCCCTCAGATGCGGCCCGAGCTCGGTATCGCCATGCCAGGCCAGCGCCGCGCGCTCGCTGCGCCCGCCGCGCAGGCCATAAAAGCCGGTATAGGTGATGCAGAGCGGATAGATCGTGATCTCGGCCTCGCCTTCGCCGCGCAGCGCCTGATGCGCCGCGCCGAGCAAGGAGGAGCGCAGCGGCAGCACGCGCGTGCCGTCGCCGGTCGTGCCCTCGGCGAAGAGCACGACGGCCTGGCCGTTCGACAGCCTCTGGCCCATCTCGGCGGCGACGTCGGCGGTGGCGCTGCGGCGCATCCGGTCGATGAAGACGGTGCGCTGCAGCTTGGAGAGCCAGCCGATCACCGGCCAGGTTTCCACCTCCGCCTTGGCGACGAAGGAGAGCGGGCGCACGGCGCCGAGCACCGGGATGTCGAGCCAGGAGACGTGGTTGGATACGATCAGCCCGCCCTCTCCGCGGCCCGGCGGGGTGCCGCGAATCACGGTGCGTACGCCGAGCCCGCGGCAGACCAGGCGGTGGAACAGCCGCGTGAACAGGAAGCCATGGCGCGGGCCGAGCCGCATCGAGATGAGCTGCGGCGGAATCAGGACGAGCGTGCCGAGGCAGATCAGCGCCATGCGCAGCATCGCGCCGGGACGTAGGCCGTTCATTCTTCGCGCCGCGCTCCGCTCACCTGGCCCCGGCTATAGTCGCCGGCCGTCCGCGCGTCCATGGCCGGCGCCGGCAGTTCCCCTCAAGAGAGATCGAGCCGCATCACCAGCGCCGCGGCGCGGCTGCCATCGGCCTTGGGATAATAGCCCTCGCGCCGGCCGACATCGACGAAGCCGAACTGGCGGTAGAGGCCGATCGCCGCCGCATTGCCCTCGTCGACCTCGAGGAAGAGCCGGTTCACGCCGCGCGCCGAAAGCTGGGCCAGATGGGCGCCCAGCAGCGATCTTGCGAGGCCGGCGCGCCGGCCGGTCCTGGCAACCACGATGCTGAGGATCTCGGCCTCGTCCGCGGCCAGCCGCGACATCACGAAACCGGCCGGCTCGGCGGCACTGCCGGAGAACACGCCATCGGTGAGGATTCCGGGGTCGGCCAGCAGGGCCGCGCATTCGCCGGGCTCCCAGAACCGCGCGAAGCCGCCCTGATGGTGCAGGGCCGCGACCTGGCGCGCCTGCGCGGCATCGAGCCGGCCGGTGCGGGCGGGGGCCGCCCGGCGGCGGCGCAGGCGTTCGAGCCAGTCCATGGTCAGCGCCGGGGCAGGCGGGCGCGGTCCTGCGGCGTCGTCTCCGGCTCCTTCAGGTAGAGCGGGCGCGGCGGGGCGCTCTGCGGATCGGCGATCAGGCCGAGCCGCGCCACCCAGATCACGTCCGGCGCCTTGGCGTCGTCGACGATGACGGCGTCGAGCCCGATCGCCCAGGCCTCGTTGGCGACGGCGAGCGCAGCCGAGCCGACGAGCGAGACCGGGCCGGCACCGATGGCGCGGGCCGCATCGCGATGATTGACCTGGCGGATCGAGACCAGCGGCTTGCCCTGCGCGTTCAGGGCCTGGAACCAGACCTGGCCATGCCTGGCATCGAGCGCCGCGGCGATGACCCGGCCGCCCTCGCGCCCGACCAGCGGGGCGGCCGAGGCCGCCAGCGTCGAGACCCCGACGGCGGGGATTCCGGCGGCGAAGGCGATGGCCCGCGCCGCGCTGATGCCGACGCGCAGGCCGGTATAGCTGCCGGGGCCGATCGTCACGGCGACACGGTCGAGCGAGGAGAAGCCGCCCGGCGTCGCGCCGATGACGCGCTCGATCATCGGCATCAGCGCCTCGGCATGGCCGCGCTCCATCGCCACCTGCTCGATGGCGACGGGCAGCGTCTCGCCGGCCTCGAGGACGCAGGCCGAACAGGCGCCGAGCGCGGTGTCGATCGCGAGGATGCGCATCAGTCTTCGGCCCAGCCCGTCAAATCGCCCATGAAAAACCCACCGTCATTCCGGACAAGCCGCGTAGCGGCGCAGCTCCGGAATCCATCGAAGGACGATAAGCGCTACGATGGATTCCGGCGCTCCGCTTCGCTGCGGCCGGAATGACGCGCGAGCAGAGGGCGCAGCCCCGCTCAAACCGCCTCGACCTCGCGGACCTGCGGCAGGAAATGCCGGAGCAGGTTCTGGATGCCGTGCTTCAGCGTCGCGGTCGAGGACGGGCAGCCCGAGCAGGAGCCCTTCATCGCCAGATAGACGGTGCCGTCCTTGAAGCCGCGGAAGGTGATGTCGCCGCCATCGCCGGCGACCGCCGGGCGGATGCGGGTCTCGAGCAGCTCCTTGATGGTCTCGACGGTCGCGGCATCCTCGTCAGCGAAGAACTCGTCCTCGCTCTCATCCGCGCCATTGGACGCAGCGCCGTCGGCGAGCAGCGGCGCGCCCGACATATAGTGTTCCATGATCGCGCCGAGGATGGCGGGCTTGAGATGCGGCCACTCGCCTTCCGCCTTGGTGACGGTGATGAAATCGGAGCCGAAGAACACGGCCGAGACGCCCTTGACGCCGAAAAGGCGCGTGGCGAGCGGCGAGCGGTCGGCCTGCGCCGGATCGCGCAGCTCGACCGGCCCGTCGGGCGAGACGCTGCGGCCGGGCAGGAATTTCAGGGTAGCGGGATTGGGCGTGGCTTCGGTCTGGATGAACATGGCTCTTACCTCCGGCACCGGCGGGTCAAGGCCGCCGTTCCTCCCATCGATATAGGCCGGGCGCTGGAATCATTCCAGCCGCAGCGGCATCGCCGCTCAGGCCAAAGCGTCGATTTCCTCGTCGGCCAGATGGCCCGGCACGATGGCGACCGGGATCGGGAAGGTCCCGGCGCTCTTGCCGGCGAGCGCGCTGACCAGCGGGCCGGGCCCGTTGCTGCCGGTTCCGGCGGCCAGCACCAGCAGCGAGATGTCCTCGTCGGCCTCGATCAGCTTGACCACCTCGTCGGCCTTGACGCCGGTCCGCACCACCTTCTCCGGCTCGAGGCCGGCAAGCGCCCGCACGGAAGCGGAAGCGGCGGCAATCAGCGCCTCGGCCTCGGCTTCGGCCTCGGCCTGCATCACCTCGCCGACGCCGAGCCAGGTCTCGTCGGCCGGAGGCGTGACCACGCCGAGCAGCACGATCGAGGCGCCGACGCGGGCGCAGCGCCGCGCCGCGAAGCGCACGGCCTTGGCGCATTCCGGGCTGTCGTCCACCACTGCGAGGAATTTCGGGCGATGGCCCGTCTCGTAGGACCGCCGTCTCTTGACCATTGCCGCCGCCTGTCGTCGCTTCCAGAGCCTGTTATCTGGCAGGCGCCGCAAGGTCAGCGCAAGCCCGGCCGAGCCTGCCGGGCCCGGTGCGCTTTCCGTTCAGCGGCGCCGGACGAAGCCGACGATGTCCTTGACGTCGCGCATGATCGGCGCCGCGATCTCGGCGGCACGGTCGGCACCGTCGCTGAGGATGGCGTCGACATGGCCGGGATCGGCGAGCAGGCGGCGCATCTCGCCGGCGAGCGGCGCGAGCTTCGCCACGGCGAGATCGACCAGCGCCGTCTTGAAGCCCGAGAACTGGCCGCCGCCGAACTGGGCGAGCACCTGCTCCCGGGTGGCGCCCGAGAGGCCGGCATAAATGCCGACGAGGTTCTCGGCCTCGGCCCGGCCCTCCAGCCCCTTCGCCTCGGAAGGCAGAGGCTCGGGATCGGTCTTCGCCTTGCGGATCTTCTGGGCGATGGTCTCGGCATCGTCGGTCAGGTTGATGCGCGAATAATCCGACGGGTCGGACTTCGACATCTTCTTGGTGCCGTCGCGCAGGCTCATCACCCGCGTCGCCGGGCCCTGGATCATCGGCTCGGGCAAGGGGAAGAACCCGAGATCGCCGGTGCCGGTGCCGAGCTTCCCGATCTGCTCGGAAAAATCGTTGTTGAACTTCTGGGCGATGTCGCGGGTCAGCTCGAGATGCTGCTTCTGGTCCTCGCCGACCGGGACATGCGTCGCCTTGTAGAGCAGGATGTCGGCGGCCATCAGCACGGGATAGTCGTAGAGCCCGACCGAGACGTTCTCGCGGTCCTTGCCGGCCTTCTCCTTGAACTGGGTCATGCGGTTGAGCCAGCCGAGGCGGGCGACCGCGTTGAAGACCCAGGTGAGCTCGGCATGGCCCGCCACCTGGCTCTGGTTGAAGATGATGCTCCGCTTCGGATCGACGCCGGCAGCGATATAGGCGGCCGCGACCTCGCGGGTGGCGCGGGTCAGCTCGACCGGGCCGCCCCAGACGTCCATGGACGGCGTGATCGCGTGCATGTCGACGACGCAATAGATGCAGTCATGCGTTTCCTGCATCGCCACCCAGTTCACCAGGGCGCCGAGATAATTGCCGAGATGGAGCGTCGAGGTCGGCTGCATGCCGGAAAAGACGCGGGGAAGGAAAGCGGCCATCGGGCGCTCCGTCATCTTGCGAAATCGGGCCTGAGCGACGAATCCTCGGCTCAGGACCGCGGCGTTCTGGCGGAAGCGCCGCGAAGGCGCAAGAGCAGCGGCCCGAATGCGCCGAGGATCCAGCCGGCAAGGCCATAGACGGCAGCCCCGCCGAGGCAGAGCAGCGCCAGCGCCGCGGCGCGCCACAGGCCTGGCTGGCCGGGCGCAAGCAGCGGCAGCAGGGGCCGCAGCAGGGCATCGAGCGCCGCCGCCATCAGCGCCGCGGCGAGCAGGATGGCGAGGACCGTGCGCGCCGTCGCCCGGTCGGGACGCCACAGGCCCTCGCGCAGCAGATGAAAGCCCAGGAGCCCCGCCTGGACGATGAAGGCGAGGCTCGCCGCCAGGGCACCGACCATGGCGGCGTCGCGCCAGCCGAGCAGGGCATAGCCGGCGCCGGCGGCGACCAGAACTGCGGCGAAGCCGGCGAGCAGCGGGGTGCGCGGCCGGCGCCGGACGAAATAGACCTGCCCGAACACCTTGGCGGCCAGCGCGAAAGGCAGGCCGAACGCGAAGGCGGCGAGCGCGGCGGCGGTGCGCTCGCGGTCGGCGGCGCCGAAGCGGCCATGCTCGAACAGCACCGAGACGATCGGCTCCGCGAGCTGGAACAAGGCAGTGGCCGCCGGCACGGCGAGGGCGAGCCCGAGCGCCAGGGCCCGGCCGAGCAGGGCGTCGTGGCCGGCGCGATCCTGCTCGCCCGCCATCGCCGAGAGCACGACCGTGCCCATGGCCACGCCGAAGAAGCCGAGCGGAAGCTGGAAGACGCGATCGGCATAATAGAGCGCCGCGACCGAGCCGATCCCGGTGGAGGCGATCTGGACCGAGACCAGCAGGACGAGCTGCGCCGCCGAGGCCGCCAGCAGGGTCGCGCCGCCGGTCCGGACCAGCCGGCTCATCTGCGGCGACCAGCGCAGGCTGGGGCGGGGCAGGCCGATCCGCCGCAGCCGGGCGAGGATCAGCACGAGATGGGCGAGGCCGGTCAGGCTGAGGCAGGCCGCGAGCAGGGTGGCACTGTCCTGGCTCGGCCCGCCCCGGAAGAGCTCGAAGACCAGGGCGCCGAGCAGGATCGCGTTCATCAGCGCCGGCGCCAGCGCCGCGACCGTGAAGCGGCCCTCGGCATTGAGCAGCGCCGCGAGCAGGGCGGCGAGCGTCGTCAGCAGCACGAAGGGCAGCATCAGCCGGGTGTAGAAGGCGGCGAGCGCCAGCGTCTGCGGCTCGTCGGCGAAGCCGCCGGCCAGCCCGAGCACGACCCAGGGCGCGAACAATTCGGCAAGCGCCACGAAACCGAGCAGCAACAGGCCGAGATGGCTCGCCGCCTCGCCGGCAAAGCGCTTTGCCGCCGCCTCGCCGCGCTCGGCCTTGATCGCCAGATAGAGCGGCACGAAAGGTGCGTTGAGCCCGCCTTCGCCGAGCACGCGCCGGACCAGATTGGGCAGGCGCAGCGCCGCCAGGAAGGCGTCGGCCACCGGCCCCGCCCCGAGCAGGCGCGCGATCAGCACATCGCGGGCGAAGCCGAGCAGCCGCGACAGGATCGTCGCGGCGCCGACGATGAGAGAGTCGCGGGCGAGGCGAGAGGCTGGCTGACCCGTCGGCCCTTTCACGGCGCGAAATCGTCGCGCAGGCGGTCGATCTGGTGCATGCGCTGGTGCAGGATCGTCACGATGCCGATGTCGCCATTCGCCAGCCGGCGCCAATAGACGACATGGCGTTCGTAGCGGACCATATAGCCCTCGACGCCGAACTCGGCAGGAACCGGCCGCGAAACGACGCCATGGGTGTCGATGCGGGCAAAGGTCTCGAACAGGCCGTTCAGGTATCGCTCCGCCTGATCCCTGCCCCAACGCTCGCGCGTATAGCGATAGATCTCATCGAGGCGGTGCGAGGCCGCTTCCTGGATGCGGATGGCGGCCATCGACGCTCAGGCCTCGTTGCGCGCGATCACCTCGGCGGCGCTCAGCGGCCGGTAGGCGGAATCCGGCGCAGCGAAAGCGCGCTGAAGCTCGGCCTTCAGCCGCTCGAAGGCTTGGCCTTCGGCACGCTCCTTGTCGCGGCGGATCAAGTCGCGGACATATTCGCTGACGTTCTCATAATCGCCGTTCGGCCCGACATTCTCCGCGATGAAGTCGCTGAGCGGGCCGCTGAGCCGGACGGTCATGGTGGTGGTGCGCGACATGACTTTGCCTCCCTGTCTTCATCATGAACAAGAATGAAGACGAAGACCAGCCAACTCTGCTCGCCGTGCCTACAGAATGAACCGGCTCAAATCCGCATTCCGCGCCAGGTCGCCGATCCTCGCCTCGACATAGGCCGCGTCGATGGTGACGTTCTCGCCGCCGCGGTCGGTCGCGGTGAAGGAGATCTCGTCGAGGATGCGCTCGATCACGGTCTGGAGCCGGCGCGCGCCGATGTTCTCGACCGTGGAGTTCACCTCGACCGCGATCCGGGCGATCGCCGCAACCGCATCCGGCGTGAAGGCGATCTCGACCTGCTCGGTCGCCAGCATCGCCACCGACTGCTTGATCAGGCTGGCCTCGGTCTCGGTCAGGATGCGCTTGAAATCCTCGACATCGAGCGGCTGCAGCTCGACGCGGATCGGCAGGCGGCCCTGCAGCTCCGGCAAGAGGTCGGACGGCTTCGAGACATGGAAGGCGCCCGACGCGATGAACAGGATATGGTCGCTCTTCACCGGCCCGTGCTTGGTCGCGACCGTGGTGCCCTCGATCAGCGGCAACAGATCGCGCTGCACGCCTTCGCGCGAGACGTCGGCGCCGGAGCGGCCCTCGCGGCCGCAGATCTTGTCGATCTCGTCGAGGAAGACGATGCCGCTGTTCTCGACCTCGCGGATCGCCGCCTGGACGATCGCCTCCTGGTCGATCAGCTTGTCGCTCTCCTCGGCGAGCAGCGGGCCATAGGCCTCCTTGACCAGGACCCGCCGGGGCTTGCCCTTCTGCCCGAAGGCCTTTCCGAACATGTCGGAGAGGTTGATCGCGCCGATCGAGGCGCCGGGCATGCCGGGCACCTCGAACATCGGCTGGCCCGAGGCGCCGGAGGCGATCTCGACCTCGATCTCCTTGTCGTCGAGCTCGTTGGCGCGCAGCTTGCGGCGGAAGGCGTCGCGCGTGGTCGCACTCGCCGTGGCGCCGACCAGCGCGTCGAGCACGCGCTCCTCGGCGGCGATATGGGCCTTGGCCTGCACGTCCTTGCGCCGGCTCTCGCGCACCAGGCCGATCGCGACCTCGACCAGGTCGCGGACGATCGATTCGACGTCGCGGCCGACATAGCCGACCTCGGTGAACTTGGTCGCCTCGACCTTGATGAAGGGCGCGTTCGCCAGCTTGGCGAGGCGGCGGGCGATCTCGGTCTTGCCGCAGCCGGTCGGCCCGATCATCAGGATGTTCTTGGGCGCGACCTCCTCGCGCAGCGGGCCTTCGAGCTGCTGGCGGCGCCAGCGATTGCGCAGCGCGATGGCGACAGCGCGTTTGGCGTCGTTCTGGCCGACGATATAGCGGTCAAGCTCGGAGACGATCTCGCGAGGGGAAAACGTGGTCATTTGCCTCTAAACTCTGAGAAAACATTCGCCGAGAGAAAGTTCATATTCTCAAGATCGGAGATCGTGAACTGGTGATCCCGAAACAGCCTGCTGCCTTTGGATTTCGATGAAGGCTTACTAACAAGCTGGATCAGGTGTCCTCGCGCACTCAATACGAAATCTCGTATTTGCTTTCTATGAACAATAAAAACTACAAAAGGAGAATTCTTCTCTACAGAGTAGAGATCCCGGAATCTATCATCAACATCGCCCAACAATACGATGAAATCCACATCCTTGTTGCCAGACACCCCGAGAACGTTTGTCCATGACCATCGGCGCGTCGATGCCTTGGGATTCGGAATATTGAGCCGAGAATACTTGATTTCGATCTTCAGCGAACCGACGACCATGTCGTAGGATGCATTGCGCGCGGTTCTGATGCCGTTGAGCATGTCGGCGATCAGCTTCTCGCCTTGCAGGCCCGTCAGCATATACTCCCGGGTCTTGATGAAGTTCAGCTCGGCCTCGAGCTTCTCGACTTGCTGGAGCAAACGCTGGTTTTCCGCCATCTGCAACTGCAACGAATCGCACTGCATCATGCCGCCTCCAGGCTCTCGATGACCAGGCTGTGATTGGTGTAGACGCAGATGTCGCCGGCGATCTTCATCGCCTTGCGCACGATCGTCTCGGCATC